>NZ_CP026031.1:4568851-5175203 GCF_003726095.1 Niallia circulans
AAAAACCAACGCTGTAAGGGGTGAAAAAAATGGAATTTGAAACAGTCATTGGGCTAGAAGTCCATGTAGAGTTAAAAACACAATCAAAAATATTTTCCGCAAGTCCTAACCATTTTGGCGCTGCACCAAATACAAACACAACAGTAGTAGATTTAGGATATCCGGGTGTACTGCCTGTTTTAAATAAAAAGGCTGTAGAATATGGCATGAAAGCTTCTATGGCATTAAATTGTGAAATAGCTACAGAAACGAAATTTGACCGTAAAAACTATTTTTATCCGGACAATCCGAAAGCTTACCAAATCTCTCAATTTGATAAGCCTATTGGTGAACATGGATGGATTGAAATTGAAGTCGATGGCTATAAAAAAAGAATTGGCATTACTCGTGTTCATTTAGAAGAGGATGCTGGGAAATTGAATCATGAGAAAGGATATTCGTTAGTGGACTTCAACCGTCAAGGAACGCCATTAATTGAAATCGTTTCTGAGCCAGATATTCGTACACCAAATGAAGCATACGCATATTTAGAAAAATTGAAATCCATCATTCAATACACAGGTGTATCTGACTGTAAAATGGAAGAAGGTTCTTTGCGCTGTGATGCCAACATTTCCATTCGTCCAGTAGGACAAGCGGAATTTGGAACAAAGACAGAGCTGAAAAACTTAAACTCCTTTAACTTTGTCCGCAAAGGATTAGAATACGAAGAGCAACGTCAAAGAGAAGTTGTTTCTTCCGGTGGTGTTATTAATCAGGAAACACGCCGCTTTGATGAGGCAACAAGTACGACATTGTTAATGCGTGTAAAAGAAGGTTCTGATGATTATCGCTACTTCCCTGAGCCGGATTTACCAGATTTATATATTGATGAAGACTGGAAGGCAAGAATCCGTGCGGAAATTCCAGAGTTGCCAGATGCAAGACAAAAGCGCTATATGGAAGAATGGGGCTTACCAGAGTACGATGCAAAAGTATTAACCGTTACGAAGGAAATGGCTGACTTCTTTGAAGGTACTGTGGCAAATGGAGCCGAGCCAAAGTTAGCTTCTAACTGGGTAATGGGAGATGTCTCTGCTTATTTAAATGCCGAACAAAAGGAGCTGGCTGAAGTAAAGCTTACTCCAGAAAACCTTGCTGGCATGATTAAGCTGATTGGAAATGGGACAATCTCCAGTAAGATTGCGAAACAAGTTTTTAAAGAACTGATTGAAAACGGCGGCGATGCGGAAGCCATTGTAAAAGAGAAGGGGCTAGTGCAAATCTCTGACGAAGGTGCATTACTGAAAATTATTGGTGAAGTGTTAGATAATAATCCGCAATCCATAGAAGACTTTAAAAACGGAAAACAAAAAGCAATTGGTTTCCTTGTTGGGCAATTAATGAAAGCAACAAAAGGCCAAGCAAATCCACAAATGGTCAACAAGTTATTAGTTCAGGAAATGAATAAAAGATAATAAGAAGATTTATCTCTTTAGCTGCCAGCAAATGTTCTTTGTTGGCAGCTTTTTTTATGGAGAAAGGAGGATAGTATGGAAAAAATAGCTTTATTAAGTGGAATTAAGTGAATTTCGATAGTGGCTGATATAAATGGCATTTGAGCGAGGAGGAAATCAGCCAAAGTGAGTGGGGAATCAGCCAAAGCGGGGAGGAAATCAGCCAAAGCGGGGAGGGAATCAGCCAAAGCGAGGAGGAAATCAACCAAAGTGAGTGGGGAATCAGCCAAAGTGAGGAGGGAATCAGCCAAAGCGGGGAGGAAATCAGCCAAAGTGAGGAGGGAATCAGCCAAAGTGAATGGGGAATCAGCCAAAGCGGGAGGGAATCAGCCAAAGCGGGAGGGAATCAGCCAAAGTGAATGGGGAATCAGCCAAAGTGAGGAGGGAATCAGCCAAAGTGAGGAGGGAATCAGCCAAAGTGAGGAGGGAATCAGCCAAAGTGAGGAGGGAATCAGCCAAAGTGAATGGGGAATCAGCCAAAGTGAGGAGGGAATCAGCCAAAGTGAGGAGGGAATCAGCCAAAGCGGGGAGGAAATCAGCCAAAGCGGGGAGGGAATCAGCCAAAGTGAGGAGGAAATCAGCCAAAGCGGGGAGGGAATCAGCCAAAGTGAATGGGGAATCAGCCAAAGCGAGGAGGAAATCAGCCAAACAGAGGAATATCAACCAAACCACCTCATCCCAGCAAGCACTCCTTACCACCAAAAAACTACAAAAATAAAGGAGCTGCTCTCCAAAGAGCAACTCCCTGATTTGATTTCCAACCATTCGACAGTATTTCCCAGGAAAAGTTCATAATCAACAATTTCTTAAAAAGCTTGTCCAAAGAAGGGGATTAGACAATCTTCTTCGGGTTAATTCGATCCTTTTTTACGTTTTTATCGTTTACTTTAGGTTCTTTGTGATGAATAAAATTTATAATATTAGAGCGATGTAAAAAGATTAATAGTAATAAAAACAAGAAAAAGAGCCAGTCATGCTGGATATCGGGTGAAAATAGCGCATATAAGAAGATGGTTATTCCAACAGAAATACTACCAAGAAACACATATTTTGTAATAATTATAATAGCAAAGAAAGCGAAATAGGAAATCAAAAATAGAGCAGGATTAGCAACGAGTAAGGTGCCAGCAGTTGTAGCGATTGCCTTTCCGCCGCGAAAACCTGCAAAGATTGGAAAACAATGACCAACAACAGCTATCAATCCAGTATATAAGGGATTAACATCTACCATTAGTAAGTAGGGCAGACTTGCCGCGAGTGCTCCTTTTCCAACATCGAGTAGAAGAACAGCAATTCCGGCTTTTTTGCCTAACACGCGAATCGAATTAGTCGCTCCTGGATTATTGCTTCCATGTTTCCGAATATCAATGCCGTAAAAAACTTTACCAATAATTAAGGCGGTCGGAAAAGAACCAATTAAGTAGGAAGCTAATAGTAGAATAAGCAAATACATTACTCCTTTCCTATAAATGAAGTTTACTAGTTTAAAACACTATCTTTGTTCTCCTTTTTTATTCTATGCAGAAAGAGGGAGAAGTTTGTTCCCTTCTCCCTATATTATAAACAATAGATACTATTTTTTTGTTAAATTCCATTCTTTTTAGGTATTTGCATAGGAAAGACTTTAATTATTTAATTCTTGATTGCTAATTTTTAATTTTTCAACCGTAACGATCATTTCTTCTGTATCCACATAATCTACGGTTAGCTGCATCCCTTTTTCTAGGAAAATACTATAAGGGAAATCATTTGACGAAACTTGGAAAATGGTTTTATTTCCTTCTAACATAAATTTAACAATCGTGCTATTTTCTACTTCTGCTTTATATACATAGTCGATAGTGCCAGTGATTGTTTTTTTGTCCGCGATATTGTTAGGAACGGTTTTATCATTCTTTAATAAGGTGACAAGCGCATATTTATAATCATTAAACAGCTTTGTTTTTTCTGTATGATAACTATAAACTTTTTCATCCTTGGCGTTGATTAACATAATTTCTCTTAATACATGATTGCTGTCCATGAGCGGAACAACCCATGTGAACTGACCATAAATCGTATAGAGTAGCGGAGTACCAGCCTCGTATTTTTGAGCACGGAAGGTTTTCTCTGCAACATTTATGGCGGATTTTCCATTTAAAGATCCATTTGCCTCTGTGTAGAAGGTAAGAGCCCCAGTACGAGCATTAAGCATCGAATAGCCAACCATGCTTCCACTATCTGTTTTTGGACGTGTGAAGTCAGTAAACCAATGCAATTGTAAGTCTTCATTAAAAACGCCATTTACTTCATTCATATCTTCCCAAGCAGTTGGTAGTTTCATATCTTCTTTTGCAAATAGTGTATTCCAGAAGCCGTGAATATATTTACCATACCATTCATTCCAATCTTCCGCCACACTTGTAGGAATAACATGATCAATAAAATCAGGTATATTGTCCATTCCATAATCCTTTATTTTCCCAGTGGCAGGGTCAATAATATATATTCCTTTAATATCTACTATCTCGCGGAATTTATTGTACTGACCATATGGTACGACATAATATGGTTTATCATTATCGTCTGGCTCGAAGCTGGCTTCAAGTAAAATTGTATCTTTGTGCTTACTTCTTACTAATCTTTTTAAGTCTTCTTGGAAGAATGCAGAAGGTACATATTTCATGGATGATTTAACCAAAATGGCATCCTCATTTTCATCCTCTGCACTCATTTTAATAAAACCAGGCACGTCGTCTCCTTTGATCCATTTGAAGAAGCCAGTATATTCAATCGGTGTTACCCAATACAGATGATCATTAATCTTTTGCAAGGTAGAGGTTCCTAAATCGTAATAGGAAGGATGAGAAACCTCTCCAAGTTTTTTCTCACTTCGATAGCGTGCGTAGCTTTCAGGAACAACAACAATATGCTTTTCATTTGTGGAAACAGCTTCTTTATCAATAACGGTTGCTTTTTCCTGAACAAACTGATATTTATCTCCTGTAATCGTTAAAGGATAAATAAATTGGACATATAGGCTAAATAAGACAAAATACAGGAATAAAATTCCAGTTATTCTGTATCCCTTTACCTTTCCAAATAGTAAGTCTAAGAGTAAGAAAAAGGCAAGAAAAATAGAGCCGAATTTAAAGAGAGCCTGTAAAGAATGATCAACTAGTTGAAAGTAATCAAGACAAAATATGATAAGAATCCCAGCGAGTAAGCGAGTAATTTGAAAGACAAGAAATATTTTTTTATGAAAATGACTTTTCCATATAAATGGATTTAGTGTTAAAGCTAGTAATGCAAATAAATAATGCATGCACATTCTCCTTTTGATAATTTGCTATAGATGAAATACGAAAGTAAGGCTAAAAAGTTTCATGTAATAATGATACTATTACAAAAGAGAGTCTATAAGCATGAAAAAAATAAAAAAACTGTAGGGGTATGACCATCCAATACCGTCTATTATTATAGAATGGCAGGAAAGGGGGGAGAGGCCATTAGTGATCAAGTATTAATTGAAAAGATAAAAGCAGGAAATGATCACGCATTTCGTTTGTTAGTAGAAAAGCATCGGGACTACTTGTTTCGTTCGATATATAGCATTTTAAAGGACCAAAAAGAAGCGGAAGATGCTACACAAGAAGTGTTTATTAAAATCTATACCTCTCTCCCCAAATATGAGAATCAAGGATTTAAAACATGGATAACAAGAATTGCTATCAATCATGCTATTGATATGAGAAGAAAAAAACAAAGAAGAAAAGAAGAGATGGCAGAAGAATTGGAATCCCATATAGGAGGCTCTCAGACTGATGATGTAGAACTAGAAGTGTTGAGGCGCGAACGACAAAGACTTGTGCAGAAAAGACTGGAGGAAGTCCCCGCTAATTACAGGGACGTCATTTATGGTTTTTACATTCAAGAAAAAAGTTATCAAGAAATGGCAGCAGAACAAAATGTTCAAGTGAAAACAATTGAAACGAAGCTGTATCGCGCAAGACTCTGGATCAAAACGCATTGGAAGGAGGAAGAATTTTTATGACAGCACATTATTCTAAAGATTATTGGATGAAGTATGTAAAAGATGAACTAGGTGAGAAGGAAAGATCACTACTCGAAGATCATTTGTATACATGCGATCAATGCTTAGAATTATATATAGATGCAGTAGACAAGCAAGAGGAGACACTTCCTTCAATTTCAGATGAAGCAGCTTTTATGAATGATATTATGCAAAAAATATCCTATGAAAATATGGAGATAAAAACAACAGAAGAAAAGAAACGTCGTATTTATCAGTCATCCATATTCCATTATGCAATTGCCGCGAGTCTTACTTTGATTCTCATGTCGGCAGGATTTTTTCAGTCCATTGTAAAACATACAGAAACAATTCAAAAAACGGAAGTATCTTTTAAAAATGAGTCAAAATCAGGTGGCTTAGTGGATAAGACATTTGCCTGGATGGATTCATTTGATGGTAGTAAGAAGGAGGAAGTTAAAAAATGAAAAACCCGATTGTCGCGACAATCTTAGCATTTTTTCCAGGGGGCGGGCTATTCTATATTGGAAAAAAGCTGCGAGGCTTTTTTTATGGGCTAGCAGTATTTGGACTAGCGTTTGTGTCCATTGTGATGCTTAGTGCAGGATCTCTCAATGAGTTAACATTTATAGTAGTTTTTATTGGTTTTATTATATACTGCATTAGTTTTATCGACACATTAATTACAACCAGCAGCTATTTAAAGAAACGAGTAAGTTTTGCAGCGGATTCTGAAACTGGGGAGGCTGCACCTATACTGGCAAAAACAACGGAGTCTGAGCGGTTTTATACGATTGTTTTATCGTTTTTCCCTGGATTAGGTCATATCCAATTAGGATTAGTTTATCGAGGAATAACCCTCCTAACGACATTTTTAGGCTTAGGAATTATGATTATATTTATCGCGTTTTTGACCTATACAAATGAGTTTCTTCTATTTTTAGCGATTTTGCCAGTAATCTGGGTTTATGGTTTTTACGACGTTTCTCAGCAGTTTAATAAAAAACTAAAAGGAGAAGCATTAGAAGATATTACAATTTTTCAAGACTTTGAAAAGAACAGAGAAGAGGGAAAGAAAAGCAAATTTATTGCGACCTTCTTATCAGTGTTTCCTGGTGCAGGGCATTTATATTTAGGGTTACAGCAAAGAGGGATTCAGCTAATGGCTGCATTCTTGTTCTCTATTTTTATTCTTAACGAATTAAGATTAGGGCTATTTTTATTCGTTATTCCGATTATCTGGTTCTACAGTTTCTTTGACGGATTACAAAAGGCCTCGAAAGTAGGAGAAGAAGAGTTGGAGGACGTCCCTGTTATTGCTTATTTGATTAACTATCAAAAATGGTTTGGCATTGGTCTACTAGTAGTTGGTTTATATTATTTAATGATTAATATTATTTTGCCGATCTTTTCCCCTATTATCCAAAAGGAAATAAATATTGATTTACACTTTTTCTTTTATCAATATTTCCAGACAGGAATTGTGTGCTTAGTTCTTATTATCGGTGGTATTCATCTACTAAAAGGGACGAAAAAGAAAAAAATCTAAGTTATGGCCTTGCTTTTTTGTAGCTGTTTCAAAATAGCTAAGGCTTTACATAAGGAGAGAAGAGAATGCGAACATGGCGAGTGGGCACTTTTTCGATGGGCTTATCTTTAGTATTTCTTGGTGTATTTCTATTATTTACGCAGTTTTTTGATTGGAAAATAGTTACTGTTTTAAAAGTTTGGTGGCCAATTATTTTAGTTATTCTTGGAATAGAAATTTTATTATACTTGTTTTCTTCTAAACAAGAAAAACCATATTTAAGCTTTGATCTTTTCAGCATCATTATCGTTGGAATAATTGGGACAGCTGGAATTGCAATGGTCTTTCTCCAATCCTCAGGGATTATGGATTTAGTTGAACAAGGGTTAAAAAGAGAGGAAGTAACAAGTGATTTACCTGAATTTAATTATGCAATGAAGGACGATATTAAAAGAATTGTCATTGAATCTGACAATCGGCAAAATCCAATTACGATTGAAGGAACAAACGATGATGTTCTTTCTCTATTTGGAACCTATCGAGCTGTTCAATCGAAGAAGGAAGATGTTTTAAAGCCAGAGGATTATTTACTTGTATCGCAAAAGGGTGATACGTTATTTATCCGTTTAAAGCAATTGCCATATCGCGTTTCTGAATTTTACAGAGACTATGCTTCTATAAATACTACTATTCTTGTTCCAACGAGCAAAAAGTTAGATATTATTGATTTGCAAAATGACATTACAGTAAATCCGCGTAATTTAAAAAATAATTGGACAATCAATAATGTTCCACAAATTGATTTAATATTAGATGAAACAAAAAATGTGAAAGTTTCCGTAGATGATACACTCATTAACAATCAGGAACAGGAGGATTGGGAATTTCCAAATAAAGAAAAGAAGCATATAGAAGAAATAACTAATGCATTTTTGCAAAAAGGGAAGGGTGGCTCTTCCATTAACATTTTTGATAGTGGTACTTTAAATGTAACAAATCATTAATAAAAGGAGGAAAGATTGGACTCAGATGATTAAATATGGAGGAAGATCTTTCTTTTTGAATAAGGCATTGTCTAGCAATTTCTGTCTTTCTATTTTGTCAAAATTCCTCTATAAAGGATGAATAGCTGTAAGGAATGGCGAAAAAAAGTTAATCAAACGTTTGATTAATAGAAAAAAACAGGAATAAGAATGAGAAAAGTATGATGAACTAATAGATTGGGTTATAATGTGGGAAGATGCTTGAGACATGGACATTTATCATGAAAAAAGATACATATCATGGTAATAACTAGAGTTAAACATTGCCTAAGCAAGTAGTATCGTATATGATGTTATTGGTTATGGAAAAAATTGAATCTTGATTATAGGATGATGAATATGAAAAGGGCAAGAATAATATATAATCCTACTTCAGGTCGGGAAGCTTTTAAAAGACATTTACCAGAGGTGCTAAAAAGATTAGAAGAGGCAGGGTATGAAACTTCCTGTCATGCAACGACTGGACCAGAGGACGCAACATATGCAGCGAGAGTAGCCGTAGAAAGACGATTTGATCTCGTCATAGCTGCAGGCGGTGATGGAACGATTAATGAAGTAGTCAATGGAATGGCAGAACAGGAATATCGTCCAAAGCTTGGAATTATTCCAGTAGGAACGACAAATGATTTCGCAAGAGCATTGCATATTCCTAGAGATGTCATTGGTGCAGTAGATGTTATTGCAAAAGGTGATACTATTCCGATTGATATTGGAAGAATGAATGACAAATACTTCATTAATATTAGTGGTGGCGGACATTTAACAGAAATTTCTTATGAAGTTCCTAGTAAATTGAAAACCATGCTTGGACAGCTAGCATACTATTTAAAAGGTATCGAAATGCTGCCTTTCATTAAAGCTTCGCATGTCAGAATTGAGTACGACGGCAAGTTATTTGATGGAGAAGCCATGTTGTTTCTTGTAGGTCTGACTAATTCTGTTGGCGGTTTCGAAAAATTAGCCCCTGGCGCATCTATTAATGATGGGTTATTCTCTCTATTGATCTTAAAAAAGGCAAACCTTGCAGAGTTTATTCGAATTGCGAGCCTTGCGTTACGTGGAGAACATATAAATGATCCTAATGTCATTTATACGAATGCGAATTATATAAAGGTTAGCTCAGATGAGAAAGTACAAGTAAATCTTGATGGAGAATTTGGCGGATTATTGCCAGCTGAATTTATTAATTTGTATCGTCATTTTGAGTTATTTGTACCGCTTGACGCGATTCGCGATGAAGACCGACCAGATGTCAAGGATTATAAAGAGATGTTACAAATAGACAATAATAAGGAGTGAGTGGAAGAAGAAATCCCCTCACTTTTTGTTTTGGGTAACATTCAAAGATTATGTATATACCAATGACGCTTTCCTCATAATATGATACAATTACCACGCTTATTTTTTTCGGAAATATCGACGTAAAGGAAGACGATAATGAGTAAAACATTACCCGTTCAAAAGAACGATATAATAGATATAGTTTTTGAAGATTTAACCCATGAAGGTTCAGGTGTGGCAAAGATAGATGGTTACCCCCTCTTTATCCCCAATGGACTTCCAGGTGAAAAAGCAACTGTAAAAGTAATTAAAACAAATAAGAATTACGGTTTTGGTCGTCTGCTAGAGATTAAAGAAAGAAGTCCCTATCGTGTAGAAGCGCCATGCCTTATATACAAGGAATGCGGCGGCTGTCAATTACAGCATTTAAGCTATGAAGGACAATTGAAAACAAAACATAAACACGTGAAGGATGTTTTAGAACGAATTGGAAAAATCAATACGATTGTTCATCCAACACTCGGGATGGAAAACCCTTGGCGTTACCGTAATAAATCCCAAGTTCCAATTGGAGAACAAGAAGGTGGCCTCATTGGCGGATTTTATCAACAGCGCTCTCATCAAATTATTAATATGGAGCAATGCCTCATCCAACAAGAAGAAAATGATTATGTCGTAAATACAGTAAAAGATATTTGTTCAAAATATGGGGTTCGTGCATATGACGAAGCTCGTCATAAGGGAGATTTACGTCATATTATGGTAAGAAGAGGATTGGTTACGAAGGAAATCATGATTGTCTTAATTACCCGTACACAGGATATCCCCAATCGCAAAGCAATTGTTGATGAAATTGTTCAAAAGGTGCCAAATATTAAATCGATTATCCACAATGTGAATAACAAAAAAACAAATGTGATAATGGGAGATACTACTCGCGTACTTTGGGGAGAAGAGACGATTACGGATTATATTGGCGATGTAAGATTTGCTATTTCAGCTCGTTCTTTTTATCAAGTAAATCCGGAACAAACAAAGGTGCTTTATGAGAAAGCATTGGAGTATGCTGATTTGAGTGGAGAAGAGAAAGTAATTGATGCCTATTGTGGAATCGGCACCATTTCTTTATTTTTGGCAAAAAAGGCAAGGAAAGTATTTGGAGTTGAAATTGTCCCACAAGCAATTGAAGATGCAAGAAATAACGCTGTGTTAAATGATATCCACAATGTCGATTTTGCAGTAGGAGAAGCAGAAGTAGTTATCCCCAACTGGTATAAAGAAGGAAATGAAGCAGATGTTTTAGTAGTAGATCCACCAAGAAAAGGCTGTGATGAAGCATTACTGCAAACAATTCTTGATATGAAGCCAAAGAAAGTCGTCTATGTGTCCTGTAATCCAGCGACTTTAGCTCGTGATTTGCGCATATTAGAGGATGGTGGCTATAAGACAGAAGAAGTACAGCCTGTGGATATGTTTCCTCAAACGATGCATGTGGAGGCAGTGGCGAGATTAACGTTGAATATTGTCTAATTAATAAAATCTCTTGCTCGTGAAAATAAAGATTTGCTGATACGACCTTGTTTTCGTTATAAATATTTTTGCGAATCAGGGTCTATTCATGCTTTAAACTCTTGCAATTACTAGATTCTCGTTTTTTCTTATTTTATTATAACTCTAAAAAAGGTGTAAAAGCAGGCGTGCTAGAGGGTAGAAAGTACTTATTTCTGAAAGAAAAACATCAAAAATGTGGGGGATAAGATTCCCATTGTTACACTTATCTTTTCTTTAGTTACAAATTTATCTAAATTCAATTGTACCTCAACATTAGGTTTTTACTCTTAACTCCAAATATAACTTAATGTCTTTTCATTACTATGTACAATCAAATTAAACTTCTACATTTTAAAACGGGAAGAGCAGCGGGCAGTTACGGTTTGTATCTAATGCTTATCTGCCTGTATATTCATAAAAATTCGGGCTGGATCCAATAGTGATTCAGTATTTTTTATGCTCAATATTCCTCCAATCTCTTATCCTTTCCCTCATCTTTCCATTCCATAAATTCGTAGGATTTTTAATATCTATTCAGTTAGTTTCCTAAGAGTAACACCCTATCCCCAAATTGCCAATGTGTTATAAAGAAGAACTTTATAATACATTGGCAATAGGTCAATTATTTGAATGAAATTTACTTGTTAGTTGTCTTATTAGAGTCGGTGAAGACATTATTAGCAACCTTTAGAAATTCTTTAACAGCCGGGGAGGCCTCAGAGATTGCAGAGCAAGCTAATGAAACTTCGCGGTAATTTGTTAAATTTAGATTTCCTATTTTGATATTTTGTTGTGTTTTTAAAAACAGTTCCGGACCAATTGTAATCCCAAGTCCTTCTTGTACCATATTAGCAATGGTATTGCAATCATGTACTTCAAAACGGATAAAGGGTTTAATTTGTGCTTGTTTAAATAACTCCTCTACATGAGATTGGTACATTCCTGTTGGCATGATAAAAGATTCCTTCTCTATATCGCGTATATCTATTGTGTCCTTGTGAAGGAATTTATGCTCGGCATGAAATGCTACAACCATTTTATCTTTAATGAGAGGTACTAGCTCAAAGTTAGTATTTGATTCCTTTTCTACAACAAACCCGATATCAATAATTCCAGATAGTAACCATTCTGTTATCTCTTCATAAGTACCTTCATAAAACTTAAATTCGATATTAGGGTGTTTTTTTTGAAATTTTACAAGCAATTTTGGTAATAAACAGGAAGAAGCACTCGCAAAGGTACCAATACGAATTGTCCCAGTCTCTATACTTTTTGCTAATGCAATTTCTTGATTAATACTTTCCATTCTATTCAATACTTCTCTTATATGCGGAAGAGTATTTTTTCCTATTTCAGTAAGTGATATTCCTTTTCTGCGGTCACGAATTAATAACGAAACTCCCCATTCGGTTTCTAAACTGGAAATAGCGTGACTTACTGCTGACTGTGTCATATTTAATCTTTTAGCTGCCTTGGTAAAACTCCCTAATTCTATTACTTTAGAAAAAATTTCTAAACGAACAATACTCATGAGTATTTGCTCATCTCCTTTGTCAAAAATATCAATTTTACTTATATTAGCATGACATTTAAAATGAAATCAACTTGTTAAATACTAAAGGAGATGTGCAATTTGAAAAAAAACATTAATCAAGTAATTATTATTCTATTATCTCTAGGAGCTTTTGTAATGGGGACAGCAGAGTTTGTTGTTTCTGGTATATTAGAGATTATATCTTCTGATTTAGGTATATCTATCTCAATAGCAGGACAATTGATAACCGTATATTCATTATCCTATGCGATGGGGGCGTTGGTGTTAGTAGTATTAACGGCAAAATTTGAGCGTAAAAAGATATTATTATATTCTATTATCACGTTTATTATAGGAAATATAGTCGCCTTTTTTAGCTATGATTATTTCTTATTAATTCTTTCTAGGGTCATTAAAGCAATAAGTGGAGGATTATACATAGTCGTTGCGACAAACTATGCCGCTCAAATTGCTATAACAGAAAAAAAGGGGAGTGCCATGGCAACAGTTATCACTGGTTTTACTGTATCATTAGTACTTGGTGTACCCATCGGAACATTTTTAGCTGCTTATCTAAATTGGCGTTATATTTTTCTGATTATTGCTGTCTTTACAGTTTTTCTTTTATTATTACTTTACAAATTATTACCTAGTATAAAGGGAAAGAAGCCTATACCATTTAAACAACAGATTCAAATTATCAAGGATAGACGAGTTATTATGGGGTTAATAACTACTATTTTTTGGATATTGGGGTATACGATGGTATTTGCTTATATTTCTCCGTTATTAAGTAATGGTGCAAACTTTTCCATAGAAATGACTAGCATCGCTTTATTTGTTTTAGGCACTTTTGCTTTTCTAGGTTCACGTTTTGGCGGATATGCCGTTGATAAGTGGGGACCAAATCGAACGATATCCATTAGTTTGTTAGTACATGCAATTTCTTTATTTGTGTTAACAGTTACACAGTATTCAATAATAGGTGTATTTATAACTTTGGCAGTATGGGGTGGAGCGACTTGGACAACAACATCCGCAAAGCAATTTTATTTAATTTCACTAAAACCACAATCATCTGAAACTATACTAAGTTTTAATACAGCTTTAATGAATATTGGGATGATGCTTGGTTCAGCTTTAGGGGGAATCCTTATACAACATACAAATATTATAAATTTAACTTGGATTGGTGGGTTATTTGTAATTC
This sequence comes from Niallia circulans, assembly GCF_003726095.1. Classification (NCBI taxonomy): domain Bacteria; kingdom Bacillati; phylum Bacillota; class Bacilli; order Caryophanales; family Bacillaceae; genus Niallia; species Niallia circulans. The sequence goes on from NZ_CP026031.1 coordinate 4,582,528, forward strand.
TTGCTTTCATTTTTATCAATTATTCTTTTAACTTAAACAAAGCAAAATTAAGGAAAGTTAGGATATAATAATTAGTTAAAATGCCAATGTATAGTATCTTCTAAGAATTCTACTTGCTGTTTTTTATTGTCTTCTAAAGCTCACTTACAATATAATACTTGATTTTAAACAAAAAGAAGGAGCAGTGGCTGCATGTTAATAAATTACTTAAACTTTTGAATGACAATTCCATCAAAATCCGAGCTAGTCTTAATAAATTAAGCTCTTTTTATTTTTCTAAACAGTTATAGCTTCCTATATCTACTTTGAATGTTCCTCTATTATAAGTAATAACTCATATTAATTATGAAAAACATTAATTTTACTAATTTAGATAAGAGTTGTAATCTAAATATAGTAAATTTACTTTTTTGAAATTGAAGTAAGGAAGTGATTTTTTTTGAAAGCGTTGATACATGATAATTTAAATAAGAATGGCCAATTGTGTATTAGAAAAATTCCAGATAGCAGCCCCAAAAAAAACGAAGTGAAAATAAAAATAAAGGTTGCGGGGCTTAATAGACGTGATTTATTTGTGATGAAAAATAGAGATGAAGAAGAAGGTGAATTCATTCCAGGATCAGATGGTGCAGGGGTTATTGTAGAAGTTGGGTCAGACATTTATTCCGACGTATTAAATCAGGAAGTTATCATTAATCCTACTTTAAATTGGGAGAGGTCAGACGATGTTCCAATTTCTCCAAATATATTGGGTGGACCTACAAACGGCACTTTTGCTGAATATGTTACGGTTCCATTTAAAAATGTGGTTCAAAAGCCTCGACAATTAAGTTGGGAAGAGGCGGGAACACTTGGTTTATCTGCTGTTACAGCTTATAGAGCACTTTTTACCAAAGGAAAACTAAAATCAGATGAAATAGTACTTATACCTGGTATAGGTGGTGGTGTTGCAACATTTGCAATGCAATTTGCGAAAGCAGTAGGTGCAAAGGTAATAGTTACATCTCGTCATAGTCAGACATTAAAGAAGGCACAAAGATTAGGAGCCGATATTACTCTTAATAGCAACATTGATTGGAAGGATGCTTTAGGCGATACAAAAGTAGATCTTATTTTAGATAGTATTGGTCCAGCAACATTTTCAAAGTATTTGGAAATTATTAAACCTAATGGCAGGATTGTATGTTTTGGTGCAAGTTCAGGAGATAGTATAACATTACCCTTGCGTAGTCTTTTCTATCCTCAAATTCAATTGATTGGTACATCTATGGGGAGCACTCAGGAGTTTGAGGAAATGATTCATTTCGTTATGAAACATTCAATTTCTACTGTTACTGAAAATGTGTATCCTTTTGAGGAAGCTAAGATTGCTTTAGAACATTTAGAAAATGGAGTGCATTTCGGTAATATTGGTTTAGCAATGTATTAACTTTTTCTATAAAAAACGAAAGTGAATTTATTACTTTTCCATTTCCTATCGTTATTATTCTCTTGTTACTAGATAAATTTATCTCAATATAAAAGGGCGTGAGATCTAGAAAAGAGAAGTGTTTGGTCGTACAAAGAAAATAAAATTTTTTGTTAATGAACCTGTATTATTGTTTGGCAGATAACTATTCTGATGAGGCAAATGTTCCTGGTGTCGAAAGGAACATTTTTAGATGAAGGACATATCATTGCTGATTCTCTCGGAAGGATCTCAAATTCTTATCATATCATGCCTCAAGATAGTACGCTTAACCGACATGGCGATCAATCCTAGAGAATAAGTAGAAGGTAAAATCGTACTGAATAATAGGAAAGAACCACTTAAAAGTCTACGAAACAAGTGTTTCTTTGAATATGACTTTCAGTAATTGCCGGGGAATTTGCTGATGATGGAAGATCTGCAAAATCCCTTTTAGAGTTAGTTTATATCCTGATAGTTTGTCTTTATAATTATGAATGGCGTTGGCTTCAATATTGATGTGATCTTTAAAAATAATAATGCGGATGAATTTTTTTTCGACATAAAAAGAAGGTGATTTAGCTCACATTTTTTCAGCAATATATGATCAATATGGTTCCAATGAGAAAGATTTAATTATATATTATCAAATTTATTAAAGATAAATGTGATAATATAACAAAAATTAGAAGGAATAAAAACGAATATTAATCAAATATAGAAAAGAAGCTTATAAAACCGTTGAATCCCGGCGATGGCATAACGAGGAAAGAGAAGCTGGAACATCATTAGGAGAGATAACTACTAGAATAAAATAGTGAAATTTGCAATCCAGCTTTTCTTTAAAAGTTGGATTGCATGGCATGAAAATTTGTTGTGTAGTTGCTTAGGATGCAAGACATTTGTTACACCAAGTAAATTTCCGTCAGGATCTTTAAAACTAAATCTTCCAAAACCATGGTTAGGATCAATATTCAACGTACCAACAACTACATTTTTCTCTTTTAGCCAACTATGAAACTCGGCTAAGGAAGGAGTGAAGAAGTCGATTATGCTATGTACGTTTTCTGTAATTGTATTTTTGAATGATAGCTTGTTTAATTCCTTTGTTTCGACCAAGTAGATTGTTGGTACTCCTTTAGTTTCAAATGTGAGCATAGCAGTAATACTATCCTGATAATGAATTTTTAAGTCAAAGATAGCTAAATACCAATTTAGTGAATTTTTTAAATTTGAAACTGGAATTTCCAAGGTTGCTACATGCGGCGTGAATTTACCCATTTTAAGACCTCCTAAAATTAATCATTATTTAATTATTAGCTAAAGAGATAAACTTCCCTTTATTTTATTTAAATAAATAGAAGAATCGCAGAAGAATTAGCTGAGAAACTACACCGGACATCTTAGAAGATGAAATGGAACAGGCTCGAATATTATTTCTAGTGAGATGTGGACATTTGGGATAAAATCGGTGATTGTACTGGATGGAGAAGTAATATTAATCTTAAGAACCAACATAAGGGAAAAGGGGGGAAGGTCTATAAATAAGATGTTGAAGGTTGCTCAAATAGAGAACCAAGATCTATCAGTTTATAAACTTCCAAAAGATATAAATTATTCGAATATAAACTCTGATAACTTTAACCTTAAATAAAAATATTGTCTATATTACCTGGTTAAAAATCTTTTCTTTTTTAGAAAGGATTTTTTTGTCTGTTTTGTAAACTAATAGGGATATAGTTATGAAATAATATAGAAAGGAGGATTAAAATATATTATCGACGATCTATAAGTACACGATAAGAAAATAAGTTGTCCTTTGTGTGAAAGAGAAAGACGATTGTATTAGAAGATAAATGTAAGCCTTGCTCATACTAGGGGGGGTTACATGACATTATCATAATAGATTAGATTTTCACTCTCCTTCCATCCGTTGGGAGAGTGAGGGGAGAAGAATCCCTAATGAGATTTTTTTTTCCCGCATCTAATACAACTATTTGAGTAATAGCTGTATTTATGATTCCGTCTAAGGAAACAGATTATAGATTTAAACTTCAAGGAAACCACCTCGATCAGACTTTTTTTTTAAGTTTAAAGTTAAGTATTCATAAAGTAAATCAATAATGGGAAAATTGTTAAAAACAGGGAAAAAGAAGTGGTGAAAAAGCAGGTATTAATGCCTTAATTAATTGTGGTAATAGGTATATTTTAGTAGGTTTTTCATCAAGAAAGCCGTTAAGAATGGTGAGATTGATTTCTACGGTACTTTGCGATGTCATACGCTGCTCTAAGGGAAAATGCGAGTATGGCGACCACATTAAACAAAGTACCTAGAGTTGTGGAATGGAAAAGGAAAATAAGAAGGAGTATATAGCATACTAGATTGGTAATCAAGCTAGCAAATTCAGATTTAAACACAGATACCATCACCCTTTGGATTATTAACTAGTGATACGGTTGATGGTAAGAAAAGTTTCATTAGAGGAAAATAGGATGCCTCTGACGGGATTCGAACCCGCACTCCTTTCGTAAGCATAGGCTAGGGGGAACACGCTTCCCTACGGACTTTCACCGGCTAGGAATTTCACCTGCCTCAGCTTTTTTGCTTTTCGGTGCTTCTGAAACCCTTGCCTTGCGACCCGGTACCAACAATGTTTTCCGGCGCTCTTCCCTTCTATAGCTACAGAGGCATATTGATATATTTTATTATACAAAGAAAGCGAATAGAAGAAAATGTTTTGATTATCAAGAATTAAAATTTATCCACAGACTCAGGCGTCCACAGATTTTGGTGGAAGTAAGAAATGGATACATCGAAAAACAAACAAAATGAAAAGTTGTTGGAATTTTGTATAGAATTAGTTGTTTGTTATTGTTGATGGTATAAAACTAATCAGATAAGATATTTTAAACTTTTCCAGTACAGAGGGGACTTCTAACAGGCAAGAGAGATACTGATTTGACAGAGGAATTAAAGCCTTTTAATATAGAAGACGGTATAATTTTAAAAGATTTTACTAATAAATGATAAATTTTCGATTTAAGTAATCGATGATATAACTTGTTGAGACGAAAAGGGTCAAGTAGGCAGGGATATTTTTCGTTTTAATTGTGAGACGAGAAGTTTAACATTGGATTTATATGAAAGGAACTGAGTTTTATATGATAGATAATTTTTGGCGGGAATTACCACGGCCATTTTTTGTATTAGCACCGATGGAAGATGTGACGGATGTTGTTTTTCGTCATGTAGTCAGTGAGGCGGCTAGACCGGATGTGTTTTTTACGGAGTTCACTAACACGGAGAGTTATTGTCATCCCGAGGGAACACAGAGTGTACGTGGACGTTTGACTTTTACAGAAGATGAACAGCCAATGGTTGCACATATTTGGGGAGACAAGCCTGAATATTTTCGACAAATGAGTATAGGCATGGCAAAGCTAGGTTTTAAGGGAATCGATATCAATATGGGCTGTCCAGTTCCTAATGTCGCAGCAAAAGGGAAGGGAAGCGGACTTATCCTCCGTCCAGAGGTTGCTGCGGAAATTGTACAAGCAGCAAAAGCAGGTGGACTGCCTGTCAGTGTTAAGACAAGACTTGGTTATACGGAGATAGAGGAATGGCAAGACTGGTTAACACATATCTTGGAACAAGATATCGCGAATCTTTCGATACATCTGCGTACAAGAAAAGAAATGAGTCAAGTGGATGCACATTGGGAATTGATTCCGGAAATCAAAAAACTTCGTGATCGTGTGGCACCAAATACACTTTTAACGATTAACGGTGATATTCCTGATCGTCAAACTGGCTGGGAGCTGGCTGAGAAATATGGAGTGGATGGTGTTATGATAGGGCGCGGTATTTTTAAAAATCCATTTGCCTTTGAAAAAGAACCGAAAGAGCATAGCAGTAAAGAACTGCTTGATCTATTACGATTACATCTTGATCTTCATGACAAATATTCACAGGAATTAGAAACACGATCTTTTAAAGCCCTTCACCGTTTTTTCAAAATTTATGTGAAAGGATTTAGAGGGGCAAGTGAATTGAGAAATCAATTGATGAGTACACAATCGTCTGATGATGTCCGTGCTATGCTTGATGATTTCGAAGCGAAGAATGCTGATGAGACAGGGATAGTAGGCTAATATAACTTAAAAAGCATAAATTGAAATAGAAAATTGGTTGGCATGAATCGGTAATACCCGAACTTTTGCCAACCAATTTTTTTGCATTCTAGCACTGCTTTATAATTGTGTGAAAAGCCTCTCAAATGGAAACGAAATGGATTCCAATTGTCGCAGCGGGAAGATTAAGTGAAAATGTCTCGGAAGAAAATTTAGATAAGCTTTTAAAAAATTCATCATTATTTGTATCGATAGAAATGAAACTAAATATCGTATTACTTCGTAATAATAAAGGAGATGATAAAACAGAAACAAAGATATAACAAAAAAAGGAGCGTAATAATATGGAAAGCAAAGGCTGTGTAAAATGCGGGGGAACAGATATAGGAACAAAAGATGTGGCCATGACAGGAACGGGTTTATCCAAGTTAATGGATATTCAGCATAATACATTTACGGTTGTCTTTTGCAAGAAATGCGGGTACTCAGAGTTTTATAATAAACAAGCATCGAAAGGTTCCAATATTTTAGACTTATTTTTAGGATAAGTAGCACAAAATTTAAACAAATAGAAAATTAGTTAAAATCTAGAGACCATATTAGTATATCGGGTCTCTAGATTTTAAGGGCAGATAGGAAAGAAGGGTTAGAGATTATCAAGCTTTATTAAATAAAATATAATTTGTGAGTGAAAAAAATGTACCGACTATTCTATTTTGTTATAACCATACTCATGATGTTATTTGGACTATCTTCTAGAAAATTTAGTAATCATCTTCCTGATTTTATAGCTGTTCATGCAGGAGATATGATTTGGGCGATGATGGTTTACTTTGGGTTTCGGTTTCTATTTATTAGAAAAAGCCTCCTATTAGCAGGAGTACTGAGTATACTATTCAGTTTTGGAATCGAAGGCAGTCAATTATATCAAGCGGATTGGCTTAATCAGCTTCGAGATACAACAATTGGAGCGTTAATTCTTGGAAAGGGTTTCCTATTTATGGATTTAATACGCTATTCATCAGGAATTTTACTGGCTTGTATAGTAGATACATTCTTTGTTTGGAGAAGTAAAAGAGACTGATCTACAATTGATTTTTCTGGTAGTTATACCATCCTTATGGCCATTTCAGCTATAATGATAGGTATAAAACTAAAAACGCAGGAGTAGCTTTCAAAATGAATAAGACAATTGGAATATTAGCGCATGTTGATGCGGGAAAAACTACTTTTTCAGAGCAACTTCTATATCATACAAATAGTATAACTAAACGTGGCCGTGTAGATCATAAAGATTCCTTTTTAGATAGTCATATAATTGAAAAACAACGAGGGATTACGGTTTTTGCAGACCAAGGAATCATTGAACATGGAGATTCTACTTATTATTTAATTGATACTCCTGGACATATTGATTTTTCTCCAGAAATGGAAAGAGCGATTCAAGTAATGGACTTTGCTATTGTGATTATTAGTGCGGTAGAAGGGATTGAAGGGCATACCGAAACGGTGTGGAATCTATTAAGGAAGCATCAGATTCCTACATTTTTCTTTATTAATAAAACAGATCGGACAGGAGCGGATGTAGCGCGTGTTCTGAAAGAAATTCGTTCCCAATTTACGACAGATGTATATGATATTTCCTCTTTAGATAATAGCAGTATGTCGGATGTGCAAATAGAATTTATTGCAGAGCGAGATGAAGAGCTCTTGGATTACTATATGGATAATGGCTATCAACCAACATTGTGGATGGAAAAAATCCAAGAAATGATTATTTCGTCGCGGCTATTTCCTTGTGGATATGGTTCAGCACTTCAGGATATTGGGATAAAGGAATTTTTCGATCAGTTTCATCAATTAACAAAAACAATGTATAGGAAGAATCAACCTTTTGCAGGAAGAGTATTTAAAATTCGTTATGATCAAGCTGGGACAAGAATTACTTTTCTAAAAGCAATAACTGGTACTCTGCATGTCAGAGATGAACTTCCATATGGAAATGGAATGGTAGAGAAAATTACGCAAATTCGTAAATATACTGGAAAACAATTTCAACAAGTGAATGAAGCCGGTGCTGGAGAGATTTTTGCTGTAACAGGTCTTACAGAGGCAATTGTGGGAGATGGAGTCGGAGCAATGCTTGAAAAAGCAGTATATGAATTGGTACCAACGCTTCGTTCAAAAGTGGTAGTTGAAAAGGGAGTAAATAAAAAAGAGGTACTAAAGCTTTTTCGGATATTAGAAGCAGAGGATCCATCTCTTCAGATAACATGGGAGGAGAAACAGCAAGATATTCACTTACATGTGATGGGGAAAATACAATTAGAGGTTCTTCAGGAGCTAGTATTAGAAAGATTTTCTTTAAATGTGCACTTTGGTCAACCGGAAATTTTGTATAAAGAAACAATCGAAACAGCTACTGTCGGATATGGACACTTTGAACCATTACGTCATTATGCGGAGGTACATCTCCGTATAGAGCCAGGAAAAAGAAATACAGGTATTACATTTGAGAGTAGATGCCATACAGATGACTTATCTCTAGCAAATCAACATCTCATCTGCCAGCATCTTTTTGAGCGAGATCATCATGGGATTTTGACTGGTTCCCCCTTAACAGATATAAAAGTGACATTATTAACAGGGAGAGCCCATAATAAACATACACATGGCGGTGATTTTCGGGAAGCTACTTTTCGAGCATTGCGCCAAGGACTAGAAAAAGTTCAGAACCGGTTATTAGAGCCTTATTATGCTTTCAAAATAAAAGTAGCTATCGAACAAATGGGCAGAGTGCTGGCTGATATTCAAATGGCCCATGGAGTATTTGATACGCCCGAAACAATAGATAATAAAGCAATTATTACCGGCAAGGCTCCCGTTGCCACATTTATGGTATACAGCACAATCTTAGCCTCTTTTACACAAGGAAAAGGTCAGCTTTCCTTTACCTTTGCGGGTTATTACCCTTGTCATAATGAACAAGAAGTGATTGCTGGACTAGACTATGATAAAAATGCTGATCCAGCATATACATCCTCGTCTATTTTCTGTGCGAAAGGCGCAGGATATACGGTTCCTTGGCAAGAAGCGGAAAAAATGATGCATTGTCTATAGAAAGGATGAACGATTGATGAAGATTCGTAAGCTTAGAGAAGGAGAAACTCCCCCTTTTGATTTATTATTATTAGCAGACCCATCTGAACATTTAATCAGAGAATATCTTAAAAAGGGCATTTGCTATATGGCGGAAGATAGGGATCAAACTATCGGTGTCTATGTTTTATTACCAATGGAAGAAGAAACAATAGAATTAATCAATCTAGCTGTTGGCGAAAGCTATCAAGGAATAGGCTTAGGGAAAAGGTTAGTTATGCATGCGATTGAAGAGGCGAGAAAACTAGGATATAACAGAATAGAAGTAGGGACTGGGAATAGCAGCATTTCACAACTTGCTCTCTATCAAAAATGCGGGTTTCGGATCGATCGAATTGAGAAAGATTTTTTTCTTCAACACTATGAAGAGGAAATCTATGAAAATGGAATTCAGTGTATGGATATGATAAAGCTCACACAGGATATATAATCCAATTTTGAAAAGGTTAAAAATTAAAAATTAACAGAATTATTACAAAGGTAACAAAGGGTTATTCTCCCTTCTAGACTTACAGAATGCTAGAAAATATACGATATTTAATAACTAGCTTGTAAACTAATTTTAAAAGGATTGACTTATTATTTTAATAGAATTGTAATTTAGAAGCCTCTTTCATGTGTTATAACAATAGAGAAAGGGGTTTTTAGATGCGTTCCTTAAAAAAACTAATGGCCATTTCGTTAAGTAGTGTCATCTTTTTGACATCAGCGATTATGGTACAAGCAGAAACGAGTCAAGAAACACTGAACAAGGCAAAAAATCAGTTGGATCAAAATCAGCAATTGATTAATGAAAAAGAAGCAGAAAAGCAAAAAACTTTAAAAGAGTTGGAAGCTGTTCAAGAGGAATTAAAATCTATTGAAACAGTAATGCAGCAAAATAAAGATAAAATAGCAAATCTGCAGGTGAAAATTGAAGAAACGCAACAACAAATAGAGAAAAAGAAAGAAGAAATTGTTGTTCTAGAAGATAAAGTATTGGCACGTAAAGACGTGATGAAAGATCGTCTCGTTTCCTTGCAGAATACAGACCAAACAAATGTTGTTTTAGAAGTGCTGTTTAATTCAAAGGACTTCGCTGACTTTCTTAGTAGAGCAACAGCTATTTCGATGATTTTTGATGGTGATAAAGATATATTAGAGCAGCAGCAAGCTGATCTTCAGAAAATTGAAGAAGAAAAGGCAGCAATTGATCAGCAAGAAGAAGAATTAACAGGACAATATGATGAATTAGCAGCTACTCAAAATGAACTGCAGCAAAATGTTGCTCAAAGACAAGAGGCAGTAACGGCTGTTCAGAAAAAATATGCTTCTGTTTCTAAAGAAGTAGAATTGGCTGAGAGCCAGAAAAAAGCAGTACTTGATCAAATAGGTGCAGCAGAGTCCGCATTGAAGAAAGAGCAAGAAGAAGCGAAGAAAGTCGTAAAGGTAAATAGTCCAGCTAAAAAAGTTGCTAGTGCATCGACTAAGTCAAAACCTACTACGAGCAAAGCATCTTCTAGTAAGTCTTCAAGCAGAAAAGATGTTATTTATGTAACCTCAACTGCTTATAGTCATCAAGATACAAAATCTGATTTTACGGCACTTGGATATAATATTAAAAAGAATAAGAATATGAAATTAATTGCAGTAGATCCAGCAGTCATTCCATTAGGTTCTAAAGTTTGGGTAGAAGGTTATGGAGAAGCAGTGGCAGGAGACACAGGCGGAGCAATTAAAGGACATAAAATAGACGTCTTAATGCCATCAACTAGCAAAGCAAAGGCGTGGGGACGGAAGACAGTCAAAATAAAAATCTTGGATTAATTTAATACTATTCTTCTTATTATATAGACTCTCAGGTGTGAAGAGTCTTTTTTTTTGCTAAAAAAGAGGAATGCCTTTTATTTGGCATTCCTTCATACTGTCTATTTTCAAGGGGGGACTTGAAAAAGCAATTTAATGACTATAGCTATATCATACCCATCTATTATGAATAATATATGACAAAACTATCAATAAATCTTAAATAAATTGTTAAGATAAGATAAACGTATAAATATTAGCTAGTATCTTATATTGTGAATCTACTATTTTTTAAGTTTAGCCCATGTATCGTCCAATGCTTTCATTGTTTCCTCGCGTGATTTTTGACCTCCTACATATGCTTGAAGACTAGCACCGAACTCCTGTCCAGCACCATCAGGATATTTCGTGAATTGCCATGTATATGTTTTGCCTTCTTGAGAGTAGTTTTGAATCTCTGCGCCTAAGGGACCGATATCTTCAGCCGTGGCAGTGATTGTTTCAAATGCTGGAACATATTTAAAGTCCTTTACAATAGATTCTTTTGCGAAATCGGAAGTAACCATCCAGTTTAAGAAATCTAATGCTGCTTCTTTATCTTTTTTAGGAGCATCCTTATGAACAACCCAGTTTGTAGGTACATCCACCATTAGCTTATCCGATTTTTCCTTCTCATCACTTAATGGCATTGGGATAAAGCCTACTTCCAAGTTAGGAGAAATTTTATCAATCATCGGCTGAATCCAGTTTCCTTGCTGGATCATTGCAGCTTCACCTGTTGCAAAAAGAGTTACTTGGGTATTGTAGTCTGTTGTTAATGGATTCTTATTACCATAATCAATGGTTAAATCCAATAAATCAAAGTATTTGTCAAAATGCTCATTCCCTTCGATTTTTGCTGATCCGTCATTTAATCCTTTAATAAAGGCGTCGGCATCTTCTTGATAAGCAAAAGGAACATTTAATCCATGGTTAGCTAAAACCCACCATTCACCATAACCGATTGAAAAAGGTGTAATTCCAGCAGCTTTTAACTTTTTAGCAGCCGCTTCTAGTTCAGAAAATGTTGTTGGTATTTCCGTAATACCTGCCTTTTTAAATAATGCTTTATTATAGGCAAATCCATATCCCTCCAGGTTAACTGGCTGGCCATAAATTTTTCCATCTACTGTCATGGGAACTAAGGCACTTTCATATGCGTCCTTTACCCATGGTTGATCTGACAAATCCTCTAATTTATCCAGCCAAGTTAAGGCCTCTTGATATCCACCATTTCCAAAAATATCAGGAGCTGTATTGGAGGCGAATTTTGCTTTTAAAGCAGCCGTTCCATCTGCTCCTCCACCGACTGTTTCAATATTAAAGATTACATCTGGATGTTCTTTTGAATATTGATCAGTCAATGCTTTTAATTGATCCGCAATTTCTACTTTTCCGTTAAACAAGTCCACCACTACTTTATCTCCTTTGCTTGAAGAGGTGTTACTTGAGGCACCCTCATTTGAACAAGCACTTGCAAAGAGCAGAGAAGCAGATAAGATACCAGTTAATAAGGAATACCTTTTCATTTTGTTAAATTTCATTTGATTTCCTCCTGTTTATAGAAATAGCTTATTTATATGGAAGAGGTGGCTTTGTGAACACAGCCTCTTAGCCCCCTATTTAATAGATCCACTAGTAATCCCTTGTATAATATGCTTTTGCATCGAAAAGAAGAAGATTAACAGTGGGACAATTCCTATCATTAGTGCTGCTAGAGCGAGATCCCATTGCTTTGTGTATTGGCCAAAGAAGAAGAAAGTAGCAAGTGGGATTGTCCGCAGTTCTGGATTTTGTAGGACAAGTGATGGTAATAAGTAGTCATTCCATATCCAAAGACTATTTAAGATAATGATTGTTACGGTAATTGGTTTTAATAATGGAAAAACAATTCTCCAGAACACCCCAAAACGAGAGCAGCCATCCATAATAGCAGCTTCTTCTAATTCAACTGGAATTCCTTTAATAAAACCATGATATAAAAAGATAGTCATCCCAGACCCAAAACCTAAATACATAAATACTAGCCCCCAAATACTATTAAGTAAGTGTAAACTTGAGGCTGTTTTAATAAGTGGAATCATAATAGATTGGAAAGGGATAATCATGGCAGCAACAAAAGCCATGAAAATGATCGTGCTAATTTTCTTTTTCGTCCGGACCAGCATATAAGCAGCCATCGAACAGAATACGACTAATACAATATTGCTAGCTATCGTTATAAGAAGAGAGTTGCTAAAAACCTTTAGGAAATTTAACTTTTCAAAAGCATTTAGATAGTTTCCAAATTCAAACGTACTTGGTAAGGAAGAGGTATTTGTTAGTATTTCTGAAAAAGGCTTGAGTGAATTAGAAATCACATAATAAAAGGGAATCAAGAATAATAAGCCTAGTATAATACCAAGCAGTTCCATTAAGAAAGTTTTGCTAGTATACCTGTTTTCCATCAAGATTCCACCTCTTTTCTCTTAGTAATTGTAACCTGTAAAATGGAGATGGCAGCTACAACAATAAAGAAGATAAGTGCTTTGGCTTCCCCAATTCCGTAGCGATTGTTAACAAAGGCTTCGGTATAAATATTAAGTGCCAGCATTTCCGTTGATTTAAAAGGACCTCCATTGGTTAACGAAAGGTTGGCGTCGAATATTTTAAAGGAAGATGCAGTTGTTAAGAATAAGCATATTGTCACAGCAGGAGCAACAAGTGGAACTTTAATATTTCGCAGCACTTGAAAGCGGTTTGCTCCATCCATTTTTGCTGCTTCAATTAGCTCTTTTGGAATGTTTTGCAATGCAGCTATATAAATGAGCATAATATATCCTGCTCCTTGCCATACACTGACAATTACAATTCCCCAAAAGGCGGTATTTTTATCTCCTAACCATGCTAACTCAAATAGTGGTATTCCTGTAAGTTCTCCAATAGAAGCGAATCCTCTAATAAAGATAAATTGCCAGATAAAGCCGAGTAAGAGACCGCCGAGTAGATTAGGCATAAAGAATACAGTACGTAATAGATTGCTGGATTTTAGTTTTTGAGTAACAAGCAGTGCCAGGCTAAAACCAATGGCGTTTGTCAAAATAATCGCTACAACAGTGTAAACAGCAGTCAGCTTAAAAGATTGGAGAAACTGTTTATCGTCTGTGAAGATATACTTAAAATTATCCAATCCAACCCACTTAATCTCTCCAGTTATGCCATTCCAATCGGTAAAGGAATAATAGATGCCAGAAAAAAATGGAACAAGCACCACAATTGTAAAGGCAATAAAAACGGGACCTACAAATAGAGAAAATAAACCTGCTTCCTTCCAGTTCTTTTTCTTTTTGGTAGAGAGTGATTTTTTTCTCGTTACACTTGTCTGGTGTATAGGGGGAGTTTCTACTTTTTCTATATTATTTGGATTATTCACTTTCTGCACCTCCTAATTTTATAATATAATGGTTATACCTTTTGAGGTAACCGCTTACATTGACAAGGAAGGTGTAATATATTGACCACTCCTTTTGTATTCTTTTTATAAGGAATGGTTTGGAGAGGAGGAGAGAAAGATTAGAATAATATCCACTTTAGACGTATATCAAAAAAACAGAGTTTATTTAAGGCTTCTCGACCGAAAATGAAATGGGGTATTCGAAAAAAATTAATGATTTTCTTGCTTCTTGCTACTATTCTTCCCTTTGGAAGCAGTATCGTCCTTACCTATTTTCAAACAATCCATCATGTTAACAAGGAATCAGTTGCATACAATACAGAGTTAATGAAGAAGGGAAAGGAAGAGTTAGGTACGTACTTAGAGGATATTGCTTTAATGTCTACCGTATTATATCGTTATACTCCTTTCATGAATGTACTAACACAGGGAGTGGGAGAAAATAACAAGGAGAATATGGAAGAGGTACGTCGAGTGCTGGCATATGTGTACAATTCTCGTTCAGAAATAGAGCAAATGCATTTATATATTAATAAAGGGAGAGATTCTGTTACAAACTATCACTCACGCATAAGTGGGAGAGGTGAAAATAAAAATATCTATTTTCATCCATATTATCGGAGATTAGAGGAAAGTGAAACAAACTATTCGCTTATCGAACCACCACATACGATATACAGTTATAATGGCTTATCGATTATTCCTAACTCTGAGAAATCAACTGTTCTATCCCTTCATAATAAGATTAGAAATGTGCCATCTAATGATATTTTGGGATTTATGTCTATTGATATAAATCTTTCCATAATAGATGGAATCGTGAATAGACTATATAACGATAAGGAAGGTATTTCCATTATAAATGAAAATGGAACTGTAATTTACTCTTCCAATAAAGCTGTAATCGGCAAAAAAACAAAGGATAAATGGTTTTATAAAGTTCAAACAAATCCCCAACAAAATAACATGAAGTGGGAAAGTAAAGATTTTTCAGGGGTTATTTTTTATGAAAATATTGCTGTGCAAGATAATAGTTGGTATATGGTAAAAAGTATCCCTTACTCTAGTCTCTATCAAGGGGCGAAGGCAACAGCATTTATGAATACGATGATTGCCCTAGTGGCTTTAGTTATTGTATTAGTTATAACAATGATTATTTCCTTTAAGATTACTGCTCCAATTAAAGTTTTAATGGAAAATATGAAAAAGGTCGAGAAGGGGATTTTTGTGGCAAACTTTGAGGCGGGAGGATATGATGAAATCGGAATGCTTGGTAGGCGTTTCAAATCGATGGTATTACAAATCAATAGATTAATAGACAAAGAATATAAGCTGCAAATTGAAAATAAGTCAGCTCAATTAAAGGTATTGCAGTCACAAATAAATCCCCATTTTCTATACAATAGTTTTCAGTCCATTGGCACACTTGCTCTAAAAATGAATGCAGTTCCTGTTTATACATTATTGACTTCTCTCTCGGATATGATGCGATACAGTATGGATATGAGAGAGGACGTGGTGCCGCTAACGAAAGAATTAAAACATACACAATCTTATCTGAGTCTCCAAAAACAGAGGTTTGAGGAGGATTTGAATATAATATTATCAATCGAACAAAGTACGCTTGAAATTCCTGTTCCGAAAATGCTGCTACAGCCAATTATTGAAAACTGCTTTAAACATGGTTTTAGTCAAAAAATGGAGGATGCAGGAATCACAATCCGTGCTTATACAGAGGATGGTGATTTAGTTATTATTGTCCAGGATAATGGGATTGGAGTAAGCAGTGAAAGACTTAAAATGATTCATGAAGAATTATATGATGAGGAACGTAGAAAGGAGAATAAAGAAAGAGAATCAATCGGATTAATTAATATTTACGATCGTTTGCAACTTTACTATGAGGGACAAGCAAGCTTTGTCATCGATAGTATTGAAAAGAAAGAATTTACCGTAATGATTCGTATTCCTATATTTTTATATGAAGGAGTGATTGATGATGAAGGCACTAATCGTTGATGATGAAAGGCATGTTCGTGAAGGAATTAAGCTTCTTGCTGATTGGTCAGGAAATGAAATTACAGACATTTACGAAGCAAGTAATGGAGAAGATGCTATTCAAATAATAGAAGCGGCAAATCCCGAAATTATTTTTTCTGATATGAAAATGCCAAAGGTCGACGGTACTCAGCTTTTAAAATGGATGGATGAGCATTACGCTCATGGGAAGACGATAGTAGTTACGGGCTATGATGATTATCATTACATGAGAAAAGCAATGCATTATGGAAGCTCAGACTATTTATTGAAGCCTATTAACCCTGAAATGCTGAATGATACCCTAAGGAGGGTAGTGAATGAGTGGAAACAAGAGGAAGAGGAAAGAAAAAGGAAGCTTAATAGAACAAAACTTATTAATAAAATGAAGCCAGCATACCGTGATCACCAATTGACACAGATGTTAAATAATGATCTATTCGATAAACATGTCCTGGAGGAATTTCTTTTAACCAAAGCACAGGTCTATACAATCGGACTTTTACAGGTAAGTAATGGAATTGTGGAAGAATTTAACGGGGATAAGGATCTTACTCTTTTTACACTCTTGAATGTAATAAATGAGGAGCTTAGCAGCAATAATAAGGGAATTGCTTTTCATTATGTAACCGGAAAAGGAGAAATTGTCCTCCTTCTTATAAGAAGGAAAGAGGAAGCGGTTGTCATCATGAGAGAGGTACATACTACTATCTTAAAGTTATTAGGAATCTCTTGTACTTTATCAATGGGATTAGAAGTTACTTCGGTTAACCAGTTGAATCTTTCTTATCAGCATGCTAAGTCTATTATGATGAATCGAGATGTTTTAGATAATCAACAAGGAAAAATAATGATAGAGAAAAAAGAACATGAGATAAAAAGCTTAATGGGTTATTCTAGTTCGATAAAAATGGCGATTCAAACGGGAGAAATACATGCTTTTCACTCACTTATTGGGCAGATTCAAAAAGATATAACGAATAATCCACCATTATCATTAAGCCAGCTTTTGCATTTGGAGCATGAATATTTAATGATAAGTACAAGATGGTATAAGGAGTTCAATCTTTCGATAAGAATTCCCTCCAATATAGAGGAGCGAATTTATTCATTTATGGACAAAGAGGGGATTTTTCAGTTGGAAGCATATAAAACAAGGAAGAAAAAAGAAATATCATTGTTTCTTCGCCGAGTAAAAAGACAGAATACCCGAAGAACGCAAAATGTTATTCACGAAATTGAAAAGTACATAAAAGCAAATTTTCATCGGGAGATTAAGCTTCAAGAAATATCGGAGCACTTTTACATCAGTAGAGAATATATTTCAAGAAAATTCAAACAAGAGTATAATATCAATATTTCTGAGTATTTAGTTACCATCCGAATGAAAAAAGCCCAAGAATTATTGAAGAGCAGTAATTTGAAAGTGTATGATATTGCTAATATGATTGGATACCAAGATGATAAATATTTTCGCAAAGTATTTAAAAAAATCATAGGTGTTTCACCAAATGAATATCGTGAGATGGAAATAAGATAAAGTGAAAATATATATTTCGGATTTTTTAGGTATTAGGAAACTAGACGAAAGGTGAATGTTTTGAACTACGATAAATTATTACATATTGGAACAGAAGAAGTACAAGTAGGATTCCATAAGTCCTATCATTATCATCGATATGAACCAACTCCATATGAGCATTTGGAGCAATTATTTCGCGAATTTCCGCTTCGGGAAGCAGATCATATAGTTGATTTTGGATGTGGGAAAGGGCGTTTAAACTTTTATATTCATTATGTATTTCAGTCGACTGTAAAAGGAGTTGAAATCAATGAAGATTTTTATCATCAAGCGCTTCATAATCTAGAACGATACGCAAAAAACAGGAAGAAAAAGAAAGAAAAGATACATTTTTATTTAGGAAGAGCAGAGGATTATTTGGTACAGCCAGAAGATAATTATTTCTATTTCTTTAATCCCTTTTCCTTGCCTATCTTTCAAAAAATTATTAGTAATATCATATACTCACTGGAAGAAAGTAGTCGCAAGGTCAACATTATTCTCTATTTCCCCTCAGATGAATATCGATTTTTTATGGATAATCATGCATTATTCAAACAGCAAGGAGAGGTGAAAGTCGGGAATAGGACAGATAAGGATACGTTTATCATTTATCAATCTCTCTATTAGGCGTTATTTCTTGCCTGTTAAATCTTTAAAGATTTAACAGGCTTTCATTTATTTTAAATAGTTGGAAGATGATACCATTATTGAAAGGTTGTCTAAAGTGGATTTTTCCTTTATATTCAATTTATACAAGCGGAAAGTCTTAGGTAAAAAGTTTTGAATATACCATGCGTTAATCAAAAGTGAAAAGAGATAACCAGGAGAAATCGCTTATAAGAATATTTTTAGAGGGGAAATTACTATTTTTACGTTGCCTAGTGCTGATTCAGTAACTTATTTACAAGTGGAATATTCCATTCCTATTATTCTATTATCGATCTTAATCGCATGTTTAGCATCTTATACGGCGCTTTCCATGAATGAGCGGATTGTTTACAATAGTTTTTTTCATCGATATATTTGGTTAGGATTAGCGTCTATTACGATGGGATTTGGAATTTGGTCGATGCATTTTATTGGAATGAGCGCCTCTATGCTCCCAGTAAATATGAAATATAATATTCCATTAACGATACTTTCAATAGTACCAGCTATTCTAGCTGCTTTTTTGGCTTTCCTCCTATCAAGTAAAGCTAGAAATTCTAGTAGATTAATTGTATTCGCTGGGATATGTATGGGGATTGGTATTAGTGCTATGCACTATATTGGAATGAAAGCAATGATTATAGAGGCTAATTATGCCTATCATTTTGGCTATTTTACTTTATCTGTTGTTATTGCCATGCTTGCTTCTTTTGCTTCCTTATTTATTTTTCTAAAGTTACAGCCATATATGAGTAACTTTATTGTGAAGTGTATTACCTCCCTTTTGATGGGAATTACGATATCAAGTATGCACTATACTGGAATGTATGCTGTCAGGTATTATGTGGATTCAGAAAGAAATCTTATTCATTCCCACACAAATCATCTTAGTATAAAATCAATCATTCTCGGTGTATCAATTGGTATGGCTATTCTTTTTTTATTTTCTATTTTATCTAGCTTGCTGGATCGCTATGTCGACTATCGTTTAAATCATTTTGATGCATTAACGAAGCGTCCAAACCGCAGGCAGTTTGAAAAAGTGATAGATTCTGCTGCTTATTTAAGTGGGATAGCAATTCTTCATATTCATAATATAAATAAATGGAATAGTAAGTATGGCTACTGCTTTGGTGATAAAATCATTATTTATATAGACGAATTATGTAGGAAGCTAGTGGGCCATAATATAGAATTGTTCCGAATAGAAGGAAATCGTTTTGCGTTCTTAAGTAGGACAAATGAGGATCTAGAAAATTTAATTTTAGAACTTAATCAGCTAACAGCCATCATATCTAGTCCTGTAATAATTGATGATCAAATAATCAAGATAGAGACAGCTATTGCATTGTCTGTTAATGAGAAAAAGGTTTCTGCCAAACAAATATATATAAATGCTGTAGCAGTTTTAGCCCATTATTCGCTTCGCTATGAAAATGAAATAATAAAGTATGATTCAGATAAACATAAACGAACATTTGCTAATCACCTTGTGAGTGAGATAGAAGATGCCCTTATAAAAAAACAATTATACTTAGTTTATCAACCTAAAGTAATTTTACATTCAAAGGAAGTAGCAGGAGTGGAAGCTTTATTAAGATGGAAACATCCTAAGTATGGGGAGCTTTCTCCAGGGATTTTTATTCCTATCTTAGAAGCGTCTGAAAAAATGTGGGAAGTTACCGACTGGATTATGGAAGAGATCTGCAAGCAAATGGCTAGATGGCAAAATCAAGATAGAAGACTACCTGTAGCGTTTAATATTCCTGGTCCCTATGTTACTTCTCCACGATTAATGAGAAACTTAGTAGCGTATGTGGAGAAATATAGGCTAAGTCCGTCATTAATCGAGTTAGAGATTACAGAAACAAGTGCCGTTGGTAATATGGAAGGAGCGATTCAATCCGTACAAGCCTATAGAAATGCAGGCTTTTCTGTTGCTCTTGACGATTTTGGTACTGGGGTATCTTCCTTGTCCTATTTAAAAAGAATTCCAGTCAATACATTGAAAATAGATAAAACCTTTATTGACGAGGTTCCAGAATCGCAAAAAGACGGAGAAATTATTAAAGCTATTATTGCCTTGGCAAGTTCTTTGCATTTAAGCATTGTAATAGAGGGAGTAGAAAGAGAAGAACAGATTGAATATTTATCTTCCATAAATAAATGGCCGATTATACAAGGATACTACTATGCTAAACCAATGAATAACCTTGCTTTAGAAGAGTGGCTTTATATGTTTGCAGAAGAAAAAACAGGATAGAAGTTAGAAAAATAAGATCATCCGCTTTTATGTTAAAAGAAAGGATGATCCTTTTCTTTTCGTGTGATCTTTGAGATGAATAGAAATGATAAGTGAAATCTGTGGTTGATATACGTGACTATTCTGCAGATAATTTAATATCTTTAGAGAAGACTCCTGTATTTTCTAATTTACAGGAATCATTTTCTAATTTAATAGTTGGTGAAATGGGAGCACTTGCCTTTCTAGTTTTAGCGAAGAAAGACTGATAAAATATGAAAGAGAAACAACAAAAGATCATTACTAAAAATAAGCTGTTTAGAACGAAACTCATTTATTTATCCTCCTTTTGATGGGGCCGATATGGTAACTATACCGTTTATTGATGAAGGGAGTATAAAGAAAGAGTTAAGTTTAAATGGAGTCAGTGTAAAGATGCATAGCAAATAGATGAAGAGAGGTGTTTTTATGTATTTATCCGTACAAGAAACCGCAGAACTGCTGTCGATTTCAGAAATAAAAGTGAAAAACTTGATTTTACAAAACCAGATCAGAGCCATTTATGATGGGACGGATTATCTTATTAACAAGGAGCAATTTAATACGCATTTCAAGCAAGTGGAAAAATATAAAACGTTTGTAGAAGAAGTATTAAGTGAGCCGATTCCTGAGGATTTAGACATTAAAGATGAGGATTAGTGCTTATTTAGATTGTCTAATAATAAGGCTGAGAAACAACAAATTTACATTATTGCGTTGCTGACACTCTGTTCGCCAGGGCGTGCTGTTGAGAGGTTTAGAGCGTCTATCCTTATCGTAGGAGTGGAGTGTCTTTATCTCCACTCCACTTTTATTTTGTTCTATAATTATTTGGGTTATCCACGACCGGAAAACTTTTGTCCCGGTATCTCTATATGGTTATACTTCTAGCCACGAATGAGACCAATTTTCGATTTCTTTCATAATTGGTTCTAATGAGCGCCCTTTTTCTGTTAGAGAATATTCAATTCTAACCGGCGTTTCAGGATATACCTCTCGTATCACAATATCTGCTTGCTCTAAATCCTTTAATCTCTCCGATAAAAGTCTTCCGCTTATTCCAATGGAGGATTCTATAGAACAGAAACGTTGAGGACCGTTTAACAGCTGATAAATAATTAAACCAGTCCAGCGTTGGCTTAAAATACTCATTGCTTTTTCAAACCGTGGACAAATCGTTGAATGGTTCATCTTACATCCCCCCCTCGTAATAATTATACAATAATTATTATTTTAAGTAAAAATATTATGAATCATAACTTGATTACTTTACAACTGTTATTTATTAAAATAAAATTACTTACATAAAGTAACTTATTGAAGGAGGAAAAAGAATGACATTTCATAACGAGTCAACTATTTATGCAAAATCAATAACTTTAAAAGTATCTAATCTAGAAAAGTCTCTTTTGTTTTATACGAAAATAATTGGTTTTTCAGTTGTGAGTCAAGATAAAATGACGGCATCTTTACGTGCGGGAAAAGGGGTACCTTTTTTATTTTTAGAAGAATTAAAAGAAGTGGAGCCTAAAATGGTACGAACAACAGGACTCTATCATTTTGCTATCTTGGTGCCATCAAGAGAAGAATTAGGGATAATATTGAACCATTTGCTAGAAACAGGTTATCCACTACAAGGAGCTTCTGATCATTATGTTAGCGAAGCGATCTATCTAGCAGATCCAGATGGAAATGGTATTGAAATCTATCGAGATAGAAAGGCGACAGAGTGGGAGTGGGAAGATGGATTTGTGAAGATGGATACAGCTTATATGGATACAAAAGGAGTGCTTGCATCTGCCGGAAATCGCCAGTGGAAAGGACTTCCCGAGCAAACTATCCTTGGTCATATCCACTTACATGTTGCGGATTTAACGGAGACAGTCGATTTTTATGTGAAGGGATTAGGGTTTGATGTTGTTCAAAAATATGGTTCCCAAGCATTCTTTCTTTCAACAGCACAATATCACCATCATATCGGCTTAAATGTTTGGAATGGGATAGGGGCTCCTGCTCCAGAAAAGAATCATGTTGGTTTAGCTTACTTTGATTTGAAAATACCTGATCACGAAAAACTAGAAGAAATAAAACATAGAATTGTGCAGATAGGGGCATTAGTGAAAGAAAAAGAGGGTAAATGGTATACATGGGATCCCTCTGGAAATGCGATTCATTTAACAGTTATTTGAATATATAAAGCAATGCTTAATTTCTATTTTCTTATTAAACTTTTAATTAGAGTACGCCATTTCAGAGTTGAACGATAATCAACATTTATTAGGGGTGAGGAATTAGTTGCACTATAATCAAGGTGTTTATCAATATTTCATCGACAATACAGAAAGATTAACAGCAGAATGGTATAAAGATTTGACAAAAAATGATCCAAAAGGTGTGTATGCAACAACTGATACATATGCGATTGAGACAATGAAAAAGCAAAATAATGATTTTCATCTTCGACTTGCTGGTCTCTTCATTAAAGATAGGGAAGAGTTCCTCGAAGACATTAAGGAATGGATTTATCAAATTGCAACCGATCAGGCGCATTTAGATACACCTATTCATTTTATTATTCGTGAATTTATTCGAACAAGGGAGCAATATTTTCAGTTGATTGAAGAATATGCAGTCAAACATCATGTTGAGCAGGAACGTGTCACGGAATGGAGCCATTCTGTTGTAAAGGTTCTCGATAAAATTATCTTGAAATATACCGAGGAACATCATAATTATTCTAATAGGCAACTTATAGCACAACAGGAAATGATTAATGAATTAAGTTCACCAGTCATTTCTTTAAACAAAACAAGTGCACTCTTGCCTCTTGTTGGAGATATTGATACAGCACGTGCTGCTTTTATATTAGAAAATACGATTAAGCAATGTGCAGAGAAGAAAGTATTCAGATTATTTATTGATTTATCTGGTGTAATTATTATTGATACAATGGTTGCCCATCAAATATTCCAACTGATTCATGGTTTAAGCTTAATTGGAGTGAATACGACATTATCAGGTATTCGCCCAGAAATAGCAACAACCGCAATACAGTTAGGATTATCCTTTGCAGATATTTCAATTGCTTCCACGCTTTCTAAAGCAATTGAGCAAGATGGTAATTTCGAAAAATAAGTAGTAAGATTATGAATCAATGGAAGGGACGAGTGCCGTATTTATGGTGCCGCTAATCGCTGTTGCCCAAAATTGTCGACTTGTATGCAGGTTATCCTATCGAGGGGACAAGCAACTTTTGTCTTAACATTATCGTTCATGTATATTGGTAGAGGAAATTTTACGCCAGGATTACCTAGCTGGCTTACGCAAATTCCAGCTCGCCGTAAAAAGGTTTACCTGACGTACTTGATCTCTTTCATCGATTTAGAATTAGTAAAGAATGTACATATTATTTAAAGTGAAAATCAATCGTTTTTGCTTCTCCTAATATTTTGTCTTGTTCAGTATAGGCATCACTAGTAGTTAACTGGACTTTATTAATGGCAGAATCTTTTACAATAAAACCTATATTCCCTTTTTTTCGTTCTCCTGGTTTTAATACTCCATTAAGCTCTTCTAAGTAGATATCCTTTTCCCAAGTAATCATTTCATCCTTATTTGTTTGAATGAAAGCAACTGGAGAGAATTTCTTTCTTTCATCCGAGAGATTTTCTATTTCCACAAAAAACTTGATGAAGGTGAATTGTTCATCATGTGTATAAGTATGATAAAAGTCTATTAAACTATATGCGGGTCGATAATCGATAAGTTTGACGTCTTTTATAGTTAGCCTTATGGAATCAACCTGAACGTTTTTTGCTTCTTTCATAATGGCTTTTAATGTAGCTTCTCCTTTTCTATCACGGTAAAAGTCACCAGCAGTTAGTAAAGTGGCATCATCAATTACTTGCGGATTGGGAGCATAAATGTCTGTTGATACAGTTCTTATATCATCAGTCTCCGTGCTCATTGCTTCTTTCTTTAAATTATGCTTATTTGTACTGGTGTTTGTCTCCTTACTGCTACAGCCTGCTAATAAAAGGAAGATGAATAAATAGATCATAATTTGTTTCAATGGTGTTCCTCCTAATGGAAAAGCTTCCCTTCTAAATTGGAGGGAAGCACTTCTTTTATTACAATAAAGAAAGTACAAGTTTATAGAAGGCAGCAGTCCCCACGGGAAATGTCGCTCCAGCCCCGACGCTCCAAAACAGGTACCCTGTGCCTTTCTATTTGTCTAGCTCCGGGTACCTAGGAGCTGCGGTGCTTCGCGCCAAGTCCCTACGATAAGTCAACATCGGTTCACTACGTTCTCCGTGTTTCCTATATCTCGGGAAATGTCGCTCCAGCCCCCACGCTCCAAAACAGGTACCCTGTGCTTTTCTATTTGTCTAGCTCCGGGTACCTAGGAGCTGCGGTGCTTCGCTACGATAAGTCAACATCGGTTCACTAACGTTCTCCGTGTTTCCTATATCTCGGGAAATGTCGCTCCAGCCCCCACGCTCCAAAACAGGTACCCTGTGCTTTTCTATTTATCCGTTATTTTTATTTTTGTGTTTAGTAGGTTGAAGATAATTTTTGCATGATCTGTATTATCCTTTTGCCCTGCAAAAAGGTTGCTAGATGGTCCGTAGGCATAGACAGGAACGTCTTCACCTGTATGTCCTCCAGTTGTCCAGCCTGTATTGGTACGTTTATTGAAGATATCTTCAATAGCATTGTCGATACTAGTGAGATCCTTTGTATCAGCAGCTTTTTGAACGGCCTGAATTTCCTCTGAAGTTAATGATAACTGAATATTATCCTTTAAGGTCGACTCTACATTCGCGCCATTTACAATTAATTCTGCCATAAAATCAGGTGTTTTCTTTGCTGCTTTGATTGGCTCGCCATACCAGTTATAATCCCCATTCGCTGCAATAGAGAATCCGCCAGTTGAATGGTCTGCTGTAGCAACAACTAAAGTATTTTTATCCTTTTTAGCAAAGTCAATTGCTGCTTTATATGCCTTTTCAAAATCCTCCATCTCACTCATTGCAGCGACAATGTCATTATCATGACCCGCCCAGTCAATTTGACTACCTTCCACCATAAGGAAAAATCCTTTTTTATTTTTATTTAAACTATTGATCGCAGTTTTTGTCATTTCCTCTAATGAAGGTGTATCCTTGTCTCTATCTATCATTTTCGGCATTCCTGCCTCCGCAAATAGACCGAGCAATTGTGTATCTTTATTCTTCAGTAAATCTTTACGATTCTTTACATAATTGTAGCCAGCCTTCTTAAAGTCCTTCGTTAAGTCTCGATCTTGACGAACGAAAAGGTCTGTTCCTCCACCTAAGAGAACATCCACTTTATGCTTACCATTTATCATCTCATCAAAATAATCATCTGCAATAGCATTCATGTTTTTACGATTGATATCATGTGACCCAAAAGATGCTGGGGTTGCATGGGTAATTTCAGAAGTGGCAACAAGACCTGTGGATTTGCCTTTTTCTTTTGCAGCTTCTAAGACGGTTTTCACTTCCGAATGGTCATTGTCTACAGCAATAGCATTATTGTATGTTTTAATACCAGCAGACATTGCGGTCGCGGCTGATGCAGAGTCTGTGACATTTTGTTCGGGATCTTCTGGGTATGTCATTTGCTGTCCTACTAAATAAGGATCAAAATATGTACTTTCTGCCGTTTTTGTTTTCGGATTATCTTTTAAATAGCGATAGGCGGAAGTGTATGAAACACCCATTCCATCTCCTATCAGAAAGATAACATTTTTCGGTTTTCCGTTATTGTTTCCCTTGTTTTTTGCTTCTGCATCTGTTCCTGTTAGTACAGTTGCTAATCCAGCAACAGTTAAAGAAGAGATTACAGCGATAGGCAGCAGCTTTTTTTTCCATGATTTTAAGTTCAAATTTTTCCCCTCCATTATTTAGACTCGCTTTATTATCACGGAAAAAAGTTAAGCTTGTTTTACAGTAGTTTAGAAAAAAAGTAAAAAAAACTAGGATAAATGTACCCTAGTTCGATAGTAACGATATAGATTGTTTGCCTATGGCTAAGGAAAAGAAAGTTTTTTACTTTAAAACAAAGTTTTGACCGAGTGCATAGGAAACGGCTGCTTTAGCATGTAAAAAAGTTGTATCAAATAATGGAATAGAACTGTCTTCTTGTTTTATAAGTAAGGGAATCTCGGTACATCCTAAGATTATCCCTTCAGCGCCTTGAGCTTGAAGTTTCTCTATAATACGCAAATAGATAGCCTTTGATTCTGGGAGAATTATCCCTTTGCATAGTTCATCAAATATAATTTGATGAACTGCTTCTCTATCCTCTTTGTCAGGAATAATGGTTTCAATTTCTTGCTGAAAAAGTGCGTCTTTATAAAAAGACTGCTCCATTGTAAACATCGTTCCTAATAAGCCGACCTTTTTTAAGGCAGTTTTTTTTATTTCATTTCCAGTAACATCTGCGATATGCAGCAGAGGAATATTGATAGCTGCTTGTACTTCTTTTGCCATTTTATGCATAGTATTGGTACAGATAATTACGATATCAGCACCGCCTGCTTCCAATGTTTTCGCGGCATTTTTCATTAATACAGTGGCCTCATTCCAATGTCCAGCTTTTTGCAGAGCAACAATTTCTTCAAAGTCAAAGGAATATAGAAGCGATTTAGCAGAGTGTAATCCACCCATTTGTTCTTTTACGAATGTATTTATATAGCGATAATAATCAGCTGTTGATTCCCAGCTTAACCCTCCAATTAGTCCAATTGTTTTCATTGTGTACTCCTTTATCTCCATTTTTTCACATCATAACATGGTATACTGGTATAGAGTAGAGCCAGTAATTATATACTTTTATAGTACCAGTTTGTCTTTTTAGGAGGATTCTGCATGATCTTTATTACGATTGACCGATCCCATTCTATTTCTTTAACACAGCAAATTTATGAACAAGTTCGTAATGGAATATTGGAAAAGCGATTAAAAGAGGGGGATAGGCTGGCTTCTTCAAGAGAATTAGCAAACTCAATTGGAGTTTCGCGAAATATTGTACTGGAGGCGTATGAGCGTTTAATTGCAGAAGGATATTTAGAAGTGAAACCAAAATCTGGAACCTTTGTAGCAAGTGGGACTTCTCTGTCGTTTACAGAGAATACAAGAAGGAAAGAAACTCCTAAAAAAAGCGATGCAAATAAAAAGATGTACATTGATTTTAAAGCAGGGAATCCAGCAATCGATTATTTTCCAAGGAAGAAATGGGCACAATTGACAAAGGAAATTTGTTTGCATTCCCCTGAAGCAGTCTTTGGATATGGAGAAGCCTCGGGAATGAAAGAATTAAAGAATGCTCTTGTTGACTATTTAAAAAGAGTTAGAGGGGTACAATGCAGTGCAGAGCAAATTTTTATTACATCTGGCGCTACACAAGGATTGAAGCTAATCACAGAAATGCTTGGGAAAGGAAATAAAACGATAGCAGTTGAGGATCCTGTAACAGATGAAATGAGAAATATTTTTACTTTTAGCAATGGACAAATCATTCCTGTTCCTGTAGATGAAAATGGGATCGATCCAAAGGAATTACCGACGCAATCGCCAAGCTTTGTTTTTGTTATTCCTTCCCATCAATTTCCTTTAGGTGGTATTCTTTCTATTCAAAGAAGGCTGCAATTAATCGAGTATGCGAAAAAGATGGATTGCTATATTGTAGAAGATGATTATGATAGCGAATTTACCTATGAAGGGGCTCCAGTACCATCTATCCAAGGAATTGCACCTAACCGCGTTATATATGTAGGCACATTTAGCAAAATTCTTTCACCAGGTTTACGGATTGGATATGTCATTTTACCAGAGGAATTAATAAGTGATTTTGAACAAATTAAGTGGTTTTCAGACAGACATACTTCCTCCCTCGAACAATTAGTATTAGCCCGTTTTATCAGGGAAGGCTATCTAGATCGGCATGTTCGCAAAATGAAAAAAATATATAAAGAAAAACGAGAACGGTTAGTCTTAGCTATTCAGCAAAATTTTAAACATGCTACCATCATTGGTAAATCGGCAGGAATGCATTTAGTTGTGGAAATTCCAGATACAGATTTTCATTCCACATTCATACATAAAATCGAGGAATATGGAGTAAAGGTATATCCGATTGAACAGTATAGTTTAGTTAAAGGAAAGCATAAGAGTAGAATTGTAATGGGCTATGGGGGATTATCTCTCGAACAGATTGAAAAAGGGGTGCAATTATTGCGAGAAATTCTTGAGAGAGATAAATAGCCTTTTTAATGGAAAAACTATCTGAAATTCATTCTTTTTTAATATGATGTATGTAAATATAGTTTATATAAGTAAAATTAATATCCTAAGGAGTATGTAGATATGAATAAATCAAGAAAAAGCATCTTTTCAAAAAAGTGGTTAGCCATACTTTTTGGGGTACTCATTATTCTCTTATTTATTCCGACCCCATATTATTTAAATCAACCAGGATCGATTGAAGCACTTGCATCTAAAGTGACGGTAGAGGATGGTACGAAGTCGGAAAAGGGAAGTCTCAATCTAACAACTGTTTATTCGATTAAAGTAAATAATCCCTATATTTACCTATACGGATTGGTCGCACCACATACGGAAATTCGAAAAGAAGAAGAAGTTAAAGGGAATTTAAGTGATGAGGAGTACAACAAACTGATGCTTCATATGATGGCTACATCGAAGCAAAATGCGATTGTTGCCAGTCTGCATGCAGCAGGGAAAAAAGTAGAGTTTACTTATAACGGTATTTTCGTTGCACAAGTATTAGATAACTCTAAGGCAAAATCAATTATTCAAGTTGGAGATATTATCAAAAAAGTGGATGGAAAGTCGTTTGCAAAAAGCGAGAAGTTAATTGCTTATTTAAAGGAAAAGCAAGCAGGAGATATAGTCCATCTTGAATTTTTACATGGCAAGGAAAAGAAAGAAGCAGATGTAGAAGTAATTGAATTAGACAAAAGGACAGGGCAGGTGGGCATTGGGATTGCTCCAGAAGATAATATGACTATCCACCCTTCTGTTGATGTAGAAATTAATAGTGAAAATATCGGAGGTCCTTCCGCTGGATTTATGTTTTCATTAGAAGTCTATAATCAAATTGTCAAAGAAGATTTAACAAGAGGCTACAAAATAGCCGGTACCGGAACGATGGATGCCGAAGGAAATGTGGGGCAAATCGGTGGAATTAAGCATAAAATCGTTGCGGCACATAAAGAAGATGTGGATATATTCTTCTATCCACGTGATATAACAGAATATGATACGAATGAAAAGGAAATTAAAGAGCAAGTAAAAGAAGAGGGGTATACAGACATTAAGATCGTACCAGTAAGCACGCTGCAAGAAGCTATTGATTATTTAGAAAAACTTCCAGAGAAGAAATAAATTTATGGTTAAGAGAAGTCTCCATACATAGTAGGGAGATTTTTCTTTTTATAAGAAAGGAGACAGGGAGATTTCTGTAAAATTCTAGCGTTTAGAAAAGCCTGAAATGGGAAAGTTATATATAAGAAATGAAAAGCACGTATAGTCGGTAAAACGGCATTTATAAGGAGGTTCACGATGTCAGAATTTTTCAGTGGTTTTTTTAATATTCTTTATGGAGCTTTCGGAGTTCCTCTACTTTTAATCGTTCTTATTATTCTTGTTATCGTTGTTTCACAAAGAAGACGAAAAAAGAAAATGAAGCAAGAAGACTGGATGGGGCATTCGTCAGTAGAGAAAATCGAAAAAGATAATAAGGAGAAGTAGTAATAACATTTTCCTTCCTTTAGATGAAGAAAATTTGTCCATAAAATTCAAGTATAAGAAGAACCTGAACAAGTATCCATTTTTGCAATCTGGATACTTGTTCAGGTTTTGTAGGTTGTTATTTAAAGTTTGTTGCCAAAAAAGGCTGTTATCAATAAAGCTAGAAACTGAACTCACTGAATATTAAATCTTTAAGACCTTTTATCCGATGTTTGCTCACTGGTAAAGTTTCTTTAGAGTCAATTAGAACCAGATTATATGAATTCATAAATTCATCTTTTTGAATTTTTTTTACTCTTTCTAGGTTGACTAAATAGGATTTATGGATACGGTAAAATCCGTGCTTTGCTAATTTTGCTTCAAGAATTTCAAGTTTCTCGTTACTTTCAATAAGTTCTCCGGTTGTAAGATGTATTGTGGTTTTTCGAATAGTTTTACCAATAAAGTTGATCTCATCCTTTTTAATTAATAAGTAACCAGTTGATGTCTTAACCCCTACCCGAAGGTCGTCTTTATTTACATAATTAACTCGAGTTAGTGTTTGGAATAATCTAAATACATCAACAGGCTTTACTATATAATCTAAGGGATAAAAATTATATGCATCCAATGCAAAGGATTTGTGATTACTGATGAAAACAATTTTTATATTTTTGTAATACTGATTGATATGTTCTGCTAGTTTAAATCCAGATTGAGATGCAATTTCTATATCTAATAATGCAATATCTACTTTATTCTCACTTAAAAAAATTGGAAGAGAATCACCATTTGTAGAGGTATATACTAAATTATATGGTGATTCTTTGAAAATATCTTTATATAGTTCTAATTGAATCGGGTCATCGTCTATAGCTATGATACTTAATTTAGACATTTTTATTTAGAATCATTCTTTTGGTCTTTACTAGGAAGCTCAGGTTCGTATGTAAACCAGTACGATGCTAGAGTACCCTTTGAGGCCATAAAACCAACCTTACCTATAATTTTTGCTAGTACTTTCGTAAATAAGTTCATAAATAATCCACCTTTCTTGTAGTTTTTTTATCTAACCAATCGGTCATGTCATGATGCCATTTTGTAAGTGAAATCGATTGGAAGAGAACAGATAGCCAAATACTTGAGATAATACTTGATTTACCTATAGGTGATAATATCGTGAGGATGAACAGTGTTGTAATAAAAAATAATGAAATATGTTTGAATAACATTTTCTTATTGTTATTAAATAAAGCTCTAGTTTTATGTAAGACAGGAGCTTTTTTATTATAAATAAACATAGAAATTAAATAAATTATAAGGACAGCGATCATATTAAGAGCTAGAAAATGCTTGGTTGCTATCGAAAGTATAAGGATTAAAATAGTACTGTAGACCACACATTTTAAATAACTTTTAAAGTGTGCTCCTCCACCAAAAGTTCTTAGAAAAGCTCCTGTAAAAAGAGATACGGTAGCTTCAATAAAAACTCCAAATAAAGCCGATAGTATTAGAATAACTGAAATTTGAATAGTTAATGAGATTATCCACTCTAGTCCGTATCGTATATACTCTTTATTATCTTTGTATTCTGGGGCATGTTTGATAACAAAATTAGTTACTTCATTACTAATTATATTAGGATTAACCATAAATTATTTCCTTTCTTTAGGTGGTATGAGGACAAACATACTTAAAGTTCGATTATTAAGTTCTGGATATATGTATCCGTTATATCTCTCTAAAGTCATCATAATATTGCTTAGTCCTAATCCATTTTCATAAGTAGTTTTTGTACTATAACCATCTTGAAATATGTTTTCCAAATCTAGCAGCTCTGGATTCACTTCATTTAACACTTCGACTATTAAATACTGATTTTTGTAAAATTTAATGACTATTTCTCTAGAAGCTGTTTCGTTTGATTTTATAAATTCATATGCATTAGAAATTAAGTTTCCGATAACATTGTTAAATTCATAAACTGGCATAGGAATGAGTTCAAATGTATCGGAGATAAAAATATTAAAATTAATACCGTCTTTTTTTAAAACCTGTTTGTATTGAATAAGTAAACCGGCTATTGACATGTAATGTAAAGGTAGAGTTTCAGAGGTTGTCTGAAACTCTTCCGTGAGTTCACTCAGATAAGCTTTTAAATCATTTATTCTATTTAGATGGACTAGAGAATTGATAGTGTTAAGTTGAAAGATAAAGTCATGCCTTTGTGCTCGTATACTTCTTAGATAGAATTTAGCACTTTTCTCTTGCTCAGTTAATAATTTTTTTTCTGCTTTAATAGTGTTTAGATAAACTAAGTACCTTGTAAGGTAAATAAATGCAATACTCGAGGTAATTATTAAATAGGCAGAGGTAATCGATATACCGTCATCTTGAATGACTTTAATTACAATTAACATGAATAACACAACAAATAGGGGGAAAATCCACCAAAACTTTGGGGTCTTAGCTTGAGAAATGTCCTGGTTAGGTATAAGACTCCTCCTAAATGCTCTTAGAAATAATAATAGTAGAGTTAATAATGAACCGTTAACTAATCCAGAGATAAATCGTATTTGATTAAATGTTGAAGAGCCTGCAAAAAGTAGATCAAAAATAATAATATTTATCAATTGTACAATCAAAAGAAGAGTCATACTTAATAATAGGGATAATATTGAAAAAGTGAATTTCACTTTATAGAGCTTGGATATTAAAATAGCTAGAATTACTACAGCTAAAGGCAATTTAATAAAGGGATAACTTAGTGATAGTGTTAAAAATATGGCTGTTCCTAGACTTATAGAAAATAAATAAAGTATCTGTATTTTACTAAAATGAAATTTATTTAATAATTGTAGGGTTATTAAAAGCATTGGGATTGTTTCAAACAGAGCTCCAAAAAAATCAATAAAAATCAAGGTCTTCTTACACTCCTATAATTAAGTATAAAAAAGTTGGAAAATTTAAAAATCAAATAACGAAAGTATTCGAGCCTATTTTTATGATGATTCAAACAATTAAGCGTTACCCATTTTAAATATACCCTTTTATGTACTGTAAATGTCCTAATATGCAGCTTTTTATCCCTTTTATAATTTTCGAGGTATTTATAAACCTGTTTCATTTTATAATGGAAAATATAGGATAAAAGGGTGGTGGTTTAAATACTAAAATACATTTCTATTTATTACTGAATAAAGAAATTTAAAAATGTAAGGAACAAATAACCTCTGAAAAAAGGTTGTATGGATTGGATTTATTTTCCTATTCCTTAAATAACAATGTAACATCAAATTTAAAATAAATCAATTTTTTTACACAAATAGTAAATAATGTTCTCGGATACTCGATGACCTTATGTAAATATATTAGTACTGTTATAATCCATATGATTCCAAGGAATTAATTGCTGATAATTAATTCTTAATATTCTGATATTAGGATACAGTGTTAAGTTTAGTACCTTTTAATACACAGATAGTATTAAATAAATTATAAACGCTGGTGATAAATTATGAATGCACAGTTTAAAAAAGGTGTACTAGAATTAATAGTCTTAATAATAATAAACAAAGAGGATGAATACGGTTATTCACTAATAAAGAAGATCTCGAATAAGATCGTTATATCGGAAGGTACTGTTTATCCGATTTTAAGAAGATTAGTTAAAGAAAAGTATGTCACGACATATCATGAAGAATCAAAAGAAGGACCATTTAGGAAATACTACAGAATTACAAAGGAAGGTATAGCTAAACTTGAATCCTTAAAGATGGAATGGAATGAGTTTTTCTTAACAATAAATCGTTTTGTCGAGGAGAATGATAAACTTGAACAAAAATAATTTTTTGAAACTACTCAAAAATAGTTTGAAGTTTATGTCTGAAAAAGAAAAGAAAGATATATTAGAAGAGTATAGCATGCATTTTACGGAGGGATTAAGTGAAAATAAAAGTGAAGAGGAAATTTCTAAAGAATTAGGAAATCCTGAAGAAATCGCTAAGGAATTAAACGCTGTTTATGCGATTAATAAGGTCGAAGAAAAGAAAAGTATAAGAAGTATGCTTACAGCAATGATGTCCATTATGGGTTTAAGTTTAATGAATTGCATTATTATAATAGTGAGTTTATTCTTTATGTTATTATTAACTCCATTTATATTGGCTTATGTCATTGGTGTGCCTATAATGATCCTATCTCCCATTATTTTAATCGTAATGGGGTTTGTAGATGGTTCTACCATTGGAATTGGGGAAATTCTCGAGTCTATAAAAGGAGTTATTATAGGAGCTATTTTAGCCATCCTAGGGTATTATATTGGGAAGTCATTTATTAAATTATTTATTAAATATCTAAAATGGAACGCATCAATAGCAAGGGGGAAAAATGGATTATGAAAAAAATTTTTTTAAGTATCCTATTTCTCTTTATATTAAGCGCGTGTTCAAATGAAGAAAATATTAGCACCTCTGAAAACCAAATACCCGATACAAAGAATGTAGAAATCCCTAGTATTATTTTTTCTTCTGACAAACAAAACAGTGTAATTGATGAAAAGGAAATGAAATCAAGTATAAAAACGTACCTAGACACTTATGAAGCATTACAGCTTGCTAGCTATCCATTTCAAGAAATGATCGATGAAGAAAAGGAATTGACTAAAAGTGAATTGGAGAAATTAGACCAAATTTACAGACTAACAAAAGAAAATGATGAAAATTTCTCTAATTATATTTCACAAAATACATTACCTGAAGGATATCTAGAGGAGTCTGAAAGAATTAGCAGATATATTACAGGTGTAAATGAGATTATTTACGAAATAGATACAATGCTTAATCAACTTACAGACGACATCGAGAAAGAAGTTATTCCGACAGTAAACTTTGATTCAATAAATAAAAAAAGTGATGTAGTGAATGGAAGAGAACAGAAAAAAATAGAAGAGTTTCTTGAGAGGAAGAATATTGATACTAAAGCATTCGGGAAGAATTCACAAGGAAAAACAGAATAACTTTATAGATATAAAAAAAAGGTGTACCGAATTTATTTTTAGGTACATCTTTTTTTGCATGAGAAGTATTCTAGCTTAAGATTAACCTCGATATTTATACGGTAATTCCAAAGGGAAATGCGTGTAATGTCCGGGTTTTTTTAGATGTTCTAGGAAGTGTGCTGCTGGGACCCAGTCCAGTTATTTCTTATTTAGTATTATACATAGAATGATATTATCCTTAAAACATTACTATGAAAATAAAATATTGAATCTCTTATATTTTGGTAGTATTGTTTTTTTATACCAGTCAAAGGAATGAAGAATAATGTTCAAATTATCTATGAATGAAAATCAAATAATGAACACAGGAATATTGAAAATAAAACAAAATAAAACCAAATTTATAAGTAATGCTTCACTAATTATGGGATGGAAATATCCATTAGTTTGTACTGCTGCACATTGTGTTTTTGATTGGTATAAGCAAACAAATGCGAATGAGATAACCTTTATAACTTATGATAACCAAGAATATGAAGTGGAGGAAGTCTACGTCAGTAAGGAGTGGGTTCAAAATGGAATAGTTGATTATGATACTGCTTTTCTCACTTTAAAAAAACCGCCTTTAGAAACAGACAATATAATTAAGCCTATATTTAATAACACCTCGAAAAAACAGCATGCATTAATACCTTACATACAGAAAAAATTTTTCCGGAAAAATAAAATTGAAATAATAAAAAACATAACTTTTGAGGACCATATACACAATTCATCCTTGTTAGGAGTAAAAGGAAAAGCTGGAGTAGGTAGCTCAGGCAGCCCTTGGCTACTAAAAAAAGATCGTGAGTACTTCCAATTTTCAAATACAAGTTTATCTTTTAATAGTGTTAAAGATATAGTGTGGGGCCCTTATTGGGGGGAACATATAGAAAATTTATATCTACATGCAAATAAAAAAGGGAACAACTTAGAAAGTATTAAAACCTATAAATTATAAAACTAGAAAGGAGGTGTGACTATGTCTAGAACGGATGTTTTATCTCTGCAAAGTTTAAGATATAAAAAGAACGATGAGCCGCCAATTGGTTCAAATGTTAGCGTTAACTGCAAAACACATAGTGGTTTAAGCCTTTTTTTCTGTGTAGTTCCTAGATAAGAAATTCAAAAAATTAAGCACAAATTAACTTGGTTAATTTGTGCTTATAATGAGGTGAACTAATGGATAATAGATATATAAAGTACATAAATGAAGGCTATTATTATAATGTTGCTAGTGAAAACAATCAAAGATTGCTCCATTTAGACTGCCCACCAGATAACTACATAGTAATTGATGGAGAACATTGGATAAATGTTTTGGAAAGAAACATTAAACTACCTAATCAGGGCTGGAAGATTCATATTAGTACGAACATGAAAGAGGCGCAAACAACTTTAGATATTGTATCTAAGTTAATGATAGAAAGAAATATATCATTTAAGTACGTAAAAAGTATGACAGAGCTACTAATGAAAGATTCCAAATATGGCGATAGAGGTTCTTCAGGGAAGTTTATTACAATATATCCTGTAAATACTAATCAATTTATCGAGTTATTAAGTTTACTAGAGAATAGCTTATCTCATTTAAAACCTGGCCCGTATATACTAAATGATAAAAGATGGTATGATTCTAACGTCTATTTTAGATACGGTGCCTTCGCGCCAAGATTTACATTTATAGATGGAGTAAAAGTCGATGCTATAGAAAATTTACAGGGTGAACTTATTGAAGATAAAAGGGTTCCTTATTATTATCTGCCTGACTTTGTAGAAGAGCCTCCAGAAATTATAGCCATGGATAAAGCAATGGATCAAAATGATACTTATTCACCCCTTGAAAATTATGATATTAAAGAGGCTCTACATTTTAGTAATGGCGGGGGCGTATATATATGTGAGAATAAATTAAAAAACAATACAAAGGTTATTCTAAAGGAGGGAAGACCACATGCCGCTGTAGATGCACAAGGGCGTGATGCATTTTCTAGGATTGTAAATGAAAGTGAGATACTTGATAAATTAGAAAAAACAACATTCCCAGTAAAAAAAATAAGTTCCTTTCGTGCGTGGGAGCATTATTTTATCGAAGAAGAGTATATCGAAGGCGATTCACTGTCTGAGTGGCTAGTTAAGAACTACCCTTTCAGCTCTACCCTAAAAAATGAGTCTTACACTGAAGCATGTATAAATATTATTAATCAACTTATTGAGGCTATACATGAAATTCATGAGCATAATGTAGGAATGGGCGATTTACAACCTGCAAATGTTATAGTCACTCCCGAAGAGAAAGTAAGATTAATAGATTTTGAAACAGCAAGTACAACAAATGATTCTCTTTCTGGATTAATGACTCCTGGTTATATAGGCCATCAAGAAATGAATAAGGAACAAAGTGATTGGTTTGCATTACTAAGGATAGCAAAACAGTTATTTGTACCAATTGGAAGTGTTCAAGATATTTCCTGGAATTTGGATACCATTCATAGTAAATGGGTGCATGTTGTATTTGGAGAAAAAGCGACTAAAATAATTGACAAAGTTAAATCGCTGTGTGACTTCTATCAATCACGTCCTATGGACGAGTTATTGAGTACAAATGGCCAGTTAAAACAAGATTTTGATTTATCTATCTTAAAATTAAAATTACGTAATTCCATATTAAAAGACGTTAAAATGGAAGATAGACTTTTACCGGGAGATATTCGTCAATATGAAATGGAAGCAGGAATAATAAATGTATTGACCGGTGGCTTTGGTACGGCAATGGCTTTACATAGAACCGGTGGAATAAATCAAACAGTAAAAGATTGGATTGAAAAACAAGAAATCAATCAATTACTTCATTTAGAAAATGGCTTATATACTGGAAAAATGGGGATTGCTGCAGTTTTATGGGAATTAGGTTATCAAGAAAAGGCAAAAGCCCTATTTGATTCAGATATTGATATTAAAAACATGGAAGATATTTCTCTTGCAGCAGGTTTAAGCGGGATTGGATTGGCATACTTAGGACTTAGCTACGAATATGATAATCCTAGATATCTAGATATTTGTCTCTCTATTGGAGAGATATTAATAGATAAATTAAATTCTAATGCACCTATCATTACTTTTGATTACGATGTGGTTGATAAGGGAGTCATGACAAGTTGGTCAGGAGTTTCCCTGTATTTTACTGCATTATATAAAAAAACAAAGGATCAAAAGTGGCTGGAATTATCAGAAAAGGCATTAGAAAAGGACTTGAAGTTAGGGGTATTTGATGACGATGGCTTGTATCATATAGATGATGATTTTAGAATTTTACCATATCTCGCTGGTGGAGGAAGTGGACTGGCTATTCCTATAATTGAATTAGAGCTGAATGCAGACATAAAGAAATGGGATAAAGAAATCGATGGAATTTGCAAAATTCCGAAAAGTAAATGTTTTTATAACGCTGGGTTATTTCAGGGAACTACTGGTATTTTAGCTATTGCAAATCTCTTAGAGCTATATACCAATAAAAACAGTTTAGTCAGCTCAGCTTTATTTACCCTTAATCTACATTTATTAGAGAATGATGACTGTATATTCGTTCCTGGGGATTCATGCTTTAGACTTTCTGGCGATATTATGTCTGGTTCTGCTGGCCTACTGTTAGTAATAAACGATATTTTAGAGAATAGAAACTACTCCTGGTTACCAATACTCAACTTAGAAAAGGTATTTAATTCTTCCATCTTAAAAGGGGGAAATTCGCAAAGGAAGGTAGAACTATCCTTCTCTGGTAATTAATTGACTCTTGAGATGTAAAATATATCATTTTATGTAAATAAAAGGATTAAAAGATGATGAGAAAAATTATTTATTATAGGAGGTGATAAAAATGAAAAACGTTCTTGGTTTACAAAAAATAGATAAGAAAGAACGGAAAAATGGAGATGTATTAAAGTCATCTGTGAGTTTAGGCTGTTCTCCATCAAGTAATACTAGCTGGTTCTTTTGTTAATTCTTAAAAAATACTATTTAGAAAGAAGGAATGAAAAATGAACAAAGTATTGTCATTACAAAAAGAAGCTGTATCAAAAGACGTTCAATTAAAAGCGAAATCACTTGCGAGTATTCAATGTAAAGGAAGTAGCAACGCAAGCTGGTTCTTCTGCTAATTCTTAAAAATACTATTAAGAAAGAAGGAATGAGAAATGAACAAGGTATTATCATTACAAAAAGAAGCTGTATCAAAAGACGTTCAATTAAAAGCGAAATCACTTGCGAGTATTCAATGTAAAGGAAGTAGCAACGCAAGCTGGTTCTTCTGCTAATTCTTAAAAATACTATTAAGAAAGAAGGAATGAGAAATGAACAAGGTATTATCATTACAAAAAGAAGCTGTATCAAAAGATGTACAGCTAAAAGCAAAATCCTCTAAAAGCATTCAATGCAAAGGAAGTAGTCACGCAAGCTGGTTCTTCTGTTAATTCTTAAAAATACTATTAAGAAAGAAGGAATGAGAAATGAACAAGGTATTATCATTACAAAAAGAAGCTGTATCAAAAGACGTTCAATTAAAAGCGAAATCACTTGCAAGTATTCAATGTAAAGGAAGTAGCAACGCAAGCTGGTTCTTCTGCTAATTCTTAAAAATACTATTAAGAAAGAAGGAATGAGAAATGAACAAGGTATTATCATTACAAAAAGAAGCTGTATCAAAAGATGTACAACTAAAAGCAAAATCCTCTAAAAGCATTCAATGCAAAGGAAGTAGTCACGCAAGCTGGTTCTTCTGTTAATTCTTAAAAATACTATTAAGAAAGAAGGAATGAGAAATGAACAAGGTATTATCATTACAAAAAGAAGCTATATCAAAAGATGTACAACTAAAAGCAAAATCACTAGCGAGTATTCAATGTAAAGGAAGTAGCAACGCAAGCTGGTTCTTCTGTTAAGGCTAGTAAATGATTTCTGTAAAAGACAATAAAGTTTGGTCAATCAAGCTTTATTGTCTTAATTAATGAGGTGAATCTTAATTGAATGCGTATAAAATGCTCCTATTAGCAATTAATGATACAAAGAAGAAAATACTTTTGTTCACAATTATAATTGCATCTATTTTATTTACAGCAGCAACTTTATTTTTCCCACTTTTGGTAAAGGATATTGTTGATGAATTTTCAATGAATGAGATTAGCCTATGGATGGTTGGAGGTTTAGTTTTATTCTTAGTAATAAAATCTATAATTGAAGCAGTTAATCAGTACATAATATCTAAATTTGGTAACATGGTAATTCGTGATTTACAAAAAAATATCTACAATAAGGTTATTTATTTTAAAGTTGATTTTTTTGATGATTACCACAGCGGAGAATTATCAAGTAGAATCGTAAATGATACAGAAATTGTTAAAGATTTAATCACATATCACATCCCTAAATTAGTTACGGGAATTATAATGATACTTGGTGGATTAGCATTAACAATTATCCTTGATTGGAAACTAACGGTTGTGGTACTAATAATTGCCCCATTTATATTTGGGATTATATTTCCTCTGATGAGGAGAATGGAGAACACTGGGGATAGACAACAAAAAGAAACTTCTGTTTTTATTTCAAAAACGCAAGAGACTTTTAAAAATATAAAGATGGTGAAGGCTTCAACGGCTGAAAAACAGGAAAAATCATTAATGTATAAGTGTATTGATAGATTATATAATGCTAACTTATATGAAAGTAAAGTTTTTGCTATAGTAGCTCCTTTAGTGAATTTTTTACTTATTCTAGGCTTATTAATAGTGGTAGGGTATGGAGCATATAGAATCTCAGTAGGAACATTAACTATAAGTACATTAATTGCGTTTGTAATCTATGCCTTTCAAATGATGACCCCAATGAGTTCCATTAGTGGATTTATTGGAGAGTACCATAAAGCTAATGGTGCAATTAAAAGTTTAAATAATATAATGAATAATAATGAAGTGGAATTTACTGGCAATATCGAGTATAAATTTCTACATGAATTATCCTTTAATCAAATTACTTTTGGGTACAAAGATAAACCTATGCTTAGTGATATCAGCTTTACTATTAAACGAGGGGAGTCTCTAACGATTGTTGGTCCTTCAGGATCTGGGAAAACAACTTTAATTAACCTATTGGAGAAGTTTTATCACCCAGAAAGTGGTTCCATAACAATAGACAATATCAATATCAGTCATTTGAACACATATGAACTTCGAAAAAACATTGGGATAGTAAGCCAGGGTTCATCTTTAATTAGCGGTACCATTTTAGATAATTTGCTATATGGGCTTGATGAGGACCAAATTGATGAATCCAAAATAAGAGAGGCCTTAAAATATGCGAATTTACAAGAGTTTGTTGATAGACAGAAGGACAAACTTAATACGAATATAGGGGAGAGTGGCGACAAATTATCAGGGGGAGAAAAACAAAGATTAAATATAGCTAGGCTATTTTTGAAGAACCCGGATATAATTTTATTGGATGAACCTACCTCAAACTTAGATATAGAATCTAGAAATTTAGTATTGGAATCAATAAACAAACTTACTAAAGATAAGACAGTGATTAAAGTAACTCATAACCTAGAAGAAGTAAAACCAGGGGACAATGTATTATTCATTGAAGATGGAGAAATTGTATGCGAAGGTTCCCATGAAAGAATGAGTGAGATGAATAAAAGATACAAAGAGTTTATTTCTACAGCTGCGGTGTAGTTTGTAGTTTTGGGGTAACAGTAAGTAGATTAAATGTTTATCTACTTACTGTTTTTTAATGTTGATTTTGTGCAAATTCGAACATTTTTTCCACGATCTATTCTTCCTTCTTCTTAAGTGATTTTTGCTTATTCCTTAAACTTCTAAGAGATTACTCACCTGCCATATCACCGTTATTGGCATATTAACACTGTCTTTTTCGTTCTGCCATAGATATTGCCCATTCCATTTGGAACAATATAAAAAAGCATCAACATTAGCAGAGTTACTATCGGACTCTTTTTTCTCCTGAAGTCGTAATCCTCATAACCAACGACAATCTTCATGATGTCTAGATAAATCACCGCCATTCACTTCCATAAGTTAGTTTCTAGAGAATAATTTCTTATTTGAATGGGGAGTTTCTTCTACTTGGAGATAGATGGAGGAATAGGATGGGCCAAAAGCGATTATTTTCCAAAGAGTATGTTCCTTTATAATTTAAAGGTCTATTGCTATTTTCCCTTGAATAATCCACACTCTGTTAAATGCGAAAGTGAACTAGGTAAAAAGACGGAGAGGATAAATAAAAAACAGGGAAGAAAGGTACGATGGACACTAGAGGATGGGGGTAATAATCAGTAATCTAAATATAATAGTACTTATAAAATAGCACTAAATATATGAAGGAATACCAACATTCTAGAACGATTACTTAGCCTGTTATTATATTGTAAAGAGATTGAATCGGTTTCGAAATCCATGAAATAATCTGATTTGCTACAATGAAGGATAGCCTACATAAGACATAATGATGACGGATGAGCATAAATATATTATTTAGAATGATAAAAAACCACTCTAAATGAATAGCAGGGGGAAGTTATGACATTAGAAAAAAAACTAATTGAAAAAACGTATTATGAAGGATACTTACAGGATAGAGACGAGTCACCAATTGAAGTTTTAGGCCAATTATATATAGCGGAACAAAGAAAGAATGTTCCAGATCTAACTTCCATCCGTTTCGCACAAGGTGAATTATATTTTCAATACCATGACTATGAAGCGGCAATTTTTAAATGGGAGAATATTGGCAATGAATTAGAGCCATGGGCAAAGAAGAACCTAGCAGACGCATACTTGGAATTAGAGGAATATTCAACAGCAGAAAGCTTTTATAAATCCGTTGTGACAGATTCGGAGCTTTTACAAACAGAAATATCTCTGCAGCTGTTTTCATTGTATTTCCAAAAAGAGAATCATGAAATGGCATTAGGGATTATCAATAATCTGGTCCTTACCAATCCAGACTATGCCAATATACCAACTATTGCGAAGTCTTATTATGAAGAACAGCAAAATTGGGAGAAGGCAGTAGAGCTTGCTGTTAACGAAGGTAAAAGAACGGATGGATTAAAGTGGTATGAAGCATTAATTCATTACAGCAACTTAGGAGTGATTCAGCAGTTTGAGCCTGCGTACTTTATAGAGAGCTTAAAAAATCTTCAAGAATTAGACTTTGCTACTTTTGAGAGATTATCTATCTCATTATGGAAAAACTATGAAGACACAGCCTATTATCTAACATGGGTAACGGCATTTAATAGCATTTATGAACCTGTTCCTTGCGAGGGAGAAGAAGGATTAGCGCATATTTTGGAAAGTGCGTACGCTCATTTAATTGATGGCAGTTATTCGATTAAGGAAGTGGAAGAAATCGTTCCGACTCTTTTATCCAATTACTTCTTATCTTCAACTGGACAACAGATTGTATCGGCAGCATCTGCAGTTCTAGCTTGGAATGAAATGTATAAACACTCGATGGAACAATCTGTTGTATCAAAAGCAG
This sequence comes from Niallia circulans, assembly GCF_003726095.1. Taxonomy (NCBI): domain Bacteria; kingdom Bacillati; phylum Bacillota; class Bacilli; order Caryophanales; family Bacillaceae; genus Niallia; species Niallia circulans. The sequence goes on from NZ_CP026031.1 coordinate 4,626,428, forward strand.
AGATGGTGATTAATGAAACAACAGAAACAAATGTATCATTCCAGCAATTTATGAATTTATTTGAATCTATTATCGAGTGGGCAGATAAGCATGATATTCCATTAGACAAGAAGTTTACACAAAAGGTACATGATTTTCTTCCATCAGATCATTATCAGTTATTAATGGTGGGATCTGCTGGAAGTGGTGTAAATGCCTATATTAACGAGCTAGTAGGAGAGACTATTTTAGCAGAAGATACAAATGCTATTTTGACGATAAAGGATAATGACTATCTTGAAATAAACGAAGTAACCAATTCTGGTTTAGAATCAATTGATACACTCACAAATTTTTATAAGGAATTGCTTGTTCAACAGGAAAGCCCGAGAGTATTTCAGTTAGACACTCCTTCTCATTATTTAAACCAAAATAGATGGACAGTTACCACTGCTCCATTTGTAGAAAATGCATCTTATGCAGATTATGCTATGCTTGCTGACAGTCTCTTATTTGTTATTAATGAGCGGTCTGTTTTTTCTTATACGGAATATGAACAATTAAAGAAATGGAAGGAAAAGTCGCCATTTTTAACACTGCAATTTTTAATTTATATCGATGATTTAGATAATGAAAAAGTAGCATCCAAGCGTTTGCAAAAGGCGATGTCTGCAATTCAGCATTATTTTCCAGATAGCAAGATCTTTATTTATTCCAAGCAAGAGGAGAGAGAAGTTCAGCTAGATGAAATTAGCCGTTATTATTACCACCATTTTGCAGCCAGAAAGATGAATGAAGAACGATTGCAAAGCTGTATTTCTATTATTCAAGATTTAATTACTAATCTATTGGATAAACGATTGGATATGGAAGATAGTTTAAAAGCATCACTCCAGCTTTATGAGGAAATGGTAAGCAAGCTGACTGGGGCAAAAAATCAACTGATTGATATGGAAGCCTCTAAAAGTGAGATCATAACAAAGCAGTTTGATGAAATTAAAACAGAAACGCATGAGGCAATAAAAAAAGAAATTCCAGCCATTTTAAAAGGATGTAAGGATTTTATAAAAGAAGATAGTGATTATAGTAAAATGCATATTTCTCTAAATAAAGAGATGAATAGACGAGTAAACGAGTATTTAAATGAAACCTTATCACCGAAAATCCATCGAAGCATTGAAGATTGGATTCAAGCAGCTCATAAACAATTAGAGGATGGCCAACTATTCCTTAATGAGCTAAGCCAAGGCTTTAATGGAATTTACAACGAGCATCCAATAGAGTTATCTTGTGATTTTGTGATTATAGAAGATTGGAAAAGAGATGCACGCCGGTTATCAAGCGGACTTCGCATCGAACCATTAAATATTTTCAACCGTTTTAATGCATCTCAAGTATTTCTGAAGAGTGCTGGAAAGTTACTTGGTGCAATTCAGCAAAATAATAAAATGCTTCAATCAAGATACCAAAAGTATCTGGAAACAGAGGATTTTTCTGAAGTGGCAGCATCTGTTTCGACAGCTGTTTTACAGCATTTTGATTTCTATGAAAAGGGATTGGAAAATGATATTAAAATGTTCTTTGTTCGTCCAAAAGTAACATTAGAGCAATTTGCTGAGGAAAAATCAAAAGATATAGTAGAATATAAGAATTTATTAGAACGATTAAAGAATAATCCAGAATTGTTCCATGACCCATTGAAGTTATTCGAACTACGGCTCTTGCAGTATGACTGGCTTGCCAATACAACCAAGCCAGCAACCACATGGATGTAAGTCAATATAAAAAAGGAGGAGAATAGTCGACTTTTTCGATTATTCTCCTCCTTTTATTGTATTGCTTATAGTTTAAAGGAACTTTTCAAGGAAACGATACGGTTAAATACCGGCTTTTCTGGAGTGGAATATTTAGGATCCACATTGAAGTATCCGTGACGGAAAAATTGGAATTTATCTTGTGGTTTAACATCCTTCATATTTGGCTCAATAAATCCTTGAATTATTTCTAGAGAATTTGGATTAACATAGTCTAAAAACGTTTTTCCTTCTTCCATTTCCTCATCTTCATCTGTAATTAGTGGTTCAAATAAACGGAACTCCGCAGGGATAGCCTGAGATGCTTCGACCCAATGCAATGTTCCTTTTACTTTTCTACCAGTAAATCCACTTCCACTTTTTGTTTCTTTATCATACGTACAATGAAGCTCGATTACATTGCCTTCTTCATCTTTAATTACTTCTTCGCACTTAATAAAGTAAGCATGCTTCAAGCGCACTTCATTACCAGGGAACAAGCGGAAATATTTTTTGGGAGGATTCTCCATAAAGTCTTCTTGTTCAATATAAATTTCACGAGAGAATGGAATTTGTCTAGTTCCCATCTCGGGATTTTCCGGATTGTTTTCCGCTTCTAGCATTTCTACTTGACCTTCCGGATAGTTAGTAATAACTACTTTTAACGGATTTAGGACACCCATTGTACGAGGTGCTTTTAACTTTAAATCTTCCCGTACAAAGTGGTCAAGCATGGCAGAGTCAACGGCACCAGAGCCTTTTGAAATTCCTAATTCCATACAGAAATTACGGATTGCTTCAGGTGTAACGCCTTTTCTTCTTAAGCCAGAAATAGTAGGCATGCGTGGATCATCCCAACCATCTACATATTTCTCGTCCACAAGAAGCTTTAATTTACGTTTGCTCATTACGGTATTCGTAATATTTAAACGGCCAAATTCGATTTGTTGTGGCGTGCTTTCCATCTCACATTCGCGAACAACCCAATCATATAGAGGACGTTGATCTTCGAATTCTGTTGTACAAAGAGAGTGTGTTACGCCCTCAATTGCATCCTCTATTGGATGAGCGAATGCGTACATTGGATAAATACACCATTTATCGCCTGTATTGTGGTGAGTAGCATGGGCAATACGATAGATAACAGGATCCCTTAAGTTAATATTAGGGGAAGTCATATCAATTTTTGCACGAAGAACCTTCTCGCCATTACCGAATTCGCCATTGCGCATTGCTTCAAATAATTGAAGATTTTCTTCAACTGCGCGATTACGATAAGGACTTTCCTTTCCTGGCTCTGTTAACGTTCCGCGGTATTCGCGAATTTCATTGGCTGATAAATCATCAACATAAGCGAGTCCTTTTTTTATTAATAAGACTGCACGGTTGTACATTTCCTCGAAATAGTCAGATGCAAATAATAAATTTTCCCATTCATATCCGAGCCATTCTACATCTTCCTTAATAGAGTTTACATATTCAATGTCCTCTTTTAAAGGGTTTGTATCGTCAAAGCGTAGGTTGGTCTTACCTCCAAATTCATCTGCTAGTCCAAAGTTAATAAAAATAGACTTTGCATGACCAATGTGCAGATATCCATTTGGTTCTGGCGGAAAACGCGTGATAACCGTATCATGCTTCCCAGTTTCTAAATCTTCTTTCATGATGTTTTTTATAAAATTAGAGCCCATCTCCAAGATTATAGCCACCTTTCTAATATGTATGAATACTTTTAGAATAAAATATTTAGCTTAGCCATTCGTCTATATCGAAAATATCCAAACGATCTTAGTATGATTATATCAATAATATAACCAATATTTTATTATAAACTTCACAGAAAGGAAACGAAAGTACAATAAATTTGTTAATTTTTATGGATTTGGATGGTTTCTTTACAAGTTATGGAGTTTTTGTTAGTATTATCCATTTATTAAGTGGTGATTGTTCATAAGACAGATGAAAACCGAAAAAGAAGGAGGTAGAGGGAAAAGTGGTGTTCATAAGGCGGATGAAAGCTGAAAAAGAAGGAGGTAGAGGGAAAAGTGGTGTTCATAAACAAGATGAAAACTGATAAGGAAAGAGCTAGAAGAAAAAGTGTTCATCAAAATAAAAAGCCTCTTTATATAAACAAAAAGAAGCTTTTTACAACATAGCTACAATACCAATCTCACGACAGCGATACACACAACTCCGAATAATACGGTAGTTAATAAACTTTTACTAAGAAAGGCAACAATAAGAGTAGGAATCGTCGCAAGAAGCGCTTCCCAATTAATGCTAATACTATTGCTTCCGCCAGTTTCTAAAAGACTTTCTACGATTAAACCGGTAAAAATGCATACAGGAAGATAAGAAAGCCACTTTTCGACAGATGGAGAAATAGTAAAATTACGTGCCACTAAAAAGGGGATTACTCTCGGAATAAACGTTACAAGTGTACAACCGATTAATAAAAGAAAAAAGGTCATATTGCTCATCATTTATCTGTCACCACCCCAATTGTAGCAACGACGATAGTCGATATAATAACACTTAAGCTGCTTGATAAAAAAGTCGAGAAAATAAGCATGCAGACAATCATCAATGTGATTAACAATAAATAGTGTTTCAGTTTAGTAGGTTCAATTGTTTGCAGCTGGAGAATAAGCAAAGCAATAAACATAGCTGGCAAGGCATAATCTAATCCGAATTGTTCAGGATCAGGAAACCAGCCTCCAATATATCCTCCGACAGTACAAGCTGCAATCCAAACAAGGTAGGCAGTAAGATTTAATCCGTTCATCCATCTATCATTGATTGGCTCTTTTCTAGCAATTTTGGTAATAGCTACTCCAAATGATTCATCTGTTACAAGACTGCCAATGCCAATATTTTTTTGTATAGAATATTGGGTAAATTTAGGTGCTAGGGCGGAGCTTAATAATAAGTGACGTAAATTTACAATGAATGTTGTAAGAATAATCGCACTGATAGGACTTGCAGCTGCAATCATCGCACAAATAATAAACTGGGAGGCACCAGCATAAACAAATGCAGCAAGCAGGAAAACATGCAGGATAGATAAGCCGGATGATACACCGACTACTCCCATTGCAAGACCGATGCTGATATAACCAAGCAAGGTTGGAATACAGTCTTTTACTCCATCCAAATAGGAGAGTGTGTGTTGTTGTTCTTGTTCTACTACTTTAATACTTTCCACAGTCAATCCCCTTTATCGCAAATTAGTAATTGCATATATTATATAAGGACGTAATGTTTTAGGCAATGTCTTATTGTATAGGGGTAAGAGGGAGAGAATGCAGCTGAAAGATTAAGATTACATAAAGAATAAATAGTTAGCAAGAGTATATGTAGAGGATATTAGCGTATCAAATAAAATAGCCATATGTACGCGAAAAAATGAAACAATCCCGGTAGGGGTAGACAATTTTAGAAAGGGGTGTAGAGAAGGATATCCAAGAAAAATATTAAATTTAAAAATAAAAACCATTCTCATCATATCTAGAAGAATGGTTTTGTTTATATTTCTTTTCATTTCGCGTTAATCGTTCTTTCTTTGTTTTCGTTATTTTCGTGATTGGTACAATGCTGCCCCAGGAACCTCTGCGCATCGTTGTATCAAATCCATTTTCACGCAGCACTTTGTCGCGTTTCTTTCTAGCCTTTGATTTAGCCATAGTTATCCTCCTTATGATGACAATTATTTTTCCATTTTATTATACATCATAAAGGAGGAAAATGGTTATTATTTACACAGCAGCTAAATCTTTAGGAAATCGAATGTTTAGCTAGCTTAGGATGGCGGTGCATCATAGTAAATAGGAAAATACCGCTTGCTAATAAGAGAATACTAGTGGAAAAGAATACCATAGAGAAACCAAAGTTACCTGCGATTAGTCCACCAAGGGCAGGACCGATTATATTTCCGAGAAAACGAAGACTTGTTTCATATCCCATTACTTCTCCTTGCATAGCAATAGGTACTTCTTGTCGAATATAAGCAATACGTACAGGAACCATGCCCCCAATTGCAACACCGAGAATAAAGCGGATAATCAGCAATTGCCAGTATTGATTAACAAATCCTCCTGGGAAATAGATAATTCCGGCAATAAACAGGAGAATAACAAGTACTTTGAGGTGACCAGAGCGATCCCCCATTTCTCCCCATTTCCGTGCCATTAGTAAATTCCCTAAACCTGCAGCTGAGAAAGCTAAGCCAGCGAAAAAGGCGATATTTTCCGGACCATGCAATTTACTGACATATAAAGACAGAATAGGCTGGATGCTGAAATGGGCAATTTGTATAAAGGCTGAGATAAGCAGAACGGTAATGAATACAGGGTTTTTAAGAATATAGGCCAATACCTCTTTGCTTGTATAGCTACTTTTTGTACCCTTTTGAGCAGGCAGAACAAATTCTTTAGTTGTAAATACTAGAATAGCAGATATAAAGATGGCAAGAGAAGTAAATCGGAAAGTCGCCGCATAGCCGAAACTATCCGCTAATACGCCTCCAAGTAAAGGACCAATCAAAGATCCAGTAATACTTCCTGTCTGTAAGGTTCCTAATACTTTACCAGCAACTTTTTTGGGAGTTTGTGTGGAGATAAACGCTTGTGACATTGGGATAAAGCCTGTGAAAAATCCTGTGAAAAAGCGAAGAATAAAGACTTCCCAAACAGAATCGGCAAAACTCATTAGAAATATGGAAATGCCTAATCCGATTGCTAAAATGATAAGAATCGTTTTTCTTCCAAATTTATCGCCAATTTTTCCCCATATCGGTGAAAACAAGAAAGCTGCTACAAAGGTCACAGAGAAACAAAGCCCCGACCAATGCTGCACAAATTCAGGTGAATATTGACCAAATGATTCAATATAAAGCGATAAAAATGGGAGAACCATAGTCATGCAGGCACTAATAAAGAAGTTAGCGAACCACATGATTCCTAAGTTTCGTTTTGAATATTTTTGGTTTTCCATTTTGTAAAACACTTCTTTCTAAATATAGTAGAAATTTTATTAAGGTTCCTCCATCTGAAATGGATGGAGTACAAAAGGAGGGATGAGGAGATTGTTAGTAATTGCACAATAAATTTCGTTTAACTAAATATTAGTTTAACGTAAAATTTACATAAATGAAAGTATTTTGGATTATTATTTCCAATAAACAACGTTAAGTGACGCTCAAATTTTTGGATGAAAGTCTTTGTTATAGGTATTTATAGTGATTAACTCAAAATGAAAATCACATTAATTACCAGTTTTATTTTAAGATTTAAGGAGTAGAAGCCAAGTGGAAAAATACATTTGTTTACTCTATAAAAACAAATGTATTTTTAGAGAGGAAATGACTTGATTATTTATCATGAAATAGTGATAATAGCCATAGTGAACAATTTAGAAAATTGTTACTATTTAACAATCAGTGGGAGTTGGCGAAATGAAGGTTGTCAAATTTGGGGGTAGTTCTCTAGCTACAGGGAAGCAATTGGAAAAAGTGTTACAAATAGTAAAGGCGGATAAGGAGAGAAGGATTGTCGTCGTGTCTGCTCCTGGAAAAAGATATGATTCAGATACGAAGGTAACGGATTTATTAATTCAATGTGCGCAAGCTGTGGTAAATGGAAGTGGTTATTCTTCTTATTTAGAGGAAGTGTTAGATAGATATGCTAGTATTGCTAAAGAATTGGATTTATCGAGTGATATTATAACGAATATTAAAAGCGACTTATTGGATTTAATAAATACATCTTCTAATATAAATGCTTTTATGGAAGCAATGAAGGCTAGCGGAGAGGATAATAATGCTAAATTAGTTGCACATTTCTTTAAAGCTAGAGGATTAGATGCCATTTATATTAGTCCAAAGGAAGCGGGCTTGATTGTTAGTGATGATCCCGGAAATGCTCAAGTACTTTCTGAATCTTACGATCGGTTATATTCCTTAAGAGAAGAGAAGCGAATAATTGTATTTCCAGGTTTTTTTGGTTACAGTGAAGCGGGAGATGTAGTGACATTTTCAAGAAGTGGATCAGATATTACGGGAGCGATTCTCGCCAATGGCGTGAAAGCGGAGTTGTATGAAAACTTTACAGATGTGGATGCTGTTTACTCTGTAAATCCTTCCATTGTAACGCAGCCGAAAGAAATTAAGGAACTTACTTATCGGGAAATGCGTGAATTATCATATGCCGGTTTCTCTGTATTTCATGCGGAAGCTTTAATTCCAGCGTATCGTGCAGGTATTCCAGTTCAAGTAAGAAATACAAATAATCCATCCGCACAAGGAACAAGAATAGTCGCTTCTAGAAATAATACGAATGGTCCTGTAATTGGCATTGCTAATGATAAGGGATTTTGTTCTATTTATATTAGTAAATATTTAATGAATCGTGAAGTAGGGTTTGCCAGAAAAGTTCTATCGATATTAGAGGATTATCATATTTCGTATGAACATATGCCTTCTGGAATTGATGATTTAACAATTGTTTTACGCCAAGATCAATTGACAGGGAAAAGCGAACAAGAGATATTGGCTAGAATATCAGAGGAACTACAAGTGGAAGAAATAAAAGTGGAACACGATTTAGCGCTTATCATGCTTGTAGGGGAAGGGATGCGACGTAATATCGGTACAAATGCCCGTGCATCCAAAGCACTTGCGAAAGCGGAAGTGAATATTGAAATGATTAACCAAGGTTCTTCTGAAGTAAGCATGATGTTTGGAGTAAAAGAAACAGTTGTCAAAAAGGCTGTAAAAGCTTTATATGAAGAGTTTTTTGTGGAGTAGAGAAAAAAGAAGTTCCTTTTTAAAATTAGAAAGAGGGACTTCTTTTTAACTCTTAAATTTTATGAAAATTCAAAAAAGTTTTCTTGTATATAAATAAACAAAAAGTTATAATGAATGCATTATACAAGATAGTGATAAAGCAAACGGAAAAATTTTTATTTTAAATTGATTGAAAATTCTATATTATTTTAATATACAGTTTTCAATCAATCAAAAGAGGGGGATTTACAATGAGGAAAAACGGCATTTTATTTGCTTTATTTATATCGATTGTTCTTGTTTTAGCAGCATGTGGGACAGGTTCAGAAAAAGCAAATAGTGATGGAGACGGCAAAAAGAAATTAAGAGTCGTTACAGATGCGGCTTATGCACCATTTGAGTATATGGATAAAGACAAGATTATTGGCTTCGATGTCGATATTTTCACAGCGGCGGCAGAGGAAGCTGGCTATGACTTTGAAATTGTCAACGTTGGATGGGACCCACTCTTTGCAGAATTAGAAAATGGCACAGCGGATGTTGGTTTATCAGCCATTACAATAAACGATGACCGACTTAAATCCTATGATTTCTCTGTTCCATATTTTGAAAGTACGAATAAAATTTTGGCACCAGAAGGTACTGATATTAAGAAAGCGGCTGATCTAACGGATAAGACTGTTGCTGTTCAATCAGGAACAACAGGTGCAGATGCAGTCGATGCGCTCCTAGGAAATGGCAATGAAAAAGTAAAAAAGTTTGAAAATAATAATTTAGCTATTTTGGAAATGAAGAATCAGGGTGCAGCTGCTGTTGTGGCAGATAATGCAGTATTAGAAGCATATGCGAAAAATAATCCGCAAGATAACTTTATCGTGATTGAGGATAAAGAAGGATTTGAATCAGAATACTATGGATTCATGTTCCCGAAAGATAGTGAGATGGAAGCTGATTTAAGCAAAGGTCTTAATGCTATTTTTGATAATGGTAAATATGCAGAGATATATAAAGAATGGTTTGGGCAAGATCCAGATATTGAAAATTTAAAAGCACAACAATAGAAGAGTCGCAAATGAGGAAGGTACTCAGGATGGACATTACCCGCTTTGACAAGGAGGGAGCACAATACTTCTTCTAGATTGTATCTTAGTGAGGGAATGTTCCTTCTGAGTGCCTATGCTGATGAATATCAGTCATTTTGTGGTCTTTGGAGGAGAAGAGGTAATGGATTTTAATTTTACGATTATTTTAGAGTATGCTGACTTATTTAAAAAGGGGATATTAGTGACCATTCAATTATCCTTGTATGCAATAGTATTTGGTACGGTTTTAGGTTTATTAATCGGCCTTGGAAAAATAGCAAAGAATCAATTGGTTGCTTTTCCTTTCCGTTGCTATATTGCTATTTTCCGCGGCACCCCTCTTTTTGTACAAATCCTAATCATTCATTTTGGATTTATCCCATTATTTTTAAATACAACCAATGCCATGATAGCAGCAATTGTTGCATTATCGCTTAACGCAGCTGCTTATATTGCAGAGATTTTTAGAGCTGGAATTGAATCCATTGACCGTGGTCAGATGGAAGCAGGCAGATCCTTAGGGATGACGCATATACAGGCAATGCGATACATAGTACTTCCTCAGTCCTTTAAACGAATGATTCCCCCGTTAGGCAATGAATTTATTGTATTAATTAAAGATTCTTCTTTAGCAGCTGTTATTGCTGCTCCAGAGTTAATGTACTATGCAAGGCTGATGATGGGACAGTATAACCGAGTTTGGGAGCCATATTTAACAGTAGCTGTTATTTATCTTGTCTTAACCTTAACATTAAGCTTCTTCTTAACTCGTTTGGAAAGAAGGTTGAAAACAGAATGATTGTTGTTGAAAAATTAAAAAAGTCCTTCGGAGATAATGAAGTATTAAAGGATATAAGTATGACTATTAATCAGAAGGAGGTCGTCGTAATTATTGGTCCTTCTGGATCGGGAAAATCAACTTTTTTGCGCTGCATCAATTTACTAGAAAGTATATCGGATGGAACGATTCATATTAAAGGGAAGAATATTACGGATAAGTCCACAAATATTAATGAAGTACGTAAGGATGTAGGGATGGTGTTTCAACAGTTTAATTTATTCCCGCATAAGTCAGTTCTTCAAAATATTATGCTTTCACCTATGAAAGTAAGGAAGGTCTCAAAAGAAAATGCTCGGATAAAGGCATTAGAATTATTGAAAAAAGTGGGCTTAGAGGATAAAGCAAATGTATATCCTGATTCACTCTCTGGTGGACAAAAACAGCGTGTCGCCATCGCGAGAGCACTCGCAATGGAACCAAGTATTATGTTATTTGATGAGCCGACGTCTGCGTTAGATCCAGAGATGGTAGGAGAGGTATTGGAAGTGATGAAGGAACTTGCCAAGGAAGGAATGACGATGATTGTAGTAACGCATGAAATGGGATTTGCAAGAGAAGTTGGAGATCGTGTGATTTTCATGGACGGTGGATATGTAGTCGAAGAAAATACACCAGTAAAGTTATTTACACATCCACAAGAAGAACGTACCATCTCTTTCTTAAGTAAGATCTTATAAAGTGGCAAGAAGACAAGTGAAACTTCTATTGAAGGAGATTCACTTGTCTTTTGGTATAGGTGTGCTATCACATGTTTTTATAAGGTTAATCTTACCATTATTGTTTTCTTACAGCTTCAAAAGTAATGATTTGACTTGCATTTGATGGTTGCTTCTCGTAAACATAATCAGCAGAGCACGTAATATCAGAGAAACCGATATTTTCCAAAATAAGCTTAAATTCTTCGATTCCATACCAACGCAAAGCAAAACGTTGTAACTCGGTTTGAATCAACTTTCCTTTACGCCATTTCTCATATTTCAAGTAGGAAATAGTAAATTGATTGAGCCAATCCAATTCAATCGATTTGTTTTCCAGCGTAATCCCATCCCCGTTAGGTAGGGAAAAAGTTGAAGTAGAAATCTCTCCTGTTTTCCAATCATGAGGTAATAGAAGATCAACAATCAAACGTCCTCCTGGAACAAGATGTTTATAAAAGCACTTCAATGCGTTTAGAGAGTCTTCTCGTTTTTCTATTAAACAAAAGGAACCTGTAGGAATAATAATTGCCTTATAATTAAATGGCAATGAAAGTCCCTGTAATTTATCTTCATATAAATTAGGGCTTAATCCTCTTTCTTCACAACGTTTCCGACAAGAGTTCAACATTTCAGGAGAATAATCAATTCCATCAATTATATATCCCGCCTCAAGAAGTGGAATAATAAAACGTCCTGAGCCAACAGCAGCTTCTAGAATACGCCCCTGACAATTTTTTAACCGTTCTTGGTAATATTCAATATCCCCATTTAAAGAGTACCCCACAGGCTTTGTTAAATCGTAGAGCTCGGTACAAAGTTCGCTATAATAACTAAACATATAGTATTTTCCTCCATTTTTGTATACGGAAGATTTTTAATAAAAGAAACTTCTAATATTAACCCCTCCGTACCCTGTATTTAATTGATAGTTGGAAAGAACGGACTGTCATAGTAAATCACTCGCTTTCAATAAGAGATAATAAAAATATAACACAATATTTTGATAATTTTTTTATTTATGCTGAATAAAGGTATATATACATTCTTAAATCATCTCTAAATGAGGTGTCGCCCCAGTATCATCGAACTTGGATAAAATTTATTTGTAATAGAGAAAAGTAATATTTTTATCGTTTTGGGGAACAAGCATTTTTTACTTGATGGGCATGTGGTAGAACACCATTAGGAGAAAGGAATTAATTTAGTAGGAGAAAAATAAATGATGTAAACGATAACAACCCTAATAAATAGGGATGATAGGAAAAATAAAAGGTTGTTGATTTAATCTGAATATTTTGATGATTAAAAAAACTTATTATACATTGCTTGAAATTACCGTTAATATAAAAGAAATCAAAATTAAGGGATATGGTTAAGCTGCATTTTTTCTAACTTTTCAAGAAGTATTCCTTATTCATAAGCAAATTTATTAGGAGGGGTAGTATGTTAAAAAAATGGCATAGTGAATTAGCCGAGATGTTTGATCAAATGGTTGAGTGGAGAAGACATTTTCATCAGTACCCAGAACTATCTTTCCAAGAGGTGGAAACACCAAGAATGATTGCTGAAATTTTAGAAGGATTCGGTATTGAAGTAAGGAGAAATGTTGGTGGAAGAGGAGTAGTTGGGAAAATATATGGAGCCAAACCTGGCAAAACGATTGCGCTGCGAGCAGACTTTGATGCATTGCCAATTCAAGATGGAAAGGATGTACCGTATAAATCGAAGGTGCCAGGAGTTATGCATGCATGTGGACATGATGGACATACAGCTACTCTTTTAGCAGTGGCGAAAGTACTTCAAGATAATAGGGATAGTATTGCTGGGAATATTGTACTGCTTCATCAGCATGCTGAAGAATTATCCCCTGGTGGAGCAAAAGCAATGATTGAAGACGATTGTTTAAAAGATGTAGATGTCGTTTATGGGGCGCATCTTTCCTCATTAAATGAACTCGGAAAATATTATTATAAACCCGGATACTCGCAAGCAGCAGCAGATGCATTTGAAATTACCATTAAAGGAAAGGGTGGACATGGTTCCGCTCCTCATGAAACAGTGGATGCGATTGCGGTCGGAACGGCGCTAGTCAGCCAGCTACAATATATTGCGAGCAGACGTGTAGATCCATTAAATCCCGTTGTACTATCTGTAGGATCCTTTCATGGAGGAAAGGCGCAAAATGTCATTGCTGATACTGCTGTGATGACAGGAACCGTCCGAACACTAGATAAAGATCTGCGTTTATTTATGGAAGAAGAGATCAAATTAATGGTAAATGAGATTTGTGAGAGCATGCAGGCTACTGCTGAAATTAATTATATAAAGGGATATCCAGCTGTATATAATCATGAGGAAGAAGTAGAAGTTTTTGAAAAGGTTATAGAAAATTCATTAGATAAGAATATGTTAGTTCGTTCCGTACCAATCATGGGAGCAGAGGATTTTTCTTATTATTTGCTTGAAAAGCCGGGCATGTTTTTTCATACAGGAGCAAAAGTCTCAGAGGGAAAAGCTTATCCTCATCATCATCCAATGTTCGATTTTGACGAAAGAGCAATGATTTATGCTGGAAAAGCATTTTTGAGTATTGTCGATAATTATGTATCGATCCAAGTAAAAGAAAACCTTGCTGAACCAGTTCTATAAGAAAGAGCTTTTCGAAAATTAATGTAATGGGATGGGAGCGATTGAGATGCTAGAGAAATGGTATGAAGAAATTGAAGCTATGTATGAGCAAATGGTAGAGTGGAGACGATATTTACACGAAAATCCAGAGCTATCTTTTCAAGAAATTAATACAAGTAAGATGATTGGTGATCTGTTGGAAAGCTTCGGAATTGAAGTAAGACGAAATGTTGGTGGAAATGGGATTGTAGGTAAGATTTACGGTGCTAAGCCTGGAAAAACGATTGCCTTACGAGCAGACTTTGATGCCTTACCGATTCAGGATGAAAAGAATGTAGCTTTTAAATCGAAAGTTCCAGGTGTGATGCATGCATGTGGACATGATGGGCATACAGCTACATTGCTGGCAGTAGCAAAGGTTCTCCAGAATAATGCGGAAGAACTGGCTGGGAATGTAGTTCTATTACACCAGCATGCGGAGGAATCACCGCCAGGGGGAGCCATTGCCATGATTGAAGATGGCTGCTTAGAGGATGTAGATGTTGTCTATGGTGCCCATTTAGCCTCTGGCAGTGACCTAGGGAGTGTCCTTTATAGGATTGGACCAGTATCCGCTGCAAGTGATGCATTTGAATTGAAAATTCAAGGGAAAGGTGGACATGGTGCATCTCCTCATCAAACAATTGACGCTGTTGCAGTTGGCGTCCAAATTACCAATCAACTAAAGCATATTGTAAGCAGAAGAGTAAACCCACAGAAGCCCGCAGTTATTTCCATTGGATCGTTCCATGCAGGAAATGCAGGAAATGTCATTTCAGATACAGCTGAATTAACTGGGACCGTTCGTACATTTGATGAAGATGTACGATCATTGATCATAGAAGAAATGGAGCAGCTAATTAAAGGGGTATGTAAAGCATTCCATGCAACTTATGAATTTAATTATACAAAAGGCTATCCCTCTACTGTAAATACAGCGGATGAAACAAATATACTCGAAAAATGTTTGATAAATACCTTGCCAGAAAGCAAGCCTGTCATAATAGAAAAACCAGGAATGGGTGGAGAAGATTTCTCTTATTATCTACAAAATCGACCTGGATGTTTCTTTTCAGTAGGGGCTAGAAACGAAGATATAGAGGCAATTTATCCTCATCATCATCCAAAGTTTACTTTTGATGAAAGGGCCATGCTCCATACAGCTAAGATATTTTTGAGTCTAGTAGATTACTACACGAATACAGAAAGGAAAGAGGCTTTGGTGAACAGCTCTACAATATAAAGTCTAGTATTCTAACAAGCGATAAGCGCCTATCAGCTAGCAAACTTCCAATCATCTCTGTTGCGTAGTCAACATCAGTTCACTAGCGATCACTGTGTTTCCTTTATCTCAGTCGGTGATCTTCGACGTACAGGGATGTACTAGTGTCGACGTTGCAACAGGACGTTGCGTAGTTAGTCGACCAGTTTGTACGCTGATGAGCAAGGCGCTTACGCTTTACTTGAAGGAGGGGAAGTATGGTGCGGAATATTTTAGAGGTGGAGAAATTGCAAACAGCTTTTCGGACGGATAAGGGGGAGGTTATTTCGGTAGAGGAGGTTACTTTTCAGCTTAAGCCAGGAGAGACTATTGGTATTGTAGGAGAGTCAGGTTGTGGTAAGAGTGTTACTTCCCTATCGATTATGAGACTATTAGGAAAACATGGTTATATCAAAAAAGGAACGATAAATCTGAAAGGAAAAGAATTAACGACACTAACGGAAGCAGAGATGCGAAAAGTTAGAGGAAATGAAATTTCGATGATCTTTCAAGAACCAATGACTTCTTTAAATCCGGTTTTTACAATCGGAAATCAAATGGTGGAATTAATTCGTCTACATATGGGCTTAAATGCCAAAAAAGCAAAGAGCTATGCGGTAAAAATGCTGAAAAAAGTAGGAATTCCAAGAGCAGAGGTAATTATTGATGAATATCCACATGCTCTTTCTGGAGGAATGCGGCAAAGGGTAATGATAGCGATGGCTCTATCTTGTAAACCGAAGCTTCTAATTGCAGATGAACCAACAACAGCATTAGATGTAACCATTCAAGCACAGATTCTTGAATTGATGAAAAGTTTAAAAAACGAATCAGAGACAGCGATTATGATGATTACCCATGATTTAGGAGTTATTGCGGAAATGGCTGATAAGGTTATCGTCATGTATGCCGGGCAGGTGGTAGAAGAGGCAGATGTCTTCACTCTTTTTGATGAGCCAAAGCATCCTTATACCAAAGGCTTAATCGAATCTATTCCACATTTAGAGTATGATTCCCAAGAAAAATTATATTCTATTCCAGGCTCTGTTCCGACATTACAGCAAATGCCAAAAGGCTGTAGATTTCATACTCGCTGCCCTCATGTCACTGAAAAATGCATTGCCGAAAAGCCTCCCCATATTAGCATAGACAATCAAGCAGATCACAAGGTTCGTTGTTGGTTGTATGAGACACAGCAACAAGGAAACATGCTGGAAGAGGAAAGGGAGGTTAAGATATGAGTGTAGAAATCTTGTCTAAAAAAGACAGAATATTCAAAGAACAAATGCAGCCATTAGTAGAAATCCAAAATTTAAAAAAATATTATCCGATTAAAAAAGGGATATTATCGAAAACCGTTGGCCATGTAAAAGCAGTAGACGGTCTTGATTTTTCCATTTATTCTGGGGAAACAATTTCCCTTGTTGGTGAATCAGGGTGTGGGAAATCCACTACTGGAAGAGCTATTGTGAAGCTAGATCCTCCGACAGATGGGAAAGTTTTATTTGAAGGAAGGGATATGGCTGCCATTCAAAACAAGGAATTAAGAAAAATTCGCACAGATATGCAAATCATCTTTCAGGATCCCTATTCTTCTCTCAATCCGCGAAAGCGAATCGGTGATTTATTGGCAGAGCCTCTAATTGCCCACAGACTTGCGTCAAAAGAAGAAGCAAGTAAAAAGGTAGATCGAATGCTTGAAATAGTAGGATTAACTAAATTTCATAAAAGCAGATATCCTCATGAATTTTCTGGCGGTCAAAGACAAAGGGTAGGGATTGCTAGAGCCCTTATGCTAAACCCAAAATTGATTGTTTGCGACGAACCGGTATCAGCATTGGATGTTTCTATTCAAGCGCAAGTACTAAATTTATTAAAGGATTTACAAAAAGAATTTAATTTAACCTATTTATTTATTGCCCATGGTCTAGGAGCAGTTAAGTATATTAGTGATCGAATTGCCGTCATGTATTTAGGCAAAATTGTGGAAATTGGAAAGACCGAAGAAATTTTTAGGAATCCAAAGCATCCTTATACACAAGTGTTGCTGAGTGCCTATCCGATTCCTAATCCTCATCTTCGAAATAGAGAGCGGATTGTGGTAGAAGGGGATGTTCCAAGTCCGGCAAATCCACCAAATGGCTGCAGGTTCCATACTAGATGTCCTATGGCACAAGCTATGTGTAAGGAGAAGGAGCCGCTATTAGATGGAGCAAATCATTCAGTTGCCTGTCATTTTCCACTAAGTTAAAGGAGGGAGATTCATTTGTTCCAATATATTATCAGGAGATTATTGATTGCTATTCCAGTGTTGTTGGGGGTAACGGTATTTAACTTTATTATTATTAACTTAGCTCCTGGTAACCCGGTGGATATGTATATTAATCCAGATACTACTCAGGCTGATATTGACGCAAAGAAAGAAGCATTAGGTCTTAATGATCCTATTTATATTCAATACTTTAGATGGCTTGGAAATCTTTTGCAAGGAGATTTTGGATTTTCCTATACAACATATGAACCTGTATTAGATTTAGTGCTAAATCGTGTTGGTCCCACGTTGCTCCTTATGAGCACTGCCTTAATTATTGCTTATATTATTGCCATTCCAATAGGAATTTTGAGTGCGACAAAGCAGTATTCTTGGATTGATTATTTAACTACTACTTTTTCATTTTTAGGTGTATCCATTCCTAACTTTTTCTTAGGATTAGGAAGTATTTACGTATTTGCACTTGTTTTAAATATCTTACCGACAGGTGGCATGTTTACGTTGGGAAGCAGTGGAGGATTTATGGATACATTGTTTCACCTCATTATGCCAGCCGCTATATTAGGAACCGGGATTGCAGGCAGTACGGTTCGCTATGTCAGAAGCAGCATGTTGGAAGTAATGGGGCAAGATTATTTGCGGACAGCAAGAGCAAAAGGATTAAAAGAGTTTATCGTTACCAATAAGCATGGATTAAAGAATGCATTAATTCCTATTATTACAATTATTGGAATGGAAATACCAATTTTAATAGGAGGCGCAGTAGTAACGGAGCAAATTTTTCAATGGCCAGGCTTAGGACAACTAACAATCCAGTCGATTTCCTCTCGTGACTATCCTACGTTAATGGCGATAAATTTTATTGCAGCACTTGCTGTCCTATTTTCGAATTTACTTGCTGATATTTTATATGCCGTAGTAGATCCGCGAATAAAGTATAACTAAGGAGGAGTGCATATGAGTATTCCTAATGTGAAAGTGGATACGGAATTACAAGTTAATGTGGTGATTCCTGTTCAAAATCAATTGGGGAATGAAGAAAGCTATCTAAAACTAATAACAAAACGTTTTTTTAAACATAAGTTGGCCGTTGTTGGTCTCATTATTTTTTCATTAATGGTTCTAATTGCAATCTTTGCTCCAGTAATTGCACCGCATAATCCATATTCTGTCGATGGCGAATTTGCGTCTGCTCCTTCTGCTAATAATATTCTTGGTACAGATGAAGTGGGGAGGGACTTGTTTAGCCGACTATTATATGCTGCTAGAGTCTCTTTATCAGTAGGAGTTGGAGCAGTGGCAATTTATGTTGCTATTGGTACTATACTAGGAGCGATTGCGGGATATTTTGGGAAATGGGTGGACATGGTTATCATGCGTATTACAGATGTATTCATGTCATTTCCGTATT
This sequence comes from Niallia circulans, assembly GCF_003726095.1. Taxonomy (NCBI): domain Bacteria; kingdom Bacillati; phylum Bacillota; class Bacilli; order Caryophanales; family Bacillaceae; genus Niallia; species Niallia circulans. Next base: position 4,645,213 of record NZ_CP026031.1, read on the forward strand.
TAATGGTAATTTTGGTTCTTGTAAGTATAATGGGGCCAAGTCTATTTAACGTTATTTTAGTATTAGGTTTGCTCGGATGGCCATCGATTGCAAGATTAGTAAGAGGGTGTGTATTAACAATTAAAGAAATGGATTATGTTAAAGCAGGTGTCGCTTTAGGGTATTCCACGCCAAAAATTGTTTTTCAACATATTCTTCCGAATTGTATTGCGCCGATTCTTGTTAATGCTACATTTGGCATTGCATCTGCCATTATTATGGAAGCATCCTTGAGCTTTTTAGGGATGGGTGTTCAGCCTCCTACAGCAAGCTGGGGGAATATGCTTAATGAAGCTCAATCCATTACTGTATTGGCAACACAGCCTTGGTTATGGATCCCGCCTGGAGTCATGATATTACTTGCTGTATTATCCATAAATTTTATGGGGGACGGTTTGCGAGATGCAATGGATCCCAAGAGCCATAAATGATGAGGAGATGCATTTATTACTATTCTAGAACAATAGATGGGGGAACATTCAATGAAGAAATTTAAAAAGATATTTGGTCTATTTTCCATTTTCATTTTAGTATTACTTTCAGCATGCTCGGGTGTAAATAATCCAGCTTCAACTGGTGGTGGTGCAAAAGAAAATACGATGTATTTGGGGCTTGTAAATGCTCCAGTTAGTTTTAATCCCATTAATTCTTCAGATATTGCAGCATCTTGGTTAGAAAAATTTATGTTTGATACTTTTTTAGAGATGACTGGTCCTTTGGAGTTTACACCAAAGCTAGCTGAGTCCTTTGAAACAGAGGATAATCAGACATTTACAATCAAAATTAATAAGGATGCAAATTGGACAGATGGAACACCTGTTACGTCTGCGGATGTTGCTTTTACGCTAAATTTAGTTGCTAATCCAAAGACGGAAACAGCTGTTGGAGCCTATTTAACTGTATTAGATGGATTAACAGACAATGGCAAGCTTCCAGAAGGAGAAACAGAAATACCATCTATAACCATTGTTGATGAGAAAACAATTCAATTTAAAACAAAGGCCCCAGTTGATCCAAATATGGTGAAAGAACAATTAGGTTCAAAATTTATGATTCTTCCAGAACATAAGTTAAAGAATATTGCTCCGGAAAATCTCCAAAAGGATCCTTTTATGATGAAGCCGACCGTAACGAATGGTCCTTTTAAGTTTGTTAAATATGCAAAAGATCAATATGTAGAATATGCTAAGAATGATGACTATTATTTAGGGGATGTAGAACTGGATAAACTATTTGTGAAAATCATGCCAGCAGCAAACCTTGTAGCACAATTGCAGACAGGAGAAATTCAAATGAATGCTGCAGGAGGGATTGGAAAAATTGCAGTGCAAGACTTTGAGACAGTAAAAGGATTTGACAATGTAACAACCACAACAGATAAAACATATGGATATCAGAATATGAGTTTTAACATGGAAACCATCACAGATAAGAAAGTAAGACAAGCAATCGCTTATGCCATTGATCGTCAAAAAATTGTCGATCAATTACTAAAGGGAGAAGGAGAAATTGTAGACGGTCCGTATACATCCATCAGCCCCTATCTTGATAAAGAATTAGAAGCATACACATATGATCCAGAGAAATCGAAGCAGTTATTAGAAGAAGCAGGCTGGGATTTCAATAAGACAATAGAATTTGTTGTTCCGATTGGAAATAAAGTGCGAGAACAATCAGCCAATATTATTGCCGAAAATTTAAAAGCGGTTGGATTAAAACTAAATACAACTACGTATGATTTCCCAACGATTATGTCGAAAGCGAGAGCAGGAGACTACGATTTAATGCTAATGGGCTTCACTAATACCATTGATCCAGATTTAACAACGATCTATGGTTCTACGGGATCAAGTAACTATACAAATTATAACAATCCAAAGGTAGATGAGCTATTAGTAAAAGGTAAACAAGAACCAAATACAGAAAAACGTAAAGAGATTTATAATGAGCTTCAAGCAATTTGGAGCGATGAACTGCCGATCTTTACATTGTATTCTGACTATGACTTTGGAGCAGTTTCTAAAGATGTAGCTGTGGGATCACCAAAGGTATTTGGTTTCCATCATGAATTATATAAATGGTCGTTAGCTGGTGTAAACTAAAAGTGGCTCGAGCATAAGTATTTCCAACAAATTTAAACCTGAACAAATTATACAGAGATTCTAATCTGGAATTTTCGTATAATTGTTCGGTTTTTTTTGATTTTAAGAAAGAAGGTTTGTGGTAAGGAATGGGCATGTGTACATGCAAGAAAATAATACTGAATTAATTTTATTCTGAATGATGTTTTCTAACTTATTAAAAAGAGGTATGATAAAAATAATGTTTAGCAAATCTAAATAAATTTCATCGATGATTGGATATTAAGTAGTAAATTCAATTAGAGTAAAGGCTGGAGGGAATAATGTCAAAAATATTTGGTCGACTTCGAGTATATAAACTAAGTATTACAATAGCACTTATACTAATGTTAACCGAACTTGTGGTAGAACTGGTTCAGCCATTGATTATGGCAAAGATAATTGATGATGGCTTGGCTCATCAAGATACAAAAGTTGTGTTAATTTGGGGAGGATTGTTGATATTATTTTCGCTTGTAGCCTTTGCTGCTGGAATTATTAATACATTATATTCTTCCCATGTTTGTCAGAATTTTGGCTATAGTCTTCGGAATGAGTTATACCAAATCATTCAGTATTTTACGTTTTCAAGCAGTAATGTTTTTGCAAGTTCGTCTTTGATCACTAGATTAACGAATGATATTACACAATTACAAAACACGATATTTATGGGATTGCGATTTCTATTAAGGGCACCGCTTTTAATCGTTGGTGGAATCATTATGTCCTTCTTAGTTAATGTGAAACTAGCGTTTATATTGGCGATTACGATTCCTCTTATTGTGGTTATGTTTATTTGGGTTATTAAAGTAGGAAGAAGTCTGTTCCAATCTGTTCAAAAGAAACTCGATCAGGTAAACAGTGTGATGCTGGAGAATTTAACAGCAGTGAGACTTATCCGAGCATATATCCGCAAGCAGTTTGAAAGAAATCGTTTTATGCATACAAGCGAGGATTTAAAAAAACTTACTCAAAAGGCGCTCCGAATTATGGAAACTACTGTGCCGCTCTTATTATTCGCTATGAATCTATGTATTATTGCCATACTTTGGATTGGCTCTGGACAAATAAACACAGGTGAGGCACAGATTGGTGAAGTAGTTGCCGTTATCAATTATACATTAAGAATCACTACATCGATTTCTGTAGTAAGTATGTTAGTAATGGTTATTTCTCGTTCAAAAGCTTCAGCTGATCGAATCCAAGAGATTATTGATAAGAAAGAACAGGATAAGGATAATCCAGATGAAAGTATGGACTCAAAAATAAAAGGGAAAATTAAGTTCCAGCATGTATCCTTTCGTTATCCATCTAATAGAAGGAATACAATAGAGAATCTGCACTTTACCATCCACTCTAAAGAAACAATTGCTATATTAGGAGCAACAGGTTCAGGGAAAACAACACTCTTCCAATTAATTCCACGTCTTTATGAACCAACAGAAGGAAGCGTTTTGATCGACGATAAACGAGTGAATTCATATTCATTATATACGCTAAGAAAGCAAATTGGATATGTACCACAGGAATCGATGCTCTTTACGGGTACCATTCAAGAAAATATTAGATGGGGAAATCCTGATGCGACCTTTGATGAAGTAGTGCAAGCTGCAAAAGATGCCCAAATTCACGATACCATTATGTTAATGCCTAATACATATGATACGAGAATTGGACAAAAGGGAGTTAATTTATCCGGAGGACAAAAGCAACGTCTTTCCATTGCAAGAGCACTCGTCAGAAAGCCAAGTATTCTCCTGCTAGATGATAGTACAAGTGCATTAGATTTAAAAACAGAAAAAAAGCTGCTGGATGCAGTTGCTGATTATCAATGTACCCTTCTGCTCATTACGCAGAAAGTATCTACCGCCATGAAGGCAGATAGAATAATGCTGATTGAAGATGGAAAGATTGTAAGTTTTGCTTCCCATGATGAGTTATGGAAGACAAACAACCTTTATCAAAAAATAGTAGAATCACAACTAGGGGAAGGAGAGTGGGAGAATGCAAAAGGAACTAACCGATCCATTTCGCTATCCTAAACCTAAATTAAGGTCAGATCCCACAGTTGTTAAAAAAGGGAAAAAACCAAAAAATATGGGAAAGACCTTATACCGATTATGGAGCTATCTTGCACAAAAAAAGGGATTATTATTTCTTGTTTTAGTGATGGTAGCAATGAGCTGTGCATTAGGATTATTGGGACCATATGTTTTAGGAATGTCTATTGATCGTTTTATTGTCAATAGAAATTTAGATGGTTTTACAGGAATGCTTATAGCGCTTGGTGGTATTTACTTTTTTTATTCGGTTGCATTATTTTTGCAAAGTTACTGGATGGTTGGTATTTCACAAACAACTGTTTTTCGCTTAAGAGCGGATTTGTTCCATCAATTTCATGAGCTGCCGATAAGTTATTTTGACAAAAAGCAGCATGGAGAATTGATGAGTCGTGTTACAAATGATATTGAAAATGTCAGTTCTACTTTAAATAGCTCTGTTATCCAAATCTTCTCTAGTATTATTACTTTAGTTGGGACAATAGTTGTCATGTTTTTACTCAGTCCGTTATTAACAGTATTGACGTTAACGATCGTGCCAGTTATGTTTATTGGAATGAAGTGGATTACGAGTAGAACAAGTATATTGTTTAAGGAACAACAAAAGAATTTAGGGGAGTTAAATGGATTTATTGAGGAATCTATTTCAGGACAAAAAATTGTAAAAACTTTTTCGCTAGAAGAAAAAATGATTCATGATATGAAAGAAAAAAGTGATAAGCTTAAGAATTCTGCATATTGGGCACAAGTCTATTCAGGCTTTATTCCAAAGCTAATGAATATGTTAAACAATGCTAGCTATGCAGTAATTGTAGGGGTTGGCGGGCTATTAGCCCTCAAATCCGGTACTGTATCTATTGGGGTTATTATAATCTTTGTTGAATATTCCCGACAGTTCACTAGACCCTTAAATGATTTATCGAATCAATTTAATACATTGTTATCTGCCATTGCAGGTGCAGAGAGAGTATTTGAAGTATTAGATGAAGAAAGAGAAGAAGTAGATGAGAAGGAAGCAGCCGTGATGAAAGAAATGAAAGGAGAAGTTCAGTTTAAGCATGTATCTTTTTCTTATGAGGTAAATAAAGAAATATTAAAGGATATTGATTTTAAGGCAAACCCAGGTGAAACAATTGCTTTAGTTGGACCTACTGGAGCTGGAAAAACGACTATTATCCAGCTTATCATGAGATTTTATGATGCAACCGCAGGAAGTATATTAGTGGATGGCCAGGAGATTACAAAAGTAAAAAGAGAGAGCCTCCGTTCGCATATGGGATTTGTTCTTCAGGATAGCTATCTATTCGAAGGGACCATCCGGGAAAATATCCGGTATGGCAGGTTGAATGCTTCGGATGAGGAAGTGGAGTATGCAGCAAAGCAGGCCAATGCTCATGGCTTTATTGAACATCTTCCAGAAGGTTATGATACGATTCTTTCTGCTAATGGAAACGGAATTAGTCAAGGGCAAAAGCAGCTGTTATCCATTTCTCGAGCAATTTTAGCAGATCCATCTATTCTTATTCTGGATGAAGCAACAAGTAGCATTGATACAATCACAGAGGTGAAAATTCAAGATGCTTTAAAACGGTTGATGAAAGGGAAAACGAGCTTTGTTGTTGCTCACCGATTAAACACCATTAAACATGCGGATCTGATTCTAGTATTGGATAAAGGGATGATAGCCGAAAAGGGGTCTCACGAAGAATTATTGAAGAGAAAAGGCTTTTATTATGAACTACATCAAAACCAATTCTCAGAGACAGTTGATTAGATTATAAAAATAAAATGGGGATGCACCGGTTGGTCAGTGTAGAAAGTAGATATATAAAGAACAGCACTTCTCTCCTTAGAGCTGATATTAAAGGAATAAGGGAAGTGCTGTTTCTTATTTTATAAATAAAAGATATTTGTTTGAAATGATATTTGACTGACCGGTCATTATTGTTTACAATAAAGATAGATTCGGTGCATGTCAACCATCCGAAAATAGCTCGTTATATACAAAGGTGGATGTTGAAAGTGAAAACAATTGACCAAATTATTGAATTTTTGAAGAGTATCGGAGTAGACGCAGAAAAGGTTTATAGGAATCCAAAGGAGACTTACTAGTTTATGGAAAGCGTAAAACAACTCAAGACATACATGGAAGATAATAACTTCAATTTACATGAATTATCAAATGAGCTTAATGAATGGAAAAATAGCTTAATTATTTATAACTTCGCTTTAGATGAAATAAATACGAAATTAAAAATATTAAATGAGGAATTTCAATTTATTCATGATCATAATCCAATCGAGCACATTAAATCACGAATTAAAGATCCAAAAGGTATTATGCAAAAGCTGCATCGAAAAGGGCATGCTATAACAATTGAAAATGCCAAAAAATATATACATGATATTGCAGGAGTTCGAATTACTTGTTCCTTTATTTCGGATATTTACGAAATTTATAATATCATTGAAAAACAAGCTGATATTAAGGTAATGCAGGTAAAAGATTATATTAAAAATCCCAAACCAAATGGCTATAAAAGCTTACATTTAATTATCAGTATTCCTGTTTTCCTAAGTACAGGCATGCAAGAAGTGGTTGTCGAAATTCAAATAAGAACGATTGCGATGGACTTTTGGGCAAGCTTAGAACATAAAATTTATTATAAATTCGATAAAGATGTTCCTGCACATTTACTTAATGAATTAAAGGAAGCAGCAGATGCAGCTCATGAATTAGACGTAAAAATGAAGCGAATCAAAGATGGTGTCGATATCGTTCATACAGTAGGGAAGAATCAGCTATTCATATAGTATGAAAAGGAGCTTCGCAGGAAACGGAGCTTCTTTTTTGCGGAAAAAAAGAAATCCTCGGAATCCAGCATTTTTAACTTATGTTCAGCGAAAAATATAATCTCCCCCTAATGAATAAGGTTTCATATCTATTTTTTCGTAAATAATTTATAATAAGAAGATATATTTTAAGGTTAGATGCTATTTGTCTGACTTTGATGAAAAAGGAGAACGAAATGAAAGAACAGCTATTTTGGAGTACATTTAAACCGTTTATACAGGAAAATTGGGAAAAGGCACATTTTAAACAAGCAACTTCTATTCAAGAACAATCTATCCCACTAATATTAGAGGGAAAAGATGTAATTGCTGAATCCCCAACTGGCACAGGAAAAACATTGGCATATCTATTACCAGTCTTAAATAACTTGGATACAGAATCGAAGAATATTCAGGCAATCTGTCTTGCTTCCTCTCAAGAGCTGGTTATGCAAATTTTAGGAGAAGTTCAAAAATGGGGAGAGGGCAGCGGAGTTCGGGCGGCTTCTTTTATTGGAGGAGCAAATGTTAAAAGGCAGTTAGAAAAACTGAAAAAGCATCCTCATCTTGTCATTTGTACACCTGGAAGAGCATTAGAATTGATTAAACAAAAAAAATTAAAAATGCATGCAGTAAAAACAGTTATTTTAGATGAAGCAGATCAATTGTTAGTACCGGAGCATCTAGAATCTGTTCGCCAAATTATCAAAGCCACTTTAAAAGACAGACAAGTCGTTTTATTTTCTGCAACATTACCAAAGCAAACAGAAAATATTGCAGCTGAACTTGTCCAAGAGGCAGAAATTATTCGCATCAAAAAAGATAAGGTGATCGAAGCAGCTGAAGTAGAGCATATTTATTTCCAAGCGGAATATCGAGATAAAGTAAAGCTATTAGAACCGATCTCTCGTCTAAAGAATGCGAAGATTCTTGTGTTTGTAAAGGATATTGGAAATTTAAGTGTGATCCATGAAAAATTAGCATTTAAAAAAATTCAGACAAGTATTTTGCATTCTGATCTAAATAAAATGGAGCGTCAAAAGTCATTAAATGATTTTCGAGATGGAAAGAGAAACATGCTTCTAGCAACAGATGTAGCCGCAAGAGGGCTTGATATTCAAAATATTACACATGTTGTTCATTATGATTTAGCTACAGACCAGACCCAATATATCCATCGTTCTGGCAGGACGGGAAGATTTGGTGCAGCGGGAGTAGTTATTAGTTTAGTTACGGAACGAGAAGAAAGAGAACTGAAACAAACAGCTAAGAAGCTAAATCTTCCGTTAACGAGAAAAAGCTTCTACCATGGAGAAGTGGTGGATTATAAAGTGAGACAAAAAAATAATAAATAATCTTTTTAAAAGCTGGCATCAACCGTAGTAGTAGGTTGATGCCAGCTTTTTTAATTTGAATTAATATTCATAAATGAAAATATAAGCATAAAAATGGAGAAATTTCACAAGATAATACCATAAATAAACAAAGCACCTAAAAGGAAGGGTTAAATGGTAACTTTTGCTTATCTATTAATATTTACATCTATGGGCATTTTAACAGTTGGTCTAGATATTTTTGTGTTTCATGAGGGATTTATGAAATGTATAAAAAGAATATACGAAGCGGAAGTTGGTGCAGGAGCCATTACGATTGTATTTACTGCAATATTAGGCTTTGTCTGGTCAGTCGTAGTTGATATTCGATTATGGAAAAATAAAAAACAAAGCAAGCAGAAAACCCAAGGATAATCCTCTATTTAATACCAGTTGCATATAGTATATCAGGGTTGGAGGATAATATTAAAGCAAAAGATGAGGCGCTTGCGCTTTTCTAAAAGGAAGTGTGTTACAGCCATGTTAAAAGAAAGCATTTCGTTAACTCAATTGGCGGCAGTTGTTTTTAATTTCCAAATTGGAAGTACGATTGTAATAGGTCTTGGATTAAAAGCAAAAGAGGATGCATGGATTGTACTTCTGATTGCTTTAGGATTAGGAATTATCATCTCCTTATTTTTTATCTATATGATTTCTTTAGCTCCAGAGAAAAACTTATTTGAGATGTTCGAATATTGCTTTAATCGGCCAATTGCAAAGGGGCTCAGTCTCGTTTATGCAGCTTATTTTTTTTATTATAGCTGTCGAATAATACGTGATTTTGGAGAGTTGATAGCAAGTACAGTGCTTCCCTTAACGCCAATTGAGATTTCCACCATTATGCTGGTGTTCGTAATGGGATACATATTGTATATGGGTGTGGAGGTTCTTGCGAGAACAGCAGAGATATTCACGCCTTATGCATTTATCTTTATCCTGCTTTTATTTATTTTCTTATATGCTGGTAAAAACCTTGATTTTTCAAATATAAAACCGGTATTAGCTGGCGGATTTAAGCCTTTATGGACTGCTGTGTTTCCCTATGAAATTGTACGACCGTATGGACAATTACTCGTTTTAACTTTCATAATGAGCAATGTTTCAAATGCTAAGTACAGTAAAAAAATTATTATTTATAGTGTTTTGATTTCAAGTTTATTATTGTTAGTAACCTCCGTCATGATTATTTTGTCTTTAGGACACGAGCTTGGATTACGTTCCAATTTTCCCTTATTAAGCTCAGCTCGACTAGTTTCTATAGGGAATTTTTTACAACGAATCGATGCTATTGTTGTTTTCTGTATGATGCTCGGAACACTTGTAAAAGGCTGTATTTATATATATGGCGGATTAAAAGCAATCGAGTACATTTTTGATCAATCATTTCGGTATTTTTCGATTCCGATGATCTGTATTGTAGGGGTATTTACCACATTAATTGCTCGAAATTATACCGATCATATGGAGGAGGGATTACAGTCTAATCCTTTTCTTTTACATATTCCTTTACAATTTGGCCTGCCGGCATTAATGGTATTTATCATGTTAATAAAACATTGGAATAAATTTAACTCCAAGAAAAACGTAAAAAGTAGAGGACAGAATGTGTTTTAGGAAGTAGCGACGATCTAATTCTGATTACATTAAATTAAAACCGATAAGGTGCTGAGTGATTATGTTGACAGAAAAACTATCTTTAACCCAAATATTTACGATGATTATAAATTTCCTTTTGGGAAGTTCTATCGTAATTGGTATAGGAATTGATGCCAAAAGAGACGCATGGATAGTTGTTTTAATTGGTATGATTGTCGGCGTAATTATAATAAGTTTTTATCTTTATTTAATGTCATTGCTTCCTGGGAAAAACTTATATGAGATGATGGAATATTGCTTTTCTAGAAAAGTTGCTATCGTATTAGCTCTCGTATACTTAAGTTATTTCCTCTATGTGTCTGCAAGAGTAATTAGAGACTTTGGGGAACTAATCACATCTGCCATTCTGCCTGTGACACCTATCGAATTTACAATATTAGCGCTTATGTTAGTAATTGGCTATATCTTATATTTAGGAATTGAAGTATTAGGAAGAACAGCTGAAATATTTAGTCCCTATATGTTTTTATTTATCATCCTGCTGTTTATCTTTTTATATGCTGGTGAAAAAATAAACCTTACTAATGTGCAGCCAGTTTTAAGTAATGGTATGAAGCCAATAATGAAAGCAGCTATTCCATCCATCGTTGCCTTCCCATATGGAGAGTTGATAGCATTTACGGTTATTTTCGCTCATATTGGAGATTTTAAAGCAACGAAGAAGGTAGCTTTAGTTAGTGTTGTTGTCGCAAGTATTATCTTACTATCATCGGTTTTCATCATTATAGCCACACTAGGGGAAAATACAGCAGCGCGAGCCAATTTTCCATTATTGATAGCGGCAAGACTTGTCAGTATAGGAGAGTTTTTGGAAAGGATCGACGTGCTCGTAGTATTTATTATGATGTTAGGAATATTAATTAAAGGTTCTGTGTTTCTATATGGCGGCTTAAAAGGAATGGAGTATATTTTTCGGATACCTTACCGATATTTTGCTATGCCAGTTGCCTGTATCACAACGATGTTTACCATCTTCATTTCTTCCGATTTTTCGGACCATATCGTGGAAGGATTAAATGTAGACTTATTTCTTATTCATGTTCCACTGGAATTTATGGTACCTATTTTGATTACATTTGTGTTGTTAATGAAAAAATGGAAAGAACAAAGGGATGAAAAAAGGGGGTTGAAAATATGAATTATTTTAAAAAACTGATGTCTATAAATAGCAAAAAAGAAATACCCTCTAAAGTCGTACCGACCGAAGCGAAAGAAATAGGGATTGATGAACTTACCTTTGAGGCATTGAGAGAGGTGATAAGTTTAACCTTTGGAAATACAGCTGATCTGCAGTCAGATGTGATTCGAGTTGGAAAAAGTGAAGGCTGTATTTATTATTTAGAAACAGTAGTTAATACAGAAATGTTAAAAGAGATGTTAGGAAATACGTTAGAGAATTCAGCCGATAAAGATATTGTTGTTGAAACTATTGAGGATCTACAGCGTTTAAGTAAAAAAAGTTTTGGTGTTTCTGGATATAAATTATTAAAAAAGGTTAATGAAATCGTTTCTTCTCTCTTGGAAGGACGTATCGTTATTGCTTTTAGAGGAGTCGGGCAGGCACTTAGTTTAAATTATTTAAATAGTGAAGGCAGATCAGTAGCCGAGCCTACTACACAGACAGTCGTACGGGGACCAAAGGATTCTTTTGTAGAAGATGCTTCCACAAATATCAATTTAATAAGAAAAAGAATAAGAAATCACCAATTGCGTTTTGAAAAATTTATGATAGGAAACGAAACGCGTACGAATGTATACATGGGGTATATGTATTCGATTGCAAACGAAAAAATAGTAACAGAAGTAAGGAATCGATTAAATAAAATTGATATTTCAGCTGTATTTGAGTCAGCGAATGTTGAGGAATTAATTGTAGATAAAAGCTTGACTGTTTTTCCATTAGCGATGAATACAGAGCGTCCGGATGCAGTAGCTACCTATTTAATGGATGCAAAAATTGTCATCATCATTGATGGATCACCATTTGTATTAATTGTTCCAGCAGTACTGACTGATTTTTTCACTTCTCCTGAAGATAACTATCAAAACTATTTTATGAGTAGTTTCGTACGTTTAATTCGCTATCTATCTTTTATGATTGGTTTAATTATGCCTTCCGCATATGTAGGAGTTTTGACTTTTCACCCAGAGCTGCTGCCAACCACTTTATTACTGAGTGTTATTGCACAGCGGGAGGATGTACCTTTTCCAGCTGTAGTAGAAGTATTTATCATGGAAATTACCTTTGAAATTTTAAGGGAAGCAGGAGTAAGGATGCCCCGGGCCGTTGGTCAGACGGTTTCGATTGTAGGGGCTTTAGTAATTGGACAGGCAGCCGCTGAAGCAGGAATTATTTCCAATATTATGGTTATCATCGTGGCGATCACTGCGATTGCTAATTTCGTTTTTCCCAATTATAGCTTCGCGAACGCATCTAGACTTATTCGATTTGTTCTTATCATTGTTGCCTCTATTTTAGGGTTATATGGTGTTCTTTTAATACTTGTATTTATGGTTGCACACTTAAGTTCTCTTCGTTCCTTTGGAGTTCCGTATTTAGCACCTGTTGCTCCATTTATTATTGAAGATCAAAAGGACGTATTTGTTCGTTTTCCGCTATGGTCCATTAATAAGCGTTCTTCCTATTTAAGTCCAAATGTAAAGAATAGGCAAAAGCCACAAGGGTCCCCATCTCCGCCTAAACCGGAAAGTGGGAAGGAAAAGTGAAGAAAATTTGTGTCTTTCTATGTATACTAAACTGTTTGTTTCTATTAACTGGTTGTTGGGATCGAAAAGAATTATCAGAAATTAAATTAGTATCAGGGATGGCCATTGATAAAGGCGAAAATGCAAAATATAAATTGACAGTAGAGGCATTGAATGCAGTAGAATTAAATACCCAAACGGCTGCCGGAAATGCGCCCACAATAGTAGAGGGCATTGAGGGAAATACTATTTCTGAAATTACGCATCACTTAAATGAGTACTATGCACAGTTTCTAGTTTTCTCTCATATGAAGATACTGGTAATCAGTGAGGAAATAGCTAGGTCGGGAATGCTTGATTTTATTGACTTTTTGGAAAGAAATAGGGAGATACGGGATGACTTTAAAATTATTATTGCAAAAGATGGAAAGGCAGAAGATATCTTAAAAGTAGTTGCCCATTATAGAAAGGCATCCTCCTTAAAGTTATCTCCACAATTGGATCATTTATTAGAGGATTGGGGAGGAGACCCGGGAATGAGTATTATTGAGTTTATCTCCGAACTGAACCTAGAAGGAAAAGAACCAGTATTAGCAACTGTCCGTTTAAAAGGAGATGTAGAAAAAGGAAATAGTATGGAAAATATCATGAAGGTAACTCCGGATGCAATAATAGTCGTTGATTCTCTGGCGATATTTAAAAAGGGTAAATTGATCGATTTTCTGAGCATGGAAGATTCGAGAAATTATTTGTGGGTTCGGAATGAATTAAAAACTACTTCTTTTACCATTAAATGCAGACAGGGAGACTATAGTGCTATTCGTGTAACAGAATCGCAAACAGAAACAACTTCTAAATGGAAGAATAATAAGCCTGTAATTCATGTTGGGATAAAAGCGGAAGGATATCTTGAGGGTACGCAATGCTATAAAAGTGTGGATAAGCTGGGGACCATTGAAAAATATGAAAAACTAGTGAATAAAGCTTTATCCCAAGAAATATCGAATACCATTTCACATGTTCAAAGCCAATACGAAACGGATATTTTCGGATTTGGAGAAGCAATGAGAAGGCAAGACTATGATTCATTTATGAAAATAAAAGACAAGTGGAATCAAGAATTTTCAAAAGCAGATATTAAAGTAGATGTAGATTTTGTTCTTAGAAGATCAGGAATTCGCTCCAAGAGCTTTTTGACAGGCACAGAAAAATAATTACTGTAGAAGAAAAACTGTTCCATTATGAACAGTTTTTTCTTTGTTTTTTTAGGATTAGTATTCTCTAAGACTAAAGTTGTAGTGGAAAATCAAGCTAAGGCATGTTATGAAAAAAACTTGAAGGAGGTAACATAGTAGATAAGAAAGGAGCGAAAAGTAAAATGAAAAAATTTGGTTTATTTCTTATTGGGGCAGTTGCCTCTATCATCCTATTATCACAGATAGGTCCAATACTCGGTTTAGTTATTAGTGCAGCAATTCTTTATTTTGCCTTTAAGCAATACACGAAAGCAACAAGCTCATCAGGTAAGCTGTGGTGGGGAATAGCCGGAGTGATTATGCTTATCATAACGGCTAGTAACCTGCCTGCTATCATCGGATTAGCAGCCGCATATGTATTGTATCTTGTTTACAAAAAGTGGAACAACAAGCAAAACATTATTACAAATAAAACAACGGATGACCCTTTTGTAAATTTTGAAAAACAGTGGTCAGAATTAAATAAATAAGGAGAGGTTAACATGACAAATCTATTAGAAAGAATAAAAAATACGGTAATGGCCGACATTAATCATTTATTAGATAAGAAGGAAGAAAAAAATCCAATCGCGCTTTTAAATCAATATGTAAGAGAATGTGAGAAAGAGACAGATAAAGTAAAAAAAATGGTCGAAAGACAATATAAATTAAAAGAAGAATTCATGAAGGAATTACAACAGGCTGAACAAATGGCGGAGAAAAGACAAAGACAGGCTGAGGTGGCAAGCAAAGCAGGGGAAGAAGAACTTTCTGCTTATGCTAAACAAGAGCAGACTCATTATGAAGAAAGAGTAGCACGCTTAACAGAGTCGTTAAAAAATACAGAGCAGCAATTGCATGAAATAGAAACGAAATATATGGACATGAAGCATAAATTGAAGGATATGAAAATACGCCAGATGGAGCTGATGGCAAAAGAAAATATAACCAAAGCCCATCATACAATGAATAAAGTTTTAGAAGAAAAACAGGCGAATCCAACAAATCCAACGCGATTCAGTGAAATGGAACAATATATAGAAACGTTAGAAGAAAAAATAAATACAGAATACTATAAACAAACAATGGACGAAAAGTTAGCAGCATTAGAGAAAGATATGTTAAAAAAAGAAGATGACTCCATTTCCTTATAAAAAAATGGTATCCTAAAAGAGGCTGGAGCATGTAAAGCCAGCCTTCTATTATTTAAAGATATTCATCCAAATAAAATAAAGAAGGGAGAGAATAGCCAATGTTTAAACAAATAAAAGATAACTATGCAAATTGGGTTTATATTGTTGGAGGTTTTTTGTTATTAGAAATCTTCGTCTTTAATCCCGGACTAATCTTTTCCCTTCTTGTTTCAATTGGCATGATTTATATATCAAAGAAATCACGGAACGGCGGAGCTGGGAAGATTCTTTTTTGGATAGGGAGCCTGCTTTTAATCGTTAGTATATTAAATATGGTTACAGTGAAAATTATCTTGTTTACACTCCTTGCTTATTACCTTTTTCAATTATTTCAAAAAAAGAATACCGAGGATATTATTAAACCAATCATAAGAGATAAGGAAACGGCCATACAGACAGAAGAAACTATAATAAAGAAAAAGCCCTTGTTTACGAATTCTCTCTTTAGCCGTAATATCACCCCAGATCATGTATATGAATGGGACGATATCAACATTCAGGGTGGCATAACGAATACTACTGTGGACCTTAGCTACACGGTGTTACCAGAGGGTGAAACAGTTATGATGATTCGAAATATTGTCGGAGATGTGAAGGTATATATCCCTTATGATATGGAAGTCAGTATCCACCATTCTAGTTTATTTGGTTCCTATCAAATATTTAGTGAAGCAGAAGAAAAGATTTGGAATCAAAATATAAGCATTCGGACAGCTGGATTTGATCAGGCTGAGACGAGAGTGAAAATCTTCACCTCATTAATTACAGGTAGCTTAGAGGTGAAAAGAATATGAGTATTATAACAAGACAAATTTTGTGGGGAGTAAGTGCATCCCTTCTTTTACTTGTATTTTTTTCTATAAGCTATCTAATCGTCTTTCCACCGTCAAACTGGAGTGCTTTGTGGGAAAAAGAAGTAATGGATGTTCCATTTATTTTATTTTTAATCAGTGTGGATATTACATTAGGTGTTTTAATTGGTTATTTATCAGGATTTTCTTGGAAAAAACAAATTCGTTCCATGGAAGAAACCTTACATACAATGGATAAAATGGAGTATTATCCAGTTCAGCCAATTGGTTCAACAGAGGAGCTCCAATCTTTAAGCTATAGAATCATTCAACTGCAGAATCAATTAGTGGAACAAACGAAGTTATCTCAGAAACTCGTAAATGAGAAAGCGGAAGATCAAGAGGTGAAGGTTCAAACTGTCATTATTGCAGAGCGAAATCGTCTGGCCAGAGAATTGCACGATTCGGTTAGCCAGCAATTATTTGCGGCATCGATGCTGTTATCAGCAATTAATGAAACAAGACCGAAAACGAATGATCATGAATCACGACAATTACAGTTAGTAGAGGAAACGATTCAACAGTCTCAATTAGAGATGAGAGCTTTATTACTTCATTTACGACCAATCGCTTTAAAAGGGAAAACGTTAAAAGCGGGAATTGTTGAATTATTACATGAACTTCAGCAAAAGGTATCTTTAGAAATAGAAATGAAACTAGAAGATATCGATTTGGATAAAGGAATTGAAGATCATCTTTTTCGAATTCTTCAAGAATCGGTATCCAATACATTACGACATGCTAAAGCAAGTTCCCTAGAAGTACAGCTTATTCAAAGGGAGGCATTTGTTATATTGCGAATCATCGATGATGGTGTCGGCTTTAATGTGGATAAGAGAAAAGCAGGATCTTATGGACTTCAAAATATGCACGAAAGAGCAGCCGAAATTGGTGGAGTATTAAAATTGATAAGTTTGGAAAATAAAGGAACAAGATTAGAAGTGAAAGTACCGATTTTGGGAAGAAAGGAGGATTTAAATGATTAGAGTATTGCTAGTGGATGATCATGAAATGGTGCGGATTGGAGTCTCTTCTTATTTATCTGCACAGACAGATATTGAAGTTGTTGCAGAGGCGGAAAATGGCAGTAAAGCTGTCGAGCTTGCTCTTCAATTAAAGCCAGATGTGATTTTGATGGATTTAGTAATGGATGAAATGGATGGAATTGAGGCAACGAGGCAAATAATAGACGCTTGGCAGGATGCAAAGATTATTATTGTTACCAGTTTTCTTGATGATGAAAAGGTATATCCTGCTTTGCAGGCGGGGGCTACAAGTTATATGCTTAAAACATCCAAGGCGAGTGAAATTGCAAGAGCTGTGCGCGAAACATATCAAGGACAAATTGTCCTTGAGCCTGAAGTTACCGATAAAATGATGACAAAAATGCGAGAAAAGAAATCTACACCTCTGCACGAAGAGCTAACTACCCGAGAAATGGAGATTCTCTTGTTAATGGCGGAAGGGAAGAGTAATCAGGAAATTGCTGACCAATTATTTATTGCTCTAAAAACGGTTAAAACACATGTAAGCAATATATTAAGTAAACTGCAAGTACAGGATCGCACGCAGGCTGTCATTTATGCTTTTAAACACTCGCTTGTAGAATAAACAATTAATAAAAAATCCTTAAATGAAATGGAATAGGTCCCTTAATCAAACGTTTAATTAAGACATTTCTCTCTCTTCAATAAAGAAAAAGACAATCTAGGAAAATATTTTTTGAACTTGTCTCATATGATGTTAAAGAAGAGAAAATAAACACACATCTTTTACTTACATGCTTGTGGAAGATAGATTGAGGGAGAGATTCATGAGTTCATTTTATAAAGGGACCTTTTTATTAATTGTTACCGCGTTTTTTGGCGAATGTATTGAATTCATTATTAATATGGTAATGGCAAGGGAACTTGGAGAACATGGACTAGGTTTATTTATGACCATATTACCTACTATCTTTCTTATTGTACTGCTTGCTACCTTTGAATTGCCAACATCCATTTCGAAATTTATTGCTGAAAAAGATTCCAAGTATCATTTATCGATGCTGCAGCAAGTATTAAAGTGGACCATTATTTTTACTATTTTTCTAACCACCATCGCATCTATCATCATACCTTTTATCCCTATTTTTTATGATTATCATCCACTCTTGAAGTGGCTAGTTATTCTTCTATTGCCGATTATTTCCTTTACTTCTATTGCAAGAGGTTATTTTATGGGAAAACAGCAAATGGGGAAAATTGCAGCTTCTAATTTTTTGAAAAAAATTATTCAACTAGGTTTATTAGTCTTTTTGTTTCAATGGTTTTCCTTTGATTTAAATACTTCTGTATTGATTGCCTTTTTTACCATTGTAGGGAGTGATACAGTCGTATTATTATACTTATTGCATATGTTTTTTGTGCAATATCAACGAATTAAAAAAGGGAAAAATGAAAGCATGAATGGGAAAGTCATTTGGAAGGATTTATTATCTGTGTCTATTCCGACAACAGGTCTTCGAATATTTCATGCTTTAACACATGCCATTCAGCCTTTTCTTATAAAAGGAGCACTTGTTGCCTCAGGAATTACGGTAGCAAATGCGACAGAACAGTATGGAATGCTTGCAGGGATAGCGATGACAATAGGTTTTTTTCCAGCTTTTATATCCCATAGTTTCATGACAATGCTTATACCAACTGTTTCAAAAGCATATGTACAAAAAGATTATGCAAAACTACAAAGATTATTGCAGCAAGTGATGATCATAACAGCTATTTACGGAACCATATCTGTTGGGATTTTTTATTTTTACGCGGACACACTGACGATGACCTTTTTTCACTCTACTCAGGCAGCTATAATTGTGCAGCTTTTATGGCCCTATTTTTTACTTCATTACTTCACCATTCCCATGCAAGCATATTTAATTGGTTTGGGCTTGTTGAAAGATGCGGTTTTTCATAGTGTGTGGGCCACATCATTCTCCTATGCAGCGATTTATTATTTAGGATCTCTAAGCCAGCTTCAAATGAGCGGAATTGCAATTGGGATGAATTTAGGAGCAGTTATATTAGCTTCCATGCATTATTTAACAATATGCAAAAAAATTGGAGTTTCTATGTGGCTGACACCAGTGAATAAATTCCAATAAAAATTTTTAAAAAAGTGTAGGGATTCGCATAGGCGCAAGCGTTTATTAAGTAGAATCGTAAAACTGGGAAGGGGAAAAAGAAAGAACATGGAATCCCTAATAAATAAAACATATACTATGGGAAATCAAGAAGAATTATTTGAACAAGTCGTGAAGGAATACGGAAAATCAATTTATATCTATATATTATCGCTTGTTAAGCATAAAGAACTAGCGGAAGATTTGTATCAGGAAGTATTAATTTCCGCGTATACCTCATTTGGCAGCTTTGAAGACCACCATAAAGTGAAAAGCTGGCTCTATAAAATTGCTCTAAATAAATGTAGAGACTACTGGAGAAAAGAGAAAACATCTAAGAAGTTTTGGGAAGAGTCTGTTTATACATATGCGAGAGATACTTCTGTGGCTTTGGAACCTGAGGAAACATTAATGAGCAAATGTGAAAAAGAAGAGATGATTGATACATTAGAAGAACTACCAAATATGTACAAAGAACCTTTACTGCTTTTTTATTACCACAATCAAACATTGGTAGAGATAAGCAACCATACAAAAACGCCGTTATCAACGGTCAAAACAAGAATGAAACGGGCGAAGGATCAATTGAAGCCAAAAGTTATGAATAAAAAGATAGTTCATTTATGAGAGAAAACTTGAATCAGTCGATTCTCTCTACTGATTCAAGTTTTCCCATTCTGTACATAAATGTCTTTTAATTAATCATTACTAGATGAAAGGAATAGTCCGAGTAATGAACCTTTTCATTTAGTTGCATCGAAACTAGTTACTATTTCTTTGTTTATTATAGTAATTTACGGAATACATAGCACCTTCATTTACCATATTGTTGTCACCGATATCATCTGGAGCGGGATTTCCTGCTTTAGAAAGTAAGTCCTCTTGTTGCGTAGAATTGAATTTGCTTTTAAAGCGATGAAACATGTCTTTTCCTTTTGATGTAAACAGGAAAAAACTTCCTAATCCAGCCCCGACAATTGCAAATGTACGCATTGAATTTTTTCCAAACATGAGATAATCCCTCCTAATTTTATTCCTTCTCGTTCCATCCTATTGTTTATTTACCCTATTATAAGTTTTACAAACGTCATTCAGGGAATAATAATAGAAAAGCGTTTAAGGGGAGATTCAAGTGAAAAGATACCGTTTAGAGAACTGGGACTGGTTTCAGTTATTGAAAGAAGCGGATATACAGAAAGTTTCTTTTGAAAAGGGTCCATTAATAAACACATGGTTTCGCGATATAAAAGGGAATCGAAGTAACTATCTTCATATTGATACATCAGAAGAAGATCAAGAAGTATTAAGTGGTTCGCTTATATACCATAGAGAAATAGATAAAAGAGAAGATTATGAAATTTTTCATTTTTTCTTATCACGCGATACATTAATCACTTATGATTATAAGGATAATAGTTTACATATTGATGGAAACAATCTATTAAAAGAGATTAAGCATGCACAAACACCGATTGAAGGATTTATGGTTATTCTAGGAAAAGTAATGACAGATATTTTGTATCATATAGACGCTTATGAACAACAGTTAGAACAATTGATTTGGGATGTTAAACAAAGAAATAGTATAAAAACATTAGATAAAGTATATCAGTCTAGACATGAACTTCTTGTTTGGAAGAATGTCATGATTCCTTTTCTTGAAATCAGATACTCATTAGAGGAAGCTTTTGGCGAGGAAATCACAAAAGGAAAGGTATATGCTCGTGTTACTAAGAGAATCGAAAGAGGATTAATTTTGGTAGAAGAATATCAAAAAGAATTAAATAATCTCGTTGATTTTGAAGAAGTAGTATCCCAACATAGAGGAAACGAAATTATGAAAACACTGACGGTATTCACTACAATATGTACACCAATTATGGCTTGGGGAGCATTATGGGGAATGAACTTTGAAATTATGCCAGAACTAAAATGGAAATTCGGCTACGTTTTTTCTTTAGCAATAATTATTGGCTCCACGGTTGTTGTATATTTCTATCTTAAATCACGAGGGTGGATGGGGGATTTGTTAAAAGCCCGGAAGAAAAATTCTTTTTTTCGATAACCTTAATCTAAGCAATATTAGACTCTTCCTCCTAAATTAGCATATAATAAGATGGTAGATATGTTAAACAAGAAGAAAACTCCCATGAATATGCAAGGAGGAGCTATGGAAGAGTCAAAATTTTGTAGTGAGTCACTAGTGGTGAAAACAAGTATTGTTTTTCCAACAGATACTAATACTTATGGAACTTTATTTGGTGGCAAATTAATGGCCTATATTGATGATACAGCTGCTATCTCGGCGATGCGTCATGCAAGAAGAGGAATTGTTACTGCTTCGACTGATTCAGTCGATTTTTTGTATCCAATTCATGAGGGAAATGCTGTATGTCTAGAAGCTTTTGTTACCTATACAGGAACTTCTTCCATGGAGGTATTTGTAAAAGTAACAGCAGAAGATCTAATTTCTGGAGAGCGCCATTTATGTGCACTTAGCTTTCTAACGATGGTTGCCATCGATGAAAATGGAAAACCGACAAAAGTTCCCAAAGTTATTCCACAAACAGAAGAGGAAAAGAGCCTTTACGAATCAGCGAAGGAACGAGCGGAAGCACGAAAGAAACGGAAGAAAGAAACAGAAGAACTTGCAAAGAAGTATAGAAGTTATTGATGATGTGCAAGGGAATGTGATGTCATTCTCTTGCCTATCTAATAATAAATAAAATCATACTAAAGCTAGTAAGTTTGTCGAAAGAAAGTCTGGGAGAAAGAGAATATTTTCATTATTGATAAAAATCGATTTTTCATGTTGTCGAAATACCAAATTATTTTCCAGGAAATGATGGCATTCTCCAAAATATTGTCTAATAACACTGTCTGATTTTGCAGGTGGATAGCGTTTAATTTCGTTATCCATAATCATTCTATACTATGGGATAGGTGCAAGGAGGTAAAGGTGAAAATATTTTCTCTTTCTTATTTTGTTGTTACAAGAAAGATTGACTTGAATATGGAAATAATCGAAGAAGAAAAAAGTCTTGATTTATGGAGTGATAGAGTTACTAGCGCCGAGCAGACATTTCATTTACACACCATCCATGACATTTCCTTTAAGCCCTCGAGTAATCAATATAAAATGCTATATTTACATACAAATCGTGGAGTGCACTCTTTTGTAATAAAAGATAATCCAGAAGAAATGATTCGATTAATTAGAAGACAAATAGCGGATTATTTATAGGCATACATATAAAAAGGTTTGAGCAAGGAGGTTTTTGGCCTCTTTACTCAAACCTTTTTAATCTCTTTCGGACAGAATTCCGAAAATACGTAAGATACTTATAAATAAATTTAGAAAATCGAGATATAAATTCAAGGCCATTAAAGGGACTTGATCTGCTGTTATACCATAATGTTTCATTCGATTAAAATCATACAACACATAGCCGCTAAATACTAGGACACCAATGAAGGAATACGCGAGCATGCCACCTGTTGCTAATGGCCAAAAGATATTGAAAATCCCGATAGCGATTAAAGCGATTAGGGAAGCGAGTAACATTCCTCTTAAGAAAGAGAAGTCACGCTTCGTTTTTGTTGCATATATAGCAACCCCAGCAAACACAATTGTCGTAGTACCCAAAGCATTAATGACAACATTTCCGCCAACTGTGGATACATAATAAGAGACGATTGGAAAAGTGGTAATCCCTGAAATAAACGTAAAGGTAAATAAGAAACCATAAGATAAAGATTTTCCTCTTCTTGCGAAAATAGCGATTAATAAAAGAACAACCTCTAAAATTGATAACGGTAAAAATAAATTGGCTGGGACGAAATTACCGATCATTGTTCCGATAAATGCTATTCCTAGAGAAAGAGCAAAAGTTCTTAAAACAGAAGGCATATATTCATTACTTGGGTTATATGCATACATTTTTCTTCACTCCTGTACTGTGTTTAATTTATATAGTAATACGAACAAGGCACAAAAAGGTTTCAATTTAAACCATCTTTATCGCGAATAACTTCTGTTTTTAGTAAATCACGGATTTCTTTTAATAGCTCTTCTTTAGTATCAACAGTTACTGCTTCTTCTTGGACCTCTTCCTTTTTCTTAAAGCGATTTAAAAAACGAATTACTAAAAAGATAGAGAAAGAAATAATGAAAAAGTCAACAATTCGTTGTATAAAGTTTCCGTAATTTATACTTGAATAAGACCATGTTGAGAAATCTACGCCGACAATAAAATGGGCGAACAGCGGCATGATCAAATCATCTACTAGTGAACTGACAATTTTGCTGAATGCCGTTCCAATAATTACCCCTACTGCTAAATCTATTACGTTTCCTTTTATTGCGAATGCTTTAAAGTCTTTCCACATATGATCCTCCTAATAATATATGTACATCTTATTTTGTTTTTTAAAATATTATTATTCTGACATGAAAATTTATTATTTTCAAGTCTATACAAGCATAATTTAATAAAAATAGAACATGGCAGAAATTGAATATGTCCTATGGAATATTTAATAAATAACCTTAAAGCTCGAAAATAGTTCTTCTGGCTCACTTTCCTGTATTTCTATATGGTCCACTCTGGCAAAGCGATTACCCCTTTTTACTTTTTCCACAAAAGCTCGCAGTGTTTCAGAAGAAGCTACAGCCCTACATTCCACGGTTCCATCTGCTTTATTGCGAACCCAGCCGGTTATCTGATTTTCCATAGCAATCATTTGGACAAAGTATCGAAAACCTACGCCCTGTACCCTTCCATTGATTATAAGATGTAGTTGTTTCATTTTATCCCTCCTAATTTTAAGAATCTTTTATCTCCATTTTAACGGGCGGTGAAATCAATAAGGAAAAAGGCATCCGAAAAGACTGAGTAAGGTGCTTAATATTAGCAAGAGTGAAGAAAAACCACGAGGATCGGAGTTTTCTCTATTTATATATATAGCTAGCTATATTAATCATCTCATATTTATTTATATTGACGCAAGTTAGGTCCTTGGATATGGGGAATGGGTGAGCGGTGGATAGTCCATATGTTGTGTGGTAAAGGTCTCGGAGAAGGGGGAAATAGGTGCTGGAAAAAGCTAGATTTGTAGATTGGAGAGCAATTTGGTACTATTAATAAGTATATATGAAGTTCAATAAAAAATTGGAATTATCTTTAGTGAGCTTTCAATAATAGAAATTATGGTAGTTATGCTTGATTTTAAACAACTAGAACGACAACTATCCATAAAGTGAAACTCTAACTCCTTCTAAAGGAGTATAGATGTGTTTGGAAAATAGGAGAAAGATAATGAAAAAAAATAAATATATCTGGCTAATAGTGGTCGGAGTCATTATAATTGCAGGGATTTTAATCACTTCTATGGTAAATTCCTATCTAACAGAGAAACATAAAAATGAGCTGGATCAAAAACATATGGTGATTAAGAAAGATTTACAATGGACGAAAGATAATGCTTATTTTGAAATAGATATAAACGTGAAAGAGAAAAAGTATGAATTATATATTATAGGAGAAGGGGAAAGGAAATATCAGCAAGTAGAAGATACGGATCTAGGGGAAAAAGACGATACGATTGTGACTGGAGACTTTGCCTTTTACTTATGGACGAAAGAATACGGAAAGAAAGCAGTAAAACAAGATCTAGAATTACCCAATCCTATGACATTCAATTTATCGCAAAAAAATATAGGAACATTTCTTGTTAACCAGCAAAATATTGCGGCTGTTTACCAAGGGAAAGAAGCAAATGAGGTAATGGCCTATTTCTATACCATTCATGATGGGAAATTAGTTACCCTAACTGATTATGGAATGCGTATCTATAGTAAAAATATCAAAAACATTCAACAAAATTATATACAAACCTTAAGGGAAAAAGATACCGACCAAATGGAATTTGATACGTGGATGCTTGAGCAGAAAAGCGGGAAATTAGTAAAAATAGATGGAACTTCTATTAAAAATAAGGAAATTATCAATAAATGGCTGGATGATACGGAATTTTACTATCCATATAAAAACTTATCTGTTACTTCTAGTTTAAAGAATTTAGCGGAACAAGGAATGTTGATAGGCGCCCAATATCCAATCGGAACAAATATAAAAGAGATAAAGAAAATTAATTCTAATTATACAATCAAGGATTATAATCAGAAATATAGTCAATTGGATTTTCCTGAGATTACTTATTACTATGATAAGAAAACCGATCTTGTTACTTCTATTTCTATTCCAGGTATTCGTTTAAAAGAATCAGTACAATCGATTCAGGATACAATCGGGAAGCCAGATGATTTTGTTACGAAAGAGGCTGGGTCTATAGCTACGTATACAGCAGGAAACTATAAACTAATCATCCAATTGGACTTATCTCAACGAATTAAATCGATTAGCTTGGTAAAATAGAAAGATTAAAAGAATAGTAAAAAATAAAGGATGTTCCGTGAAATGTTTCATAACATAAACATTCCATGGAACATCCTTATTGAACTTAGTTACTTAAAATTAAAATGCCCAATCTCCATTTCTGAATACTGCTTCTACTTTTCCGTCTACGGTAATACCGTCAATATTCATTTTGTCTGATCCTATCATAAAGTCGACATGTGTAATACTATCGTTTAAACCTTTTTCAGCTAGTTCTTCACTTGACATCTTTTTTCCACCTTCAATACAGAATGCATATGCACTTCCGATTGCTAAGTGATTTGAGGCATTTTCATCAAATAAAGTATTGTAGTAAAGAATATTTGATTGTGAAATAGGTGAACGATGTGGTACTAAAGCTACTTCTCCAAGATAATGAGAACCTTCATCTGTTTCAACTAATTGACGAAGAATTTCTTCCCCTTCTTCTGCCTTTACATCGATAATTCGACCATCTTTAAAGGTTACGGAGAAATTATTAATAATGTTTCCGCCATAGCTTAACGGCTTTGTGCTTGATACAGTTCCATTTACTCCTTTTTTATGTGGAACAGTGAAGACTTCTTCAGTCGGCATATTTGCCATGAATTCAAAACCTTTTTCATTGATAGATCCTGCTCCACACCATAGATGTCCTTCTGGAAGTTCAATCGTTAAATCTGTACCTGGAGCTGTATAATGAAGCTGTTTGTATGCTTTTTCATTTAAGTAATCCACTTTTGTATGAAGTGTTTTATCATGCTCTTTCCATGCTTGGATTGGATTTGCTTGATCTACTCGAATAGCCTTAAATATAGCATCCCATAGTAACTCCACTCTGCTGTTTTCAGGAGCGTCTGGGAAAACAAGATTTGCCCAAGCTTTGGATGGAACAGCAATTACGGTCCAGCTTACTTTATCAGACTGTACATATTTTCGGAATTGGCTTAAAGCTGTTCCAGAAGCCTTTTGGAAGTTACTAATTCGTTCAGAATCAATCCCTTTTAAAAGGTCTGGACTAGAAGATACTACAGACATGAAGGCTGCCCCTTCTTCTGCAAGTGAAATCGTCTCTTTTGCTCTAAATTCAGGATATTCTTTAAATGCTTCATCTGGTGCCAATTCGTATTTTGTACGAGTAACGATATCATCACTCCAGTTGACTACAACATTACTTGCGCCAATTTGGTAAGCTTCTTTTACGACAAGACGAACAAACTCTGCAGATTCAATGGATGTATTAATAACAAGTGTTTGTCCTTTTTGGATATTTACACCGACTTTTACTGCGAGTTCAGCATATTTTTGTAAATTTTCTTGAAATGTACTCATTTTTATTCTCCTTTTCTATAAGCGGTTAGCTCTATGTATAACATGAATCCCAATATGGAATGGATGCTGCTTCTATTGTAGCTTTTTTAGAAAGAGAAATAAACTGATTGATCGTAACATTAGGATAATAATTGATCTTATCGCAAGAGAAACAAATAATAAGCATTTTTGGTAAAATAGCTATAATGGATTTTTTTATTTATGGGAGGTTTTTATGGCTAATCGGTTACAAGCAGTTATCTTTGATTTTGATGGTGTTATAGCAGACACTGTTCCCTTATATTACAAAGCAACAAAAAAAATGGCGGTGGAGATTGGGGCATCCTTTACTAGAGAAGATAACTTAAGATATCAAGGTGTTCCGCGAAAGGTGCTAATTGACGACTTAGTTGCACAAACAGATAAAGTATTTACAGATAGAGAAAAGGAAATGTTAGGAAATCGCAAGAGTGAATATTATAAAGCTTTAATTTCGGAATTCACAGTAGAAAATATGCTGCCAGGAATGTATGAATTTTTGAAAGATCTTAGGGAAATGGGTATTAAATTTGGGATTGCATCCTCTAGTTCCAATGCACCTTTTTTATTGGATCGCTTTGGAATAAGAGACTGGTTCGAATGCATAGTAGATCCACATTCCCTGAAAAAGGGAAAACCAGATCCGGAAATATTTTTAACAGCAGCAGATTGCTTAGGGGTCGATTATCATGAGTGTGCTGCGATAGAGGATGGACAAGCAGGCTTGAGTGGAATTCTGCAGACACCTATGTTTTCTGTCGGGATAGGACAAGGAGATGTTTTTGCAAAAGCGGATTGGCAAGTTGCCTCCACTAGAGAACTAAGTGCGAGTACTTTATTAGAAAAGTTTAATAATCGATGAAGAAAATGAAGAATACTGATTCATGGAAGCAAAGAGTAGTGTGAACGGCTTGTAATAGTAGCAAAGTACATAAAAAATATCATCCGAAATTATCCATAAC
This sequence comes from Niallia circulans, assembly GCF_003726095.1. Lineage (NCBI taxonomy): Bacteria > Bacillati > Bacillota > Bacilli > Caryophanales > Bacillaceae > Niallia > Niallia circulans. The sequence continues at coordinate 4,673,184 of NZ_CP026031.1, forward strand.
TTTTCGGATGATATTGGAGTAATTATTAGCTGGAATGCGAATATACCAGCCTTGTAGCTTTTAATCGTCTTTTTTCATCGCGGCTTTTAATAAATCACCTAGACTATTTCCAAAGCTTTCGTCTTTACTGTATTTCTGAACAAGTTTCCGTTCTTCTCTTTTGTTAATGGTCTTTTTACGGTCTGTAGCTTTTTCCACTACATTGCAGTTTCTGCATTGGAAATAGGTACCGGCCACTCCATTATGGATTTCCATTTTCTTATGGCATTGTGGACAACGCTTGTTGGAAAGTTTAGGATCTTTTCTTTTACTAAAAGAACAATCCATACTGGAGCATACAAGAATTTTTCCGTTTTTTGTATTTTTTTCCTTTAGGAAAGACCCACATTCAGGACATTTGGAGCCAGTGAGATTTTGCATTTTATACGATTTCTCACTTTGTTTTATTTCCCGGACAAATCGTTTGGTCTGCTCTTTAATTTGTTCCATAAATTGATGAGGATTTGCTTTTCCTTTAGCGATATCCTCTAACTCTTGCTCCCATTTTGCCGTTAAATCGGGAGTAGTCAAATCATCATTAACGAGATTGAGAAGCTGTTTTCCTTTGGAGGTAGAATGTAATTTCCCATTTTGTCTTTCTAATACCTCAGATGAAAGCAATCTTTCAATTATTTCAGCACGCGTAGCAGGAGTCCCCAGTCCGAATTTCTCCATTTTTCCTAGAATATCAGCTTCTGTAAAACGTGATGGAGCTTCCGTAAATTTTTGCTCCAAATTTACAGATTGGACTTTTAATTGTTGTCCCTTTTGAAGCTGTATATTTTTTGAAGAATCTGTTTTGCGAGAGTCTAAAGCTTTAAAACCTAATTCTAATATATTTGTTTCTTGAGCGACAAAGGAAGCTCCATTAATGTTTAATGTAGTAGAAATAATTTCATACTTATATTTTGGATAAAATAACGTCAAAAATCTTTTTACGATTAAGTCATAAATTTTTACTTCCTCATTATCTAACCGGTTTAAAAATACAGGCTGCTCGGTCGGGATAATGGCATGGTGGTCAGATACTTTATTGTTATTGAACACATTATTTGCTTCGACCTTCCCCTTGTTACGTAAGATAGGTTGAACTTCTTCTTTAAATGCGCCGGATATACTTTCAATGCGATCAATCATCGTATTCTTCATATCTGTCGTTAAGTATCGTGAATCCGTTCTCGGATAGGTGACAAGTTTATGTTGCTCATATAGCTTCTGCAGGACATTTAACGTTTTTTTGGCAGAAAAACCGAATCGGCGGTTTGCGTCTCGCTGGAGTTCTGTTAAATCATAAGGCAATGGCTGATGCTCTGTTTTTTCTTTTACGGTAAGCGTCTCAACCACTGCCTGCTTCCCTTTCGTATTAGCTACAATTTTTTCTGCTGTTTCTTTTGAAAAGATTCTTCTCTCTTGATTCTTTTCATATTTCGCTTGTAGAGAATCTATTTGTGCAGTGATGGTCCAATATTCTTTTGGAACAAAGGATTGAATTTCTTTTTCTCTCTCTAGAACCATTGATAAAGTAGGGGTTTGAACACGCCCTGCTGACAATGGATCATTGAATTTCGTTGTTAAGGCTCTTGAAACATTTAAGCCGATTAGCCAATCTGCTTGTGCTCTACACACAGCGGATTGATATAAGCGATCGTAATCTTTTCCCGGCTTTAGTTGTTTAAAGCCATCCTTTATTGCTCGGTCCGTTTGTGAAGATATCCATAATCGTTTAGTTGGTTTGGTAAATCGGATTTTCTCTAATATCCAACGTGCGACTAATTCTCCTTCACGCCCTGCATCTGTGGCGATAATACAATCTTTAATATCTTTTCTTTTTGCCAGTTGTTCAATGGCTTTATATTGATGACTGGTTTGCTTCATCACTTTTAATTCCATTTTCTGTGGAATAATTGGTAAATCATCTAAATTCCAATTTTTAAATTTGGGATCATAATGCTCGGGCATTTTTAATTCAATTAAATGGCCTAAAGCCCAAGTCACTATATATTTATCTGATTCCAAATAATTTTTAGTGGATTTATTGCAACCAAGCACTCTGGCTATTTCTCTCGCAACACTTGGCTTTTCACATAACACAAGAGATTTCATCTAAACACCTTCCAATAGAATTTTTAGCTGTCTTGAATAATAGAAGCAGATTCTGTTATTCATTTTAAGTTATTTAATAATTATCGTTTTATTAGTCATACGATACCTTCTAGTATAACATGAGAGGAGAAGGGGAATGGGAAATAGTGAGCTTTTGCTGAATATTAATGCGGAGCATATAGAAGACCTATTTCGAACGTATAGGAAAATAAAGGGAGGGAAAAAGGAGGACGGCGCCCTTTTCCAATGGTCGCGAACGCCGTCTATTGCATGGATTTACTCTTCTTCTTCGATTCGGTTTTTAAAAGCTTCCTGTGTTACGATAAATTCTTCATCGCCAGGAGCATCCTCTGTATGTGTATGTTTTCTTGTGTCCTTTGGAAGCGGACCTGGATGGTGTTTCTTCTTATGATTGAAATGTTCTCCACGTGCCAATAATAACACCCCTTTCTTTTCTATTTTTTATAAAAATCGCTCATCCTATACCGACGAGAAGTGGAAATTGTATAATGGAAATAGGTTTATGAAAACAGGAGGGGATAGATGAATGGATTTTTCGATTCTTGTTTCAGAAGATAAAATAAAAAAAGCATATAAAGACGGGGAATTTAACCATCTTCCAGGGTTCGGAAAACCACTCCCAAAAGATAGTCTAGATTCTGTACCAAAAGAATTGCGAATGGCCTATCGTGTTCTCAAGAATGCTGGATATTCATTAGAAGAGGATAAGATTAGACAAGAATTATTGTCCATGGAAGATTTAATTCGTTCCTGTGAGACAGAAGGAGAAAAGGTAGTTTTACAAAGAAAATATAATGAAAAATTATTGCGATTTCGTAAAATGATGAAAGAACGTACAGGAGAAAGTCACTCTAATCCTTTTTCTGGATATCAGAAAAAGGTAGAGAATAAATTCTTTCCGAAATAATGATAGTAGGTACGGTTATGATTCAAATATAGGTTTCTTAACTTATATTTCAAAAGAGTGGCTGGCAAAACAAATATATAATGGATAAAGACGAATATTCTCTAATTTGGTGGTGAAAACCAATTCGTTCTATTACACTACAGACATATAATACCCCGGGGAGCAACCTAAGCCTCCGCGGCTGCCCCATGGAAAGCGAAGTGTATTCAGGCTGCGGTAATCATCACAAACCCTCATTCTTAAATTTAATTAACCCCCGAACAATTATACGACTATTTTTTAGTGTGTACGTATAATTGTTCGGGGGTATATTTGATTGAAATTCTTATGACCCGTCCTCTTTTTCGATTAAAAAAGCAGGACTATTGTCATGATTCATGAAGTTTCCGAAATTTACATGAAATAAAACTAAAATTTTGAAGAGAAATGTCGAAAAAAAAGGTAAGACATAGAATCGAAATTTTGGAATAAGATAGGTGAAAATAATGGATAAAACTTCCTTGATAGGAATTATACTTGCTATTATTGCTGTGGGAGTAGGAATGGTGTTTAAAGGTGTCAGTCCTGCGGTATTATTGAATCCAGCAGCTATTCTAATTATTTTAGTAGGTACAGTAGCAGCAGTAGTTATTGCCTTTCCTGCTTCAGAGATTAAACGAGTTCCAAAGTTATTCGGCATCTTGTTTAAGGAGCAGAAAGTGCAGGATACGAAAGAGTTAATTCGCTTGTTTTCAGAGTGGGCACAATTAGCTAGAAAAGAGGGACTTCTTGCATTAGAAGCAAAAACAGATGAAATTGAAGATCCATTTTTGAGAAATGGCTTATCTTTGTCTGTGGATGGACAAAGTGCAGAGTATATTAGAGATGTATTAACAGAAGAAATTGAAGCAATGGAAGAGAGACATCGTACAGGAGCGCTTATTTTTACCCAAGCAGGTACCTACGCCCCTACATTGGGAGTACTTGGAGCAGTAATTGGGCTGATTGCAGCTTTAGGAAATATGTCTGATGCTGAAGCGCTTGGACATGCTATTAGTGCCGCGTTTGTTGCTACTTTAATGGGGATATTTACTGGATACGTTTTATGGCATCCATTTGCAAATAAACTGAAGAGAAAATCACACATGGAAGCAAGTCAAAAATATTTGATGATAGAAGGGGTTCTTTCTATTTTAGAAGGAGAAGCGCCTAGGGTAATTGAACAAAAGCTTGCATCGTATTTACCTGTTTCAGAAAGAAGACAATTTCTTGAAGAAAGCGAAAGTAGTGTGAATACGAATGAGTAAAAAGAAAAAAAAGAAAGTACATCATGAGGAGCATGTTGATGAATCTTGGCTTGTTCCTTATGCGGATATCCTTACTTTATTGCTGGCTTTATTTATCGTTTTATATGGCATGAGTTCTGTTGACGCTAAAAAATTCTCTGAAATCGCAGAAGCTTTTAATAAAGAATTACAAGGAGGGACAGGTATATTTGAATACCCTAGTCCTGCACCGTCAATGAATAGTGAAACTACAGATGTTGATTTGGCTGATCAAGAGAAAAAGGAAGATAAAAAAGATAAAAAAAATCTTAGCGAAAAAGAACTAAAAGAATTACAAAAACAGAAAGATAAACAAGAATTATCAGAGATTCAACAAAAGGTAAATGCCTATATTGCTAAGAATAAATTAGGGAATAAGCTGGATACGGAACTGACGGATGAAGGTTTGCATGTTTCAATTAGAGATAATGTACTCTTTGCTTCTGGAAGTGCCGAAGTTCGCAATAAAGACAGAAAAGTTGTTTCCGAAATTGCTAATTTACTTGTCATGGATCCGCCGCGAAGCATTATTATAAGTGGACATACAGACAATGTTCCCATCCGCAATTCACGATATGCGTCCAACTGGGAACTAAGTGTGACTAGAGCTTTAAATTTCATGAAATTACTTCTTGAAAACAAGAAACTAGATCCTAAATCATTTAGCGCCAAAGGTTACGGTGAGTTTCAGCCTATTGCTAGTAATGATAGTTCTGCTGGAAGAGCAAAAAATAGAAGAGTAGATATTTTAATTGAACCAAGAGTAGCAAAAGAAGACTAACAATGGATAGTCTTCTTTTTTTGATTGGAAAATCTTGATTAAAAAGAGATTCCTAAAAAAACAAATAAATAAAGTTTTCATAAAAATGAATAAAGTCTTGTTGTTTGATAAACAAAAGTTTATAATGTAGACAAATGTTGTTTTTAGGGCTAGAGATGATTCTTCTCTACTTCTGACAATTGGCAGTTTCACTTTATTTGAGGGGGAGATGGAAGTGAATGATAAAGAGATTTTTATTCTTCAGCTGATTAAAGAAAATCCCTTTGTTACTCAAAATGAAATAGCTGAGAAAATGGGCTTATCCCGTTCTGCGGTAGCAGGTTATATTTCTTCTTTAACAAAAGAAGGAAAACTACTAGGTAGAGCCTATGTGTTACCAAAAAAGAAAGAAGTTATTTGTATTGGAGGAGCCAATGTAGATCGTAAAGTTCAAGCAGAGGAGACCATTCAATACGGTACCTCTAATCCAGCCTCTACAAGTCAGTCTCCTGGCGGGGTAGCAAGAAATATTGCAGAGAATTTAGGGAGATTGGGACTCGAAACTTCTTTATTTACTATTGTGGGAGATGACCATGAAGGGGAATGGCTACTAGAGAATACCAAAAGCTATGCAGATATCACTCCTTCTCTTTTGTCTAATCTATATCGAACGGGGACCTATACAGCTTTATTGGAATCTGATGGTGAACTTGCTGTTGCTTTAGCGGATATGTCTATATATGACACCATTGATAAAGATATAATCGATAAAAAGTGGGGGTATATTGCAACATCAGAATTAGTTATTCTTGACACTAATTTTTCAGCAGAAGTATTGGAGCATATTATCATCAGATGCAGGCAAGAACAAATGGCATTGTGTATTACACCTGTATCGGCACCAAAAGTACGAAAACTGCCCGAAGATTTGCATGGAGTTACTTGGTTGATTGCAAACAGAGATGAGGCAGAGGCATTAGCGGAGATGAAAATAAAAGAAGAGGGAGACTTCTTTAAAGCAGCCGAAATCATTCTCGAAAAAGGTGTTGAAAAAGTAGTTATAACGAGGGGAGATAAAGGCCTTATCTATTTTACAAAGCTAGGGGAAGCTGGTGTTATCTTACCTCCAGAAGCAGAAGTAGTCGATGTAACAGGTGCTGGCGATTCCCTTGTTTCAGGTATAATGTATTCTCATATTAAAGGCCTAAACACGGAAGACGCTTGTAAAATCGGCATTACTTGCTCGAACATAACCCTTCAATCGAATCAAACAGTAAATCCACTATTAAATAATAAAAAGTTACAAGAACTATTTGGAAAATACTTTCGCTAAAAGGAGCATATAACATGAAAACAGAATGGCTAGAATTCTCAAAAGAAGTATTAGAAGCAAAGAAAAATAATCTACCGATTGTAGCATTAGAATCAACTATCATTTCCCATGGTATGCCTTATCCTCAAAACGTGGAAACCGCTAAAGAAGTAGAAGATATTATTCGCAAAAATGGCGCAGTTCCTGCAACTATTGCGATAATAGAAGGAAAAATAAAGATTGGTTTATCAGAAGATGAAATTGAATTTTTAGCTAAAAGCGATAATATTGAGAAAGCAAGCAGACGTGATTTACCATATTTAATTGCTGGTAAAAAAAATGGGGCAACCACTGTAGCAGCTACCATGATTTGCGCAGAGCTTGCAGGAATTAAAGTGTTTGTAACTGGTGGAATTGGCGGTGTTCATAGAGAAGCAGAGCATACAATGGATATTTCTGCAGATTTACAAGAATTAGCTAAAACAAGCGTAGCGGTTGTTTGCGCAGGGGCTAAATCTATATTAGATATTGGATTAACGTTAGAATATCTTGAAACATATGGCGTTCCAGTTGTAGGATATGGAACAAAGTCTCTTCCAGCCTTCTATACAAGAACTAGTCCATTTGAAGTGAATTTCTCAGTAGAAAATCCAAAAGAAGCAGCTGACATGATCCAAACAAAATGGGCATTAGGATTAGATGGCGGGGTAGTGATCGCTAATCCAATTCCAGAAAATGATGCTCTCGATGAAAAATACATTACAGATATTATTGAAAAGGCACTTCAAGAAGCGAAAGAAAACCATATTACAGGTAAAAAAGTAACTCCATTCTTATTAAGTCGCGTAAAAGAATTAACAGAAGGAACAAGCCTAGTTGCTAATATTGCATTAGTCAAAAACAATGCAGAAGTGGGCTCAAGAATAGCAGTAGAGTTAAATAAATAAGAAATAAGACTATTCGAAGTAAGAATGTCGCTTTCCAAATCGGTAGTGCCATTCTCTTTGAATAGTCTTTTTAATGAAAAAATTTTATTAAAAAAACGAAACAGGAAGAGTACAGATAAACTCCAATAGAGGAAGCCAAGGAGACTTTAGAGTTGTCCCATTGAGAAAAATGAACTTATGATAATCATAACTATTTTTTGCTTATGTCCTATGCTTATGCGCGATTGCTATAATAGAGTTAGCTTTTCCTTATTTCTAGTTCTCTTGTCTTTTTTTAAATTTAACATATTCAAGAATGCCAGCAAAATCTTCTTTTGTGATTCCTTCTTCAATTGCCTCTTCTACCAAACTCATCCAGTCTTCATCAATGCCTTCTATCACTGTGTGATTATTGTCTAGTAGTTCCTCCACATTTGTCTCAAGAGAGTGGGCAAGTTTCGTTAATACTTGAAGAGAGGGATTTTTTTGAATTCCTCTTTCAATATAACTTAAATAAGATTTGGAAACACCAGATTTGTCGGAAAGTTCATTAATAGAAAAGCCTTTTTTTATTCTTAATGTCTTTATTTTTGCTCCAACCAGCATAACAATTTTCTCCTTATCACCTAAAGAAATATAATTTCATTATAACGAACGATAAAATGAATAGAAAATATGAAAAAGCTAGATAATAGGAGTTATTCTGAGGAAAAGAATGATAGTTGTTCGTTAAAAAGAAAAAACGGTTGTTTTTGGAATTTTAAAAAATGATAGTTTTGCACTATACTTATGGGAAAGTTCTTTAATAAGAACATTATTGTGTTTTATAACATTATAATCCTAATTAAAAAGATACTAGGATGGATTTTCTTACTAAATCGTAGCAATTATTTTTCAGCATACAAACCTAAAAGGAAAAGGCAAAGGAAGAGGTGAAAAATGTATAGAAAAAACTGTGACATATGCAATAGACCATCGTACAGTAGTAGTGAACGAGGCAGGTGGATTTGTCCTATATGCCAAAATGACTTAACGGAATATCCTTTTTTTGATGCAATTACATTTGAACAAATTCATATTAATTATTCTTTTAAAAAAGTGCTAAAAAGCTATCAAACACAATATTATGATAGAAGACAAGATAAGTAGTGCTGCTGGCATTAGAGAAATCTGTAAATAATGCATAAGTATGATTAATTCGATAAGATTCGCTGGAATCAACATATTTTGTAGAAACAACGAGAAATATTTTAGTAATTTGTCCTAATTTTATGACAAATTACTGCATCATTTCATGAGGAAAAGCGATATAATGGGAAAACAGTAAAGAATACGAGAAAAGGTAAATGTAAAAGGCAAACCAATACGAAAGTTTGGGACGCAAAGTCACGGATCTAATGTCTTAAAACAATGATGGCCGGACTGCCAAAATACAAATGTATTTTTGGGAGGGAAGAATTAAGTGATTAATAGTCAACTTTTTACCGAGGAATTGGATTCAGAATGGATTCAATTAATTAATGAAGCCAAAAATATTGGAATGAATTTGCAAGAAGTAAGAGAATTTTTGCGAAGTGAGAAGGATTACTTAATTCAAGAAAATCCGAAATAAACATTTGTATATAGAAAATGATTGTCCAAAAATGGACAAAAAAGGTATCTCTACATTGAATTTTTTCACAATAATGGAATTATATTGTGAGGCATTCAATGTAGATAACTCTTTTGTAATGGAAAAATTTAATAACCTATTTTAGCCATATAAGTGGAAAACGTATTATTTTTTTTGTTCCAGTCTCCATCTGTTAAATTCCAAAAATTCACGAAATTCTTTTTTGGATACTCCAGAATCCATTGCCTCTTTTACAATTTTTAACCATTCAGAATCTAACTCATCCTTATTCTGTTGATCATTGATTAAATGATCGACTGGTATATTGAAAACAGCTGCTATTTTTTCTAAAAACTGAATCGATGGATTGGATTGTAAATTTCTTTCCAAGGAACTTAAATAAGATTTTGCAACTCCGGCTTGTTCAGCTAATTCTGACAAGGACATTCTCTTCTCTAAACGTAGCTGTTTTACACGATCCCCAATCATACGCTCACTCACTTTCACTCTTTACGGTATGTATATTTATGATAGCATTTATAGATAAAAAGTTCCATATAAAGAACGAATTGTTCTATCCATTATGCTTATAAACCATTGATGTAAAAGACTATTTTAAAAGTATGTTCACAATATTGAAATATATCTTATAGTGTTTACCCTTTTCTACATACACTGAAACATTTTTTTATTTATTTTTCAATCCTTTTTAGACAATTTGTCTGAAAAAGAGTAGAATGGTAACGAATAATTTGAAAATGTTGGTGAATTTCATGTTGAATAAATATTATATGATATTCGAGGAACTTGAGGCTGCGATCAGAAATGGAAAGTATCCACCTGATACTATTTTGCCATCTGAAAATGAATTAGCTGAGCAGTATAACACATCTAGAGAAACGATCCGTAAGGCTTTAAATATTTTATCGCAAAAAGGATATATTCAAAAGCTCAGAGGAAAAGGCTCCTTAGTACTTGATTTAGAAAAACTTCAATTTCCGATTTCTGGGCTAGTTAGCTTTAAGGAATTGGCGGATAAAATGGGACATTCCTCTGTAACAATTATTGAGAGCTTTACGAATAAACAACCATCTTCTCTTTTGCAAAAGGAAATGCAGTTAAACAAGGACGATTCTATCTGGGAAGTGTTTCGTGTAAGAGAAATTAATCAAGAACGGATCATTTTAGATAAGGATTATATTGTCGAAAAATATGTTCCGGGATTAACAGAGGAAATATGTAAAAACTCTATTTTTGACTATATTGAGAAAGAGTTAAATTTAAAAATTAGCTTTGCGAAAAAAGAATTTACGGTAGAAGAGCCTACAGAAGAAGACTATAATCTATTAGATTTAGAAGGATTTCATTCGATCGTAGTAGTGAAAAACTACATTTATTTTGAAAATGCTACTTTATTTCAATTTACTGAGTCGCGACATCGACCAGATAAATTTCGATTTGTTGATTTTGCAAGAAGAAACGAAGCGTGAAAAAATGGTCCTAGCATGTTTTATTTTCATTCTATGGGGAACGTTACTTATAGAAAATAGGAAAAGGAGATGCTATATATGAGTAAAAGAATTGCTACTTTAATTACTGATATGTTTGAGGACTCTGAGTACACAGAACCAGCTAAGGCTTATAAAGAAGCTGGGCACGAAGTTGTAACAATTGAACTAGAAGCTGGTAAAACGGTGGAAGGAAAACAAAAAGAAGCCTCAGTGACAATTGATAAAGGAATAGATGAAGTTTCCCCTGATGAATTTGATGCCTTATTCATACCAGGAGGATTTTCTCCTGACCAGCTTCGTGTCGATGATCGAGTTGTGGCTTTTACAAAAGCGTTTATGGATGAAAAAAAACCTGTTTTTGCAATCTGTCATGGACCGCAGCTCCTCATTACTGCTAAAGCGCTAGAAGGTAGAAATGCTACTGGCTACAAATCAATCAAAGTGGACATGGAATACGCAGGTGTTACTTTTAAGGATGAAGAGGTAGTCGTATGTGGGGACCAATTAGTAACAAGCAGAACGCCAAAAGATATCCCTGCCTTTAATCGTGAATCGTTAAAGCTTTTAAATAAATAAAGAAATATAAATAATGGAAAGAGTCTGTACCTACACAGATTTATGGTAAGGGGAATATAATCTTTTTATCATGAGTTGCAGTAGGTATAGGCTCTTTTTTTGTGTTAATCTTAAGAAGAGAATAGTTGTTTTTTTTGCTGCAATCAACTCATAATGTTAAGATAGCATACTTAATGAACCGCTAATATAAAAAGAGGAATAGACAAAATTCTATTTGTGTTCATTCTTAGCGGTAACTTTAGATAGGAAGAAGGCTTGGACATGATTGTATTAAAATCAAAACGAGAAATTGAACAAATGAAGAAGGCTGGTGAGATTCTAGTTGGTTGTCATAAAATGATTGCCAAGATGATTAAACCAGGTATTACTACTTTGGAAATTGATCAAAAGGTGGAAGCTTATTTAGCAGAAATGGGAGCGACTCCCGAACAAAAAGGATACCGAGATTATCCATATGCAACTTGTGCTAGTATAAATGATGAAATTTGTCACGGTTTCCCAAGAAATGAGCCTCTAAAAAAGGGAGATATCGTAACCATTGACATGGTTGTTAATTATAATGGAGCATTGGCTGATTCTGCATGGACATATGCAGTTGGAGAAGTATCAGCTGAATTGCAAAAACTGATGGATGTTACAAAAAAAGCCCTCTATATAGGTATTGAACAGGCGAAGGTTGGCAATCGCATCGGGGATATTGGATTCGCTATTCAACAATATGTGGAAGAACACGGTTTTTCTGTTGTGAGAGATTTTATCGGACATGGCATTGGAAAAGTAATACATGAAAAACCAGAAGTACCTCATTTTGGTTTAGCTGGTAAAGGGCCACGTATCAAAGAAGGAATGGTATTTACAATTGAGCCAATGGTCAATATGGGTGATTATAAAATGAAAATGGATAATAATGGATGGACAGCGAGAACGATAGATGGGAAGCACTCAGCACAATATGAGCATACCATTGCCATCACAAAAGAAGGTCCTGTTATTCTTACAGATCAAGATGCTTAAGGGGATATTTTGTCGATCTTATGGCATTTAAAAAAATCAGTGGGCATCCACCCACTGATTTTTTTAAATCAAGTTATTGTTTTCGCAAGTTTCCAAGCTCTTCAGCGAGTGCCTGCATTTCATTTGGACTAAAGGAGTCTCGTTTCATCACATGATCATAAATTTCTTTAATGTCATCATATAGATCTTCATCAAAATGGGTGGATTTAATGGCACCTATGTTTAATACTTTTAATTTTTCTTTTATCTTTTCAATCATGAAATTCACATTTTCTGTTGTTTTATTATCTAAATTCATACCTTTCCCCTTTCTTGGACAATAAAGTTGTTCTATTCATCTTTTCATGCAAACATAGAAATGTCAATATAGAGGTATATGATTAAATAAAGTGCTTTTTGCGAACTGGTAAGTAAAAAAAGTATGTAAATAGAAAAATGGAGGAAAATAAAAATGAAAATACGTGTTTTATTTATTTGCTTAGGAAATATTTGTCGTTCGCCTATGGCGGAGGCGGTATTCCGTGACCTAGTCGAAAAGGAAGGATTGCAGAAGACTATTATTTGTGATTCTGCCGGAACTGGCGGATGGCATACTGGAAATCCGCCTCACCAGGGAACAAGAGATATTCTTAAAGTAAATAAAATCAAGGATGCAGGTATTTTTGCCCGTCAATTGGCGGATAAGGATTTAGAAGAATTTGATTATCTAATTGCAATGGATAACAGTAATATAGCGAATATCAAAAAGCTTAATGAAATGTTAGTCGGCACAAAAGTCCGTTTATTAATGGATTATACAGACCATGCTGCGGGAAAGGAAGTACCAGACCCATATTATACCGGCAATTTTGAAGAGGTGTTTGCCTTAGTGAAGGATGGCTGTGAAGGTCTGTTACGAGAGATTAAACAAAAATATTCCTTATAGGCAATAAGAGCCATCCTTCAAGCCTGTTTTAGAAATGGTGCTGTAATAGCCAAAATAACTAATTTGGAGAGGTGGCAGGGATGATGAAAATGAGTATAACAAAAGGTCTTTTTATCGGCAGTCTTATTGGAACAGCAATCAGCTTATTTGATAGACATACAAGACAACATGCAGTAACAACTTTACAGCATGCGAAAGATACTGTAACAGATTTAGATCAAATGACATCTAGTTTGAATCTGACTTCCGAAAAAATAAAGAATTCAGCCCTGAAAATTTCGGACGATGCTGCATTTGTTAAAAAACAGTTAGAAGAACTAAAAGGAATAACACCAGTCGTAGCAGGTATTATCCGAGATACAAAGGAAGCTTTCACAAGTGGAAAAATGAGAAATCAGGAAAGAACGCTTGTTTCCAGCATACAATATTTACCTAAGCCAGAATAGCCTGTAAGAATGCTTTAACAGGGATAGCAGCCTATGTCCCCCTCTCTTTATTTGAAAAGAGGGATGCATTTAGGCTGCCTTCCATTACATACCATGAGTACAGAAAGGGCTAATGTCTTTTCTATTTAATGGACAGGTTTTTATTTACACAATAAAGGGCAATAGACATACATAAAAGAACTGTTAGGACGGTGATTTTGTATGGGAGACGTAATTCCATTTATAAAGGTTCTTATCAAGAAAATTCAACAAGATAATGTATTTGATCTGGCAGCCCAATTATCCTATTATTTCCTTTTGTCAATTTTCCCATTACTTATTTTTGTGATGACACTTCTTCCGTATCTTCCTATTACGAAGGAAGACTTATTAGGATTAGTGGAGGGTTTTGCTCCAGGAGATATTATGAATACGATTGAATCCAATATTGATCAGGTGCTAAGCAGAAATGTTAGTTTATTATCCTTTGGTATCATTGCGACAATATGGTCTGCTTCAAACGGATTAAATGCTATCGTAAAGGCATTAAATAAAGCGTATGATGTGGAAGAAACAAGATCTTTTATAGTTGCAAGAGGAATGTCTATTTTACTGACACTTGGAATGATTGCTGTAGTAGTAGTTGCTTTGCTATTGCCAGTATTTGGAGAACAAATCGGGATGTTTTTATTTTCCCAATTTAACTTAACGGATGAATTTTTATCTTTGTGGAATACTTTAAGGTTTCTTGCATCCCCAATCATTTTATTTATTGTGTTTCTTGCTCTTTATTGGATTGCACCGAATAAAAAACTAAAATGTATTTCCGCTATTCCAGGAGCCATTTTCGCTGCAATTGGCTGGGTAGTCGCTTCTTTAGCCTTCTCTTATTATGTAGGGAACTTTAGTAATTATTCGGCAACATATGGAAGTATTGGAACAATTATTGTTCTAATGATTTGGTTCTATATAACAGGCATTATTATTATTATTGGTGGCGAGATTAATGCTTATTTCACGGAAAGAAAGAAAGAACCTTGTTAAGTGTATCCGTTATTTACCTCTATAAAAAAAATGCAAAAGAACAAACTATTAGAGGGGAAACATTTAATAAAGGGGGAATTTAAAATGACAAAACATACAAAAAAAGATGGCGGAACAAAACAAAAAGGGAAAAGTAAGCCAAAGCATAAAACATCTGGTTCTGCCAACGGATCAAACGGCTACCATTAACCAAAAGGCCTTCAAAGATACACTTTGGAGGCCTTTTTGCTTGGCGTAATAAAGGATAGCAATATAAATTGGGAAAATTAGCTAGTTTGTGTTTGGTCCATTAATTCCTTTTGGTAACAATGTTAGCAGTGACGAAAACAGTGTGGGGGAATTAATGATGACTCATATACAGCTTAGCCAATTAAATGGTTCTCTTATAAAAAAATCACTAATTGGGCTGGGGAATAGTGGATAATTGAATATATCTGGCCAATCGAGCAAGAGAATTAGCTGAAAAGTAAAAATATCAGCCAACCGGAAGGAGGAATCAGCCAAAACTAGAAAATATCAGCCAACCGGAAGGAGGAATCAGCCAAAACTAGAAAATATCAGCCAACCGGAAGGAGGAATCAGCCAAAAGCAAAAAATATCAGCCAACCGGAAGGAGAAATCAGCCAAAACCAAAAAATATCAGCCAACCGGAAAGAGAAATCAGCCAAAACCAGAAAGTATCAGCCAACCGGAAGGAGAAATCAGCCAAAACCAGAAAATATCAGCCAACCGGAAGGAGAAATCAGCCAAAATCAAAAAATATCAGCCAACCGGAGGGAGGAATCAGCCAAAAGCAAAAAATATCAGCCAAACATGTATCCCATTCCTCCCGCCGAGTTGCTTATCCTTTTAATAACCGCAAGCTATTTAAAATAACCAAGATGGTACTGCCCTCATGTCCAATAACGCCAAATGGAAGGGCAACGATTTGTAAGAAGTTGGAAATAATTAATAGCATAATGACCGAAATAGAAAAGATAATATTTTGTTTAATAATTCGATTCATCCGTTTAGATAGTTGAATAGCATCAGCAATTTTAGGTAAATCATTTTTCATTAAGACGACATCTGCCGTTTCTAAAGCAACATCTGTACCTTCCCCCATGGCAATGCCGACATTTGCTGTGGCGAGAGCTGGTGCATCATTAATTCCATCCCCTACCATTGCCACGATTTCATATCGCTCTTTTAACTCTTTAATAGAGGTTACTTTCTTTTCTGGTAAGCATTCCGCAATATAGTCCTCTACATAGCTTTCTTGGGCAATGGCTTTTGCTGTTTTTTCATTATCTCCTGTCACCATAACCGTATAAATACCATTTTCTTTTAAGCGGTTAATAGCTTCTTTTGATTCTTCTCTTACAATATCCTTTAATGCGATTAACGCAATCACATCTGCATCTTTTTTAATAAATACAGTGGTTTTTCCTTCTTCTGATAACTGATCATATTTTCCTTCTTGGAAAGCCTTTGCTTCCTTTTCTCCTACAAAAGCAGCTTTTCCGATCCGCCATTCGCTGTTATTCAAAAGGGCGGTCACACCCCAGCCTGAATTATCTTGAATGCTCTCTGGCTGGGGGAATGTCTCTTGATACTTATGCTTAGCGTATTGGACAATTGCTTTTGCAAGTGGATGATTTGAATGGCTTTCAATGCTAGCTGTTATTTGAATGATTTCTTTCTTTGAAAAATGACGATCAACCAGGACATCAGTTACAACCGGTTTTCCTTTTGTTAATGTTCCTGTTTTGTCAAAGGCAATTGCTCTTATATGGGCAAGGTTTTCTAGGTGAACGCCACCTTTAAAAAGAATACCAGCTCTTGCTCCATTCGAAATCGCTGATAAGGTGGCTGGCATAATGCTTGCAACTAAGGCACAAGGAGAGGCCACGACTAAAAAAATCATTGCTCGATAAAAAGTTTCATTCCAAGACCACCCTAATAGGAAATGGGGAAGGAACATTAATAGGACAACAACAGTTAACACAATTTTGACATACGCACCTTCGAACTTTTCGATAAAGGCTTGCGAAGGGGATTTCTCACTTTGTGCTGATTGAATCAATGTAATAATTTTTTGGAAAAGAGTTTCATCTGCATGTTTTGTCAGGGTGACGGTAATGGAGCCACTTATATTTACGGTTCCGGCAAAAACTTCATCATTGATCCCCTTAGATAATGGGATAGATTCGCCTGTGATAGCTGCTTCATCAATTGCTGTAGTTCCTTTTATAATCTTTCCATCCACAGGTACTCTTTCACCTGGTTTAATTAAAATGATATCGGAGATAGAAAGAGATGATACTGGAACCAATTGCTCTTGGCCATCAGGCAGGATTCGCACCGCTTCTTCTGGCTGTAATTTCATCAGGGCAGATATTTCTTTGTTGCTCTTATTCATTGTATAAGTCTCTAATGCTCCGCTTACAGCAAAGATAAATATTAATATCGCTCCTTCTGCCCAATATCCTATAATAGCAGAACCAACTGCAGCAAAAATCATGAGCATTTCGACATTTAATTCTTTATTTTCAATAGTTTCGCTGATTCCCTCTTTCGCTTTTGCATACCCTCCAATCACAAAAGCAAGTAAGTAGGCAAGAATAGACATAGAAGAATAATGAAAATGATGTAAAATCCAGCCGCCAACAATGAATACTCCGCTTATCCCGGCAGCAATAAGTTCGAGATGAGGAGATAGTTTGGCAAATAGAGTTGGCTTTGCTTCTACCTTTGTTTCGATATAGGTTTTTAATTCTGTTTCTGTAGACATCGTTTTTTCCTCCTTTGTTAATCATTCTTATTGAGAGCGAGAATCAAGTTCAACACCCTTAAAAAACACGAAAGCTGCCACCTAGTAGGTGACAGCATAAATACCGAATTAAAATAATTTTTTTATATTTAGTTGTATAAGCTGATTTTACCACATATTGTATGCGCAAGGTATTATTTTGCTTCTGCTAAATATTGATTTTTCACTTCTTTTTTCCCGAAAAGGAAAATAATCAAACCAACAATAAATAAGATAGCAGCAATCACTACAAAATAGCTTATATGCTGGAAATACTGAATAAACACCCCGCCCAAATATGGACCAATGAGACTCCCAACACTAAAGGCCATTCCACAAAGAAGATTTCCAGTCGGTAGAAGATTAGTTGGAACTAAATCGGTCATATAGCTAATACCTAGTGAGAAGGTAGAGCCAACTGCCATTCCGGCAAGGAAGAGACAGATGATCAGGCCAATTAAATAAGCTTCTAATAGGCTTGCGAAAGAAAAGCAGGCAGTACCAATAATTAAAATCGTTATAAGTGTCTGTCTTCTGCCAAATTTATCACTAATCATTCCTAAAGGAAGCTGAAAGACAATAGCTCCTATCGAAAAGGCGGTAAGCAAGAGAGAAATCTGGACGACACTTAATTCAATTCTTAATCCATACACAGGAAAACTAGAGTTTAAGCTTGATTCTAAGAATCCATAGGCAAGCGGTGGAAGAAAAGCAATCCATGCATACTTCATGGCACTAGAAAAGCGTTTCATTGTATCGAGAAATGAATTGGTTTCAACTGTTTGTTCTGGAAAATCATTTTTAATCCAGAGAATAAAGATCCATGCGATAAAGCACATAATAGATGAAAGAATAAATGGCAGCGACTCATTTATTTTTACTAATGGTGTTAACAATGGTCCCACTGCAAATCCAATCCCAAAGAATACACCGTATAGTGAAATATTGCGTCCGCGTTTCTCCTTTGGTGAAGCGGTAGTAATCCATGTTTGGGTTGCAAAATGGAGAGAATGATCTCCAATTCCAATAAATAAACGGAGAAGGAACCAGAACCAAAAGGATTTCCACACTGGAAAAAGTGCTAGTGCGACAATAACAACCAACCCGCCAAAAATGATAACGGGTTTATACCCATATTTACGCAAGGGATGTTCCATAAAAGGAGAGATTAGCAGAATCCCTATATAGAGTCCGACTGCATTTAAGCCATTTAAACTGGAAGAAAGACCATCATTTTCAAAAATAACAGCTATTAATGGAAGCAGCATTCCTTGACTAAATCCAGAAATACTGACAATGCTAATTAGTACGGCAAATTTTTTACTGTTCATAATATACTCCCTTATTTCTTACATTGTGTCTATATTTAGTCTCCCTAAATGATGTTAAAGGGGATTGAACAGTATTGCAATAGATTTTTTAGAGAAATAAGAATATTATTTTTCTTATGATAAAA
Source organism: Niallia circulans (assembly GCF_003726095.1). Lineage (NCBI taxonomy): Bacteria > Bacillati > Bacillota > Bacilli > Caryophanales > Bacillaceae > Niallia > Niallia circulans. The sequence goes on from NZ_CP026031.1 coordinate 4,691,910, forward strand.
CAGTAACATTTCTTAAAAACTGGTTATATTTAGGGAAAGTAGCTGTATAATAAGTTTAGCCTCCAGTTGGATGGGAAAATATATGAAGATGATAGGAGAAAGGAAGCGAAAAAATGGTTAATAAAATATTTATGATAGCAGCATTTATTGGAGTTCCATTATCGATAATAGGTTCCTTGTTACATTGGTCAAGCATTCTTATGTTTGTTATTTACTGTCTTACCATCATCGCGTTATCAAGTTTTATGGGAAGAGCAACAGAAAGCTTAGCAATTGTCGCTGGCCCTCGAATTGGTGGATTGCTAAACGCTACTTTTGGTAATGCCGTAGAATTAATAATTGCTATATTTGCTTTACGTGAGGGATTAACAGAAGTAGTGTTAGCATCCTTAACTGGATCTGTGTTAGGGAATCTATTGCTGGTAGCAGGATTGTCCTTTTTTATCGGCGGGCTAAAGTATAAGAGACAGCAATTTAATGTTTTTGATGCTCGTCATAATTCAGGACTGCTGATTTTCGCAGTTATTGTTGCATTTGTAATTCCAGAAGTTTTTACGATGAATATGGGTGAAGGAAAAACACTTTCCTTAAGCATTGGGATCGCTATTATATTGATTGTATTGTATTTAGCAGCACTTTTATTCAAATTAGTAACTCATCGCGGAGTTTATCAAGTGGAAAAGAGTGGAGACCACAGTCATGCTCATGAGGAAATTCCAGAATGGTCTGTGAAAAAAAGTATTGCTATTTTGGCGATTGCAACACTAGCAGTTGCTTATGTATCAGAAAACCTAGTACATACTTTCGAGGTAGTTGCAGAATCATTTGGCTGGTCTGAGTTATTTATCGGGATCATTATTGTGGCGATTGTAGGAAATGCGGCCGAACATGCTTCTGCTGTCGTAATGGCATACAAGAACAAGATGGACATAGCGGTTGAAATTGCGATTGGTTCAACGTTGCAAATTGCGATGTTTGTGGCACCGTTATTAGTATTAATTTCCTTGTTTTTCCCGAGTGGAATGTCATTAGTCTTTACGTTGCCAGAACTTATTAGTATGGTAACAGCTGTATTGCTAATGGTAAGTATTTCAAATGATGGAGAGACAAACTGGTTTGAGGGAGCTACCTTACTGGCAGCTTATGCGATTATGGGAATTGGGTTTTATTTGCTTTAAGAAACATAATTTAGAAATAACAAGGCCTAGCCGTTTTCTTTACAACGGCTAGGCTTCTTTTTCTTTATTCACCTCTTTATTTTTCGATAATAAATTTTAAGTATTCGTTGATTTAAATATGTTGTTTAGGGATTCTATCATGTCGCTTCCATCGGATCACCAACCTCTTTTCCTTTTGTAATATGGATTACATTCTGATTGATGAATATTCAAAGGTTTATATTGTCCTCCTTTACTAAAATACAAGCGATCTAAATAGCTGCCCTCCTTTTATTTGATGATCTTATTATACAATAATATTTAATAAATGTAAATATTCTGATTATTTATTTTTAAGAATAACGGACAAGTTTTAAGTTAGGTAAGCATATGAATGAAAGAAAGAGGATGGTTGGAGAAAGGGGATATACAGGTATGTCGTCATTTTTTTATCGATGCCTTTTGTATGTAGTCGGGCTTTTTATATTAGCGTTTGGGGCAACGTTGACTATTAAGGCAAATTTAGGAGCTGGTCCTTGGGATGCTCTTAATGTAGGTTTGTCTCATTTGGTTGGATTAACAATAGGAAGCTGGATTGTTATTATAGGTATCATCCTTATATTTGTTAACGCTTTACTTTTACGCAATAAACCAAATTTATTATCTCTAGCAACCGTGTTTATTCTTGGTTTTTTTGTTGACTTTTGGATGGCACATCTTGTTAATCGTCTTCATTATTTTATGTTTATGAGTCAATTACTTTTACTTATTGCCGGATTAATTATTGTGGGTCTCGGGATTGCTCTCTACTTACAGTCTGAATTTCCTTTAAATCCCATTGATGATTTTATGGTTACCATTCAGGAGAGATATGGAGTCAATCTTATGGTGGCTAAGCTAATTGGAGAAATACTTGCTTTATTGTTCGCTTTTTTAGTAAAAGGACCTATTGGGCTTGGTACCTTAATCATTGCTTTTGGACTTGGTCCAGCTATTCAATTTTTCCATCCATACTGTTCTAAGCTGACGGGGAAATTTGTAATAAAATAGAAGGAAAGAAAAAAATTATTTTTAAATGGATAATCTCGATAAACTCCGAAAAAAATAATCATAGTGATGGATGATTATTTGAAGGGAGTTCAACTTGCTATGTACAAGAAAATAATGATTGTGCTTATATCTTTTTTCTTAATGCTGCCAATGTTCACGTATGCGGAAAAAGCAAAAGAAAAAGAAAAAGAAGAAAATCCACGGAAATCCAAAATTATTACCATACCTAATGCAGTTATGAATATAACGAAGGAAAATACGTATCCAAACCCAACACAGGATGTACCTAAGCTACAACCTAGTGAGTTAACACAGCAGCTTATTAATTCTTCTAAAGTGAAAATCGATAATCCAGACTTGATTCGTATGCTGAATGAATCCACGGTTAATAGTACGCCATTTGCTCTTGGCTATAAAGCCATTGTGTATTTAGGCCAATGGCCGCTTAACTATGAATCAACAGAAACAGCGCCAAATTGGGAGTATCAGAAAATAAACACCAATTTCTATGATAATCGTGGTGGAAAATCATCCTATCAGATCCATTATGTGCAAGAATCACAGAAAAAAGTAAGAGGCGGCTTAACTGCAAAAATTCCCAATGCAGAACAAGTAAAGAAAATGATGCTTGTAAAAGCAGCTCAAAATTCAGGGTTATCTCTCGCATTTGAAACAGTGGTTGGAACAGGAACGAAAAAGGATCAAGTATACAATATCCCAGCTAAAAGACTAGGGTATTTATATGGCTATGCACCTGCAGTTAATGAAAAAGGAAAAGTGACATATGGTGAAGTATACATGATGCTTAAAGGAAGCAAAAAATCCATTATAGTCAAAAATGTAACTTCTCAAGGAATTGGTGCATGGATTCCTGTCCAAGATCATGTTTCCTTTGAATTCAGCGCAAGCGAAAAACCGAAATAAATAAATGGTGAAAAGACTGACTATGGATGTCAGTCTTTTTTGTTAGAGAAGGTGTTGTGGGAAACAGAAATAACAGAAGTGAATCGGAGAAAGTGGCTTTTTTATGGAGGATGAAAGCTAAACGAGGAGGGGATAATTGGAAAAAATGGTGTTCATAAGAGAAATGAAAACCAAAAGAAGGTAAGCTAAGCGGAAAAGTGGTGTTCATAGGAAGGATGAAAGCAAGAAAAGCGGAGAGGAAAGAGAAAAATGGTGTTCATAAGAGAAATGAAAACCAAAAGAAGGTAAGCTAAGCGGAAAAATGGTGTTCATAGGAAGGATGAAAGCCAGAAAAGCGGAGAGGAAAGAGAAAAGTGGTGTTCATAAGAGAAATGAAAACCAAAAGAAGGTAAGCTAAGCGGAAAAGAGGTGTTCATAAGAAGGATGAAAGCAAGAAAAGCGGAGAGGAAAGAGAAAAATGGTGTTCATAAGAGAAATGAAAACCAAAAGAAGGTAAGCTAAGCGGAAAAATGGTGTTCATAGGAAGGATGAAAGCCAGAAAAGCGGAGAGGAAAGAGAAAAGTGGTGTTCATAAGAGAAATGAAAACCAAAAGAAGGTAAGCTAAGCGGAAAAGAGGTGTTCATAGGAAGGATGAAAGCAAGAAAAGCGGAGAGGAAAGAGAAAAATGGTGTTCATAAGAGAAATGAAAACCAAAAGAAGGTAAGCTAAGCGGAAAAATGGTGTTCATAAGAAGGATGAAAGCCAGAAAAGCGGAGAGGAAAGAGAAAAATGGTGTTCATAAGAGAAATGAAAACCAAAAGGAGGTAAGCTAAGCGGAAAAGTGGTGTTCATAGGAAGGATGAAAGCAAGAAAAGCGGAGAGGAAAGAGAAAAATGGTGTTCATAAGAGAAATGAAAACCAAAAGAAGGTAAGCTAAGCGGAAAAGAGGTGTTCATAAGGGAGATGAAAGCCAAAAAGAAAAACAGCATTTCTCCTTACCGCAAACTTATACCAATAGTACAAAATCATCATGCAAAAAACTCCCACAACGCACAATAAAAAGTGTCCATCAACTATCAATGGACACTACTTTTTATTATCGACTAATTACTGCATTTCTTTTTGTAAAATCTACATCTTGATAGTAACTGTTTTTTACAAGGACATTTGGTCCAAGGCATTTAACAGCAGGACAATGACAGTTTAGTGAACGAGCTAAATCAGTGGAAAGCCATTTTTGGAAGATATCCTCTAAATTATCTGTTTGAATATTACCAAGAGCTGGAGTGTCACCGAAATCAGTAACGATTACATCGCCAGTAAAAATATTTACGTTTAAACGAGAACGACCATCTGGATCATTTCGAACTGTTACGTTTTTGCTAGAATAAAGGCGGTTTAATAACTGTAGGTCTTCTTCTTTCGTATTACATGGATAAAACGGAAGGGTACCGAATAGCATCCACACATTTTCATCGCGAATATCAAGAAGGTGATTGATGCTGTCACGAATTTCGTCTAGTGATAATGTTTCTAAAGCAGAAGCAAAATCTGATGGGTACATAGGGTGAATTTCGTGTCTTTGACATTTCATCTCTTCAACAATTTGCCGGTGGATATGCTCTAAATATGGGAGTGTACGCTTATTTAGCATGGTTTCGGCAGAGACAACCACCCCAGCTTCTACTAAAGCTCTACTATTTGTAATAATGTTGTTAAATAGCTTCCCTCTTTGTTCATAAGTTGGTTTTCTAGCCATCATCGCAAAACCTCGTTCTGCAAATTCCTCTTCTGTTCCCCAGTTATGAGAAATATGCAGTACATCTAAATACGGAATTACGGGTTCATAACGATCCAGACCTAGTGTTAAATTTGAATTTAACTGTGTTTTTACTCCGCGACTATGTGCATATTTAAAAAGAGGGACAACATAGTTTTCTACAGATTTTCGGCTCATCATTGGCTCTCCGCCAGTAATACTTAGTGAGCGTAAATGCGGAATATCATCCAGTTTTTTTAGTAATAAATCAATCGGTAAAGCATTCGGGTCTTTTGGTTGAAGAGTATAACCAACAGCACAATGCTCGCAGCGCATATTACATAAGGTTGTTGTAGTAAATTCAATGTTAGATAAGGTTAATTTTCCATGCTGCTCCATATCCATATAAGCTTCCCAAGGATCAATGCTTGGAGAAATTATGTTTTTTTCAGTAATCATCATAAGCTCCTTTATAAAATAAATAGTTAACTATATCTATGTGTAAAAAAGGTATAGAATGCTTTTTTCATTGTTAGGGATATAAGGCCCCTTGTCATTATTAAAGGAAAAATCCTATCTGTCAAACGTTTTTGTTTAAATATTGCGTAGGCGGGAAAAGAATCTTTAACGAGAAGAAGGGAGATGAATGATATGTCTAATGCAGCAAATCAAGGAAATAAAATTGTAACAGGCTTAGTAATTGGAAGTGTCATTGGTGTCACAGTTTCTCTAATTGATCCAGCTACAAGGAAAAGAACGATGCAGAAATTCGAGAATATAAAAGATGGAAGCACTCGTATTGTTCAGAGTTATAAAGATAACCCAGATGAATTTAAAAAGGATTGGAAGGAAAGATTCCATCGTTCCTCTGATGCCATGAAAGCTATTACGAATGATACCCAGAGATTGTACAAGCAGATTCAATCCACTGTGCGTGAGCGTTCCAAGGACTTAAAAGAAATTACAGAGGATTTCAAACAACTCTACTTTCAAACAAAGAGACAATATAATCAAATTACGAACAGGATAGCTACAACGAAAGATCAAATAATTGAATCATCAGAAATGAAAGAAGGAACCCAGCTTCCTGCTGTTAGAGAAGATATGGAGGTAAAGGAAAAGGGGACAGTCCTACAATAATGTAGAGAAAAAGAGCATCTTAAGTCTTAGAAGATGCTCTTTTTATGTAGCGTTGTCTTCTTTTTAATAAACTTGCTGGGTAGAAAGTTAAGCCAAATCACCAATTAAATTATCTCTAAACCCATCTTCACATGTAATGCCCCTATATTAAAGATCATAACTTTCTATTCAATTAATAATTGTTTGAGCTTGTCTAAATTGCTTTGAGGAATATTACAAGCCACCAGAAGATATGTTTCTATGTTTCCGTACTCCTCGATGATTTTACTATATACGTCTTCTAAGTAATCACGTTGAACCTCTAGCATGGGCTTTAATCGTTCTGGTGATACTTGAAACAAACTCATCCATCTAATAAAGTTTTCGACTTTCTTCATACGAGCAGCTATTAACTGATTTGATACTAGATACTCGTTTATAACCGCCTCATATGGGACACCCACAAGTAATTGAATAATTGCTGATATAAAGCCAGTTCGGTCTTTTCCTCCTGTGCAATGAATCAGGGCAGGAATATTTTGCTGGTTTGAAAGAAAGATAAGAATTTCGCGAATTTCCTTATGACAGCCAAAGGCCATATGTTCATACATTTCTTTCATGATCTTTTCAAAATCAATGGTATTTGACTTGCTAACTAGAAATTTAAAGAATTCAAGACGGGTAAATTCTCGGCTTTTATCATGGATGGATACATTTAATAATTGAATTCTTTTTCCGGTCGGGATACGACTTACCTTTGATTTTTGTTCATTAGGTGTTCTTAAATCACAAATGGCTTTTATATTCAATTTATCGAAGGTTTCCAAATCTTTGTTGGATAACTTAGATAACTCTTCTGAACGAAATAAAACACCAGCTTTCATTTTGCGCCCGTCACTGGTTGTCATACCGCCAATATCACGAAAATTATATAATTTTTCAAATTCAAATGCTTTTTCTAAGGTCTTCATTATCATCTCTCCATCTTTATATTCAATATTGAAAGAGGGGGAATGGATCTAACAATGAATTTCCCCTCCATTGCCATCTCTTTATATGAACAAAAAAGGTCTTATAGTCATATAGATTTAAAAATATGCTATTACTTATTTACTTTTATTTACAAAGAGATTAAGATAAGTATAAACATTATGTGACTAAATGTCTATAAAAAGTCATAAAATATTAAAAGGAGATTTGTCATGCCTAAATTTACAAAACAAGAAAAAGAGCATATTCATCGTTCCCTTATGGAAAAAGGAAGAGAAATTTTTATACAGTATGGACTGGCAAAAACAACTATTGATGATATTGTGCAGGCATGTGGGATTGCTAAGGGCTCTTTCTATAAGTTCTTTCAATCTAAAGAGGAGCTTTATTTTGAAATTCTAAAAAATGAAGAAGAAGTACGTGAGACAGTTCTTGCTGAATTATTTCGTGAAGATCTCTCTTCAAAAGAATTGCTTACTTCATTTTTTCATACATCTTTTACATTTGTTGAGGAAAATCCTTTTCTTCAGCGCGTTTTTCAGAGTGATGAACATGAAAGACTTACAAGAAAACTTCCGGAACAGATGGAAGAGTTCTCGCGGATACATACTCAAAGAGGAATCAACGCTATTAAAACTCTCATGGACCGTGGAGTCTTACCTAAAGAGAATCCCGAATTAACGGTAGGAGTTATCCAAGCGATTATGATGATAAGATTGCATAAAGATGAAATAGGAACAGAGCTTTTTCCTAAAGTGATGGATAGAATTATCGATTATATAGCAACAGGGTTAGGGAAGGAAAGTTTCAATAAATAAACAGAAAGGAGCATCTTTGACTGGATGTTTCTTTCTTTTTCCGCTATGAATGTGTAAAAAAATAATACCTGTGCAAAGCTAAAAAGACGAAGGTTGCCGAAAGAAGAAAAATTCGTTACGATTAAGAAGTAGTTTTGAAAGGAGAGAATACATTGGGTAGTTCAATTACAGATAAAAATGAGCAAGTTACTTTTCTAAAAACAAGATTAAATATGTTTATGGATGTGCTAGATGCAATTGATCCAGAAGAAGCTGAACTAGAGGATATTGATCGCTTAATTGAAATGATAGATGAAATAGAATCGAAATGTAATGAGTTTAAACATAGAGATTTATAGGATTATACTGCTTGGATGGAGAAAATCATCCAGGCTTTTTTTGTTTTTTTGGGGGAATATTTCTGTAAACGATTGCAAATCACTTCTCTATCGCCGAAGAGAAGAGTATAATTTTTTATAGGGAGTATTTGTATGTAACAAAAAATGTGCAAGGTATGCCTTGCGCTTTTCAAATGAGGGGGAGAAGCATGTATTTTGAAAATCTGAAGAAGAGTATTTACGATTTAATTGTAGAAACATCGACCAATCTTCCAAAAGATGTGCGCCGTGCAATTGCGAAAGCTACTGCATCAGAAAATGCTGGGACTCGTTCGGCGATGAGTTTAGCGACCATTACGCAAAATATTGGGATGGCGGATAAGGAAGTCTCGCCTATTTGCCAAGATACAGGGCTGCCAACATTTAAAATAAAAACACCTATTGCTGTCAATCAGCTGGATATAAAAGCAGCTATTTATGAAGCAATGGAGCTTGCAACGAAAAATGGGAAGCTCAGACCAAACTCCGTTGATTCACTTACAGGCGAAAATAGCGGGAATAATTTAGGGGCAGGGACACCTGTCATAAAGTTTGAACAGTGGGAAAAGGATTATATCGATATTCGTTTAATTTTAAAAGGCGGAGGCTGTGAAAATAAAAATATTCAATACAGTCTTCCATGTGAATTAGAAGGGCTTGGCCGTGCTGGGCGTGATTTAGACGGAATTCGCAAATGTATTCTTCATTCTGTATATCAAGCACAAGGGCAAGGCTGTAGTGCAGGTTTCATTGGAGTCGGTATCGGTGGAGACCGTTCTGCAGGATATGATTTAGCGAAAGAGCAGCTATTCCGCTCTGTCGACGATACAAATGATATTCCAGAATTAGCGGCGCTAGAAGCGTATATCATGGAGAATGCGAATAAACTAGGAATTGGTACAATGGGATTTGGCGGGGAAACAACGCTGTTAGGCTGTAAAATTGGCGTGATGAACCGTATTCCGGCTAGCTTCTTTGTATCTGTTGCTTACAATTGTTGGGCATTCCGTCGTTTGGCTATCTCCGTAAACCCTGATACAGGGGAAATTAAGGAATGGCAATATCAAGAAGGAGATAAAATTGATTTCAAAGCAGAAACGGAAGACAATGAAGTAGCGGCAGCAGAGGAAGTTATTACTCTTCAAGCACCAATTAGTGAAGAGGAAATCCGCCAATTAAAAGTCGGAGATGTTGTCCAAATTAATGGAATGATGTATACAGGGCGAGATGCGATCCATAAATATTTAAGTACAAATGAGGCTCCAATTGATTTAAATGGACAAATTATTTATCATTGTGGGCCAGTTATGCTCAAAGATGAAGATGGAAATTGGCATGTGAAGGCTGCTGGACCGACAACAAGTATTCGGGAAGAGCCTTACCAAGGGGATATCATGAAAAAATTTGGCATTCGCGCAGTGATTGGAAAAGGCGGTATGGGTGCTAAAACATTAAAGGCATTGGAAGAGCATGGCGGTGTGTACTTAAATGCCATTGGCGGAGCGGCCCAATATTACGCAGATTGCATTAAATCGGTAGAAGGTGTAGACCTAATGCAGTTTGGAATTCCTGAAGCGATGTGGCATTTAAAAGTAGAGGGATTTAAAGCCGTGGTGACAATGGATGCACATGGTAATTCTCTTCATCAAGATATTGAAATGTCCTCTTTAGAAAAATTAGCGCAATTTAAAGATCGTGTATACAAATAAATTTGGTGAGAACGGCTAAAAGATTAGCCGTTTTTTTCTTTGCTTGTTATTACCAAGAATGAATTCCTCCAGTGTACAGAAAATAACAAAAGGAATGAACGGTAAAGGAGGAATTACATTGAAATTAGCAATCAAAGCGTTTATTTGTTTTTCTGCTTTTTGTTTATTTGCCCTTCCTGCTGTAGCGAGTGTATCCAATAAACCACAAAGCTGGGGATTCAAAAAGGCAGCAAATGAACAACCAGCAGAAGCAGGACCAGAGTTAGATGCTTTACTAGAAAAGTATGGTGCTTATTATAAAGATACAAGTGAAGATAAGGTGCTTTATCTAACCTTTGATAATGGCTATGAAAATGGGTATACAGGGAAAATTCTTGATGTTCTAAAAAAAGAAAAGGTACCTGCAACGTTTTTCATTACTGGTCATTATTTAAAAAGTGCTCCAGATCTTGTTAAAAGAATGGCTGCGGAAGGCCATATTATTGGAAACCATTCCTACCATCATCCAGATTTTACCCAAGTTAGTGATGAAAAGTTAAAGCAGGAGCTTGATTCCGTTGTGAAAGAAACGGAAGTACTAACAGGGAAAAAGGGAATGACTTATTTACGTCCCCCGCGTGGTGTTTTTAGTGAGAGAACATTAAAGCTTGCTCAAGAGTTAGGATATACACAAGTGTTCTGGTCATTAGCCTTTGTAGATTGGAAGACCGATCAGCAAAAGGGCTGGAAGTATAGCTATGATAATATAATGAAACAAGTTCATCCTGGCTGTATTTTATTACTTCATACTGTTTCAAAAGATAACGCAGAAGCGCTGGAACAAGCAATTAAAGATTTGAAAAAAAGAGGCTATACTTTTAAAAGCTTAGACGATTTAACACTGAAGAAAGAAATGGATGAAGGGATCATGCATTAAGAATGGTAAGCATGCCCAATTAGAGATTTTCTTCTCTTGATTGGGCTTTTTCATGCTATAATACAAGAAAAAAACAGGTGATCACCTTGCATACCATTAAAATTGAAGGACCTTATAATTTTGATCTCGTATTGAGCAGATTAGCCTTAGATCCACTACATGTACTGGATAAAGAAGCAAGATGGGTCAAAGTACCACTTCGTATCGATAACAAACCAATCGTGGTGAAGATACAAGCAACTGGAATAACGGAAAAACCAACATTTCGCTTAGAATGGGAGGAAATAGATTCCTCTTTGCATGACCTCATTTATAAAGAAATCCGCAGAATTTTCCGGTGGGATGAATCCTTGCTCGCCATTCATGAACATTTTCAAGCAACCAAATTAAAGCCGCTCTTTGAGGAGCATTATGGAACACCGATTGTATTAGATTTTCATCCTTACAACAGTTTAGTAAAGTGTATAATCCATCAGCAGCTAAACCTAAAGTTTGCCTTCACCTTAACCCAGCGTTTTGTGACTACATATGGTTTTCAAAAAGATGGTGTCTGGTTTTACCCAGCACCAGAAACAGTAGCAAAGCTTACCGTCCAAGAATTGCGTGAGCTGCAATTTAGTACAAGAAAAGCAGAGTATATTATCGATCTTTCCAATGAAATAATAAAAGGTAATTTAGATCTCGCTAGTTTAGAAAAAAAGTCTGATGACGAAATTATGAAAGAATTAATCCGCTATCGAGGAATCGGGCAATGGACGATTCAGAATCTATTGTTATTTGGATTAGGAAGGAATAATCTTTTTCCCATTGCGGATATAGGGATTCAAAATGCGTTGAAAAAGCTTTTACAATTGGATAAGAAGCCGACAAAAGAAGAAATGGAGGCGTTGCTCCCGGAATGGCATCCATATTTAAGCTATGCATCCCTTTACCTATGGAGAAGCATTGAGTAGCTCTTTAGCCTTATCTTTAGTTGTTAACAATTAACTATGGTAAAATATAAATAAGTTGATTATTTAAATAGTTTGAAACGAGGAAAGTAAATGGAGAAAAAGACACAGAAAAAACAAAAGAAGCTTCTTAAGGCTTCAAGAGCATTATTAGTTATTATTGGAGGAATTATCACGGGATATGGACTGGAAGCAGTGCTTATTCCCAATGCAGTCTCCGATGGAGGGGTTACTGGTTTAAGTATCGTTGGTTCTCAGTTAATGGGATTTCCCCTTGGAATTTTGATTGGGATATTAAATATTCCCTTTATATTTTTAGGATATAAACAGATAGGAAAAAGTTTTGCTATATATTCGGTTATCGGTATACTCTCCTTAGCAATTAGTACAAGCTTAATGCACCATGTCCCGACCATCATTGAAGGAGATACACTTCTAATAACGGTTGTTGGTGGGATTATCATTGGTTTTGGAATGGGTTTAGCCTTGCGTAATGGTGGAGCATTAGATGGAATCGATATGTTAGCTGTATTACTTTCAAGAAAGTTACCATTCGGAACAAGTGACTTAATCTTATTTTTAAACTTGTTTGTATTTATTTTCGTATCTACCGTATTTGGTCTCCAAGGAGCTATTTTATCCGCGATTGCATACTTCATTGCCTCTAAAGTAATCCACATTGTAGAAGAAGGGTTAAGTGGATCCAAAACGTTTAAAATTATTACAGATGAGCCGGAAATAATGGTTGAAACCATTCGTGACCGCCTAGGTCGTAGTGCCACTTATACACTTGCAGAAGGTGGATACTCGAATGAACCATTTAAAGAAATTACATGTGTAGTCAGTCGCATGGAAGAAAGAAAAATGAAAGAAATTATTCATGAATTAGATCCGACAGCATTTGTCGCTATTTATGATGTATCAGAAGTAAAAGGCGGTAACTTTAAGAAACGGGATATCCATTAATAGAAAAAAAGCCAGTTGTCAGCGGACAAATGGCTTTTTTCTTTCTTATAACTTCATAGAAGGACCAAAGAATTCATAATGAATCTGACTATCATCAACCCCATTTGCTTTTAACCCTGTTATCACTGCTTGTAAAAATGGAACTGGGCCGCAGACATAGTAATGTCCATCTGCTGTGATGGCATTCTCTTTTAGCCAGTCAGCATCAATATAGCCAGCTTTTTGGAAGAAAGGATTTAGCTTATCTTCTTCAGAAGGATTTTCGTATATATAGGAAAGGTTGAAATTCGCAATTTTTTCTTTCAGTTGGATTAATTCCTCTTTGAATGCTTGAACGGAACCACTTCTTGCAGAATGAATAAATTGTACCTCGCGATCTGGCTGCTCTTTTGCAATAGTTCCTACCATGCTCATAAATGGGGTGATACCAACACCACCACTAATAAAAACAATCGGGCTTTCTTCTTTTAAAAGGGTGAAGTCACCAGCTGGAACGGTAACTTCTATTAGATCATCAACATCAATATCGCTATGAAGATAATTAGAAACTTTGCCGTCCGGATTTTCTACTGACGCTTCCTTTTTAACGGAAATACGGAAATATTCTTTATTGCTGGCACATGATAGGCTGTACTGACGGTTAAATAAGAATTTTTCCCCGGGAATGGATAAGCGGATGGTAATGTATTGACCAGCTTCATAGGCTGGCAATGAACTGCCGTCAGCTGGAGCTAAATAAAAGGACGTAATAACATCACTTTCTTTTATCTTCTTCATCACTTTAAATTCTTTATAATCAGCCCAGCCGCCATTTTTAGAAGCACTTTCTTCATACATTTCTTTTTCAATATCAATAAATACTTGGGCAATGACACCATAAGCATCAGCCCATGCTTGGATAATTTCATCAGTAGCAGCATCTCCAAGAACTTCTTTAATCGCTTTTAAAAGAAATTCCCCGACGATTGGATAGTGCTCGGCTTTCACCATTAAACTGCGGTGTTTGTGGGCGATTTGCTTTACAACTGGTATAATAGTCTCAAGCTGATCAATATTTTGTGCTGCTGCTAATACGGTATTAGCAAGAGCGGTTTGCTGGCGTCCTCGTGCTTGATTAGCATGATTAAAAATATTCAGCAGTTCAGGGTGTGCAGCAAACATATTTTTGTAGAAAACAGTAGTTATTTGTGTACCATGTACTTGTAATACTGGTACAGTAGATTTAATAATGTCAATTGTTTTTTGTGATAGCATTTTTATAACCTTCTTTTAAAGTAATATTTTAAATACATCTTTAATGATAAAAGTCTGTCTGGATAAAAGCAATATTTCAAATACATCTTTTTCACTGTTTTTAACATGTTTAACAAAATGTTCACATTTTCACTATTAGAACCGTAAAAATAGCAAAAGGAGATAGGGTTATGCGGTTAACTAACTATTCTGACTACTCTCTAAGAGTATTAATCTACTTGGCAACAAAAGAAACACCAAAACTGACAAATATCAAAGAAATATCCGAAGTTTATAATATATCGAAAAATCACTTGATGAAGATTATTTTCAATCTCGGAAAATTAGGCTATATAGAAACAATCAGAGGGAGAAGCGGTGGTTTTCGTTTAGCGATGGATCCAGCAGAAATCAATATTGGCGCACTTATCCGCCAAACAGAGGAAAACTTCTATTTGGTAGAATGTTTTGAGGATAAAAATGCCTGTGTCATTACGCCGGTATGTTCATTAAAGCATGTTCTAAATAATGCATTGGAACAGTTTTTTAAAGTATTGGACCAGTATACACTAGCAGATATAGCAGAAAATCAGGTGATGTTAAAAGATTATTTTGCTCTGAAAAATAAAGCAAGTTCAGAAGAAGAATAATCTGCTTTTTTTGAAAATGCATATAAGAAAAAAGGCTGAACATCGGGATCAGCCTCTTTCTTATTTCTATATTCATGTTCTTATTCTTTTGTTTCGTTCTCTGCTGGTGTTTCTGTTTTGGTATCTTCCTTTTGGTCATCTTTTTGGTCAGAGCAGCCAACTAACATTCCTGTAAAAAGTAAAGCAGTCATCATTCCCAATGTTAACTTCTTGAAATTCAAAAGAATCACCTCAACAAAGTAATTTTTCGTACTACCTTAGTATAGAAAAGGATTATTAATCTACTATTAAGCCAATGCTAAATCATGTAATGAATTTCAGTTCCATATACCTAAGGAATGTAGTTTTTATTAGCTGGAAAGGGGGATATTTTAGGAAGCTTTTTCAGTGCTAATGCTGTTTTGAATACCTAGTTTGTAAAACAGTCTTATTGACTCACGACACTATTTGTAGAAACGCTTTTTTTTAGTAAAGCAATTCTAAACAATGCTACAAAAAGGGTTACAGCTGATACGATTAGCAGAGCCATCATCTCAGTTGTTAAACTCTTTCCTCCAAAAATCAATGAATAATAGCCATTTGAGGCATATGTTGCCGGTAAATAGGAACCAATCGTCTGATAGAAGCTGGATAACATCGCTTTTGGAATAATTACTCCTGAAGTAACAAGCTGCAATGAAAGGGCAAGGATGTTAAATAACATGCCACCTGGTCCAAATAAAATAACAAACATCTGTGTCAAGCTTAAGAAAGAAAAATAGACAAAAATTTGAAATATTCCTGACTCCATTATAGATATGTGTAATTCAATATTAAATATAGCAAACAATAATAATGTGATGCCAGATAAAAGAATGGATGCACCTATATTAATGATTTGTCTTACTAAGAATATCGACCATTTATTATAATTGCTTTTTATTTTTGATGAAACAATATTCATATTAAGGCTCATAATCATAGAGCCTACATATGAAGCAAGTACCATCATCATCGGCACCATAGTAGGAGCAAATCCATCAACATTATTCGTCTTTTCTACAGTTGTTTGGACAGATTGGATGTTTAAAGATTCCAAAGCTTGAGAAATTCCCTTTGAAAATTCTTGTGCGAGCTCATTTGATGGTATGTTTTTTCCTAATTGTTCCTGTAAGTTTGACAGAATAAGTTGTTGTTTATAATTATAAACATTTTCATTAATGGATTGAGTAATATTCTTTGCTGCTCCATCCATTATTTGTTTTGCCAAAGTAGCGTTTGCTTGGTTAATGAAATAGTTAATTTCCGGTTTCCCATTTTCTTGTAGTCGACTAGAGAAGATTGCAGGGATATGCATTACCATATCTAGTTTTGATTGATTCATATCTTTTTTTGCAGAATCAATCGATTGGTACATTTTCACTTCAAATGGTACATTTTTCACTACTTTTTTTTCAATCATGGAACCTATTTGTTGGTCTTCATTAACTAAGCCAATTTTCAGTTTGTCGATCCGATTATTAACGCCATCATATGCTGTCATCCATACACAGAAGAAAATTAATAGGAATGCAACCGCAGTGGAAATACCAATAATAGTTTCAGGATGTTTAAAAAATTGTTTTAATGTTTTCATTTAAATTCCCCTTTTTAAAGCAAGTACATGCTTGCATTTGTAGTAAAAAAAATTACTAGGGTGTTAATCCCCTAGCAAAAAGATAAACACTGTGTTTTATAAAATCCTTTTTTGAACTTGAAATGACACTGTCACCAAAGCGAGATTTTGAAAGAAAGTAGCCGAAATTCAGCCAGATAAAATTCATCGCTTGAAAATCAATATCTGTATCCACTATCTTGCCTCTTCTATTCATCTCATTAAAGTATAATACCATCATTTCTTTTAATTGCTTTGGAATGTTAACAATCGTTTCATTAAGTTCGGGAAACATTTGCGCTTCTCTCATACCAATCATAATTAAATCTTTAACTTTTTCCATATACGTAAGGTAGCCCTCTGCGATTACCCACAAATCTTGTTCAAGATCCCAAACCATTTGTTCATTAATAACTTTTTCTAACATAGGGTGATAGGATACTGATTGAATAGCTGCTTCCATAATCCCCTTTTTATTTCCAAAATGGCGGAAAATTGTTACTTCATTTACTCCTGCTTTTTCGGCAATGGCGCGGGTCGTTGTTCCTTTATATCCATAATCACGAAATAGCTCAATAAACGCTTGAATGATTCGATCTGATGTACTATTTATTTTTTCCATATCCCATCCAACTTCCAAAAATGAATGTAAGTAATTACTTGCGTTATTTAGAATAGCTTAGAATTATCTACATGTCAATACCTTAAGGGATGGTTGACAGTAATTATTTTATAGCTGCCTCAGGAGTTTTCGTTAAAAAAGCAACTATTACAATATTTTTGCAATAGTTGCTTCACTTGTCATTAAGCTATTTACCTGAGGAATTATAGTTTTTATTAGCTGGAAATCTTTTTCAGCTTCTGGGAATAAGAGAAACTGGATATTTCCCCAAAGAAGCTTTAGTATAGGAAGAAGACATAATGAGGAAAGCTAGTAGTACCCTTTTAATAGAAGATAATAGGAGTAATTATAGATGAAAGATAAACAACAAAATACGATGGCGAAGCTGAAAGTAGGACAAACCTTCCCATTGACAATAAAACGTTTAGGGATCAACGGAGAAGGAGTCGGCTATTTTAAAAGGC
The DNA here is from genome assembly GCF_003726095.1 of Niallia circulans. Taxonomy (NCBI): domain Bacteria; kingdom Bacillati; phylum Bacillota; class Bacilli; order Caryophanales; family Bacillaceae; genus Niallia; species Niallia circulans. The sequence goes on from NZ_CP026031.1 coordinate 4,709,206, forward strand.
AGGTTGTATTTGTGCCAGGTGCTCTTCCCGGAGAAGAAGTGGTAGTAGAAGCAACAAAGGTTCAGCCCAAGTTTTCAGAAGGAAAGGTAAAGAAGATAAGAAAGGCCTCGCCTTTTCGCGTACAAGCACCATGTCCTTTTTATGAACAATGTGGAGGATGTCAGCTTCAGCATTTAGCCTATGATCAGCAATTGCAGGAAAAAAGAGATATTGTCATTCAATCATTAGAAAGACATACAAAGCTAAAAATCGATAAATTGGATATTCGCCCAACAATCGGCATGGAAGATCCATGGAATTATCGTAATAAAAGTCAATTCCAAGTGGGACAGCAAAAAAATGGTGCTGTGATTGCAGGGCTATATGGACTAGATTCCCATCGCTTAATCCCCATTCAGAATTGTATGGTACAGCATCCGTTAACGAATAAAGTATCAGAAGAAGTCCGCAAAATCTTAGAAGAATTCCAAGTGCCAATCTATGATGAACGGAAACAAAAAGGGATCGTCCGCACGATTGTAACACGCGCTGGCTTTGAATCTGGAGAAGTACAAGTGGTATTGATCACAACACAAAAAGAAATGCCAAGAAAAAAATTAGTAATGGCTGAAATTCAAAAAAGATTACCAGAAGTAAAATCTTTAGTGCAAAACATCAACGGCAACAAAACGTCTCTTATTTTTGGCGAAAAAACCATCCATTTAAGTGGGGAAGAAGTCATTCAAGAAACACTAGGTGATTTAAACTTCGAATTGTCAGCCCGTGCCTTTTTCCAATTGAACCCTGTTCAAACAGTAAAGCTGTACGATGAAGTAAAAAAAGCAGCAGCGTTAACAGGAAAAGAAAAAATAGCGGATGCTTATTGTGGGGTCGGAACTATTGGCTTATGGCTAGCAGACGGCGCAAGTGAAGTCCGCGGCATGGATACAATCGAAGCTGCGATTACAGATGCACAAAAAAACGCAGATAGACACGGTATCGAAAACGCAACCTATGTAACAGGCACAGCAGAACACTGGCTGCCGAAATGGGTAGAAGAAGGCTGGCGCCCAGATGTGGTTGTCGTTGACCCGCCGAGAACTGGCTGTGATCGAAAATTATTAGACGCGATTAAAAAGGTTAAACCGAAGAAATTTGTGTATGTCTCATGTAATCCATCTACCTTAGCAAAGGATATTGATTATTTGTCTAAAGATTATAAGGTGGAGTATTTGCAGCCGGTTGATATGTTTCCGCATACTGCGCATGTTGAGAGCGTATTATTGATGACATTAAAAAAATAATATAAGGGAGGCTTCTAAGCCTTCCTTATATTGGGTTCTTAAATCTATAGTGAATACTAATTGTACCATCAGCAAAAATCTCAATTCTCTTTATTAAATTGTGCAACATTTGTCGAAGAACTTCTTCGTCAGAGATTTGTAATTCAACAAATTTTTTTAACTGTTTTTGGAAGGTGCTCAAATGATGTACACTGTCTTCTTCTGAAGAAAGTAATCTAACTAACTCACTTGCCCTACTTTCCAAAATTTTTTTCTCTTTCATAATATCTTCATTAGCCAATTGAAATAAGTCATTTGGAATAAGACCTTTTGCCAATTTTCGAGTGAGCTGAGTCAGTTCACTTTGGATATTAGTTAGTTCACGGTTAACTTGACTAAGTTCCTCTTTAAATGAACTAGCCTGTTTATTAAACCTGCTTAATGCTATTTCAAGTAAAGGTTGCATATCAATTGTCGGACTTGCCAATTCATGGACGTCTGTTAAGACTGCCTCTTTAAGTGATTCGTGCTGAATCTTATGTGAACCACATTTCTTACTACCATTTTTTTGATAAGTACCACAAACATAACTCTTTCTGTCCTTTTTATAAATCATACCAGCACCACAATCGGCACAGAACGCTAATCTAGCGAATATAGACTTATTTCCTCTACCGCGGAAAATTCTTTCTGCCCTCATAGTTAATTTGGATTGAACTTCTTCAAATTCACTGTGACTTATTAAAGCGCTATGGGTATTTTTTACGACTATGTGATTCTCTTTACTATGTCGAATTCGGCTTTTATAACCCCGTTTTTGAAGAAAAACTTTATCATTAGAAGTAGTTTCCCGTCCTTGGACTAAATCACCGACATAATGAGGATTAGTCAGTATTATACGAACAGCAGAGTCGTGCCATTTATCCCCAGCATTCTTTGCATTCAATACTCTACGGGGAGTAGGAACATTATTCGACGTCAAATAATTAGCAATCTTTTGGACCCCCCAACCTTCATACAGGTAAAGCTTAAATATCTCTTGTACAGTTATTGAGTGTAAAGGACTAGGTACCAGTCTTCCATTAACCTTGTTATAACCATATGGTGGAGTACCATGATGTTTTCCTTTTCTAGCAGTTTCTGCGGTGCTGAACTTTATTCTTGCAGATGTAAGTTCGCTTTCTTGCTGAGCAACAGCAGAATGTATTGTCAAGAAAAATTCATTCTGGTCAGTGAACGAATCATAATTTTCTGTAATTGACCTTAACCTAATATTAAGACTTCTTAGTTTTCTGATAAGGTTTAAGGAATCAACTGTATCCCGTGCCCATCGTGATATTGATTTTACATAAACAACATCGAACATCTGTTTCTCTGCATCTTTCATCAGTCTTCTTAGTTCAGTTCTTTTTTTTAAACTTGTACCAGAGATACCGTTATCTACATAAACTTCTACTAACTGTCCTCCTAAATTATCAACATAGTTTTTAAAGTAAGAGATTTGGTTATCAACACTTTCTCCTTGGGCAAAATGCTTGGTACTTACTCTTACATAAATCGCAATTCTTTTATTATTATTTCCTACTACTAAACTCATGTCAGATTTCCTTCCTTTCATAAGCAGTAGTAGCAATGTTTACCTTATCTGAATCGTAAGTATTCTTAATGATAATGTCAATATTGCATTTTAATAAGTCATTGAATAACTCATCTAGACTTTTTGAATCGTCTGCTTCAAAGAACCGCTTTATAACCATTTAGACACTCCTGTTGCTTGTTATAGTGTGTTACATGTGCACAATGTAATGGATATTGTCGACAAGCATAGAGTACATTTTTTAAAAACATTTTTGGTCGAAAATCGTTTTTTTTTTTTTAAAATACAAAAAAATTTTAAAGAACAAAAAAATATCAATAAAACTCAGATTTTTTAAAATGAATTTGTTACTATAAAATGTTCTGAATTTATTTGACAAAGAAAAAAAATAGCTTATAATCTATAAAATTTCTTTTTCTATAGGAGGGGATTTGATGAAATTTTCAATTCAACAGAGATATATACTTGCTAGGATAGAAGAGAAAGGAAAGGTGAATCTATACACTCTTTTAGATAGTAAACGATATGAAAAAATGGTATTAATCGGAAATAAAGTAGACGGTGTTAAAACATGGGATTTAGTTGATGCAGAGATTGACTTGACTTTAAAAGTAGAAAGAATAGAAACTCTTGAAGGGAAAACAATTTTTGTTAATATAGCTAACTCATTTTTAAGAAATCTACAAAAGGTCGGAGAGCAAAAATGATTCTAATGGAAAATGGACTTTTTGATATTAGGAAAGTAAAAGAGAGTAAATTACCAGTTTTTGATTTTACAGAAAATGAAAATACTGGAATACCAATTACCTTCTGGACATTCACAGATTTAAAAAGAATTGGATGGAAGTTAAACGATGAGCAACGTATGAACATGATAGTAGGTTTTGTAAAGACAAGTAAACGTATGAGGGGATATTCTGGTTTATATGATTTTTGTAAAGTCATGGAATTATTTTGTGGTTATACGGGAGAATATAAAGCAAGTACATAAATTAACTATAAGTTGGTTTTTACTATACTATATTATTCTAATGGATGAGAGTTAGTTTGTAGATGTTCTTGTAGGTTTGCGGATAGGCTTTGCCTAAGAATCCGCAGTAGCCTGCAAAGGAACATCTTTTTTCTACTAACTCTCATTTTTTATGCAAATTTTTATTTCATTCTAGAGTTGAAGGTAGAAGGGTTCTTAATTTTTCCTAACAAACAAAAATCGGTAAGTTTTCAGTTTTTTTAGGAGGAATAACAACTATGAGAAAATTACATCAACATGATATAGGAACTATTATAGAAAAAATGAATGAAATTTTAATTCGAACCAGAGAACCATTTATTGAACAATATCAAACGAAGGACGGTTTTGTTGGTTGGGTGCAGAAAAAACATAAAATAACAGATAATATTATTCGGTCACATATAACTGGGAAGAGAACAATAGGAATATACTACGCAGGAAACTCAACAATATTTTTAGTCTTTGACATTGATGTAGAAGGAGATGCACAAGGACAGAAATATCGAGTCTTAGCAATTGTTTCAGAGTTGGAAAAGGCAGGATTAAATCGGCGGGATATACATATTATGTTTAGTGGTAGTAAAGGGTACCATGTTCAGATATTTTTTGATAAGCCACTACCAATAAAGAGAGTTGCATTTTTTGGAAGAATAATATTAGGTAATTTAGGTGAATTAGGAAATGGAATAGAATTGCGACCAGAAAATATAAATGGAAGAGCAGTAAAGCTACCCTTGGCATTTCACAAAAAGACAAAACAATTTTCTTATTATATGAAACAAGATAAGTTTGAGCCAGTGGTAGATAGTTTTAATTACTTTAAACAAATAGTTCCTACCAATTATAAAATTATTGAAAAGGCAATTGATATTGTTTTTGATAATAATCGGCAGGGGAAAAATGATAGTAGACATACTGAAAAGGTAATTTTACAGAAAGAGAATGATAATAAAGTGAAAAAGAGTTTTATAGAAATGAAACTATACTTTGATGATTCTCAAGGCCTTAAGAAGATTTCTGAACAGTATTTAACAGAAGGATTAAGGAAAAAAGGGGAGCGGCATAAAGCACAGTTTCTTCTAGCTCTTTATTTTAAGGAACAATCTGTCTCTCGTGAAGAGGCGATTCAGCATATTTGTTCTTGGGTTAAAAGACAAAAGGAGAATAAGAAAACTAATGAAATAAGTCTTGAGTTCTTAAGGAAAGAAGTAGAACGGCATGTGAATTATGTTTATGCAAAAGGGAAATATCAAGGCTTATATACTAGGAGAGGAAGACAATTAGTAATTAGTATGAGAGATATTAATTTCATAGCAAAACAAGAAAGGAAAACTACCAGAAAGGTCATGCTAGCCATAATTCTCATAGGAAAGATATACCATGATGAGGGAGTATTCTCTGCAGGCATGAATTCTATTGGGGAACTTGCAGGAGTTTCTCGTCAAACAGTAAGCAATGTCATAAAAGAGCTTATATCTCAAGGGGTTATACTGCCAGTTTCAGAATATAAATATACTGAGCGATTAGCAAGGACATATTATATGTTATATCTGAAGAAAACAGTGAAAAATGAGAGGGGAATTATTTCTTTAAAAGGATTAACTCTTTCTAGTGCTTATAAAGAATTGTTCAAAATAGTAGAGAAAAATATTAATGGTAATATAACACCATAATACTTCTCTTCTCTCCCCAGTGCCCCACTGTAAGGTTTATCCATTATCTATTATCTATTATCTATTATCTATTAGAATCTTATTTATGCATAATTATATAATCCTAAGATAATTTTGATATATTTTTGAATAAAATTAGTCTTATCTATGCTATTTATCTTGCATACAATGCTTTTGCAAGTGTATATTTGTATAAAGGGTAATTGTAATAAATTACATTTATTTTGTTGAGGGTGGATTAATGAGGGAGTTTATTGGATATCATTGTAATGAAGCACAGGTTATTGAAGCAACCATTGAAAATGGTGTTTATCATATAAGTGAGGGACATTCTCATTGGTTAGGTAATGGTACATATTTTTTTGACGAGTCAATGGATGGTTTGGAACATGCTCAAGTTTGGGGCAGGAGAATGAAGCAACACCCTCGAATAATAAAGAATACAATCAGAGTAAATCCTCAAACATTATTGGATTTAACTGATGCACCAACAGTAGCTACCACGAATAAGTTAAAGAATAGAGCAATTAAGGGTATGTTAAAAATGGCAGGGTACACACCTAAAGATGGATTTGTTGATGGAGTTTTCTTTAATATGTGGAATAAGTTTTTTTCAAATAGACCAATACATGTCATCAGAAAATCAGAGTTTTATCAAACTGACATTGATGTTGAATTAAAAATAAGGTCTAGAATAGACAATGCGATAGTATTATGTGTTAGAAATCAAAATTGTATTGTAGAACCATGTGAAGAAATTGCTACTGTATCCTGATTATTAACTATCATAGAGGTGATAAAATAATGTGGAACGAAGAAGAATTGATGAATCAGTTGGATGCTTACTTTAGCAATACAACCGAGGAGCAACTTTTAAGGGATTTAGAAGAAACAGGTAGTTTAGAGTTTATGGAGAAGGTAGACAATGAATTTAAGTTACCTGACAATGAATTTAGTTATGAATTTGAAGGAACAGCTGTAGCTCATAGTGCTTATATTAGAAGTGAGTTTGATAATATTAGTAAGGGGTTTTCTTTAGGTACAGTATCGTATCAACAAGGGAATAGTAAAAACTACAGTTCCTTCTTTACTATTGTAAATAGAGAAATAAATGATGAAGATACTACTAAACTACCTATTGGAGCTTAATTTATGACTAAAGAAATTGTACCTAGTAGTTTTACTTTTAATAATTATGTTATTAATAAATCAATCTTTGAAGTTAATCAAAGTTTTGAACCTACAGATAATGTAACATTGGATTTTCAACTTAGTTCAGATATTAAAATTAATAAAACTCAAGATGAAGCATTGGTAATATTAATGTGTGAGATTTTTAAAGATGCAAAAGAAAATAACTATCCATTCTATATGAGTATAGAAATAGTAGGGGATTTTTCTTTAGAAGGTGAGATAGGAGTAGACTTTATTAATCTATGTAAAGTAAATGGAACAGCTATACTATTCCCATATGTTAGAAGTTATATTAGTCACGTAACCTCTATGTCGGGAGTTCCAAATTTAATTCTTCCTACACTTAATGTTCTAGAAATGTTGGAAGATGAGTAGTTGATATTAATATCTATTAAAATAAAAATCTTCCTATTGTAGGAAGATTTTTTTATAAGGTAAACATTATTACTACTGTCATTGGATATTGTCAATAATAATTATTCTTAGCATGTTGAGTGCGTGGCGCAGATGGTTTTGCGGTGTAACTAACCATTAAACTTCCTACCCATCAATTATACCCAAAGATGAAAAAAGGATGAAGAAACATTAGCAGGAATGATGAAGGCAAAAGAATTCCTCAAAGAACAATCAGAAGAGGAAAACGTGGTTCTTCATATTAGATTGTTTAAGAGGAATTTGAGCAAATGATGAATAATTCTAACTTAGAGAATCTTATCATCATTATAGATGACTTAGATAGGTTCAGTTCTGAACGTATAATTGACACACTGGAAGCAATAAAGTTATTTTTAGCTGTAAAAAAGACAACCTTTATAATCGCAATTGATGAAGATGTGGTTAGTTGTGCTATGGATAGGAAATATCCCAAAATAGACGATGCAACCCTTGATATTTCCTAAACTATATTGAAAAAATTGTACAAATGTCTATTAGGAAACATGAATTATCGGATATATTGGGTAAAAAACGATTTATTGCTTTTAGTCTGTGAAATGTTTCTGAGTGAGAGTCATTTAGATAGGCTGTTGTTAGGTTTAAGAGACTGGTGAGAAAACCGATAAAAGGATAGAAAAACTGAAAAATCATGAAGTAAAAGGACGCTTAGTAGCTATATTTGAATTAAAGTTAGTTTCTTTATTAAGGCAGAGGTTGTGATAAAACAATCCTCTGAAATGAAAAAGCCTGTGAAATTTCATCGTAAATTTCACAGGCTTTTATATTTTTAGACTTTGTCTAAAAATATCATAAATAATAGCAAACAATTAAAGGTGCTGTATATAGGTGCTTTTTCTAATGGAGTATAAATGATAGGCTTAAAGGAGATTTTCTTTAATTCACTAATTTCCCACAAAAAATGCAAACGGATGCCACCTTTTTACCATCATCTCTCTATAACAACGGTGAAAGGGTGGTGCATTCGTATGGATTTAAAATCGGGCACAATTGGTAACTTTGAGGACTATTCAAATTTAGTGATATACAGGAATTCAACAGACGTATGGAGATGTGGATGCTTCCATATAAGGATGATTTTTCAAAAGGTGGGCTTGTTGGGGTTAAACGCCTTCGTTATTCAGCAAAAGTTCCAGGGGGGTGCAATGCAAAGATCGGTATGATGCTGAAGTCCATACAATTCAATATGCAGAGTTTAAAGGGATAAATCTTATCATTGGGAGTCATACTTTCACAAAATTCTTTGGAATTCAGAGCCTAGCATTGAAATGGAATGAGAGAATTAAAGAACTTAAAGTAGTAAGACTTAGTAAAGAGCATTATGAAGCGACTATAAATAAGGGGGGGGTAAAATCTAATGTTGATAATTGGATTTTATGATTGTAGCGGAAGGTGGAAACTCCAGGTGAATAGCATGAGGTGAAGATCAGCAGAAAAACTTGCTTGTTGAGGAGGCTGAGGCCGTGGTTATAATCACCATCATCTCATAGGTTGCCACATATACTCTAGATGCCTCAAGTTCTGTCGCTACTTGTTAAGAAAGATAATAGTGGATGTAATCAATATTGAATAGTAAACCTTTCCTTCTGGAGGGAGTTTTTTAAAATTTTAAAAATACTTTAGATGTCTACTTATTCTATTAATTTAAAATTACTACTTTAAAATTCCTATCTGCCAAGTCTAGTCAACCTCTTTCTATTTCTTTAATGTTATGTTAAAAGTTTAATTATATACAAAGTTTTAAGAGAGATAATAATCTCTAATTTTTTTAGAGGGTAATGGAATAAATTGAAAGGAATTAAGGAAATGATACGTATTGCAATCGTCGAGGATGATGTTAAATATAAGGAGCAATTAATAGAGTATATTAGAAGGTTCGAACAAGAGAAAGGTGAAAATATAGAAATGGAGACTTTTTCGGATGGAGATGAAATTGTTGAAAACTATCATGCTCAATTTGACATTATTTTAATGGATATTCAAATGCGTTTTATGGACGGGATGGCTGCCGCAGAAGAAATTAGAAAAATGGATTCAGAGGTTGTTATTATCTTTATTACCAATATGGCACAGTATGCGATTAAAGGATATTCAGTGGATGCATTGGATTATGTGTTGAAACCGATTTCTTATTTTGCGTTCTCGGAACGGCTGAATCGGGCGATTGAAAGAATGAAGAAAAGAGAGTCGCGCTTTATTACGATAGCGGTCAAAGGTGGGGTTATGCGTCTAAAGGTTTCAGATATATATTATGTGGAGAGTTTCGGGCATAAGCTTAATTTTTCCATGAATAAAGAAGAAATTATGACAACCGGTACAATGAAAGAGTTGGAAAAACAATTATCTGAATTCCACTTCTTTCGTGCACATAAGGGCTACTTAATCAATTTAGAGCATGTGGATGGAATGAATGATAACTGTGCAATCGTGAAAGGGAAAGAACTATTAGTAAGCCGAAATAAACGAAAAGCATTCATGGAAGCTTTATCCCATTATTGGGGTGAGGTGATAAAGTGAATGATGTTCTTCCGGATATCCCGAGAATACTTACAGCATTAGCGGAGTGGCTTGCGTGTCTTGTATATATATCGATATTGGCAAAGAAACTATATGGCTGGAGATTGGTGGCATTTTCAAGTGGTGCTCTCATCATTCAGTCTGTTTTTCTAGTAATCACCAAAGACTTGCCGATTGTCTTTTGGGTACCATGTATGGTTGTCGCCATGGGAATGATGTTTCTTCTGATTTATATGTGTTGTGATATTAGTATGATTGAAGCAGGATATTTTAGTGTAAGAGCGTTTGTTGCCGCAGAATTTGTAGCATCTCTGGAATGGCAGGTTCGGTTCTTTTTCTGGAATGCTGAAAGCAGTGATATATTTTTAGAGCTTCTTTTACTATTGTTTGTATATGCTTTTCTTTTTCTTTCATTATGCTTGTTAGAAAAAAGGCATATTCCTACAGAAGGTAGATTGAATATTAGGAAGCGTGAATTTTGGTCAACAATAATGACGGGTATAGCCGTGTTTGCAATAAGCAATTTGAGCTTTGTGACCTCTAGGACTCCCTTTAGTGGACAATATGCCAAAGAGATTCTTAATATTCGAACCTTGGTTGACTTGGGTGGACTGTCTATCTTATATGCATACCATATTCAAATAAACGACTTAAGAACAAGGCATGAGTTAAAAGCGGTACAGGATATCTTACAGAATCAATATGCTCAGTATCAGCTATCAAAAGAAAGCATCGAAATGATTAATTTTAAATATCACGATTTAAAAAATCAACTTATAGCACTTAGAGCTGAAGAAAACGTAGATAAGAGAAATGAATTTCTAGAGAAGATGGAGAATGATATTAAATTTTACGAAGCACAAAACAAAACGGGTAACCATGTCTTGGATACAGTACTTACTAGCAAAAATCTCTATTGCATTAAGAATGGAATTACTCTAACCTGCGTTGCTAATGGCACCTTGCTGAACGATATGGATGTCGTTGATATCACCACCATTTTTGGGAATGCGCTAGATAATGCAATAGAACATGTACAACAAATCAAAGAAGCTGAAAAAAGATTAATTCATGTTTCTGTCTTTACTCAAAAGAAGTTCCTTATGATTCGTATTGAAAATTATTTTGAAGGAGATCTAAAACTAGAAGCTGGACTACCAGTAACGACTAAGAAGGATTCATTTAATCATGGCTATGGTCTGAAAAGCATTCGATACACTGTTCAAAAGTATGATGGTGTGGTTAGTGTGGATCAAAAGGGTAAGTGGTTTGAACTAAAGATATTTATGCCAATATTAAACTAGTTGAATAATAACTAATGTAATGCAAGGACTTGGGTTTTGAGTATATGTAAAATCTAAGTCTATTTTTTATTTACAGAATTCACATAATAGATTTACAGTTCATGCAAAAATAACAACAGTTTATGCAGATGAAATTTATCAGAAAAATAATATGGTAATATTTTGTTGTAAATATAGTTAGGGGGGAACCAAATGGCGAAAAAGAAAATGAGCAAGAAAAAATTTCGGATTGTTTGGAGTTCAATTCTGTCTTTCTTAATCATTATTATTGTTGCTGCAAACGTTGCATTAGCTCAATTCTCGGATGTTATCTCAGCGTACTTTTCTACAATAGATTTAGAAAGTGCAGAAGCAGTTAAAGCCCGTGAAAATTCAGAGATAGTAGTTGAGCAGATTGCAGACGAAGGTATTGTTCTATTGCAAAATAATGAAAACGCTTTACCGTTGTCTGAGGGCGAAAAAGTAAACGTTTTCGGATGGAGTTTTACTAATCCAATTTACGGTGGTACTGGATCAGGCGCATCAGATGCGTCGAAAGCAGTTACACCAAAGGATGGTCTTGAAGGGGCCGGTTTTAAAGTCAATGAGGAATTATATAAAGCTTATGTTGATACAGGTATAGAGAGACCACTTGTAGGTATGGATGGCCAAGACTGGACGATTCCAGAACCAAAACCATCTGATTTCTATACAGATGAATTAATGCAACAAGCGAAAGGCTTTTCAGATGTCGCAATTATTTTCCTTGCACGTTCAGGTGGAGAGGGAGCGGACCTACCACGTAGTATGGATGGTCCAGACACATTTGATCCTGAGGGTGGTGCATTTGGTGCAACTGGTCAGAAATTTGGTAATGAAGATGATCTAGATACAAGCAAACATTACCTTGAACTGAGCAATAGAGAACAGGGTATGATTGATGCTGTTACAGAAAATTTTGATAACGTGATCCTAGTAGTAAACAGTGCGAATACATTTGAACTTGGTTGGGTTGAAAATTATAGTCAGATAAAAAGTATCTTGAATGTGGCAGGACCAGGACAAAACGGATTTAATGCATTGGGAAGGGTTCTTTCTGGTGAAGTTAACCCATCTGGTCGAACAGTGGATCTATATACGAAAGATCTTCTCGATGCACCTGCTATGGCAAATTTCGGTGATTTTGATTATGTATTCGAAAATAATGATGGTTCATATTCGCAAGCTGTGGACTCAAGTAATGTTCTATTAAAATATGTTGATTATTCAGAAGGTATATATGTTGGATACCGTTTTTATGAAACTGCTGCAGATTTAGGTTTTATTAATTATGATGAAAAAGTCCAATATCCATTTGGTTATGGATTAAGCTATTCAAACTTTGAACAAGAAGTTGTTCAAGATAGTTTAAATTGGACTGATACAGAAGTAACAGTGGATGTTAATGTAACAAACACTGGTTCAGTAGAAGGTAAAGAGGTTGTGCAATTATACTTCTCAGCCCCTTACACTGGAAGGATTGAAAAGTCGTCAATCGATTTAATTGCATTTGAAAAAACAGATGTGATTAAACCAGGAGAATCTGAAACTGTAACACTTACTTTTAAGGTAGAGGATATGGCTTCTTACGATGCTAACAAAGAGTATAGTAAAACCGGTTCATACGTTCTTGAGGCAGGCGAATATAAGCTCATGCTTATGAGTAACTCTCATGACAAAATAGCTGATGTTGGTTCTAAGGAACTTGCTGAAGTGGTGTATGATTCAGGACGTTCAACTGATAAGCAAGTAGCTGTTAATCAGTTTGATGACGAAGTAACAGGTGAAGGAAGTATTACCAATTATCTTACTAGAGCAGATAATTTTGCTGGTCTTGCAAAAATGGATAAGAATAAGGAATTTACTGTTACAACACCTGAGGGTGAAAAGAAAACAGTACAAGGAAAGATAGTAGATAAGGAATTTGTCAAATTGATAAATAGTATTCGATACGATGTCCCTAGTGATACTCATGATGCAGCGCCGACAACGGGAGCTGACAATGGCAAAACGTTAAAAGATTTTGTTGGTGTCGATTTTAATGATAAGTCCTGGAACGAATTACTCGATCAGTTTACTGTTGATGAACTAGTTAAACTTGCTACACTAGGCGGTTATAGAACGCTTGAAATAGAGAGTGTTGGTAAACCTGCAACCTTAGATTACGATGGGCCAGCTGCAATAAACAATATGAATATGGCAGCTAACGGACAATCTGGTACGGCCTTTCCTGCAGAAATTATGATTGCATCTACTTGGAACCTTGAACTTGCAAAAGCAATGGGTGAACATATTGGAGCTGAGGCAAAGGCGTACGGTGTTACTGGTTGGTATGCACCAGGAATAAACGTACACCGTACAGCATTCGCTGGAAGAAATTTTGAATATTATTCAGAAGATGGACTTCTTTCGGGTAAAATGGCTGCAGCTGTAACAAAAGGGTACCAAAGCGAAGGTGGATATGTATACATTAAACACTTTGCATTAAATGATCAAGAAACAAACCGTACTCTTGGTGTTTTAACATGGAGTAATGAACAAGCCATTCGGGAAATTTATTTAAAGCCTTTTGAAATCGCTGTCAAAGAGGGCGGTGCAAAGGCGGTAATGTCTTCGTTTAACAGTGTTGGTAATAAGTGGGCTGGTGCAGATGATGGTCTTCTTAAAGAAGTTCTTCGTAAAGAATGGGGTTTCAATGGCCATGTTATTACAGACTTCTATATGAATGGTAGTGGGCTTAACACATATCCATACATGAATGTTGAGCTTGCTGTACGTAATGGGAACGACTTAATGCTAACTGGTGCTGCGCCAATGGGTGTACCAGAAGTTAATACAAGTAGTAATGATACATTATGGGCATTAAGAGACGCTGCTCACAATATTTTATACACCACAGCTAACAGTAGTGCTATTGAAGGAAATTTAAGTGCGGAAACACCGAAATGGGTTGTTATCACTATTATTGTTGATATTCTTCTTGTTTTAGGAATTGCGACTGCATTCTTCTTTGTCTTCCGTAATAGCAAGAAAAGAGACGAAGAACTAGAAAATACACGTTCTGCATAAATGACAGAATCACTGAGACTAGACTAGCTATAACAATACTAAAAATATGTGATTAGGCCGTATAGATTCGGGTACCGCCTAATCACAAAAGAGGAATTGATCATGAAATATAAAGACTTGATTAAAAAAATGACCTTAGAAGAAAAAGCCTCTTTAATGTCAGGGAAAGATTTCTGGCAATCGATGGATATAGAGCGACTAAACATCCCAAATATGTTTCTTGCCGATGGACCTCATGGGATAAGAAAGCAGGCTGAAGCAGCAGACCACCTTGGACTTAATGAAAGTATTCCAGCGACATGCTTTCCAACAGCAGCGACAGTTGCAAACAGTTGGAATGAAGAATTAACAGAAAAAATTGGAGACAATCTTGGCCAAGAGGCAGTTGCACAAAAAGTAAATGTCCTACTTGGACCTGGTATCAATATGAAAAGAAATCCATTGGCTGGAAGAAACTTTGAGTATTTCAGTGAAGATCCGTATCTTGCGGGGAAAATGGCGGCAAGTATGATTAGAGGAATTCAAACACATGGCATCTCAGCTTGTGTAAAACATTTTGCTGCTAATAATCAGGAAGAAAGACGGATGTCGATTGATACGATTGTCGATGAAAGAACATTACGGGAAATTTATCTAACTGCATTTGAGATTGCCATTAAAGAGGGTAAAACAAAGACAGTTATGTCTGCTTATAATATGCTGAACGGCGCCTATACCAATGAAAACCTACACCTTATGCGCGACATTTTAAGAGATGAATGGAACTATGAGGGTGTTGTTGTTACCGATTGGGGTGGAAGCAATGACCGCGTAGCGGGATTAATTGCAGGAAATGAATTAGAAATGCCTACAACAGCCGGTGAAACAAATCAAGAAATTATTCAAGCTATTAAAGATGGAACAATGAGTGAAGAAGTTTTAGATGAATGTGTAAATCGATTATTAGATTTAATTTTTACTTCTAACGAAGCCTTTAGTAAACCTCAAAAAGAGTTTAGTGTTGACGAACATCATATGGTTGCTCAACAAGTAGCAGAAGAATCAATCGTTCTTCTTAAAAACGAGGAAAATATATTACCTTTATCGAAGGATAAAAAGGTTGCAGTAATCGGAGACTTTGCAAAAAATGCACGATATCAAGGCGCAGGTTCATCAATCGTGAATCCAACTATTTTGGATCAAACATTAGATTATCTTGAGGAAGCAGGAATTACTAGTATCGGTTTTGAACCTGGTTTTAACCGATACGGTAGGAAGAGTCAGAAAAAAATAGATAATGCATGTGAACTTGCAAAAAATGCAGATGTTGTTCTTTTATATATTGGTCTAGATGAGGTTACAGAAGCGGAAGGTCTAGATAGACAAAGCATGGAGATACCGGAAAACCAGATTAACCTGTTAAATTCTTTGTACAAAGTAAATCCCAATATTGTCGCTGTTTTATCATGTGGAGCTGTTGTAGAAATGCCTTGGATTAATAAGGTAAAAGGCTTGGTACATGGATATCTAGCGGGACAGGCAGGAGCGAGAGCGATTCTTAGAGTTCTGTCTGGCGAAGTAAATCCATCAGGAAAACTAGCAGAAACTTATCCACTAAAATACGAGGATACACCATCCTATTATCACTTCCCCGGTAAGGAAGTAAGTGTAGAATACCGAGAAAGTATTTTTATTGGATACCGTTATTATGATATAGCAAATGTAAATGTGCTTTTTCCGTTCGGTTATGGGCTAAGCTATACAACATTTGAGTATTCTGATCTCAAGGTTAATAAGGATGGAGTTAACTTTAATTTAACAAATACCGGGAATCGTGCTGGAATGGAAGTTGTCCAGCTATACGTTGGATGCAAAACAGGTGCTATTTTTAGAGCAAACAAAGAATTAAAGGGATTCAAGAAAATCTTCTTACACCCAGGTGAAACAAAATCAGTGGCTATTCCTTTTGATGATAAAACCTTCCGTTATTTCAATGTGAAAACAAATAAATGGGAAATTGAAGAAGCGAATTATGAGATCATGATTGGTGCCTCAAGTGAAGATATTAGATTGGTAGATATTCAATTCATTAAAGGTACTGGAGCACCACTTCCTTATGATAGAATGAAACTACCCTCCTATTACACTGGAAAAGTAAATAGTGTGAGTGTAGGGGAATTTGAAAACCTACTTGGTCACAAAGTCCCGTTGTCGCAATGGAATCGATCCAAGCCACTTGGTTACAATGATACAATTGCACAATGTCAGTATGCAAAGGGTAGATTTGCTCGATTTGCGTTTCATGTTATTACATTTGCTCATTGGTTTTTACGGAAAATTGGAAAGCGAAGTACTGCGAATTTAATTATGATGTCTATCTACCATATGCCGTTTAGAGGAGTGGCCAGAATGACTGGCGGAATTATAAATATGCCTATGTTAGATGGAATCCTAATGATTGTTAATGGTCAATTCTTTAAGGGGCTTAGACATGTGTTAAAGGAACGTAGTAGGATGCTTAAGGCTGATAAAACAGAAAAAACCATAGCAGGAACAGCAAAGGAGTTGTAAAATATATGAGCAACTTAAATACAGAGAAGCCTAAAAAACTCTCAGGACCTATAGGTTTTTGGAAAAATTATAAGAAAAAGCATCCTAATATTGCACAATTCCTTGTGTTTTTTATGTTGAGTAATGGGATCACTGTATTACAACTTGTTTTTATGCCTGTTTTTAAAAGCATATTTGCAAAAACAGATTTAGTATCTACAAGTTTTCAGGTTTTACAGTTTGGTCATAATTTTGATGGTACACCTTATTATGTATTTGACTATGCAGCAGGCTCACTTGCATCAGGAGGTGGAGGTGGGCTTGCCTATTTCCTTGCAGTTCAAATTACGATAGCAATCGCACAGATTCTTAACTTTTTTGCACAAAGAAGTATTACATTTAAATCAAACAGCAATATTTGGACCGCTGCTTTTTGGTATCTAGTAGCATATATTGTGATTACCATAGGAGCGGCAGCTGCACAAGGTTTCTATAAAGCTCCAATATATAATTTATTGATGAATACATGGGAAATGGGGGCTGTTGGTGAAACAACGGCTGACGTGATTACCATGATTATTAATAGTGCAATTTCATTCTGGGTGTTCTTTCCAATTTTTAAAATCATTTTTAAACAAGAAAAGTAAAGGTAGTGTTCGTATGAAAGTATTATCAGTGGTCATTCCTTGCTATAATTCAGAAGAATATATGAGATATTGCATCGAATCCCTTTTACCTGGTGGCGAAAGTGTCGAGCTGCTGATAGTAAATGATGGTTCCATTGATCAAACAGCAGTCCTTGCAGATGAGTATGCTGCAATGTACCCGACTATTATAAAAGCTATTCACCAGGAAAACGGGGGACATGGAGAAGCTGTAAATGCAGGAATTCGCCATGCGTCAGGTCTCTATTTAAAGGTAGTTGACAGCGATGACTGGGTTGACACGAAAGCTTATCTCAAAATCTTACAAAAGCTTAATGAATTTGTTGCTGGCAACAAATTAGTGGATATGGTCATTAGTAATTTTGTCTATGAAAAAGAAGGCGCAAAGTATAAAAAGGTAATGAAGTATGAAAATGTTCTCCCAGTAGGCGAAATATTTACATGGGATGATATTCAACCGTTTCGTAAAGGTCAGTACCTTTTAATGCATTCACTCATGTATAGAACCCAATTGCTTAAGGAAAGTGGGCTAGAGCTTCCAAAACATACATTTTATGTTGATAATCTGTTTGTGTATGTTCCACTAGAACATGTAAAGACCATGTACTATATAAATGTTGAATTTTATAGATACTATATTGGTAGAGAAGATCAATCTGTTCATGAAAGCATCATGATTAAAAGAATAGACCAGCAGATAAAAGTTAATAAACTCATGATAGATCTTGTTCAGTTAGACGAAATAGCGAATCCAAATCTTCGTCAATATTTATTACACCATCTCGAAATTGTTACGGTCATCTCTGCCATCCTTTTAATACGATCAGGAACAGCTGAGAATCTTCAAAAGAAAAAGGAATTATGGAGATATATAAAGGAAAAAGACTTGGCATTGTACCGTGAAATACGGTATGGAATGATGGGGCAATTAATGAATCTACCTGGCCGACCAGGGCGAAGTATTTCTGTAGGTGCATATAAGCTCTCACAGAAGCTGGTTGGATTTAATTAATGATTTGAAAATAGCTTTCTATGAGAATATCATAGGCAGCTATTTTTACTTTAAGAGTACATCCGTTTAAATTCAGGAAATAGTAAATAAGAACGTTGTGTAGTTTCAGGAGGTAAGATGTATGATGTTTGATTATTTAGTAGTAGGCTCAGGATTGTTTGGAAGCACGTTTGCATATGAGGCAGCTAAAAAAGGAAAAAGTGTAAAAGTCATTGAGAGGCGTAACCATATTGGAGGAAATATTTATACCGAAAATATAGAAGGCATCAATGTTCATAAATATGGAGCACACATCTTTCATACAAATGATAAGGAAATTTGGAACTATGTGAATCAATTTGCAGAATTCAATCGATATACAAATAGCCCGATTGCTAATTATCGTGGGGAAATTTATAACTTGCCATTTAACATGAATACTTTTAATAGATTGTGGGGAGTAGCTACTCCAGAAGAAGCAAAGAAAAAAATTGAAGAACAACGAAAAAACGCAAATATTGGGAATCCAACAAACCTCGAAGAGCAAGCCATTTCGCTTGTAGGTACGGATATTTATGAGATACTAATTAAAGGATATACAGAGAAACAATGGGGACGTAAGGCTACTGAACTGCCATCATTTATTATTAAACGTTTACCAGTACGATTTACATACGATAACAATTACTTTAATGATCGATACCAGGGAATTCCAATTGGTGGATATACCCAGATAATTGAAAAGATGCTGTCTAGTAAATTGATTGATGTAGAGGTTAATCAGGACTTTTTTACAAATAAAGATGAATACGTAAAGAGTTATTCTAAAATTATCTATACAGGAATGATTGATCAATTTTTCGATTATCAATACGGTAAGTTAGAATATCGAAGCCTACATTTTGAGTCTTCAATATTGAATCAGGAAAATTATCAAGGAAACGCAGTGGTCAATTATACCGATGCTGAAACTCCATTTACCCGGATCATTGAGCATAAACATTTTGAATTTGGAAACCAACCCAATACTGTGATTACAAAGGAGTATCCAAAAGGCTGGGAAGAAGGGGATGAACCCTACTATCCGGTAAATGATAACAAAAATAATGAAAAGTATAGAAAGTACCAAAGACTAGCTGAGGAACATCCAAATATCATTTTTGGAGGCAGACTCGGGATGTATAAGTATTTTGATATGCACCAAGTTATTGCGTCTGCGTTGGCGGTGGTTAAAAAGGAACTAAGTTAACAAATTGGAGCCTATAACTATTTACGGTAAATATTGCCACATCAATATGTCTGCGATCACCACCCAAGCCACGTAGAATGTGTGGCACAACTAACATTGATATAATAGAATTTCTATGCAAGGTAGGTGCTTTTTTTCACATATCTTGCCAATATAACTATTCAAAAAAGGATACTTGTCTAAGCATCCTTTTTCTTTTTTATTAAGGCTAATACCATAAATAAACTCGGAAGAAGAAAAAATAAAGGTAAGCTTAAAAAATAGGGAACTACCGTTATTGATTCAGTAATATGGTCAGAAAAGTTTATGCTAATCAAAGATGAACAGATGGTTAAAATACACATCATTGGAATGACTAATACGCGATAAGGGAGCTTAAAGATATATTCCAGCCCCTTTAAGGCAGCAAAGGAAAAAATACAAATTTTAATTACTACACCTAATGCAATAATAAATATGGCGAAGGCATCTAGCCTTTGTAAGAAATCACCTATACTAATTAATCTTGTTGCACTTACAAAAGGAAAAGTACTACGAGATGCAACGTATGGACCTAAGGAAGTAGTCACAATGAAGGTTCCTATTGTTAACCAAAATCCTGATGAAAGGACAGAATAAACTAATGTGTGTCTTGCATATTGTTGTTTAGGTAAATGAGAAAATAAAAATGTTAAAGCGAATAATTGACCATATGGCCTTATCAGTTCGTATGGGAAAATGGTATTTAACAATGGTTTAACCCCTGTAGCTAAAATAGGAGTAACTCGCTCTAATTTTATATCGTTATTACCAAATAATAGAATGGTCACAAGGATAATAAAAAGAATAGAGTATGGTGTAAATACTTCTGTAACTCTTCCAAGCACTTCCACCCCTAAATATATGATATATGTAAGGATGATCACAAAGCTTAAGCTGCAAACTTCTATTGGAGTGTTAGGGAGAATAAAGGTTGTAACTAATTCTCCAAAATCACGAATAACCCTAGCGGCTAAATAAAAAAATAGAGTGTATAGATATATGTAATAAAAATAGAAATGGGACGATTTAATATGTATTCCAGTATTTCGGAAAAATGTTTATTGGGCAATATTTCTTGGAAATGGTAATAAAATAATGCGATGAGAATGCCAATAATGGAAGAGCATAAAACAGCAATCCAGGCATCCTGTTTTGCATTTATCCCAATCCCGATAATAAGAGAACTCCCCAAATTAAATCCAATAACAATGTGGAATAATTGGTTTAAAGAAATTTTTTCTTTTAATACCATTTTCGAAACTCCCTTGAGGAATATAACTTCTGATCTATTTTATCATTGGTAAAAATCCTGAAAGTATTCCTATATATTGAAATATTTTAAGTGTTTTTGCGCTGGCATATGAGCGGATGAGCTCACTATGGCCATCGTTGATTCATGGTATTACAAAGGAATGATGGCTTTGTTGGCAAGTTTAGGATGAAGAGAAATTTTAGAACTATAAAAGAGATAGGGTGCAGAATTGATTTCTCATTCATTGGCAATTTTTAATTTTTATTTAAAATGTATTCAGTACCCAATCCTCACAATTCCAATAAACAGTCGCGATTTCATAATAGAAAGCAGTTTTGTGAGATACTTCCTGTTTTTTGATTAATAGGAAGAGTATCTATTCCAATTGACCTTTTTTTCACTTTTATGTTTAAAACTAAAAAAACAGGGTATTGCAGAATAAGGAATTTATTTACAGATTGAGCTTTCAGTATGCAATTAGACTATTAGATACTTACATATACAGAGATTTCAAATTAATTTACTTCTATTTACCTAATATAAATATGGAATAATTAGATATTTTTTCTCATTATTCCATATTTTAGGCGTGTTATAATGAGAAAGATTGGAAAAAGAAGGGGTTTTGAGAAGGCGTCATCACGTAAGGAAAAATACATAGTTATTAAGACGAATAGCACCAGAAAGGGTGATCTTACTTGTCTATATTCTATTATTATGGGTTGTTGCAAGAGAAGGAAGACCAGCTTCGCAGGCTAAAGAATGGGAAATCTGATCTGAAGGCTATCAAGCATGAAATGACAAGTTATAGTGATAATGTTGTCAAGCCAGATTTATCAGCTTCAACTTGGCATGGGACATTAGCTGTAGAATTTGAAAATATAAGAACAAAGGGAGCTTTTCAACAATATCAAGATATTGAAATAAAGCAGTTACCTAATAGGATTTCTGAAATCAATGAAAAGATTAACAGTCTGCAAAGTGAAATGAACAGCATAAGACATACGATCCATGAACTCGAAGAAGAAAGAGAAAAGGAAATGAAAAGAAAACAGAAAAAGAAATAGATGGAATTATTATTAAATGAGGGTATTTACTGCAGATAATTTTATTTATTTTTTCTAAATTTTAGTAGTAAAGTTGTGGTGAAAATATGGGAGAAATAAAGTTTGATTATAGTGGGATAGAAAGTGTTTTAAAAAAAATGGATACTAACATAACTGCATTTCAAGCAAATCTGCCAGAAAATAATGCTAAGAATAATAAGTTAGATTTATTAACGGAACTAGAAGAAGTGAATGCATCATTTGTAAAAATAATGAATGAATATAAAACCCTTTTGCTAAAAAATGCAAATACAGTAAGAGATTCTGTAACATTAATGAGGGAGACAGATGAAGCACTGAGAGACGTTATTTCTTCAGAGGTATTAAGATGAAAGTATTAGAGGTTGCAAGTTTAGAAGAGTATTTAGACCAAACGATAAAATCCTTTAAAGAAAAGGTAGAGCAGATTCATTCTTTAGAACAATCTGTGATGGAATTAGTAGGTTTGGATGGTTCCTTTCATGGAAAAGGTGCTGAATCAATCAAATTCTTTTATGAATCAAGCCATAAGCCTTTTCTAGTGAAACTAAAACAAGTTATTCAAGATTATCAAGAAAAAATATCTAAATGCAGAGAGGCAATAAATTCTTTTGAGCCAAATGAAGATGGTTTTATTCGACAGAGTTTTTTACAAGAAGAGCTTTCAGACCGCCTAACGTCCGTACAAAACTATACAAATGATGTTATCGCAGATGGAAATAGTGTAATGGAAAAAATTTCAGATATTATTTCTTTAGCTAGTCTTGATGATTCCATGTTTAATAGCGAGATTAAAAATGCTAAAAATAAAATAGCGGAAACAATTAATCAGCTTGAAACCATAGATCGGCAAAATGCTGATTCCTTTAATGAAATAAAAAGTGACTTAGCAATCATGCAAAGTTATTTATCAGAGCTAAATACAAATGTTAACTTAAATCCTGAACTGATTCGTCATTTCAGTCCATACAACCTTTTAACAAGCACTAGCCATTTTTTATTGGTTTCTAGTATAAAGCCATCTAACAGTAGATTTGACAGTAACCCTCCTTATCGTAACGATTCCCAAAAATCTATCTTTCTATTAGATGCATATGGACAATATCCATATAGATGGCTGGGATTAAATTATACTTCATCATCAGAGAAGCAGGAAGTAGATAAGGAAATTAATGAGGACGGATTTCTAGTCGGAGACAAAGTGACAAAAGGGGATTTTTCAGCAGAAGGCGGACTTGGAAAAATAGAAAATGACTGGTCTGGTTTCGATGACTTCAAAAATGGAAGTGGCCAGCTTGGTGGCGCTAGTTCTTTCAGGGGCATTCATGCTGGCTTAGAATATGATACAACTATTTTGGATAGTAGCTTCAGCCAAGATATTTTATTTGCAGAAGGCCAGGCAAGTGTTGGAGGAAGCAGTATTCTGCCGATTGCTAAAGCAGGTGGGTCTGTTTATACTGCACAAGTAAAATCTCAGATAGATAAAGAGGTCGACTTTGTAGGAAGTACTGGATTAGAAGCCAAAGGGGAAATTCTAAAAGCAAATGCCTTTGCCGGGGTTGATGGTAGTTCCGTTGGCTTTGGAGCAAAAGCTTCCGTAGCGGAAGGAGAAGTCTCGGGAATAGCGCCAATCCCTTTTACAGACTATACGATTAAAGGGACTGTAGGCGCTTCTGCTGTCGGGATAGGTGGAGAGGCAAAAGTAGGGAAAGAAATTGTTCTCGATCTTCGCTTGCTATTAGGAGTAAAGATAGGCATAAGTTTTGAAAAAGAGGAATAAAGAAATCCAGTAATAAAAGGAGAAAGTACTATGTCGCAAGAGGTCAACTCATTAATCATTGATAAAGGAACCGAATTATTGCCGATTGGAACAATTGTATTGCTCGATATATTTTCACAGCCTTTGATGATTTATGGGAGAATGCAGCAACAAGCAGAGAAAAACAAAATTTGGCAATATGTGGCATGTCCTTATCCACAAGGACATATCTCTGATGAAACAAATGTTTTTTTCAATCATGAGCAAATCAAACAAGTCATCTTTAAAGGATTGGAATCAGAGGGAGAAAAATTAATGAGAGAAAAGTTAAATTCCTTTCATCTAAGGGATGAAAAGTGATGAAAAAGATAGTTAGCTTTTTTGGGGAACCATATCATATTATATGGTCTGAATTTCATTATTTAGCTAATTTGAAGAAAGATTCAGGAACAAATGCAAAGGAAAAAGGCAGAATAGCTCAGCTTCAGGTCTTTAATACTCTGCTCCTAGTAATCTATTCGCTATTTTTAGTTATTTTCTTTGTTTATATTATTTTGCTTTTTATCGTAAAGCTTTATGCATTATCAGGAATTATTGTCGGGCTGTTGATGATGACCATTATTAAATTGGTGCAAAAGAAGAAGTATCTAAAACGCCGGAATGCGTTTATAAAAAATGATCCTACATTGATAGAATCATAGAATAGAGAAGAGGTATCGCATCTTGACCAAACTATTATACAGCATAATCACTGTAGTATTGATGCTTGTTGGCTGTAGCAATGATTCATCTACTTCAGAAAAGCAAGAGACAAAAGGAAATGTCAATAAAGAAGAAATTTCTTACAAAGACAAACAAGGGGAAATCGTGGATTTTATTAACAATGACATCCAAAAAATAATAGCATATGAAACAGAAGCGAATCAGCAATTAGCGACCGTTTCTGGCGATAATTATAATTCCGATAAGGAATTATATGAGGTGCTGACAAGTAAGGTCATTCCTACTTATGAAAAAGCTGTTAATGAAGCGAGGGACCTTCAAGTGTCTACTGAAGAGCTAGAGCCAATGAAATCAAAAATCAAAGAAGCGACTAGCACTTACTATGAAGCTTTAATACTAGAGAAAAAGGCACTAGAAAAGAAGGATAAAGGACTTATTGAAGAGTCAAACAAAAAAGGACAAGAATACATTGAACTAATTAATAGCTATCATGAAGAGATGAAAAAGTTGGCAAGTAAATATGAAATTGACTACCAGAAAAATTAATTTCATGCCATTAGTAGATTATAATAGTTAGTTTATAAAATGAATATAATTTAAAAGATTATTTAATTGTGGTAACTGCATAATGTCATTCATTGTGTGTTATATATAAAAAACAAAAGGAGAGATAATATGTCAGGGATCATTCGCGTTACACCAGAAGAATTAGTAGGTATGGCCGATCGCTATTCTAGTGAAGGAAGTCAAGTGGGAGATCAAATTTCTCGCTTAGACAACATGATTCAAGAATTAGAAACTATGTGGGAAGGTCAGTCAAGCAGAGCGTTTAGCGAACAATATCAATCGTTAAGACCATCCTTTGTAGATATGCAGCAGTTGCTTGAAGAAATTTCTTCTCAATTAAAAAGTACAGCAAAAGCATTGGAAGATGCAGACGCTCAAATTGCAAATCAGATTCGAGGATAAGATTGAAAGATTGAATATGGTTTATTAAGAGCGCTTTTCTGTAAATGGAGGCGCTCTTTTCTTTTAAGAGGTGATGACATGTACATTGAAGTAACGGTAGATCTTTCTAAATATAATGGAGAATATTTAGAACTTCGACTCTCTGATTATCATTCAGTGAAGAAGTTAGTGGATATTGCCTGGAAGACAACTAACAGGCTAGATACACCAAGAAATGGATATTGGATAAAGGTAATGAATAAAAAGAGAGTTTTTTCTGGAGAAAAGCGGTTAGCAGATATCGGAATAATGACAGGTGACAAGATTCAAATATTATAAAGGAGACAGCAAGTATGTCAAATGAACATGTATCATATATGGAAAAAAAGCTGGATGCTGTTATCCAGAAGGAAGACCAGCGAATTATATTTAATTTTCAAATTGAGAAAATTAAGCTGAATCATTTGCTGGAAGCAGCTTTTCTAGAAGATATAGATAGTCAAGTTAAGAGAACTCTTAATAAACATGAGGATTTATTACAGATAGAGGTTCAATTGCCTAAGTCTTTTATTTATAATCAAGGAATCTTCTCTTTGAAAAAAAAGGAACAATACATAATTGCTCATCAATTGCTTGAAAAGGTCCGCAATCACTCCTTATCCCGTCTTCATTTATTTATATGTCCAGAAAATATTGCTGTCGATCAAGGTTTGGCGCCTTATTTCCTCCATTATGGAGTAAAAGAAAGTATTCCTCCATATGAAGATAATAGGGAGGAAGAATGGCTGCAGCTGAAAGCAATGACAGCAGCATTGATTGATAACCAATATTCCTTTGAACAATATATTGCCTATTATGAAACATTGAAATTAAGTGAAGCAGCAGTTGCGATTATGAAAGCAAATAATTATGATGATCTGCAAGCTGTTCTTGATCAAGCTTTTTTACAGGAAAAAAAGGAATATGAACAGTTGGTCGAACTTCCGAAAAATAAGTGGAAGCAGATGAAATATGCCATTTGGGCAACTAGTATTTTATTAGTACCAGCAATTATTTACTCTATCTATACCCTGTTTTTTCTCCAGCCAAAACATAATCATATAATGGATGCCCAACAACACTTTTTAGCGGATGCTTACAGTGATGTAATCACTAGTCTCGAATCATATGATATTGATAGTTTGCCGACTGTTGCGCAATATGAATTAGCAACAGCCTATATATATAGTGCGGACTTATCCGATAAACAAAGGGATATTGTAAAAAATACAGTTACTCTTCAATCTGATTCTAATTATTATGAATACTGGATTAATATTGGAAGAGGGGACGCTGAAGCTGCCTTGGAGAATGCTCGCTTGCTAGAAGATCGCAGTCTTATCATGTATGCTTTGCTAGAGTATCAGGCCCATGTTCAGAGAGATGATTCGCTCACCAGTGAAGAGCGTCAGCAACAAATCGATAAAATTGAAAATGAGCTAAATAAATATGAGCAAGACATGAAAGAAGAATCTTCTCAAAAGGATACTCTTCTGAAAAAAGATCAGCCAACAAAAGATCAAGGCCAGAATCCTAAATAAAGAAGAAAATATAAAAATAATAATAGCAACAATTGTGAGGTGATGTAATGTATACGCTGTTTGTTTTCCATGAACAAACCTATTATTCTATTAAATTAACAAAAAATAGCAGTATTACCATTGGTCCAGAATTTGGAGACAATATTACTCTTCCATCTTTCCCTTCTTCCATACTTGTAAAAGTGGGGGAAGATGACAGGGCGATATATAGGATAGATTCGACTGAAACTGTGATGGGGACAGAGAAGTTTTATCAACTAAGCCTGGAAAGTCAAAGCCTTACGCTGTTTATGACAAGCAGGAAGAAGCTCGAAAAAACTTACTATATTGGAAATCAGTCTGAAGTAGTATGTATGGTAGAACCAGTTTCAAAGGATGAAGAATGCCATTTTGAAAAAAAATCTATTTACATAAAAAAAGCGCATATGCAACATGGCGCAAAAGGGCTTTCTTTAATAAAAAATCAGAAGTATTGGGAAATTATTTCTAGAGATTCTACAGTTTATCTAAATGGTCATATGGTTTTAGACAAACAAAAGCTAGAGGTTGGCGATATACTCTTCTGGAATGGCATATATGTTACATTGATGGATCAGGATGTAATTCAAATAGAGAGCTTCTATGAATTTGAGTCATCTCTAAAAGAGATTTCCCTTCCTCAATCAGAGATGATGAAACGCTATCCGAATTATCGGAGGACACCTAGAATGCTGTATGAATTACCTAAGGAGAAAGTGCAGTTATCCTTTCCAGGTCAAGAATCGATGCAATCTAAAAGAAGTCTATGGCTAATCATTCTTCCACCTTTAGTGATGATGATCGTGATGGGACTTGTTGCTTTATTAATACCAAGAGGAATTTTTATTCTTATTTCCATTGTGATGTTCTCTATGACTATTATTACTTCCACGATTCAGTATTTTAAAGAAAAGACATCCAGAAAAGAGCAAGAAGAACGAAGAAAAAGAGTCTATTCTAATTATCTGGAAGAAAAAAGAAGGGAGCTTGAATCCTTAGCTTCAAAGCAGCGACAAGTACTGGAGTTTCATTTTCCTTCTTTTGAAAGAATGAAATATTTGACGGAACAGATTTCTGACCGAATCTGGGAGCGAAGTATAGATAGTAAAGACTTTTTACAATTTCGACTGGGGACAGGGGATGTTCCTGCAAGTTACCAAATAAGTGTAAACTCTGCTGATTTATCTAATCGGGAGATGGATGAATTGCTTGAAAGGTCAAAGCATCTGCAGAAGACCTATCAGCATGTGAAAAATCTTCCAATTACTGCCGATTTATCGAAAGGATCCATTGGTCTTATTGGTAAGATGTCCGTATTAAAGGGAGAATTGCACCAAATCATTGGGCAGCTTGCATTTTTTCATAGTTATCATGATGTACGATTTCTTTTTATTTTTCATGAGGAGGAATATAAGTATTGGGAATGGATGAAATGGCTGCCTCATTTTCAAATTCCTCAATCTTTTGCTAAAGGGTTTATTTATAATGAACAAACGAGGGATCAGCTATTGTCATCTATTTATGAATTGATCAGGGAAAGAGATGTGGAAGAAACAGATGAAAAAACTCGTTTTGCTCCCCATTTTGTCTTTATTGTTACGAATCAGGAACTCCTAGCTGAACATGTAATTCTAGAATATTTAGAAGGCTCTTACAGTCATCTGGGCATATCTGCTATCTTTGCAGGTGAAGCAAAAGAAAGTTTCTCAAATAATATTCATACATTGATTCGATATGTGAACGGAAGACAGGGCGATATATTAATCCAAAATAAAGCCGCAGTGCAGATTCCTTTTAATTTGGATAATCATGCTTTAAATGGTAATGAAGAGTATGCCCGCATGCTTAAAACACTTAATCATCAGGTGGGGGTTACTAATTCTATACCAGAAACGGTTTCGTTTATGGAGATGCTTAAGGCAAAAGATGTTGATGAAATTCCAATTAAAGAAAATTGGCTCACAAATGAGTCTGCTAAAACATTGGCCGCTCCAATCGGACTGAAAGGTAAGTCTGATATTGTCTATTTAAATCTCCATGAAAAAGCTCATGGACCACACGGATTGTTGGCAGGTACAACTGGGTCGGGGAAAAGTGAACTTTTGCAAACATATATTTTATCACTTGCAGTTCATTATCATCCACATGAAGTAGCATTTTTACTCATTGACTATAAAGGTGGAGGGATGGCACAGCCATTTCGAAATATGCCACATTTGTTAGGTACTATTACCAATATTGAAGGCAGCAGAAACTTTAGTAATCGTGCTCTTGCTTCTATTAAAAGTGAACTTAAACGAAGACAGCGTTTGTTCGATAAATACGAAGTCAATCACATTAATGACTATACAAGCATGTATAAAAGGGGAGAAATTGAGGAGCCGCTGCCGCATTTATTTCTTATTTCTGATGAATTTGCTGAATTAAAGAGCGAGGAGCCTGATTTCATTAAAGAACTGGTAAGTGCTGCTCGAATAGGGAGAAGTTTAGGGGTTCATCTAATATTGGCAACACAGAAGCCAGGTGGAGTAATTGATTCTCAAATCTGGAGTAACGCTCGTTTCCGCATTGCCCTTAAGGTTCAAAATGCAGAAGACAGCAGGGAGATTTTAAAGAACAGTGATGCAGCCTCTCTTACTATTACTGGTAGGGGCTATCTGCAAGTCGGCAATAATGAGGTGTATGAATTATTCCAATCTGCATGGAGCGGTGCGAATTATCAAGAAGATACTTCACAAATGGAAGATGAAATTGCAATTGTATCGGATCTAGGGTTAATTCCTTTATCAGAGTTATCCGTACAGGAAAAAACGAAAGTGCAAGCAAGCAGTGAGATTGATGTTATCGTGGGAAAAATAGAAGAGCTACAAAAGGAGCTTCAGCTAACAAAACTATCAAGTCCATGGCTTCCGCCTTTATCTCCAAGAATATATCGTCCAGATTATCAGCCTGATGAGAACTACAGAAAAATTAATCTGGCTATGATAGATGATCCTGAAGCGCAAAGTCAATCGATCTATCCCTATACTTTGCTAGAAGACGGAAATGTTGGAGTCTTTGGCACATCTGGCTATGGAAAAACGCAGAGCTTAATTACTCTTCTTATGGGAATTGCAGAAAATTATTCTCCAGAAGAGGTCCATTTTTATTTAATGGATTTTGGCAATGGTGGATTAATGCCTCTTAAGCAACTTCCTCATGTCGGTGAATTATTCTTAATGGATGAACAGCAAAAAATCAATAAATTTATGGCTATTTTGCAGAATGAGATAAATCTAAGAAAACAGCTTTTTCAGCAAACAGAAGTAAGTTCTATCTCTATGTATAATCAGCTAAATGATGAGACGCTTCCAGTGTGGTTTATCGTGATTGATAATTACGATATTGTCAAAGACGAAATGGCTGATTTAGAAGCACAGATAAATCAATTCGCTCGGGATGGTCAATCATTAGGAATATATATGTTCTTTGGCGCTACTCGTGTAAGTTCCATTAGACCATCTTTGATGAATAATTTAAAGACGAAAATAGTGCATTACTTAATGGACCATACAGAAGCTTATTCTATTTTGGGAAGAATTCCTTATGAACCCGAGCCTATTCCAGGCAGGGCTATTATAAAAAAAGAAGGCACATATTTTACGCAGATTTTACTGTCTTGCATTGGTGATAATGATTTCGACCAGCTAACGGAACTCAAGGCATCCATTCAAAATCTACGAGAGAAATATGAATCCTGTCGAACTCCTCAAAGGGTTCCAATGCTTCCAAAAGAGTTAACTAACATTAGCTTTAAGGAATATATAAAGGAAGAAACTTCAGTCGGTCTCTTACCTATTGGTTTAGACGAAGAATCTGTCCAGCCTGTATTTGTTGATTTTCATGCTATGAATCATTTCATGATTTTAGGCCAAGCACAAAAAGGAAAGACAAATGTTATTAAGCTACTTATAAACCATGCCATCCAACAAGGTATGGAAGGAATTGGAATATGGGATTCTATCAATCGCGGGTTAGCTTATTTAGCGGAAGATGACCGGGTTCAATATCTAACAGATCGAGGTACTGTTGCTAAATGGCTAGAATCTACTGAAGCCATGCTTTTAGAAAGAAATCGTCAATATGATAAGGCGATTTTAGAAGGAAAGGCACTTCCGATCTTTACTCCTTTGTTGTTTGTTGTAGATGGATATGGAAGATTACTTCAGGAAATAGACAATAGAATGCAGGAGATGATTGTGAGACTAATGAAAAATTATAGTCACTTAGGGTTTCAGATTGTAGTTTCAGGCAGTACTAATGAATTAACAAAAGGCTATGATCCGTTAACTTTAGAAATAAAGCAAATTAGGCAGGCATTGTTGCTAATGAAGAAATCGGAACAATCCTTGTACACTTTGTCATATGAGCGTAAGGAACCAGAAATCCAGCCTGGCTATGGATATTATGTAAAAAATGGGCTTGAGAGAAAAATTCAAATTCCTTTAGTGCTTATGGAGAGGAAGGTATATTCTTGATGGGAAAAGTGAAATTGTGGAAGATGGTTATTGCCCTGGTTGTTATAATTGGTGTTCCAGTATTATTTTTTCAGCTGATTGGAGATCATCCATTTTTGGAGAAGCCAAATACAACCAAAACAATTGCAATTGTGAATGAAGATGCTGGTGTTGATATTGCTGGAGAACATAGACTTTTAGGGGGAGATGTCTCTTCCATTCTCTCCAACGAGTCTTCTTTTCAGTGGACTGTTGTTTCTAGAAGCGCTGGAGAGAATGGATTAAGGAATAAGAAATATGATGCTGTCATCTATATTCCATCTAATTTCTCTGAACAAGTGATGGCATATGAAGAAGAGAATCCGAGTAAAGTGACATTTAAATATAATGTTCAAAGTCAGTTAAATGCAGTAAATACTGAAAAAGTAAATTTGGAGATAGAAAGGGCTACAAAGCGGGCAAATGAACGTATCAGTTCCTTATATTGGAATTATGTAGCGAAAGATATGGAAATGGTACGCTCTGAATTTGAAGAAATTTTGCAAAAGGAAATAGACTTTCAGCAGACAATGCTAGCTTTCTATAAACCAAGTTCCAAGAATCTTGCTGATGAGATTTTAGAACAAGAGGGCGTATTAAAGTCCATGAAGTCATCTATAGAACAAATTGGCACGCAAAGTGATAGTCAGAATCAATCTATGAAGTCATTTTCTGAGGATTTAAGCAGTTTAGTTGACTATATCAAGGCATATGAAGAGTATCAGCAACAACAAAAACAAAAATTGACAGACTTGCAGACTACTGCTCTTTCTACAGTACAGTCAGCGACAGAAGCTTCATCTCCTTATTTTGCGGAACAGTCACTTTTTCTGTCTGAGAATAACCAACAATTAATGAGCAACGTTAATTCCGTTTATGAAAAGCTAGACAATAGTAAACGGCTATTAACATTACTAAAAGAAAATAGATTACTGGCTTTGGATAAACAAAGGGAAGCAATTCTTGACTATCAGAGCAGAATGCTAGATTATTACAAGCAATTAATTGATACAGAATCCTTGAATTCTTTTCAAGAAAAGATAGTGAAAACCAAAGAAAAATTAGCAGAAGGGGAAGGTAGCTTGTTACCAGAAGCACCGCCAGAAAATCCAGAATCTCCTAATTTGCCGACATCTGATGAAGATAAGGATACGGACGACCAAACAGGAGAAGAGTTTGTATTAAAAAGTACGCAACATACAAAGGGAAATTCAAATACTGATAATGGAGCAAACAGGGAAACGAAAAGTTTGTCTGCAGAAGAGCAGTTAGCACAAATGGAAGAATTATTGAAAAAACTTCATGAATATATACAGGCAGATCAACAAATTCCTGATGAAAGTAAGAGTCAGTTTGAAATACAATTAAAGGACATTCAAAAAAACTTGCAGGATGTGAAGCAATCACTTAAAACGAGTGACGAGGGTAACAATCAAATTATTCAGCAATTGAAAGAAAAAATTGCTGCACTTCTCACTGACAATGAAACGCTGGCAAATACGATCAAAGAGCTTACAGAAAATAAAAATTCTCTTACCGAAGAGAACAGATTGCTGAAAGAATATATAGAATCTCTCATAGAAGTAAATGATGAATTGCGAGAACAGCTGACACTTCTTACAAACAATATGAATTCTATTATAGCTAGAATAGAAGAGAAAGAAGAGGCAATTTTAGCATCACCAGCACTGTCCGGGGATAGAAGACTTATCCTTGAAACTTGGTTCCATAAGGAATTTCTTACTGGAGATATTATGGATTTGCTCTATTACTATGCTTATCTAGATCAATATGAAACGACGTTGAACAATATGCTTTCTGAGAACAAAGCAAAGAGCGAAGTAATGAAAAACGAACAATTCCTTACAGAACTTACAAGGATTTTTCAATTAACAGATGCGGAAACAACTGACTGGACAAATGTGGAAGCAGAAATACCGACAATTGGAGATGGCTTAACAGCACTTCAAGACCAATTTGTTGTATTCTTGGCTAAATCAAAGGAAAGCCTTGACACACATCACACAGAATTAACTCAGAATTTATCCGAGATTAAAACAGAAGGGGAAGCATTACTTCAGCAAATACAGCAAGGGGAACAAACTACGACACATGAACCAGGATCGGCAAAGGGAACTCAATTGGTAACGGTACATTCACAGATCATCGAGCAAGTGAATGCTATTCATTCTTCCATAAAAGACGCAGGAAAGCACCAGCAGACTGTTATTGACCATACGAATGAACTGCATGATGAAGTTTCGTTTGTACAGACAGATGCAGATGCCTTAAATAATAAATGGGCTGTAAATGTAGATTCAACAAGAAAAATAAAGGATGATGTCTTTAGTGTTCTGCAAAATGCATTTATTGAAGGACGCTCTAAAGGTGACGTTTATAATTTCTTATCTAGTCCACTACAATTAACAGCTGGTGCAAGTGAAGTAAAACAGGAAAAAAATATTCCGCCTGTGGTTATTATGTTTATTGTTTTAATTAGCAGCTTACTAATTGGGTATACAACCTATTACTTTAAACGTATTCCATTGTGGTTCCGTGGAACCGTCTTTCTTTTACTTAATTTGATTGTCGGCTTTGTGATTAGTTTATATGGATTAAATATCTATGAACTCTCTCAAGCCAGTACGATGCAATGGACTGTATTTACTATCCTTTTATTATTGGTGAGTTCTAGCATAATTGCAGTCAGTTTTGCAGCACAAAAACTTCTTGGTTTATTCCTTACAGTCGGATTAATTATTTTATATGTAACACCGCTATTAGCTTTAACAACACCGAATTTCAGTTATGATGATCCGATGTCCAAAGTTTATATGTCTATTCAATATGGAACGCAATCGTTATTTGCTCCGGCAGCTATCATTCTATTGATTGGGTTACTGATACTGATAGGAGTACAAATTCTTATAGAAAGATGGAAAAGCAATGAAATAGAGGATGATTCGAGAAATGAATCGATATAGTAAACATATCTTTCTTAGTCTAATCTTAATTGTAATCATGGCTATCTTCAGTTGGCTGACCGAGCAAACGGCAAGGGCAGATTCTATGATTGATAGATTACAGCCTAATGAATACGAAAGCGGTCGTAATCAAAAGAATACAGATTTTCTAAAAGAATCGAGCCAATCATCTAAGAAAGATGGTTTAACTGCAGAAAAACGTGCTATTTCTTTTGATGGAAGCAAAGCAAATGACCATGACAAATGGAAAGGACAGCTTTTTACACAAAAGGTGGAAACAGGCAGTAGCATTACTAGGAAAGCAGAGGAGCTTCAGTTATTTACAGATGATGAAGAGAATGTTCACTACAGAGTGGACAGTGTAGGAGCGGAAAATTCTACAGAGCTATCGATGGCTTTATTAATAGGCATTTTAATTAGCATCTGTCTGTTGCTTCTCATCTTTATATTATTTGTATTTTACCGGAGTAATCTGAAAGTAATGAGGAAAGGAAACCTGTAAGATAAAACATTGATGTATATAGCTGGGATATAAAGATTAAGGGGTACCCAATTGGATTCTATTCATTTGAGTACCCCTCAATTTTATTTAAAATACTTTCGTTGTCCAATCTTCACAATTCCAAATATCTGTCGCAATTTCACGATAGAAATCAGGTTCGTGGGATACCATTAAGATGCTTCCGCGATATTCCTTTAAAGCACGCTTCAATTCTTCCTTTGCATCTACATCTAAGTGATTGGTAGGTTCGTCTAGTATTAATAAATTCGTTTCTGTGTTTAAAATCTTGCACAAGCGAACCTTGGCTTTTTCTCCACCAGAAAGGACTTCAATTTTACTTTCAATATGCTTCGTTGTTAATCCACATTTTGCAAGAGCAGCACGGACTTCTGCTTGATTCATACTTGGGAATTCGCTCCAGATTTCTTCGATACAAGTGTTGTAGTTGGATTCTTTCACTTCTTGCTCAAAGTAACCAATATGTTGATAATCACCGCGCTCTACTTTACCCGAAAGAGGATTAATCAAGCCGAGAATACTTTTTAAAAGCGTAGACTTACCAATACCGTTTGCCCCAACGAAGGCAATTTTTTGTCCCCGTTCCATTTTTAGATTAAGAGGGCGAGAAAGTGGTTCATTATAACCAATAACAAGATCCTCCGTCTCGAAAATCCAACGACTGGCTGCGCGAGCTTCTTTGAATTTAAACTCAGGTTTTGGTTTTTCCTTCCCTAATTCAATAATGTCCATTTTGTCGAGCTTCTTTTGACGAGACATGGCCATATTACGAGTCGCAACACTTGCTTTGTTACGAGCAACGAAATCTTTCAAATTAGCGATTTCTTGTTGTTGACGCTTGTAAGCAGACTCTAGTTGCTGCTTTTTCATTTCATATATTTTTAAGAAGTTATCATAGTCGCCAGCATAGCGATTCAATTCTTGGTTTTCCATGTGGTAAATCAAGTTAACAACACTGTTCAAGAAAGGAATGTCATGGGAAATCAAGATAAATGCATTCTCATATTCCTGTAAGTAGCGTTTCAACCATTCGATATGCTGTTCATCCAAGTAGTTTGTAGGCTCATCTAGTAATAGAATTTCAG
Source organism: Niallia circulans (assembly GCF_003726095.1). Classification (NCBI taxonomy): domain Bacteria; kingdom Bacillati; phylum Bacillota; class Bacilli; order Caryophanales; family Bacillaceae; genus Niallia; species Niallia circulans. The sequence continues at coordinate 4,745,249 of NZ_CP026031.1, forward strand.
GCTTTTCTAGTAATAGCTTAGCCAGCAAAACCTTCGTGCGTTGTCCACCGCTAAGATCAGCTACATCACGATCTAGTCCGACATCGTCTAATCCTAGACCACGAGCAACTTCCTCGACTTTCGCATTAATTTGGTAGAAATCATTACTATCTAGCGTTTCCTGCAGCTCTCCCACTTCTGCAAGTAATGCATCAATATCAGCACCTTCATCACCCATTTTTGCATAAAGCTCATTAATCTCTGTTTCCGCATCAAAAAGATATTGAAAAGCAGTGCTTAGCGCTTCACGCATCGTCGTCCCTTTTTGAAGGACTGCATGCTGATCTAAATAACCAACACGGACTTTTCGTGACCACTCAATTTTCCCTTCATCAGGCTGTAGCTTTCCAGTAACAATATTCATGAAAGTAGATTTACCTTCACCATTTGCCCCAACTAGTCCAACGTGTTCTCCTTTTAAAAGCCGAAAAGACACATCATTAAATATTGCACGATCCCCGAAACCGTGACTTAAATTTTTTACGTTTAATACGCTCATTTTTTAACCCCTTTTCTACTATCACATGTTGATATCATACTTGATTTTGGCTGGATTTTCTAACTGGAAATTTATATTGTCTAAAATGTCTTTTGATTTGGATGGTAAAGGAACTTTCAACGTTTTTTATTGATTCTATATGGAAATCTTTTTCTTACTTCTCATAATAGGATAAAAATCTATTATACAATATGATAAGAGGTTTTCCCATATGGGAATAGTTGAATAAAAAATGAAATAATTGGTTGATGACTAAAAAGAAATTTAGAGGGTACATTCCATCGTAAGGCGAAAAGATAGAGCGGCTAAACATATAATAATCTATGTGATCTAAAAAAAGTGCAGCCTATTCATACTCTTTGGTAATTTTAAAGGAAAAGAAAGAATTGTAGAGAATAAATAGATTAGATAAGTAAAAGAGAGAGTAGGGATATGTATGGAATTCGGGGATTAATGAAACTATAAATATTCGTTTAGGAGATTAATAGAATAAAAATTATATATTTTCGATGAAGCGGGGGATTCTAAACAAACGGGGAGATAATGAAGAAGCAGAGCTTGCTCCTTATCTGATCATAGCTATTGATAGGGAGAAAAATGAAAACCCTTACTTTACGGATGATTTCAACATAAAAAAAGGATAGTGGAGGAAATGATGAGCAAATTAACTTTTTATAACCCAATTCTAGAACCTGGGGCAGATCCCTGGGTGTATAAAGATAACAATACTTACTATTTTATGGTAACGAAAAGGACAAGACTTGATTTATGGAAGTCACCCACATTAAGTGGAATAGCAAAAGGAAGTTGTAAAACGATTTGGTCTGCTCCGAATGAAGGAATCAATTGTGCAAATATTTGGGCTCCAGAAATTCATCGAATAAATGGGAAATGGTTTATATATTTCACCGCGAATGACGGAATAGGCGATGATCAATCAAGGAAGATTTTTGTGCTAGAGAATTCGGCGGAAGACCCGTTTAACGGGGATTGGGTAGAAAAAGGATATGTAAATACAGAATACCCTGGTTTAGATGGAACGATTTTTGAACATAAAAGTCGACTTTATTTTATATATGCTGGATATGGGAACTTTCCTGAGTATGGATCAGCTCTCTATATAGCTGAGATGGAAAATCCGTGGACACTTACTGGTCCGAATGTTTTATTGTCAAAACCTGAGTATGATTGGGAAAAGCAAGGTGGAATGGCGATTAATGAGGGACCAGTAATGTTAAAGAGGAATAATAAGTTGTTTCTAATCTATTCTGCTAGTACCACTTGGTCAGATGATTATAGTTTGGGGATGTTAACCATTTCAGAAAATGAGGATGTTATGAATCCCGAAGTTTGGCTTAAATCTACAGAGCCTGTGTTTAAGAAAAGTATCGAAAATAAGGTATTTGCTCCTGGCCATAATAGTTTTACACAATCCCCTGATGGCACAGAAGATTGGATTGTATATCATGCTATCTCCGAATCAGAAGGAGGCAGCCAGCGACGAAGTACCCGAATTCAAAAATTCAATTGGAATGCCGATGGTTCTCCTAATTTTGGAATCCCATTATGTACATCAACACCGATTACCATTCCTTCTGGTGAGTGATAAGGAGGGAACAGAGAAATTTGGTATGAGCATAGTGTTGCAGCGGAATTTTCCAAAAGATAATGATTTTAAAAGTAAAGGGATATAGATGAATTTTTTCGATTGTTTTTTTAGAGCTGGTTTTAAAGACAAGCTCTTGGAACAGTCTCTTATTATCTATGCTTTATCGTTTTGAAATTTTTTTAAGAAGGAAGAGTTCAGCAAGAAAAATTGGAGGGGGATTCACCACCCTCCTTCTTGTCGTATGTATGAATTTAATGTAAAACAATGGAAATAGCGCTATATATTAATAACAAGGCCATTATGATATTAAATGGCTTCTGATATTTTGATAATGACTTCTGAAAGATGGAGCCAAATATACTCCAACATAATGAGCTTAGAAATCCGATAATCCCTAAAAATAATGAAAAGATAAAATAACTAAAGTAAGAAGTGTAGTAAGGCAATATAAAGGTTGATACAACTGTAATCCCATACAAAATTCCTTTTGGATTAATAAATTGTATCAAAACGCCGATTAAAAAAAGATTTTTGTTTGTCTCATCATTTTTTTCATTATTATTATGGATGCTTTTACTCGTAAGTGTTTTATAAGCTAAGTAAAGAATATAGCCGACACCTAAAATAGTTAATGGTAACTTTATAATGGGCAGGATACTTATAAGCAAAAGATTAAAAATACTACACATCAAAGCTAAAACAAAAAAGCCAGCTGAAACTCCCAAACTGAACTTAATAGTTTTTTTAAATCCATATTTATTAGCAAACGACATTGCCATAAAATTATTTGGACCTGGAGTAAAGCTGCTAACTAATACAAACAAAAGGAATGATAAAAAGGGCATATTTAACCTCCATTTCTACTTGATATATTGTAATCTATGAAGATTACAATATACCACACTTTTGTTATATTATACAAAGTAGTGATGAGGAGTTTTTCCATTATGTCTGGAGTCATTCTCATTTTCAAAATACGGATCCAATTTAGGGCTGAATTTTTTAATTCAGCTTTTTTTAGTCGTAAACTTGCTTATTTTATTTTTATTCATGTAGGAAGTATATCTAAATATCTAAAGGAATGCTGATTTATAAATAGGAGTTTGTTACTAGTTTTTTTATTTGGTATCAAAAAAATTAGACAGAAGAAGTTGGACTTTTTAAAGATTGTTATTCCGAATTCATGTTATAGAAAACGTTTTTTTATTAAAAAAAACTTATTCATATTACGACAAATAGCATTAAAATTCTATTTTTTTTGTAAATTCTTTATATTTTTGAAAATGTATCTTGTTATGCGATTTATATCATTATACAATGATTCACGGATAGGTTTGTTATATTTTAATAGTAAAAATATAACTTATTATCCTTCGATTAGTTGTATAGGTGTTTAGGCCTATAACATTTTATGAGCTACAACTATATTGTAAGAAAAAGGATGTGACAAAGAAACTAGCTAATTTTGCAGTGGTACAGTGGATTGTGAAAAAGTTATGGATGGGAAGCTGAATATGGAAAACTACTATTCTATTAGGATAATTTTCTAACAGGACTAGGACCTTAGTAGTTCATCTTCAGAATCTTGTATGTGTCATTTTCAAACAAGATAGTCTCCTTTCGAGACGTCCGAATCATGAAGCTAATCTAAAAAATATGAGGAGAAAAAACATGAAAAGAAGAAATAAGAGGAATCTTAGTGTTATTACGATAATTGCTATACTTTTTAGTTTATTCTCACCAGTAGCTAATCTAAATGTAAAGGCAGAAACGGTTGTAGCTACAGATTTGATTATCTCAGAATATATCGAGGGAAGCAGCTTTAATAAGGCGATTGAGTTATATAACGGAACTGGCGCTGATCTTGATTTAAGTCAGTACAGTCTTGGAATTCATACAAATGGTGCAGAGAAAATTTCCCATAAGCTCTCACTAAACGGTACATTAAAAAATGGCGAAACTTATGTTATTTATCACGGTCAAGCCGATGAAAAAATAAAGGCAAAAGGAAATCTAGAAAATTCGACGGTAATTAATTTTAATGGTAACGATCCTCTTGTTCTATTAAAAGGAGAATCTATTATTGATTCACTTGGCCAAGTTGGTTCGAATGCTGATTTTGCTAAAGACGTTACGTTAATTAGAAATAGTGATGTTTTATCTGGTGACAAAAATATTAAAGATAGTTTTGATCGAAATGTAGAATGGACGAACAAAGGAATTAATTCCTTTGATAATCTTGGCATACATACTTTTGGTACAGCTGCTCCTGAAGAGCCAACTGAACCTGCAGAACCAGAACCTGCTATTTCGATCGCAGATGCTCGTGAACTTGGCACTGGTAAAACAGTCACGATAGAAGGAATTGTGACAACAAATTCAGGACTTTGGGGAAGCGAAACTTTTTATATGCAAGATTCCACTGCTGGAATGTATGTTTATGCTAGCCCTAAATCTGTTAAGCCAGGAGAGAAGATAAAAATAACGGGCGTATTGAAGACATATAAAAATGAACTGGAAATTGAACCAGAAAGTCTTGATATCGTGTCTTCAGACAATGATCTGCCAGAAGCGCAGTCTGTTACGGAAGTAACTGATTCCACACAAGGTGAATTGCTTACATTACAAAATGTTACAATCTCTGAAATGACAAAGGATAGCTATGGCACTGCTACATTCCAAGCTGTATTTGAAAGTGGAGAAAAGGTACGTGTTATCCACGATAATCGTACAGGTTCCACTTATGATGACTTAATCAAGCAATACAAAGAAGGAGATAAAGTTCATCTTACCGGAATCGGATCAATCGATGAAACGGGGTATCATCTAAAAACTACTGGTCTTAATAGCTATGATTTAGTGAATAAGCCAGCCGTTTACTCCACACAAACACCAGGGGTAGTCCCAGCTGGTACAGAGGTTGAATTGAATTCTGGTCTAGAAGATGCAGCTATTTACTACACAACAGATGGTTCTACACCAACTGAAAAAAGTACAAAATACACACAGCCAATCTCTTTAAAAACGGGTGAAACTACGATTAAAGCAATTGCTGTAACAAATGGTACAGTAAGTGATGTATTTAGCTTTACTTTTAAAATTCTAAATACGGAAAATCTCCGTATCCATGATATACAAGGAAAAGGGCATATTTCTGAATATAATGGTTCTTCTGTTACGGACATAACTGGTGTTGTAACCCATGTGTTTGGGTCAAGCAGTTTTGTTATGCAGGATGTGGATGGAGCAGATACAGATATCGAAACATCTGAAGCAATTGAAGTATACAAGTCCTCTCACGGGGTTTCTGTTGGAGACAAAGTTTCCGTTAATGGAACTGTTACGGAATATGGCGGAGGAGCTAATCTGTCCAAAACACAAATTACCGCAACATCCATTACTAAAGATGGGACGGCTGAACTACCAGCTCCACTTATTATTGGGAAAGATATTTTTCCTCCAAACAAAGTAATTGATAATGATGAAATGACATCTTTTGATCCAGATGAAGATGGAATTGACTTTTGGGAATCTCTTGAATATATGCGTGTATCATTCCCAAATGCACTAGTAGTAGGACCACCGTATTCGAATGATGTGCCTATTATTGTGGAAAGCACGACGAATAATACGTTAAATAATCAAGGTGGATTAAATATTGCTGAAGACGATTATAACCCAGAAAAAATCTTTTTAGATAATGTGGGAAGTGATTTCCAGCCAGGTGATAAGTTTAATGGTGATGTTATCGGTGTCGTAACCTATTCAAGTAATGGTTATCAATTATCTGTTAATAAAAACGAATTACCTACTTTAACAAAATCCAATTTAACACAAGAAGTTACTCATATTGTCCCGGCAGAGGATAAATTAACCGTGGCTTCATACAATATTGAGAATTTCTCTAATAATAAAGCAAACACTCCAGATGCCAAAGTAGCTAAAATTGCCAAGTCATTTGTAGAAAACATGAAATCTCCTGATATTATTACGTTAGTAGAGGTTCAGGATAATGATGGAGAAACTGATTCAGGAAACTCTGATGCATCAGAAAGCTATCAACGTTTAATCAATGCAATTGTTGCTGCAGGTGGTCCAGCATATAAATGGATAGACGTGGCTCCTGTAAATAACACAAACGGTGGAGCTCCTGGTGGCAATATTCGTGTTGGTCATCTTTACAACCCTGAACGTGTAACATTGGTTGAAGGAACGAAGGGAAAAGCAACGGAAGCAAATGGATGGACGGAAACAGGGAACCTTACATTAAACCCAGGTGTTATTAACCCAGAAGCATTTACTAACACACGTAAACCACTTGCTGCAGAATTTGAATTTAAAGGTCAGCGTGTTGTAGTAATCGGAAACCATTTGAATTCTAAAGGTGGAGATCAAACTTTATGGGGAGCTAACCAGCCGCCTGTACTGTCTTCTGAAGCAGAGCGCATCAAGCTTGCCCAAGAAGTAAACAACTTTATTAAAGAAGGGCTTGTCAAAAACCCTAACTTAAATGTGGTTGTAACTGGAGACATGAATGATTTTGAATTTACACCGGCTCTTAAGGCTTTAAAGGGTGAGATTTTAACAAATATGGTGGAAAAGGTTCCAGCTGAAGATCGTTTCTCCTACTTCTTCCAAGGTAACAACCAAGTACTAGACCATATTTTAGTAACAAATAGATTAGCAAATGTAACAACGGCTGATATGATTCATATTAACGCAAACTTTACGGAAGCAACTGGACAAGCATCTGACCATGATCCAGTAATGGTTCAACTTGATTTATCTAATTTACCAGAAGTACCTGATTTAACTATTATGCATACTAATGATATCCACTCAGCTTTGGATAACATACCGAAGACAGTTACTGCGGTAAAAGAAATAAGAGCAGCAAATCCAGATGCCCTTCTCCTTCATGCAGGAGACCAGTTTACAGGGACCTTATACTTTAATGAATTCCAAGGAAAAGCTGATTTAGCGATGCTGAATTTGCTTGGCATTGATGCAATGACCTTTGGAAACCATGAATTTGATTTAGGATCTTCTGCAGAAGGTCATCAAGCGCTAGCTGACTTTATTAAGGGAGCAAACTTCCCATTTGTCAGTGCGAATGTTGATTTTTCGAAAGATGAGAAATTTACTGGACTTCAGAACAAATCGATTGAATCGAATAGTGAAAACGGAAAGATATATAATGGCATTGTCAAAGAAGTAAACGGAGAGAAAGTTGGGATTTTTGGATTAACGACAGCGGAAACGGCGGATATTTCTAGCCCAGGATCGATTGCTTTTGAAAACTATTTGAAAGAAGCAGAAAAAGCAGTAGAAGCTTTTGAAGAAGCAGGGGTAAATCGAATTGTTGCCTTGACCCATATTGGATATGACGATAATGCAGCAATTGATAATGATTTAATTCTTGCGGAAAAAGTAGAAGGTATTGACGTGATTGTCGGTGGTCATAGCCATACAACATTGGAGAAACCAGTAATAGTAGACGAGGATGAAACACCTACGCTAATTGTTCAAACTGGTAACTCAAACAGCAATCTTGGCGTTGTAAATGTAACTTTTGATGAAAATGATGTAGTGAAGACTTATGACGGTCACTTAGTAGCTATCGGTGCTCAAGAAGAGGATGAAGAAGCTGTTAAAGTATTGGAGCCATTTAAAGAGAAAATTAATCAAGTGGCAAAAACGGAAATCGGCGTGTCCTCACCAATTGCATTAGAAAGTCCACGTACGAATGGCGATGATACAAAACCAAGTGTCCGCAAGAATGAAACGATTTTAGGGAACTTGATTACTGATGGAATGCTTGAGAAGTCAAGAACGTTCACTGGTAAAAATATTATTATGGCCCTGCAAAATGGGGGGGGAATCCGTGCAGCAATTGATAAAGGACCAATCACTGTTGGTGAAATAATCACGGTCCTTCCATTTAACAACACATTAGCAACCATGGATGTAACAGGTGCTGAGCTAAAAGAGGCATTTGAAATTTCTTTAGGTCAGTATCCAACAGAAAATGGTGGTTTCTTACATGTAGCGGGTGGAAAAGTTGTATATGATGAAACAAAACTACCTGGAGAGCGAATTGTATCTGTTTCCTATTTAAATGAAGCTGGTAAATATGTAGAAGTACAAGATGATACGATGTACACAATTGCTACAAATGCATTTACTGCCAAAGGTGGAGACGGCTATGACGTTTTTGCTAAAGCTTATGCAGAAGGACGCGTTACAGACTTAGGACTATCTGATTGGGAAAACTTCCGTGACCATTTAGTAAGTATTGGAAGCGAGGGAATTCCTACTGAAGTAGAAGGCAGAATTATTGATGTGAGTCAGGAGCCAGGAGAAGAGCCAGGAGAAGAGCCAGGAGAAGAGCCAGGAGAAGAGCCAGGAGAAGAGCCGGGTGAAGAACCAGGACAAGAGCCGGGTGAAGAACCAGGTAAAGAGCCAGGACAAGGACCTGGAGAAAAGCCAGGCAATAAGCCAGGAGAAAAACCTGGTAACTCAAATAAAGTAAAAGAAATTAAACCGAAAGTAATAAAGGATGGTAGCAAGTATAAGATTAGTGATTCTGCCCTTGCAAATATTGCGGATAATGCTGTAGTTGTTATCAAACTGGATAACAAAATCAATGCAACATTTACATTAACAAAAGAGCAAGTCCAAGCTTTACAGAAAGCAGGAGCATCGATTGTAGTAAGTAATGGAAATGTAGAAGTACAAATCCCTGCCTCCGTTCTTCCGTTAGCTGAAAACGTAAATATTAACGTGAAGAAAATGGAAGTAAAAGGTTCCATTATTGCTTATGACTTTACAATAGAAGCTGATGGGAAAACGTACCATGAATTTGATGATAAAGTGAAACTCACATTTAAAGTTGATCTAAAACGAGTCAAAAATCCTAAAAATGTAAAAGTTTATTATTGGAATGAAAAAGCAGGAAAATGGGAATTGATTGGTGGAGACTATAAGAACGGCAAGGTGTCCGTTTATACGGATCACTTTAGTACGTATGGTGTATTTGAAGGACAGCCAAAGTCTTCTAATGCTCCAGCTCATCAAGCTAATGAGCTTCCAGATACAGCGACAAACAACTTTAATATTTTAGTTGCAGGGTTTATGTTACTTATAGTTGGTATTGGTTTGTATTTTGTGAAGAGAAGAAAAACAAATTTTTAAGAAGTAATTAGTAATTGATTTTTATTAATCTCGTTTATATTAAATACTAAAAAACCCTAAAAATTGCCTAACCGCATTTTTTAGGGTTTTTTAGTAGGTTTACATCTTTAAACTTGAGAGGAAATTATAAATATATTTGAAATAGTATTACTATCTAATGTTAGGTAATTTATAAAAGGCGCTGTATATAAAAAAATAAAATCCGATTTTTGGGGAATAGTAATCTTAATGAATAATAAAGGGTGGGCACGATGAAAATAATGAAATATTCCAAGACACTGTTGATTTTGTCGATGATCGTACCTTGGGTTACGGTACCCTTATTAGGTAAAAATACACTTAAACGATATATAGCTGCAAGCACGTTTATTGCGTTGATGGTGAGAGTGACAAATATTGTTGCTAAAAGACGTAAATGGTGGTGGTGGTATGAAAAAATCCATCAAATACTACCAGGAGACATTCCGTTTATGCTAGGATCCTTTTTTGTAGGTTCCATTTGGATATTAAAATGGACATACGGAAAGTTCTTTACTTATATGGGGATCAATATGGCATTTGATTCCATGTTTACCTATGTTATTGTACCTTATTTAACTAAGTTTGGAATAGCATCTTTGGTACGAATATCCAAAATGCAGCTAATGTATGTTTTTACGGTGTTAGCTTTAATCTTATATGCTTTTCAATTTTTATATGAAAAGATTCCGTTTAATAGGTGGAAACTAAAACATACAGAGTAAAAGAATTTTAGCAAGACCAAAAAATATGATGATATAGTGAAATTGGATAAAAAAGAGAGCAGTTTAAGAAAGTACGAATGGAATAATCACAGATTCGTTCTTTCTTTATCTATTGTAGTGAAAATTAATTGTGGTAATGAGTCTAAAGAATCAAATATTAAGGTGTGTTAAATAGAGTTAATAGTAAAATATACCCCTTTCTTCTGAAAAAATGTTATATTTTAGATGGAAAAAGATTAAGAGCAGAAGGGGTACTCATGAAAGAGATTAAAAATAATGTAAATAGAAAAATATACTATATTATCGTTTGGACAGTGATAGCTATTATTATAGCTGGATTATTTATTAATAATCCCCGTCTAGATGATTTTGGAGTGGCATATGTATTTCAGCTGATAATGGCATTTTGTCTATCTCTTTGTTTGTTGCTGTATCCAAAGAATGGGACAGATAGTTATAGATTAATCATTATCTTATTGGGCTCCACCTACTTTTATACATTGTGTATCCTATATCCCGAAACTGGATCCAATTTTATTTTACTTTGTTTTATACCAATGCTTTCTATTTTATTTTTCAATTCGAAGCTATTTTATTTTTCCTTGTTTTTAAATAGTTTCTTCATTTTGCTTTTATTTGCTTACATTCTTTTTGTAAATCAAAAATCTCAATATAGCTATATAGAACAAGATGTAATTGGAAATTTATTGAGCTTTCTTGCGAGCCAAATTATCGTTTATTTTATTTTTTATTTAACAAATGTTCGAATGAAGCGGCAACATGTATATGACGAACAAATTCAGCATTCAGAGAGGTTGAAGACATCTGGTCAGCTTGCGGCTGCGGTTGCTCATGAAATTAGAAATCCTTTAACGGTTGTGAAAGGTTTTTTGCAGTTTTATAAAGAAGATCATTCCTTTACTCCTAATCAGAAGCATCATTTTGCATTAATGATCGATGAATTGAATATGGCAGAAGAAGTAATTTCTCAATTTTTAACGATGGCGAAACCGGAACAAGAAAAAGTAACAGAAATCGTAGATGTTAAAGCTGTCCTTCAGAGTGTAACAGATTTACTGCATTCATATGGACATTTACACGATAATCAAATTGAATTGAATGTGACAGATGATTGTATTGTTTCTGCAAACATCATTGAATTAAAGCAATTGTTTATTAATATTATAAAAAATGCTATTGAGGCTTCTAAATATGGCGATTTAGTAAGGGTAACGGCAAAAAGAGAGCAAGATTTTGTTGTCATAAATGTCATCGATTATGGAAAAGGGATGTCAGAAGAAGAAATTGCCTTTCTAGGAACCCCTTTTTATTCTTTAAAAAGAAAAGGAACCGGTCTTGGCTTGATGATTTGTTTTAATATAGTAGAAAAATATAATGGCGAGCTAAAATTTAAAAGCTTAAAGGATTATGGAACGACGACCATCATTCGTTTTCCGTATTATCTAGTATAAATAGAAAGCTAAAACCTAGGGAATACTCTTTCTCTAGGTTTTAGCTTTTATAGATGAAAAAGGAAAACGATTGGAATGATTTTTTTCTTTATGGGGATAACTAATAAAAAAGGAAATAAACAAATGATTGGACTTTTCATCGCTATTATTGGGGTCAATATTTTTGCATTTAAGGTAAACAAATATGTAACAAAAGCTCAAATGGTAAGCATCTGGGCCTTTACCGTTGCATTTCAAGCGGGCTTTGATATTTATATATCTTTTAAATACCATGGTTACTGGTATTTTGATAAAGATGCGATTGAATGGATAGGGCTTCTTCCACATCTCGCTCTTGTGCCACCTGTGAATATTATCTTCCTAAATTGGTATCCGTTTAAAAAATCATTTATTAAACGTTTGATTTATTTTGCCTGCTGGACGATAGGGATTTTAATTTATGAGGTCATTACACTTTTACCAGAGCCATGGGGATATTTTCATTACGGATGGTGGAATGTGTGGATTTCTGTAATGGTTGATCCGGTACTTTTGTATATTTTATTACTGTATTATAAGTGGATATCTAAGTTAGATAATCTCCCTAATTAAAATTCATTTAGCCCAAGAAATTGGGTTATTTTTGTTAGAAAGGGATTGTTTGTTTAAGGAAAGGAAGCAGTATGCATTTCTTTTTGAATTGGGGTATGCCTAGTGGTTAGCTATGCACTTTCAGAGAGCAAGCTGATGACTATTTAATTATTAGTAGAAGATCCTTTGTGATCTAGAGGTACTATACTTTTTAAGGATAATTATTTATGATTAACACTAGAACTCTACTGAAGGTAGATGAAAAGCATATAGTTGTTTTGAAAAATGGAGGTAAAATCATGGAAAATAATGATATTTTAATTCGTTTAAGATACGCGTTAGAAATAAAAAATAGTGAAATGGCAGAAATTTTTAAGCTTGGGGGAAAAGAGGTTTCTGTACCTGAAGTAGTAAGAATACTGAAGAAGACAGATGAAGAGGCAGAAAATGATGATCAAATCAAATTGACAAATAGTATGTTAGATTCCTTTTTAAATGGCTTTATTATTTATAAGCGAGGAAAGCAAGAGCCAAAACCAGGACAACCAAACACACCTGAATCATCGATAAAAAACAATACAAGTGTTAATAACATTTTATTAAAGAAAGTTAAAATTGCGCTGTCATTAACGACAGAGGATATGATTGATATATTTAAAAAAGCGGGGTTAAATGTGTCCAAAGGAGAATTAGGAGCTTTTTTAAGAAAAGAAGGCCATAAAAACTATAAAGTATGTTTAGATAATTTCGCCAGAAACTTCTTAAAGGGATTAGCTATTAAATACAGAGGATAAGTAAAGGTAGTGACGATATGCTACATACCTACTTAGGGGAAACAATCCGTTATGAAATAAATATAAAAATCGTACCTCCATTGGAATAACAATGGATGGCTATGGAAACATTGAAATTTTGGCTCCCAAAAAGACACCAGACGAATATGTCCATCAAGTACTAGAGCAAAATTGGAACCAAATTCAAACCAGAATAAAAGAAATGCAGACAAGAATGGCAGGTCCACAGAAAAAGGTATATGAGAATAAAGAGAGATTTCTTTATTTAGGTAATACCTATCCTATTCATATTATCCAAGAAATGGCGGTTGTCCAAGAACAGGTTAAATTCGAAGAGGACAAGCTGTGTATCTATATAAAAGAGTATGATAAGAAAAAAATAAAAAAATTATTAAAAAGGTATTATTATCAGCAAAGTAAGTCTTTAGTGGAAGAGAGGGTCTCCTTCTATCAAAGTAACTTTAAAACAAAGCCTCGGTCGATACGGATTACGGATAGCAAAACTAATTGGGGCACCTGTGATTCTAATTTCCAATTAACCTTCAATTGGAGGTTAGCGATGGCTCCAATTGAGGTAATTGATTATGTTGTTGTTCATGAAATGTGTCACATGGTTCATCTTAATCATGATCGCTCTTTTTGGAGACTTGTTGGGAAGATAATGCCTAACTACAAGGAGAAAGAGAAGTGGCTAGCTTTATCTAATTGGAAAATGACAGTCTAGTTATATAAGGGGAGAAAACAGAATTTTGACTGGAGCATTAATCCAGTCTTTTTTCTTTTTTGAATGATGGAGGTTGATAGCTTAAAAGCTATCATTAATTTCTTGTACTTTGGCTGATAAGAGCTAAAGTTTGGCTGATAAGAGCTGGAGTTTGGCTGATAAATTCTAGGTTTGGCTGATAAGAGCTGGAGTTTGGCTGATAAGAGCTGGAGTTTGGCTGATAAATTCTAGGTTTGGCTGATAAGAGTTGAAGTTTGGCTGATAAATTCCAGGTTTGGCTGATAAGAGTTGAAGTTTGGCTGATAAATTCCAGGTTTGGCTGATAAGAGCTGGAGTTTGGCTGATAAATCCCAGGTTTGGCTGATAAGAGCTGGAGTTTGGCTGATAAGAGCTGGAGTTTGGCTGATAAGCCCTTAACTTTGGCTAATATCCTAAAAATATCTTACCTCTTTTGCAAATGTCTCAGTTCTTTTTATTAATTTCCTTAAACGAATCAATCATATGCTGCCGAAATTGTCTTGCTACATATGAATAATGTCTATTTTTTAACCAAGCGAAACCAACCATTTGATAACAATGGGGATTTTTTAAACGAATGATTTTACTATTAGTTAGTTGTTTTCCTAAAAAAGAATACTGAGGATAAAAGGAAATACCTTGTCCTTCGTCAACGAGCTGCAGAACTATCGACAGTTCCGTTCCTTCAAATACAATATTAGGTGTAAAGCCAGCTTGTATACAACATTGTTCAAACATACTTGTAGATTCTAATCCTGACTTATAGCCAATAAATCGTTCATTTTTTACATCTTGCAAATCAATTTCATCTAAGTGTGCTAGTCGATGGTTTTTTGGAACGATTAAATCCAACCGTTCTTTTAAGATAGGCAGCCATTCTATATCCGGCCCTGTTATGGGTGTATTAGAAACGCATAATTCAATTTCTCCCCGCATTAACCGTTCCTTTGCAATAAAATCAGGTAATATCGATTGTTGAATCCGTACATTGGGTCTTCTTTCATAGAAACGTTTGAATATAGAAGGAAGAATAGTGGAACTCATGACACTAACCGATACTTGATCTTCCTCTATTTCAGCCATTTCTTGAATTGTTTCATGGGCGTCTTCTAAGATTCTTAGAGCGTGTTCTACTTCTTTCGCATAAAACTTCCCATAATTATTCAACCGAATATTCTTCCCATTTCTATTGAATAAAGGAACACCTAAATCCTCTTCTAATCTAGCGATTGTTTTGCTTAGTGATGATTGTGAAATATCTAAATGAAGTGCTGCTTGAGACATATGCTCAGTCTTGGCAACAGTTAGAAAGTAGTGTAACTGTAATAATTGCATACGAACCCCTCTTATGAATCATAATAAATATATATATTCCTTTGCTTCTATTGTATCCATTTTCGGAAAGGATTACGATAAAAACGAATTCACAAATTTGTCACATTTAAATTGAATATATTTAAGGAGTAGATCGTATGAAGATTAAAGCAGCCGTTACCCCAGGGCAAGGTAAAGATTTTCTTTTAGAAGAAGTAGAATTAGCTGCCCCAAAAGCAAATGAAGTATTAGTGAAAATTGTTGCAACAGGTGTATGTCATACAGATGCTGTTGCCCGTGATGCAGCAATTGCTCCACTACCTGCAGTACTGGGACATGAAGGAGCAGGGATTGTTGAAGAAGTTGGTTCAGGCGTTACACGTCTAGCAAAAGGGGATCATGTTGTATTATCCTTTGCACATTGTGGACACTGTGAAAATTGTTTAACAGGTCATCCAACTGTTTGTGAAACGTTTAATGACTTGAACTTTGGTGGCGCTCATGATGATCATACACATCGCTTATCTAAAGATGGTAAACCACTTTCCACTTTCTTTGGTCAATCTTCCTTTGGTACATTTGCGATTGCCCATGAACGTAACGTTGTTAAAGTGGATAAAGAGGTAGATTTAGCGCTTTTAGGACCTTTAGGCTGTGGAATCCAAACAGGAGCGGGTACTGTTTTAAATAAAATCAAGCCTGAATTTGGAGCTACTATTGCTATTTATGGTGCAGGTGCTGTTGGCTTAAGTGCTATTATGGCTGCTAAAATAGTTGGCTGTAAAACAATCATTGCTGTTGATATTCATGATTCACGGTTAGAGCTTGCCAAAGAACTTGGTGCAACACATACATTCAACGGAACAAAAGTAGATGTTGTTAAAGAAATTAAGGAATTAACAACTGGCGGAACAAAATATGCAGTCGATACAACTGGCTTTCCTCCAGTAGTACGTCAATGCTTACAAGCATTGCGTCCATTAGGTGTGGCAGCGGTAGTGGGAGTTACACCTGAAATGAATATTGATGTTCATAATGATATAATGGCAGAAGGAAAAACAATGATGGGTGTAATTGAAGGGGACTCTGTACCAAATGTTTTTATCCCACAGCTAGTAGAATACTACAAAAACGGTCAATTTCCATTTGACAAATTAGTTAAATTCTATGACTTTGATCAAATTAATGAGGCTTTCGAAGCTTCTAAAAATGGAGAAGTCATTAAACCGATTTTACGAATAAGTTAATATCATAACTTGATTAGAAAAACCTTCTTGTTGGAAGGTTTTTTCTTAATAGGCAAATTTGCTTAGTGGGAAGATCGTTGTTTAAAGGATGGTATAGGTAGTCTTTTACGTGTATACTAAATACATAAAATAGGGGAAAGTGGCGTTCAGTTGGACGCCGCTTCTTTATATATAAAACAGTATTTTTATTTTAATATCACTACCTCAATTTATAGGCCTCTTAGGCCTCTGAGAACCTTTCTCTGCTTACCCGACTATTTTCCTGAAAAATTGGTAAAGGGAACTTTTCACTCTTAGCATTCGTAATCCCTTATGAAGAAATGGAGGGGGAAAAATGGCTTTGAAAAGGAAGAGAAATAACAAATATAAACAAAATAAGAAATAAACGGAAACCTAGCGAGATAAATGGACAGAAGGCCATTATCCCTTCCTATTCTTTTTTTGAAGGATGTAATGGTAACGGTTATTTGGGGAGGAATATTTATCGTTCCAGGCCTTTTTGTTCTCGTTATAAGTATCTATCTCATCCTAACTAAAAAGGCCGCGAGTCCCCAAAAATTAGCCTGGATTGCGCCGTTCCTCACGTTAATATTATTAGGTTTGGGTTACGCTTTCATAGGAATAGGCTGGAGTGATAATGTAGCAGCTTCTTTAGATTACTTTGAAAAGGGAGCAGAAGAAAAGGTCATTATTTTAGAAGAATACAAGGTAGACTATCCTTCTGGAATGTATGGCGGAGCAATTGATTATGTGTATACAGGAGTGGATGGTGAAAAATTGATAACGAATACCGATTTTAACATACAAGTATTCCAAAATGAAAAATATGAAATTCGTTACTTACCTCGGACCAAGTATATCATGGGAATAAGCCATATAAAGGAGGAGAATTTTTGAATTTTGTTGCCTGGATGATTGTTGCTAGTGAAATAGGCTTTTGGATTGTGATTATTTTAGGATTACTAATTAGATATGTTTTTAAAAGAGAGAAATTAGGCTTTTTCTTTTTAGCACTAACACCAGTAATTGATTTGCTTTTGTTGATTACAACAAGTTTGGATATGTATCGAGGAGCTACCGCCACCACTGCACATGCCATTGCAGCTGTTTATATAGGCGTTTCGATCGCATTTGGAAAAGACATGATTAAATGGGCGGATGAGAGATTTCGTTATTACGTCGCCAAACAAGGAACTAAACCTATTTCATTGTTTGGGATGGCATATGCTAAGCATTACTTGAAAAGTTGGGGGAAACATGTGCTAGCTTATGCTATTGGGGCAGGGATATTACTAGGCTTAATTTTTTTCATCAAGGATACTGCTCGCACAGAAGCACTAGACGGTGTACTAAAATTATGGACAGTAGTATTAGGCATTGACTTGATTATCGCGATTTCCAATTTTATTTGGCCAAAAAAGAAAAAGGGTTAGAGGAAGAATTTTTCTTCCTCCATCATCTTATTCATTAATATTTAGGGCAATTTCTTCTAATTCTTCTTTTACTTGGCCAATAAGGGAAATAGCCGATCCAACGGCTTGAATCCAGCTGCCTAATACACCGATATTTTGTTGATCATGGTTACTTATTTCATGTAATTGTTCTGTTCCACTTATCGCTTGTAAAGAATTCCCGATTCCCTGTAATAAACCACCAATTATATTTTCGATTCTTCCATCTGCTGTATGATCAAAAAATTCATCTGTAAGTCCGACAAAGCTTCCTAATGCTTGAAGCCAATTCCCTGTAATAATTAATTTCTGCTCTGTTGGGGTGTTGCTCCATTTATAAAGAAGTAAGCCGGTTACAACCGTTGAATTTCCAATTGCCTGAATTTCATCTCCTAGCTTTTCTAATGAAATAGTCCCTTGTCCGTCAGCTTGCAATGCGCTGCCTGTTCCTTGTAATATATTGCCAACTAAACGAAGCTGATAATTTGTTTCTCTAGACAAGTGGAAGGAGGGGGTACTTCCGATAGCTGCTTGGATAGTACCAATCGTATTGATAGCTGATCCGAATATCTCTTTAAAATGACCATTCATTCCATATCAACCGCCCATTCCCTTTACACTAACTAACATATTCAAAAATGTTTTAAATGGGATAAAAACGAGCTGGATATAATAAAAACAACTTGGAATAAAGTTTCCAAGTTGTTTTTTCAAAAAGAAGATAATCCTTTTATTTGCTGCCGAAGCTTCCAGAAAACTGCTTTACTACTGCTTGGATTTCCTCTAATCTTTCTGGTTTTATTAGACTGATCATTTTAGGCAGAAACTGTTCGATATCATTTTTGGAAAAAGTACCCTCATCTTGTTTTCGGAAGTTATCCATTAGTATAGCCTTTGCTTCTTCTTCTTTCCCCTCTTGTACTCGCTGTAAGATAAAAGCTAAAAACTTTTCTTGCCCTTGCTTGTCCATTTCGTTGTCCTCCTAATTGTATATCTCTTTGCTTAGTATAAACGTAAAAGCTATTCTCTAAAATATCATTTTTTTATAAGGAAAATAAGTAGATCGAAAAATGAGATTCTGGCTAAGCTATTCTTTTTTTAGGATGTGCTATGTCGTGTTATGATTAGTTCTAAATATGGGTAGACAGGATTATAGAATAAGCTTCTATCTGTTAGTGAAAGAGGCGGGGTATGAGTAGTCCTACAATTTAAATAAGGAGAAACAAATGCAATGATAAAATTTGAAAATGTATCAAAAAGATACACTGATGGAACAGCAGCAGTTGATTCGATTGAATTTGAAATTAAGCAAGGGGAATTTTTTGTAATTATCGGACCAAGTGGTTGTGGAAAAACAACGACATTGAAGATGATTAATCGTTTAATTCCTCTTTCAGATGGCACCATTTATATAAAGGGAAAAAAGATAAGCGAATATGATATTCATGAATTACGGTGGAATATTGGCTATGTTCTCCAACAAATTGCCTTGTTTCCCCATATGACAATTGAAGAGAATATCGCAATCGTACCTGAATTAAAACAGTGGGAAAGAGACAGAATTAAACAAAGAACCGAGGAGCTTTTAGATATGGTTGGTCTCGATCATCAAACATATGCCAATCGAAAGCCTAGTGAACTGTCAGGAGGAGAGCAGCAAAGAGTTGGGGTTATTCGTGCTCTTGCGGCAGATCCGGAGATTCTATTAATGGATGAACCCTTTAGTGCCTTGGATCCGCTTAGCCGTGAAAAGTTACAAGATGATATGTTGGATTTAAAGAAAAATCTAAAAAAAACGACTGTATTTGTTACACATGATATGAAAGAGGCTTTAAAACTAGCAGATAGAATTTGCATTATGAAGAAAGGGAAGATCGTTCAGATAGGCACCCCCCAAGAACTTATCACAAATCCTACTAATGACTTTGTGAAGAACTTTGTTGGAAATAAACATGATAGCTGGAGCAATGATTTTCAACTGAAGGACTTATTAGAGCCAATTATTGAAAAAGAGGATAAGCAAATAAATCAAGTGAGTGCCCCAATTACTACCACTATGCAAGAGATAGTGGATATGCTAGTGAAGTATGAACAAGTAATAATCGAACGAGATGGAACGCCAATTGGATTGGTTAATCGCAGGTCAATGATGAAATATGTATCTTCTAGACTACTTCAGAAAGGGGTGTAAGGGATGAAGGAGCTGACACAAGTATTTCAAGACAGAAAGGCTGAATTAGCAAGTGCGCTGTTTGAGCATATTCAAATATCCTTCATTGCTCTCTTTTTTGCAGTCATTATTGCTATTCCACTAGGAATTTATATTACTAGACATAGAAAGGTGGCCGAAGGGATAGTAGGAATCACATCTGTTATTCAAACAATTCCTTCCTTGGCATTATTAGGTATTCTGATTCCATTATTCGGAATTGGCAGAGTGCCAGCAATTATTGCTTTAGTTGCATATGCCTTGCTGCCAATTTTAAGAAATACATATACAGGAATTAAAGAAGTAGATCCGTCCTTAATTGAAGCGGCTCGAGCGATGGGGATGAATACACGAAGAAGATTATTTAAGGTAGAAATTCCTCTTGCGATGCCAGTTATTATGGCGGGGATTCGGACAGCCATGGTATTAATTGTAGGAACAGCCACTCTTGCAGCTTTAATTGGAGCTGGAGGTCTTGGCGATATTATTCTATTAGGTATTGATCGTAATAACACAAATCTAATTCTTCTAGGGGCAATTCCAGCAGCATTGCTTGCTCTTCTGTTTGACTACTTATTGAAAAAATTTGAGCAGCTATCCTATAAAAAAGCCTTTATTTCTATTGGAGTGATTGCACTTTTATCGCTTGTAATAATCTTAATGCCATTAATAGGACAGAAGGATGAAGAGATTGTTATTGGAGGGAAATTAGGGTCTGAGCCCGAAATTCTCATTAATATGTATAAAATACTTATTGAAGAAAAAACAGATTTACAAGTAGAGCTGAAGCCGGGATTAGGAAAAACCTCTTTTGTGTTTCAAGCATTGCAAACAGGAAGCATTGATCTTTATCCGGAATTTACAGGGACGGCTATTTCTGAATTTTTAAAGGAAACGGCTACTAGCACAAATCGGGAGGAAGTGTATCGACAAGCGAGGGATGGGATGTTAGAAAAATATCAAATGATAATGTTAGAGCCAATGCAGTATAATAACACCTATGCATTAGCAGTTTCCAAGAATCTTGCAGACCAATTTCAGCTAGAATCTATCTCTGACTTGAAGGGGATAGAAGAGCAAATACAGGCAGGTTTTACATTGGAATTTTCAGATCGTGAAGATGGCTATCAAGGTATCCAGTATCTTTATGGACTTACTTTTCCTAATCTTGTAACAATGGAGCCTAAATTACGCTATGTAGCAGTTGAATCAGGTGAAATTAACTTAGTCGATGCCTACTCCACAGATAGTGAGTTGCAACAATACCAATTAAAGGTGCTAGAAGACGATCAAAATTTATTCCCACCATACCAAGGGGCTCCTTTAATGAAAGAAGAAACGGCAAAAGAGCATCCTGAAATGGTAGAAGCACTAAACCAGTTAGCGGGAAAAATAAGCGATGACGATATGAGAAAAATGAATTATCAAGTAAATGTAGAAGGGGAAAGTCCGCGTGAAGTTGCCGAACAATATTTGGAAAACGCGGGTATTGTTCAATAGGGAAACATTGCTATTTCTGCCATAAGCCTTTTCAAAAGAAAACGGAGCAAACTGAATATACGTAGACTCCCTATGGGAGATTGACCCCACAGCACTTGCGAACGCCACATGGAACACGGTGTATATTCAGTCTGCGGGTGATGAGCTGATATATCTATTCTTAAAATAAATAGTCCTCCAAACAAATAAACGAATGTTTTAATACGTACGTATATTTGTTTGGAGGCTCATATTTTGTTGGAATACTTATATCCTAAAATAATTAAATTAAAAGCAATCAAATAGACCCATGCACCGAGGTTTGCTACACTAATTCCTATCAATAGTAATAAAGGATTTTTCCATTTCATGTTAATCGACCCCTAAATTCAAAATTATTTCCAAAAAAAAATCTCATCTCCAAGGTGTATTACTTTTGGGACGAGATTTTGTAAATTTAGAAGTTTGCGATGCCACCCCAGTTTATTACTATGTCGCCATAGAAACCTCTCAAGTATGACATTTGTATAAATGTGTATACTTTTTCTCGATAACGGGGGAACCCGACACATAATCAAAAATCAGAAGCTTTCCTATGTGCAGCTCAATGACTTGCTTCAATATGCTGCTACATCCTCCATTTCCAGCGATAGGAGTTCTCTGTAATGCTTGAACATATCTACTCTACTTTTCTCTTCTTAGCTTTTATTAAAGGTATATTATCATAATAGATTGAATAAATAAACGATTGAATAAGTGAATAAATAAGACAGGGATGGATATGCAGGTTTTTCGATCTTTCTATTCGAATATATTCTTAAGGAAGCTTTTTCTTATAAGATTTCAAAAGCTGTTTTTGAAAAGGGGATGTGGTGTTTGAAGTGCAGGGGATATTATAAATATGGAGGAGATGCTAAATGAGCATAGAAAGGGAATATTTGCAGGCTGTCGTTAATCGATTTAAAGAGGTAAAAAAACTTGGAGATAATACATTTGAGCAAATAGGGGAAAAAGAAATAAATTGGACTTATAATAGCTCGTCCAATAGTATAGCCATTATTGTAAAACATATGAGTGGAAATATGATTTCTAGATGGACAGATTTCTTAAACACAGACGGAGAAAAGGAATATAGGAATCGCGAGGAGGAATTTACTGATAATATTTCTTCAAAGGAAGAGCTTCATACAGTGTGGGAAAATGGGTGGAAGGTATTAATAGATTCATTGACTAATTTAAAGGAAGAGGATTTATTAAAAACTATTTACATTCGTGGAGAAGGACATTTAGTGCTCGAAGCTATAGAAAGACAAATGGCTCATTATGCCTATCATGTTGGGCAAATCGTTTATATCGGAAAGTTCATAAAAGACACAGAATGGAAGAGTCTTAGTATTCCAAAAGGAAAATCAGAGGAGTATTTAATAGAAATGAAGGAGAAGCATAAAAAAGGTATCGTGGAATAGAGGAGGGAGCTAGACGAAAATGTTTATTGTAAATGTAGAAGGAGCAGTTAGAAGAGCGGATAAGTGGTTGATTGTAGAAAGAAGTAGAAAAGAGGAACATGCTGGGGGAATGCTCTCTCTTGTAGGCGGAAAAGTAGATTTAGAAGGGAATTCCATAGATATTCTCGAAAGAACAGTCAAACGAGAAATTTTAGAAGAAGTAGGTGTGACGGTTAGAGATAAAATGGAATATGTGCATAGCACCTCATTTGTAACAGAAAGTGGGAAGCATGTAATTGATATAGTATTTCTATGCGAGCATGAGCAAGGCGAAGCATTTGTTAAAAGTCCTGATGAAGTAGAAAATATAGAATGGCTGACAACTGAAGAGGTATTAGATCATTCACATGCACCTAGTTATGTAAAAGAAAGTATAAAGCGAGCGGCAGTATTGCTTCAAGCGTAAGCTTTATTAGGATAATCACCTTTAATTATTCTATGTGCAGCAAAACCATTTAAGTTGTTGGGGAAAATAGTAAGTTATACCAGTTTAAATATAGGAACTTAGTGAAAAAGATAACAGGATAACTGTTATCTTTTTTTTGGATATTTACAAAAAATAACATTAGGTAGATTGCTTTTAACGTTATTTACAAAACCTTTACATTCAGTCAATAGAATATTTACAGTGGAGATTTATCATACTATTAGACAAGAAATGACATAAATAGTTGCTATTCTTTTTGGAGGTAAATCATGGTCATTATAAAAAAACTAAAAATAGTACTCTCGTTACTGTCTATACTCCTTTTATTATCAGCATGTTCAAGTAATGAAGAAACGGAACAATCAACAAATGACAGTAAACCCATATCGATTTCAGGATCTACTTCCGTTGGACCACTTGCTGAGAAATTAGCAGCAAAATATCATGAACACGATCAAACTAAAATTGAAATAAATCAAATTGGATCTTCCGCAGGAATTACAAATGCGATGAGTGGCGTTTCCGAAATTGGAATGTCTTCACGAGATTTAAAAGATGAAGAGAAAGGAAAATTAAAAGAAGTAGTTATTGCTTACGATGGAATAGTAGTTGTCACACATCCTAGCAATAAAGTGAAAGAATTGACATTAGAACAAGTAAAGCAAATATTCACTGGGAAAGTGACAAACTGGAGTCAGCTTGGCGGCGATGATATGGAGATTGTTGTTGTTTCTCGTGAAGATGGATCTGGTTCACGTGATGCTTTTCAAGAAATTGTAGGCTATAGCTCTGGTGAATTAATTAGAAACTCTATCATTGCCAGCGGAAATGGAAATATTAAAACGACAGTTGCAAATAATAAACATGCCGTAGGCTTCATTTCTTTTGAATATATTGATGATGCTATTTCGACTATCGATATTGATGGCGTTGCTGCTACTGCCGAAAATGTATTAGAGCAAAAATATAAGTTATCAAGACCATTTTTATTTGTCTATAAAGATGGGAATTTAACTGCAAATGGGCAGAAGTTCATCGATTTTATTCTAAGTGATGAAGGGCAAAAAATTGCAGCAGAGGCAGGAGCAATTCCTATTAAGTAATACCAAAATCTTTAGAAGTAATCTTGGAGGAAAATAGAGTGTCTATTCAAACAACCGAAAAGCAAGCCTCAGCAATGGGCAAAGCAAATAAGAGGAAATATATGTTTGAGAAGGTTTCGGCAAGAGTTTTCTTGTTTTGTGCCCTTCTTTCCGTAATCAGCTTAGTATTAATTATTGGATTTGTTTTCTATAAAGGGGCCCATCCTTTTATTGCAGAAGGATTTAGTTTTTTTGATTTTCTCTTTGGAGTCGACTGGGTGCCTAGTGAAGGAGAATTTGGGATTTGGCCCATGATTGTCGCATCTCTGTATGCAACTATAGGAGCACTTATTATTGGAGTTCCCATTGGATTATTCACAGCTATCTTCTTGGCGGAAATCGCATCAAAGCCAATAGCCAAAATTGTTTCACCAGCCATTCAGCTTTTAGCTGGTATTCCATCTGTTTTATATGGTGTTTTTGGACTAGCAATTATCGTACCTTTTTTACAAAATACTTTAGGATTAGTAAAAGGACAAAGTTTATTAGCGGTTATTTTAGTATTAGCAATTATGATGCTGCCAACGATTGTAACAGTCGCAGAGACAGCGATTCGCGCTGTACCAAAAACATACCGGGAAGGTTCCCTTGCGCTTGGTGTATCGGAAATTGGAACAATCTTTAAGGTTGTTGTCCCCGCAGCGAAGTCAGGTATTATGACAGCCATTGTATTGGGCTTAGGTCGAGCGATTGGTGAGACAATGGCGGTTATTCTCGTTGCTGGTAACAGTTTGATTGTGCCAACAAGCTTAACAGATAGTATACGCCCACTGACAACAAACATTGCATTGGAAATGGGCTATGCAGCAGGAACGCATCAAGAAATGTTATTTGCAACTGGGATTGTATTATTCTCGTTTATTTTAATCTTGAATTTTGTTTTAGCGAAAATTAGTGCGAAGGGTGGCAAATAAGATGAGAAAAATGAAAGATAACTTGTTACGCGGCCTTCTTTGGTTTTCTGCTTTCTTATCTGTTGCTGTTCTCGTTATGATTGTTGGCTATATCTTTTATAAAGGAGCTCACTTGCTCAGCTTCGATTTTATTTTTGGTGACTATTCTCCAAGTGGCGGCGGTGGAATTTGGCCGATGATTGTCACAACAATTTATACGATTGTCATTTCCTTGCTGATTGCTACACCAATTGGAATATTAGCAGCTGTTTATTTACAAGAGTATGCGAAACAAGGTCGATTGGTAAAAATCATTCGCTTTGCAACAGAAAGTTTAACAGGTATTCCCTCAATTATTTATGGTTTATTTGGGGCAGTATTCTTTGTAACCACCTTAAAATTAGGAATGTCTATTTTAGCGGCATCTTTGACATTAACGATTATCGTACTGCCAGTTATTATCCGAACAACCGAGGAATCTTTAAAGACAGTTCCTCCTACTTATCGTGAAGGATCATTAGCCCTTGGTACAACAAGATTGCAAACATTGTATAAAGTTATTTTACCAAGTGCGATGCCAGGAATTTTATCAGGAATTATCTTATCTATCGGAAGAATAGTTGGGGAGTCAGCAGCTATTTTCTTAACGGCAGGAACAGTTGCTGCCATGCCAGAGGGCCTGTTGTCCTCCGCTCGTACGCTAACGGTTCATTCCTTCTTAGTAACACAAGAGTCTGGAGATATTGAATTAGCGGCAGCAGTTGGTATTGTGCTAATCGTTATTATTCTTGCTATAAACCTTATCGCAACATTTATATCGAAAAAGCTAAACAAAGCAGACTACTAATTTTTAAAGGGGTATGTTTATGACTACAACAGTAACAGAAAAAAGTCAAAAGAAAACAGGGAAAGCATTCTTAAAGGTTGGTCAAGAAGATACAACGGGTGCATCAAAAATTAGTGTAAGTGACCTAAATTTATTTTACGGTGAAAAACAGGCTTTGTTTGGAGTAACCCTAGATATTGAAGAAAAGAAAGTAACAGCTTTAATTGGACCTTCTGGCTGTGGAAAATCAACTTTCCTAAGAACATTGAATCGAATGAATGATTTAATCGATGGCGTAAAAATTGCAGGAGATATTATTATTGATGGAGAAAATATCTATTCTTCCAATGATGTTATTAAGCTTCGTACAAGAGTCGGCATGGTTTTTCAAAAGCCGAATTTATTCCCGATGAGTATTTATGACAATGTGGCTTATGGTCCAAGAATGCAAGGCATTAAAAACAAAAAAGAATTAAATAAAATTGTCGAAGAGAGCTTACGTGGGGCTGCGATTTGGGATGAAGTAAAAGACCGCTTAAAGACATCTGCACTTGGCTTATCGGGTGGACAGCAGCAGCGTGTCTGTATAGCTCGTGCAATTGCAATGAAACCAGATATTATTTTAATGGATGAGCCTACTTCTGCTTTAGATCCGATTTCTACATTGAAGGTAGAAGAGCTGATTACAAAAATGAAAAAGGATTATACAATTGTTATTGTTACACACAATATGCAGCAAGCAGCAAGAATCTCCGATAAAACAGCCTTTTTCTTAAACGGAGAAGTAGTTGAATACGATGAAACAAATAAGATTTTTTCCACACCTAGAGATCAGCGGACAGAAGATTATGTCACAGGTCGATTTGGATAATAGGAGGAACTAATGGTCATTCGAGAAAACTTTGAGAAGAAGCTAGGCGAGTTAAAACAAAAAATTAGTGAAATGGGTGAAATGTCCATTACTCAGTTAGAAGAGGCTTTTGATGCATTAAAAGCGCAAGATGTAGAAATTGCTTTAAATGTAATGGAAGAAGATAATGACATTGATAATCTAGAATCTGAAATTAATCATTTTGCAATTTGGTTAATGGCGAAGGAACAGCCTGTTGCAAGAGACTTACGTGTTGTAATTGGTGTTATCAAAATTTCATCCGAAATTGAGCGAGTAGCTGATTTTGCTGTAAACATTGCTAAAGCAACAATTAAGATAGGAAAAGCAACTTCTCTTCTGGATTTAACCCATTTAGAGAAAATGAAGGAACTATCAATCGAAATGCTGCAAAAAGCAGTAAAATCCTTTATAGAGGAAGATATTGTCCTTGCAAAGGAAGTAAGTAAGTTAGAAGATAAAGTGGATGATTATTATTTAGAAACCTATAAAAAATTGACAGCCTATTTAAGTGAACATCCCGAAGAAACAAATCAGCTTGTTCAATTATTATTTATCAACCGTTATTTGGAAAGAACAGCTGACCATATAACCAATATGGCGGAAAGCACGGGATATTTGATTAAAGGAAAGATTTATGATTTTAATTCCTAAGAGAAAAGCAATTTGAAAAGTATAGACCTCTATCCCTTAATCGATTGAGTTCATATTCTAATATTAAAGTCACCAGTTCAAAAGAATTGGTGACTTTAATATTGACAAACACATCATTATAAATAGAAAATATTGTTAGCAATAATGTATTTCGTCATCTGTAAAAAATTTCTTAAAAACAATTCATTTTAATTCAACTAAATTGGTGTCTTCTTTTTTATTTACTAACTATAATTTTGGTAGCGGTTTCATTTAGGCTGCTTATAGAGTAACCTTTCTTTAATTTTATATGAGCTAGACCAATCAATGAGTAGGTTAGGGGAAGAAAGTATGAAAAACAAAGGCTATATCTTGTTTGTAATTCTGCTTATATTCGTTAGTGCATGTGAAAATAAACAGGCAACTAGCATTCGTATCAAAAATAACCCCCATGAACAAGCGATCTATAAAGAGCCATTGCTTAATCAAGATAAGGAAAAGATAATTTCCTTTGTTACAAAGTCTCTTGATAATCCAGTTTTCATAGAAGCAAAGGAAGAAGCAGAACGAGTAAGCTCTCAGTTAGGGGTGAAAATGGAATGGTTGGCCCCGATGGTAGTCGATAGTCAGGAGCAAGCAAAAATAGTAGAGAGCTTAATTGAAAGAAAGGTAGATGGCATTGTTATCAGTGTCTTGGATACCAAGAAAATGACTCCGCTTATCAATAAAGCAGTATCACAAGGGATAAAGGTGGCTACTTTTGATTCCGATGCACCGGCTAGCAATCGGGCATTTTATGTTGGAACGAATAATTATGAACTTGGACAAGAAAGTGGAAAATCTTTGGTGAAAATAGTAAAAGAAAAAAAATTGCATCAGCGTCATCTCAGAGTTTTGATTATGACTGGGGTGAAGGAAAGTGTCAATATGCAAGAGAGAATCGAAGGATTTAAAGATGCAACGGAAGAATTAGATTTAGAGTTTGTTGATATGGTAGAATCCTATGATGACATAAATC
Source organism: Niallia circulans (assembly GCF_003726095.1). Taxonomy (NCBI): domain Bacteria; kingdom Bacillati; phylum Bacillota; class Bacilli; order Caryophanales; family Bacillaceae; genus Niallia; species Niallia circulans. The sequence continues at coordinate 4,773,944 of NZ_CP026031.1, forward strand.
GCGCTTCAGAGCTTCTAGAGAATTATGTGAAAAGGAATCCTCATTTTGATTTGTTTTTTAGTGCTGGAGCATGGCCGTTATTTTCTCCTCCTGAAGGGATGATTTCATATAAAAGGTGGAAAGAAACTGGCGGTATAGCTGTGATTGTTGATACATTTTATCCAATAGTATTTGCTGCCAATAAAGGATTAGCAGATGCGCTAGTTGGACAAGACTTTCAGGAAATGGGACGTCTAAGTGTTGAAAACATGTATAAATTAATTAATGGGGACAAAGTTAAAGAAACGATGATATATACGGGATTGGAATACGGCAATGCAGATAATTATGAAGAACTGTTAAAAAGAAAAAAGCCGTGGGAGATAAAATAAATGAAGAAATGGCTGAAATGGATCGATCTTTATAGTATCCGAACAAAAATGATTGTCTGCTTCTTGGCACTTAGTCTTATCCCGTTATTAATTCTTGGTTATCTTTCCTATCAATATTACATCAATGATCTCCAAAACAGTATCAATGTTTATACCAATGAAGTAATTCAGCGTGTGGATAAAAATATCGAAACATACATTTTAGATATCGAGAATATTCTAGAAATCTATGATGATTATTACACAATTCAGTACTTAAGGTTGAATGAGGCAGGAGATATAGATGGGATACAGAAATATACTGTTCGTTTATGGGAAACGATAGAACTAATTAGGAATATGAAATCCGATTTAGTGGATATAAGAATCATTTCTCATACAGGAGAGACAATAAGCGCTCAAGGCGTATATTGGAGCGATATGAATGATCCTTTTTTTACGAATATGCGAAAAATAGATGAAGCGCAATTTGCAGTAAAATCACCTTATATGGATATGTTTAATCGCAATGTTTTTTCTATTGGAAAGAAAATTTTATCTCCTAGTTTAAGTGAACCAGCTTATTTGATTATTGATATTGATGTAAATCTATTGAATCGAATTGTAAACGATATCAAATTAGGAGAGAAAGGGTATGTCTATTTTATAGATAGAACAGGGGAGGTAGAATTTTTTCCGGCAGATACTAGTCATCCTATGTTTATAAAGGAACTAATGAACAATGATAGATGGTTAAATTCAGATAAAGGATCATTTGAAGAAGCGGTAAAGGGAAAACATTATCTTGTTAACTTTAAACAATCTGAGATTACAGGTTGGAATATTATTGGGGTCACTTATGCAGATGAACTTAATGAAGACATAAATAAAATCCGGCAGATAACCCTTGTAATTGCTGTGGGCAGCCTTCTGGTCGTTGTGCTCATAAGTATTTATTTAACGAATATCTTAACAAATCCAATTCGTGATTTGCGCAGAACAATTAAACGGTTTGCAGATGATAATTTAGCCATTCGAGCACAAGTCAAAACGAACGATGAAATAGGGCAACTAGCAAGCAGTTTTAATGAATTAATGAATCGAATTCAATGGCTCGTTCAAAAAACGATGGATGATCAAGTGAAAATTCGCAAAATAGAGATGAAAGCACTACAAGAATTAATAAAGCCTCATTTTGTTTATAATACATTAGACTCGATTATTGGATTATTAGAGCAAGAGCGAATTGAAGAAGCGCTAGATTTAATAGAAGCACTTGGCATGTTTTTTCGAACATCGTTAAGCCATGGAAAGGATATCATTCTTATTGGTGCAGAAATCGAGCATATTCGTAACTATTTTACGATTCAGGAATTTCGCTTTTTTAATAAATTTGATACAAAAGTAGAAGTAGACGAAGAGATATTAAATTATGAGACGGTCAAGCTTATTTTGCAGCCATTAGTAGAGAATGCGATTTATCATGGTGTACGACGGATGAAAACAAGGGGGCTAATTGAAATTAAAGGCAAAGAAAAGGAGGGGGCAGTGGTTCTGGAAGTCATTGATAATGGGGTGGGAATGACAGCTGAAAAGGTGAATCACATTAATAATGTATTAACAGGAATAGAAAAAATAGAGGATGAAAATGAATATTTTGGCATTCGAAATGTGAATGAGCGAATAAAATTAACCTATGGAATGGAGTATGGGATTTATTTTAAAAGTAAACCAAATGCGGGAACAACTGTAACAGTCATTTTACCTATTGTAAAAATATGAGGAGGAATCCTATGTTTAATTTATTGGTTGTAGAAGATGAAGATATGATTCGTCACAAAATAATCAATAATACGAATTGGTTAAGTCATGGTTTCCAACAAGTATTTGAAGCGGAAAATGGTTCAGGAGCAGTAAAAATATTAGTTGAAAACCATATTGATATTCTGATTACCGATATCAAAATGCCAGAAATGGATGGCATCCAACTAACAAAACATGTAAAAGAGTTTTATCCAGAAATAAAAGTAATCATTATTTCAGGTCATGCAGACTTTGACTTTGCAAGAAAGTCAATTACTTTAAAGGTTTGTGATTATATGCTAAAGCCTTTTCAATCTAAGAATCTATTAAAACTCGTATTAAATGTAAAGAATGATTTGATTCGGGATAAGGGAGAACAAGAAAATATAGAAAAAATGAAGAGACAATTGCAAGAAAATAAGCATTCTTTACGAGAAAAACTAATCCAGAATCTCCTGACCAATAGTTTTGTGGGAGATCTAGATAATAACCTGAAATATATGGAAATGGAACATCTTAAGAATGCTTCCTTTTTTGTAGCCGTCCTAAATATTGAACAACTTCAAACAGATCGAAGTGAAATGGAGGAAAATGATAAGTATTTATTTAATGTATCGATCTATAAGCGACTTTCTCGTCTGCTGGAAAAAGAATGGGGGCAGTTCTCTGAACGTGGACAGATAGAAAAGGGCTATATCTTAAATTATAAAATGGATCAAATTGTGTTAATTGTCTTCGAAGATATTGGTATTAGACATCAACTAAGAAAGGTTATTCAGAAAGAAGATCAGGAAAAAGGCTTCACTTTAATAATTGGGATAGGAGATAAGTATAATCAATTACTTGATTTACATTTATCCTATGAAGAAGCTTGTTCTGCAGCTGCATTAAGTCGAATTCACGGTTCTGGCGATGTGTATTTCTATCATAATATTATCAGCAACCATACTTATTACAGCAAGCAATTACACAAAATAGTAAATCATAAAATTTATCAGGATTTAAAATCAGGTGACTTTGAAGAAGTAAAAAAGGACGTAGCGGAATTGCTTGCAGAACTTAAGAATGAAAGTATTCCATATGAAGCAGTGGCAACAGCCATTAATAATATCGTATTTATGTCCTGTAAGACAATAAATGAACAAGGGTACGATGTGAACGAAATATTCGGAGAAACGGGACTACCTATCTTTAATCAAGAGAATAATTTTACTTATAAAGAAATAGAGGATTGCTTATATTCCTTTTATTCCGCTATTCATTCCTTCATCGAATCAAAACGCGGTAATCGAATAGACAGGCTTATTGCGGAAATGAAGGAGTACATGAATGAAAACTTTGCCGAGAATATTTCCCTAACGAGCCTATCCCGTAAATTTAATATAAGTCCCAGCTATTTAAGCATATTATTTCGAGACATCACTTCCCAACATTTTAGTGAATATTTAACAAATTTACGTATCCGAAAGGGCAAAGAGCTGCTCAAGAATACAGATTTACGTATTAAAGAAATTGCCGCACAAATAGGGTATAGAGATGCTTATTACTTTAGCTCCGTATTTAAAAAAGTAACAGGAGTTAATCCTACCCAGTATCGGAATGAGTAAAATAGTGGGGAGGATTAACAACAAAAAAATTGTAGTGAAACACTATGCAAAAAACATTCATCCATGATGAGTGTTTTTTTATTCCACTTTTAATAGCAGTAAAACTTCAGCAGATCTAAGTTTTCCTTACTGAAGAAGAAAATAGGAACTTCGAAAAATATTAAAGGATTATAAAAAATATTCCATTTCCAATAGGGAGGAAAAAATATATTCTTTGTATGAAAGCGGTTTACAAACGGTTTGGAGGAGGGAAGAAACGAAGTCATTTCTACTCGCCTATACGTACCGAGGGCCGACTTCATATTCGGCAATCAACTTATGTCTTACTAATAGAAAAGGAATTCAATCTTATCAATTACTTAAAAATTAGGGGGGTATTTTTATGAAAAAACGTAACAGTTTTCTTTCGCTTGTACTTATTCTATCTCTAATGTTTATCATGGCTGCGTGTGGACAGGATGCAAATGGCACACCAGCAAATGAGAAAGGAAATAAGGATGAAGGGGGAACAGAAAAAGAGAAGATTACAATTGGTCTTTCCGTCTCTGATTTAACATTAGAGCGTTGGCAACATGATCGTGATTTTTTTGTTGAAAAAGCAGAAGAGCTAGGAGCAAATGTGTTAGTACAATCAGCAAATGGTGATGAGGCAAAACAATTATCGCAAATACAAAATATGCTTTCACAAGGTATCGATGCACTAGTTATTATTGCTATCAATTCAGATGCCCTGTCAACGGTAGTAGATCAAGCTAAGGCCGAAGGGATTCCTGTGTTAGCATATGACCGATTAATTAATGGCACGGATATTGACGCCTACGTTTCATTCGATAATGTACGGGTTGGGGAAATGCAAGCAGAGTATCTTGTTGAAAAAGTACCCTCAGGAAAGTATTTCTTAATGGGAGGATCACCAACTGATAATAATGCCAAGATGTTTAGAGAAGGACAGATGAATATTATTCAGCCGCTAGTTGATAAAGGTGATATTGAAATTGTCGGTGATCAATGGGCAAAAGATTGGGATGCAAATGAAGCATTAAAAATTATGGAGAACGCTTTAACTGCCAATAAGAATGATATTGATGCAGTAGTGGCATCTAATGATAGTACTGCCGGGGGAGCAATTCAAGCACTAGAAGCACAGGATTTAGCTGGAAAAGTAGTTATCTCTGGCCAAGATGCAGACTTAGCAGGAGTGCAGCGTATTGCAGAAGGTGTTCAAACAATGACCGTTTATAAACCAATTAAGGCAATTGCAACAAAGAGCGCTGAAGTAGCTGTTCAACTAGGAAAAGGAGAAAAAGTGTCATCTGATTCAACTGTTAATAATGGAAAGATAGATGTGCCATTTATAAAATTGGATCCAATTAAAGTAGGTAAAGAGAACATTGTTGACACTGTTGTTAAAGATGGATTCCATTCTTATGATGATATTTATAAAAATGTTCCAGAAAATGAACGACCAGAACGTCCGTAAGTCTCAAAATATTTAATTAAAGGGGGAGCAGCTAATGCTTTCCCTGACTAATAGGTGGTGAATGAATAATGGACACATATGCGCTTCAAATGGAAGGGATTGTGAAAGAATTTCCGGGTGTTAAGGCTTTAGATAATGTTACTTTTTCCGTAAAGAGGGGGGAGATTCATGCCCTTTGCGGAGAAAATGGTGCGGGAAAATCAACATTAATGAAAATCTTAAGTGGCGTTTATCCACATGGAACCTATGAAGGTGACATCATCATTAATGGTCAAACAATTCAGTTTAAATCTATTAAAGAATCGCAGGAGGCAGGAATTGGTATTATCTATCAAGAGCTTGCGCTTGTAGGGGAAATGTCAGTAGCCGAGAATCTTTTTCTTGGTCATGAGTTAATGAGAAAAAGAATAATCAATTGGAATGAAATTTATGTAGAGGCCCAAAAGTGGCTCGATCATATTGGGTTAAATATTGATCCGCAAACAAAAGTTGCCGATTTAACAGTCGGGAAACAGCAACTGGTAGAAATAGCAAAAGCTTTAACGAAAAAAACAAGCATACTCATTTTGGATGAACCAACTGCTGCTTTAACAGAAAGTGATGTAGAAATCTTAATCCATTTATTGCAAGATCTACGTTCACAAGGAGTTACCTGCATCTATATTTCTCATAAATTAGGAGAAGTTATGTCACTTGCTGATTCGGTCACCATATTAAGAGATGGCCAGACGATAAGCACTAATTCCATTGAGGAATTATCAGAGGATAAAATAGTCACAAAGATGGTTGGAAGAGAATTAACAGAACTGTTCCCATATGAGGAGCATGCTATTAGTAAAGAAAATATTTTAGAAGTGAAAGACTATACTGTCTATGATGAGCAAGGAAATAAAATCATTAATCAAGTTTCCTTTTTACTTAAAAAGGGAGAAATCTTAGGATTTTCAGGATTAATGGGAGCCGGACGATCAGAATTATTTATTAGTCTCTTCGGTGGATTCAAAGGAAAAAAAGAAGGAAAGGTCATCATAGATGGAAAAGAAACAAATATCCAAAAACCGGCTGATGCAATTAAAGAAGGATTAGCGTATGTTTCAGAGGACCGTAAGCGCTACGGTCTTGTGTTAGGAATGGATATAACAAAAAATACGACGTTAGCGGCATTAAATAAAGTTGTTAAGCTAAATGTTATTGATCAGGCATTAGAAGTGAAAAGTGCAACAGATATAACGGAAAAAATGAAGTTAAAAGCGCCGAGCTTAGAAGCAAGAGTTGGACAACTAAGTGGTGGAAACCAACAAAAAGTAGTTCTAAGTAAGTGGCTGTTAAATAACCCGAAAATATTAGTTCTTGATGAACCGACAAGAGGAATTGACGTTGGAGCCAAATATGAAATCTATAAGATTATTAATGAACTTGTCCAACAGGGGGTCGGAATTGTTATTATTTCATCTGAACTGCCTGAAGTATTAGGAATGTCAGATAGAGTGCTAGTTATGGCTGAGGGTGAAATTTCTGGCGAATTTTTACGTGAAGAAGCTACCCAAGAAAAAATTATGACATGCGCCACAGGAGGGAAGAAAAATGAATATTCAACATCAAACAGTTGAAGAGAGCAAGAAAAGAGAAATAAGCTTTAAAGTTGATATGCAATCTTACACACTTATTATCGCTTTACTATTAATTGCATTAATATTTGGTTTTTTCACTGGAGGTGAATTTCTTTCTTCCCGAAATATCTCTAATTTATTTACGCAAATGTCCGTTATTTCCGTCCTTGCTATTGGTATGACGCTAATAATTGTTGCAGGTCATATTGATTTATCAGTTGGAGCATTAGTAGGATTAACAGGAGGAATCGCGGCAATTTTGCAAGTCTGGTATGATTGGGATACTTTTTTAGTAGTCCTTTGTGCAGTAATTGTGGGAGCGCTTTTAGGATTATGGCAAGGATGGTGGGTTGCTTACCGAGCTGTTCCTGCCTTTATTGTTACACTTGGAGGAATGCTTATCTTCCGAGGTATACTCATTGGTATAAGTAAGGGACAAACGGTCGCACCAATGAGTGATAGTTTTAAAAAAATTGGAACTAGTTATTTTCCATACATTCCTGGATATATTCTTGCATTAGTTAGTATCGCTTTGCTATTCCTTTGGACGACCAAACATCGTACAAAACGAAAAAATATGGGCTTAATGATCCCTGCTGCTAAGATAGACTATGGTAAGACTGTAGCTTATTCCTTTTTTATCCTGCTAGCAACCTATATGTTGAATCGGTATTTAGGTATTCCAATTCCAATCTTAATCGTTTTAGCAATAGCTGCAATCTTTATCTTTATTTCAAATAAAACACCATTCGGCCGATATGTCTATGCAATTGGGGGAAACCAAGAGGCAGCGGCATTGTCAGGGATTAATATAAAATGGAATACGCTGTGGGTGTTTATTACGATGGGAGGGCTTGCTGGTGTGGCGGGTGTTCTGTTAACAAGTAGATTAAATGCAGCAACCGTAAGTGCGGGGAATATGTATGAGCTTGATGCGATTGCTGCATGTGTTATCGGTGGAACTAGTCTGATAGGAGGAAAAGGAAAAATTGTTGGAGCGCTAATTGGTGCTTTAATTATGGCTAGTATCGACAATGGAATGAGTATGATGAATATCCAAACCTTCTGGCAGTATATAGTAAAAGGAATTATTTTAATTGTTGCCGTTTGGATTGATATATCAAGTAAGAAGTAAATAATAGGCTAGCTTAATGAGTAGAAGAGTCCTTACCTTGTAAAAAGGTGAGGATTTTTTATGGTGAAAATAGGTAAAGCAAATACAAAGAAAAAACATATTCTAAAGAGAGATGAGCGAATATTTTTAAAGTAGAGAATAAAATTGCATAAAATTAGTACCAGGTAATAGTAATTGGTGTTAAAATAAAAATAAATGAATAATGAGGTGATGTGAATGTCAACTTCCAAAGCACGTATTACAGCGATTGGTTCATACGTTCCCGAACGTATTTTAACAAATAATGATTTAGAAAAAATGGTGGAAACAAATGATGAGTGGATTGTAAAGCGAACAGGTATTAAGGAAAGAAGAATTGCGGATGAGCAGGAATTTACAAGCGATCTTAGCTATAAAGCAGTCCTTGATTTAATGGAACGATACGATAAAACAGTTGATGATGTTGATTTAATCATTGTTTGTACGATGACTCCTGAATATAAAACACCGAGTGTGGCTTCCAGCCTGCAGGCTAAACTAGGAATAAAGAATACAGGAGCAATGGATTTAAATGCAGCCTGTGCAGGATTTACTTATGGATTATATGTAGCAAATGGACTGGTTACATCAGGACTAAATAAAAAAGTTTTGGTTGTAGGGGCGGAAACATTATCTAAAATTACAGACTTCACTGATCGTACAACATGTATTCTTTTTGGAGATGGAGCAGGGGCAGTAATGGTAGAGTATGATGAAACAAAACCAAGCTTTCTTTCTTCTCATATCGGATCAGAAGGAGAAGGGGGACAGCATTTATATTGCACCAGTCTAGCTACTCAAATGAATGGTGTTGACTTACAGGGAAATGGCTGTATTGTTCAAAATGGTAGAGAAGTCTATAAATGGGCTGTTAAAACAGTTACTAATGGGATGAAAATTGTTGCTGAAAGAGGAAATAGGACTTTAAATGAGATAGATTGGTTTGTCCCCCATAGTGCGAATTTAAGAATGCTAGAATCAATTTGCGAGAAAAGTAATTTTCCAATCGAACAAACTTTATATAGTTTAGTTAACTACGGAAATACCTCTTCTGGTACGATCCCATTGTCATTGGATATCGGAGTGAAAGAAGGGAAATTAAAACAAGGGGATCATGTATTACTATATGGCTTCGGCGGTGGTCTAGCACATGCTGGATTATTAATTAAATGGACGATTTAATAACAAGAAACGGTGGCTTATTAGAATCAAACGTTTGATTAATCAAAAAGCTTAATTACTTTAAAAACAAAAGCAAGAGTTATTCCTTTATGATAAGATGGATGTAACAAAATTTTAGAATACGCCTTATCCCCCTGGCTTATCTACTTAGAAGGAGTATGTATCAGAATGAACTGTCCAATTTAATAATCTCCGTTAATGAATGAATAACTTAATTATTTTTTAATTAGCGGGGGATAAAGCATGAAATTAAATAAGAACTTTACATTATTATTGAATGGGCAGTCTTTTGCCAATATAGGGGATGTCCTCTATATGGTGAGTATTATTAATTTGATCTATACCGTAAAGGGATCAGCAACAGCGGCATCATTTGTGCCGTTTACGATTACAACTAGTATGTTTGTCTCAAGTGTTTTAACACCACTTTTCGTGAGGAAAATTCGATTGAATCGGTTATTGGCAGGATCCCAAATAGGGAAGACCGGATTACTCTTACTATTGGGGTTTATCTTGCCAGGAATAACAGAAGCGAATTATTTTATCATTTTTATAGTTATAGGGCTTATTGCATTTCTTGATGGCTGTGCCAATCCAATCACAAGAACTTTAATTCCATACTATGTTAGACCGGAAAAATTAATGAAAGCAAACGGGATGGTAGAAACAGTGACACAGCTGATTCAGGCCGGAATGTGGTTTGTAGGAAGCATGTTTCTTCTTTTTTTAAGTCCGCAAAATCTTATTTGGTTTGTTGGCTGTTTATTTTTTATCTCGAGTTGTTTATTATGCCTTTTAGAAAATGTAGATGGGAAAACAATAGAGTCAGCGGGTAAACTAGAACAAATAAAAGCGGGCTGGAAAACACTATTTCATACACCGGTGTTAAGAAAAATGGCTTTAGTGGAATGTTTAGAAAGTCTCGCTGCAACGGTATGGATTGCAGCTGTTTTATATGTGTTTATTCAGGATGCGTTAAAGGTGGACCAACAGTGGTGGGGCTTTATGAATGGAACATTCTTTTTAGGATTAATTTTGGGAAGTCTCTATTGCATGAACTATTCTTCTTTTGTGGAAAGAAAATTAGGCGTGTTTTTAGTTGCGGGATCTTTTATAAGCTTTCTGCTAACGATTTTATTTAGTTTAAACAGTATTCCTATGCTTGCATTAGTTCTATCATTCGGTGTTGGTATTGTTACACAAATAAAAAATATACCACAGCAAACTGTTATTCAAACAAGCGTCCCCAAAGAGCAGCTATCAACCGTGTATACTTCTCTTGGAGCAATTGGTACAGGAATTTTCGGGATAGGCTCCTTATTGATGGGGTTACTGGCAGATTTATTAGGGGTAAGGATAGTCTTCCTTTTCTCAGGTGTTCTCCTTGCATTGGTCAGTATGATTATATATAAAAATAAATCTTTATTTCGTATTCAAAGCCACTTAGAAAAAGAATAAAAGTCATTTACTGGAAACTTGACCTTAACCAATAGGTCGAGTTTTTTTGAATGGTTGATTCTAAAAATGTTGAATTTATAATTCGGATAATTTAGAATAAAAGAAAATAGATGGAGGTGCTTTTCGAATGAAAGTATTTAGCACAACAGGTCGGAAACAAGAAACATATCAAGTTGAAATGAAATATTCTTTATTATGGGAATGTGCTTTGGGGATTGCTGCGATTACCAATGAACGTTTACTAGATTCATTAGATCAGCCGAAGAGTTATTGGGAAAATGTTCGAACAAACCTTTCTCAGAATTTACAAGCACAACTAGACTACGTAGAAGCGAATAATACATGGAAAGCATTGCTACAATTACTGCATCAACAGGATTTTTTGAGTCTTGACGTATTTACGGAATATATAAATAAACTAACGGAGAGACAATTAATCTATCAATGCATTCCGTTTTTAAGTGAAAGCTATCAACCTATTAGGGAGCATGCAGCTGATGGAAACAGAGAAGCGATAGAAAAGTTAAAAGAAGCTACAAAAGATAATCCTTTTTTTCCAACCTATATTTCTTTTATCTGCCAAGTTGATTCTCAGCAATTAAAACAGCATCTTATCACTGTGATGAGTGAATGGTATGAAGCAGTTATAGAACCAGATAGAGAAAAACTCACATCCATTTTACAAACAGATGTCTCCATAAAAGAAAAAATGAGACAGAAAATGGATCCAGAAGAATTTGTAGAATGGGCCACAGGAGGAATACGATATACACCCGAGCCGAGTGTTCATAAGGTATTACTCATTCCTCAATACATCTATCGTCCGTGGAATATTAAAGCAGATATAGAAGGGACAACAGTCTATTACTACCCGGTTTCCAATGAAAGTATTTCGCCGAACGATAAATATATGCCAAGTAACTTTTTAGTTTTAAAGCACAAGGCATTGGGCGATGAAGTTCGACTAAGAATGGTAAAACTATTATTTGAACAAAGTCGAACACTCCAAGACATAACAGAAAAATTAGAAATGGGAAAATCCACGATCCATCATCATTTAAAAATATTGAGATCAGCACAGCTAGTAGGAATAGAAGATGGAAAATATGTATTAAAAAGTAGTGCAATTACCTCGCTGGCAAAAGAATTAGAACAATATATTCAGCAATAAACGATTTGAAGGAGATTAAAGAGTGAAAGGAGGGATATCTAATCTAGATTAGGGAGGAGAATCAGCTTAAAGAGGTGTATATCAGCCAAAAGGAGAAGGGAATCAGCCAAACTAGGAAAATATCAGCCAAAGGGAGGGGGAAATCAGCCAAACTGGAGAAATATCAGCCAAAGCGGGGAGGGAATCAGCCAAACTGGAGAAATATCAGCCAAAGGGAGGAGGGAATCAGCCAAACTGGGAAAATATCAGCCAAAGGGAGGGGGAAATCAGCCAAACTGGGAAAATATCAGCCAAAGGGAGGAGAGAATCAGACAAACTGGAGAAATATCAGCCAAAGGGAGAAGGGAATCAGCCAAACAAGGAAAATATCAGCCAAAGGGAGGAGAGAATCAGCCAAACTGGAGAAATATCAGCCAAAGGGAGAAGGAAATCAGCCAAACTGGAGAAATATCAGCCAAAGGGAGAAGGGAATCAGCCAAACTAGAGAAATATCAGCCAAAGGGAGGAGGAAATCAGCCAAACTGGAGAAATATCAGCCAAAAGGAGAAGGGAATCAGCCAAACTGGAGGGTATATCAGCTAAAAGGAGAAGGGAATCAGCCAAACTAGAGGGTATATCAGCCAAAGGGAGGGGGAAATCAGCCAAACTGGAGAAATATCAGCCAAAGGGAGAAGGGAATCAGCCAAACAAGGAAAATATCAGCCAAAGTGGAGGGAAATCGGCCAAAGCATCTAAGATAAGATGCCAAATCACCAATCAACCGATCAAACCAAAGAAAGTGGTGTTCATTTGAATATTTTTCGCAATAAATCATTCACGACTATGTGGATTGGAAATGGGATATCGGAGTTAGCGGGAGCCTTTGGGACCTTTTGCAACTCGTTATTAATCTATGAAATTACTGGTTCAACTTGGGCTTTAGGCAGTATGTGGCTATTATATTTTCTGCCTTCTCTCATCCTTCAGCTTTTTATTGGTCCATACCTTGATCGTTGGAGTAGAAAATGGATGATGATTTTTGCTCTCTGGAGTAGAGGCATAATATTTCTTTTTCCTCTCATTGGGTTTGTATCAGACACATTAGTACCGTGGCATGTTTATATTGTTCAAATCATCATTGGATTAATAACTCCGATTTATTCTCCTGCTAATCAAGCCATACTGCCTAATCTTGTTTCCACAGAGCAATTAAGTAGTGCTAATGCCTATGTAGAAGGAATGGCCAGATTAATGACGTTCACAGCGCCAGTTTTTGCAGGGATTGTCATTGAATATATCGGAATTGGCAGTACTTTATTGTTTATTTGTACGGCGCTGATGCTTAGTGGATGTCTTTTGCTAGGTATTATGGAAGTAAGAGAAGAGAAAGTAGAAAGAAAAACGTGGGCAGTGGAATTTATGGAGGGGGTTCGCTACTTCTTTCAACAAAAAACGATTGTGTGGTTAGGGATTTTTTTAGCATTTGTTCAATTTGGGGTAGGGGTCACAATGGTGATTAATATTCCCTATATTAAAACAGTGCTAAATGGAAATAATGCCATGTATGGTTATTTTATGGCGGGTTTTCCTTTAGGATATATGTTTGGAACCTTACTTGTTGGCAAAATCAAATTCCAATCACGGAGACGCTTGATGCTAGGAGCACTATTAATAGGGGGAGTGACATACATTAATTTAGGAATAACAAGCTCACTCATTTCAGCCATCGCAACGGAAATAGTTGCTGGCATCACTATGGCATTTTTCAGCATACATAATATTACACTTTGTCAGCAAACCGTTCCCAATCATTTAATGGGCAAAATTATCTCGGTCCGATCCTTTATCATTCGAGCGATGATGCCGCTTGGTGTACTAGTAGGCGGAGCATTAAGTGAATTATGGGGAATCCGGCCTTTATACATTTTAATTGGAGCAATAATTACTACTGTATCTTTAGTGGGGCTATTGATTCCTTACTTTGCCTTTTTGGATAAAGAAAGCATCAATAAAAACAAGCTGGCTGCTTAATTAATTAAGAAAGACTAGGAAATGGAGTTCCTTTTTCCTAGTCTTTTCTATTAATATTTCTTTAACAAAATTGCTGAGTTATGACCGCCAAAGCCAAAGGAATTAGAGAGACCAATGGATATGTCGGCTTTTCTTGCTCCCTCTGGAACATAGTCTAAATCACAGTCTGGGTCTGGAGTTTCCAAATTAGTAGTTGGCGGGATAATCCCTTCTCTCAAGCTCTGTATTAAAGCAATTGCTTCCGCTCCACCAGCAGCACCAAGCATATGACCAAGCATGGACTTATTCGCCGTTACAGGAATTTTATAGGCGTCTTCTTCAAATAATTTCTTAATCGCTAATGTTTCCGAGAGATCGCCGACAGGCGTACTGGTTGCATGGGCGCTAATCACATCTACATCAGAAGGAGAAATATTTGCTTTAGTTAATGCCCGCTTCATAGCAAGATATGCTCCTCTTCCTTCTGGATGGGTAGCCACCATATGATGGGCATCTGAGCTTGCACCATATCCAATGATTTCAGCTAAAATGGGAGCATTACGCTTTATAGCATGTTCCAAGTCTTCCACTACTAAAATAGCTGCCCCTTCACTCATCACGAATCCATCTCGATTTTTATCAAAAGGTCTACTTGCTGAAGCAGGTTCGTCATTTCTTGTCGATAATGCTCTGGCATTCCCGAAGCTTGCTAAGGAAAGATTCGTAATTGCAGCCTCCGCTCCGCCCGCAACCATCACATCTGCATCACCATTTCGAATCGTATGAAAGGCTTCCCCAATCGATGTATTTCCAATGGAACAAGCTGTTACCGGAGAGAGGGAAGGACCTTGAGCTCCGAATTTAATACTAATTTGCGCTGCAGCTGCATTGGAAATCATCATCGGTACTAAGTTAGGACTGACTCGATTAGGACCTCTTTGATTCAATGTATTTACATTATCGATAAGGGTGGTCAAACCGCCGATTCCTGATCCTACATAAACACCCATTCGCTCTTTATCTATTGAATCTAAGTCTAACTGTGAATTTGTTAAGGCTTCTTCTGCAGCAGCTAACGCAAACTGGCTAAATCGGTCCAATTTTTTTGCTTCTTTTGCTCCCCATCTTTCATCTGGATGAAAGTCAGTTACTACTCCAGCTATTCTTGTTTTGGAATTAGATACATCTAAATGGTCGATAGAAAGGATTCCCGATTCACCCTTTAAGAGGTTCTGCCAATATTCATCCACGTTATTTCCTAACGGTGAAATAATTCCCATTCCAGTGACAACAACTCTTTTCACGATTTTTCCCCCATTCCTTTTTTCTTTATTGTATCCTTTTCTTATCCTATTACAAGTTGTAGTTTATACTAGTATAAATAGTACTAGCTTAAAAAGGAGAATGGATATGAATAGAGATATAAGGCTAGAAGCACTCTCGGAATTTTTGAAAACAAAGCGCTCTAAGATACAGCCGCAAATGGTTGGACTCCCAGCTGGAACGAGAAGAAGAACAGCAGGACTCCGCCGTGAGGAAGTGGCACAATTAGCTGGAGTAAGCACTACCTGGTATACCTGGCTAGAGCAAGGTAGAGATATTAAAGTGTCTATCTCTGTTCTCGAAGCAGTAGCAGATGCGCTGCAATTAAATTCGGATGAGCGAAAATATGTATATGGATTAGCGTTTGAGGAGGGAAATTCTTTTTTTCCTAAAGAGGCGGAAGAAGACATGATGACTCCAGCCTTAGAAAGAATTTTAAAGGAACTTCGCTACTGTCCAACTATTATAACGGATCGCCGTTCTTTTATCGTCGGCTGGAATGAAGCCGCCAAGCAAGTATTCCTAGACTTTGAAAAAATCCCATCGGAAAAAAGAAATCTCATCGAATTGCTTTTTTCCAGAAAAGAACTAAGAGCATTGGCAGTCAATTGGGAGGACTTTGTAAAAGGATTTATTTCCATCTTTCGCACTTATTTAGGACAATATATGGCCGATGAGTGGTATCAAGAATTTATCGAAGACATGAAAAAGAACTATCCAGACTTTAATAGGATGTGGAATGAAAGTGAAGTAAGTTCTGCTCCTGAGGTATTAATTGAATTTCGCCATTCCAAGGCAGGAAAAATGATTTATAATTTAACCTCCTTACAAGTTCATGGCGCAAATGATTTAAGATGTAGTATTTATACGCCTGTTGATGGAACAGGGACGGAGGAGAAGATTAAGCATTTGATGAAATGAAAGAAGGGACACAGTCGATTTTTGTGTCCCCTTTCCTGTTTATTAAGAATTAGAAATAAGCTTTCTAACTCCATCCACTACAGGTGTTTCCGAACGGCCCAGCAATTTTTCAAAATCATTGCTTTCAATGTCTAAAGTACCTTCGCGAATATCCTTTTGAATTGCTACAAGCATAGGAACAACAAAATCTGGTATGCCAGCTTGTGTCATTATTTCTGCATATTTACTGTCATCTACATGTTGGACAGGTACTTCTTTTCCAATCACCTGGCTAACAGCAGCAGCGATCTCTTCTTGTGATAAAGGTTTGCCAGAAAGTTCATAAATCGTATTTTCATGTCCTTCACTGGCTAGCACTTCTGCTGCAGCTTCTGCATAGTCCTGCTGTAGAGCCCAGCCGACCTTTCCGCTGCCAGCAGAGGTAACCCACGGTGCTCCACCTTGAACTCCTTGAATAGTAGAAAGCTCATTCTCTAGGTACCAGTTATTACGTAAGAAGGAATAAGGGATACCTGTTTTTTGAATAGCAATCTCTGTTGCTTTATGAACTTCAGCAAGGAAGTTAGTGCTTTTCTGTGCATTCGCAATACTTGTATATGCGATAAAGGAAACACCAGCGTTTTTAGCAGCATTGACAGCATTATTGTGTTGGCGAATTCTAGTTTCTGTATCTCCATCTGCTGAAATAATTAATAGGCGATCGATTCCTTTGAAGGCTGCTGCTAAAGTTTCTGGCTGATCGAAATCTCCATGGCGAACATCTACGCCTTTTGCGCGTAAATCCTCTGCTTTTTCTGGATTGCGTACACTGACAGCAAGCTGATCAGCAGGTACTTTTGCTAATAAAACATTTGCGATTTTAGATCCAAGTTTACCAGTAGCGCCTGTTACTAATAGTTTCATTTGAAATTCCCTCCAATTAATGTTTTTCTTTCATTATAACCCAACGACTTTAACAAGATGTGTTGTTGGATATCCAATATAGGTATATAGTATATTCATAGTAAAAAAAATGAAAGTAGTTATTTTTTTATAACATAGTCACATAAATAGTACCATGGGAAGGAGAGAGAAAATGGCACGTTTTTTTGTTCAAAATGAATCTGTCTCAATCGATGAGGAGGGTTTTTGTCCTGTAACTTATACACAAAATTTAACGGCGGGAAGATGGAAGATTATTATCTTATGGCATTTAAGTCAGGGGACAAAACGGTTTAATGAATTGCAAAGACTATTGCCTGGCATATCAAAAGGGATTTTAACAAGGCAGTTAAGAGAATTAGAAGCAGATCAAATGGTGCACAGAGAAGTTTATAAAGAAGTGCCTCCCAAAGTGGAATATTCCTTAACAGAAAAGGGAGTTAGCTTTATTCCTATTCTTGATTTAATGGGAGAGTGGGGGAAAAAGCATTTTAAGGAATAAAAATGGGGACAAATAATTGTCCCCATTAGCTTTACAATACTTTATTCAAGAAATCTTTTGTACGCTCATTTTGTGGGTTTCCAAAAATCTCTTGTGGTGTGCCCTCTTCCACGATATAGCCATTATCCATGAAGATTACGCGATCTGCTACTTCTCTAGCGAAGCCCATCTCATGTGTAACAATTACCATCGTCATTCCTTCTTGAGCTAATTGCTTAATAACGTTTAATACTTCTCCGACCATTTCAGGATCAAGTGCACTTGTTGGCTCATCGAACAGCATAATATCAGGGTTCATCGCAAGGGCGCGTGCAATGGCAACCCTTTGCTTTTGACCGCCAGACAATTTAGAAGGATTTTCATTAGCTTTATCCTTTAAGCCGACACGGTCTAATAGTTGTAAGGCTTTTTCCTTTGCTTGCTGTGGCGTTGCTTTTTTCAAATCAACTGGAGCAAGGGTGATATTTTCCAAAACCGTTAGATGTGGGAAAAGATTGAAATGCTGAAACACCATTCCGATATTTTCTCTGATTTTGTTAATATCATTTTTTTTATCCGTTAATTTAAAGTCATTTACAACAACTTCGCCACTTGTAACTTCTTCTAACATATTTAAACAGCGAAGAAGGGTACTTTTTCCGGAGCCAGAAGGACCGATTAAACAAACAACTTCGCCCTCTGTTACCTGTAAATCAATCGATTTTAAAACTTCAAGATTACCATATGATTTTTTCAGATTCGTCACATTAAGCTTGGCCATTTTTAATCCTTCTTTCTAATCGATTTGATACTTTTGTTAGAATCATAATGACGATAAAGTACATAATTCCGACGATTAGCCACATTTGGAATGATTCTAAGTTTCTTGCAATAATAATTTTTCCGCTTTGTGTCAATTCGTTAATACCGATAATGGAAAGAATAGACGTATCTTTTAGTGTAATAACAAATTGGTTAATAAATGCTGGAATCATTAATTGGATAGCCTGTGGAAGCACTACCTTTCTCATTGCTTTTCCATAAGGAAGTCCTAAACTGCGCGCAGCCTCCATCTGCCCTTTATCAACGGATTGAATTCCTCCGCGAACAATTTCAGCCATATAAGCACCAGCGTTTAAACTTAATGTAATAAGACCGGCAGCAACTGCTGTAATTCGGAAGTCAAGAGCTGCTGGAATTCCGAAGTAAATAAAGAATGCTTGGACAATTAATGGTGTTCCTCGGAAAATATCAATGTATATACCAGCAATTGTTCGTAAAACTTTACTTTTTGCAATACGTAATAGTCCAAAGATAATTCCTAGTACAGTTGCAATTAATAGAGAAACGACTGTTAAGATAAGTGTCATTTTTAAACCAGATAATAAGCTTGGGAAGCTCTCTTTTAATAAACCAAAAAAGCCACTCTTAGCTTCTTCATCTGATCCAGTTTCTAAGTATTTATCTAATATTTCTTGATATTCTCCAGATGCCTTTAGATTGGCTAATCCAGTGTTGAACATTTCAAGAAGCTCTGTATTTTGTCCTTTGGAAACAGCGAATCCATAAGAGGCTCCTGCTTCTTTATCTGTTACACTTTTTAAGCCATTTCCTTGCTTGATTCCATATGCTAATACTGGATAATCATCAAATACAGCCACGGAATTTCCAGTTCTTACTTCCTCGTACATATTAGCAGAATCATCGAATGTTACGATGGAAAAACCATATTTGTCTTTGATGCTTTCTGCAAAGCTTGCACCCTCTGTTCCTGTTTTAACAGCAACCTTTTGACCTTTCAAGTCTTTATAGGAGGAGACTTTATCATTATCGCTGTCGACGGCCATAATGATACCAGAATCAAAATAGGGTTCCGAGAAATCAAATTTCATTTGTCGTTCTTCTGTTATGCTCATCCCGGCAATAACAGCATCCACTTGTTTTGATTCAAGTGCTTGAACAGCTGCGTTAAATCCAAGTGGCTTCATTTCATATTTGAAACCTTGATCTTTCGCAATAGCAGCCATTAAATCCATATCGATTCCGACGAAGTCGCCATTTACATCCTGAAATTCAAATGGTGCAAATGTAATATCTGTTGCAATCTGATATACTTTCTCCTTTGCTTCTGCTTTTGATATAGGAGAAATAATATTCAGCATAGTTAAGATAACTACGAAGAATAAAACTAATTTAGACATCCTTTTCTTTTCTTTCATTCGTGCAACTCCTTTTCGTTTTTCTTAAGGTTATAAAGTTCTGGTATAACATGTTAGATTACCTAACAAAACATAATTAAAATAATACTAAACAATTTTGATCTTGTACAGATAGGAATATTAAGAGAAAATTTACCAATTATTTTTAAGACGCTGGATTCCTTAAGGGCAAGTATGTTATACTACAGTTACTTATAACGAAAGGGATGATGGGTGAACGATGAAGAACTAATCTTATTTTTCCAAAATTTGAATGAAATACATTTCAAATGGAACAAAAAATAGGATTAGTCTGCCCATTTCCATAAATCGCTTTTTCAAGCATATCTCTAATGGTATGTGCACAATGATTGGTCGATATGCACGCTTTTTGTATATCGGTTATGTATGGTGTGAATGAGCAAATAATTAGGTACGGCTAATCCTTCCAGAGAAAATTTGGGAGGATTTTTTTCTCCCTTCTGAAAGGGATTGATAATATGAAAGAACTCTTAAAGTTAATCAATATCGGATATGAAGTGCTCGATACAACTATTTTTACAAATATAAATGCAAGTGTACAGCAAGGAGAAGTTATTGGGATTATTGGCAAAAATGGTGCAGGCAAATCGACTTTACTGCAGTTAATAAATAAAGAAATTGTCCCTACAGATGGACATATTAAGTGGGTAAAGGAAGACTTATCGGTTAAAATGGTTGAACAGGAGACCGAAAATTATGACTTAGAGAAAGAAACTTTTTTGGAATCGAAGCTATTAGAGAAATGGCAGGTGCCGACAAAGGACTTCCGAGTAATGAGTGGCGGGGAAAAATTAAAAGCACGTCTTGGTAAAGGCTTTGCCCATGATGCTGATTTATTGCTATTAGATGAACCAACCAACCACTTAGATGAACAAAGTATGGCACTGCTTCATGAACTAATAACAGCATATAAAGGAACCATTATTATCGTTTCTCATGACCGCTATTTCTTGGATAAAGTTACGACGAAAATCTGGTCGCTTGAAAATAAACAGCTTATCGAACATAAAGGGAATTATACAAGCTATATGGAGGCACGCGAGCAAAAGAGATTAACCCAGCAGCGGGAGTATGATAAACAGCAGAAGAAGATTAAACAAGTGGAAGGACAAATGAAGGAGCTCACCTCTTGGTCTCAGAAAGCACATGCCCAATCAACAAAACAAGAATTCCCAAAAGAATATTATCGCACAAAGGCCAAACGAATGGATGCTCAAGTCAAATCAAAGCAAAAACGTTTAGAAAAAGAGCTGGAAAAAAATAAAGTGGAACGTTTAGACGAAGAGTATACGGTAGCTTTTTCGATTGAAGCGAATAAAAAGAAGGGGAAACGCTTTTTGGAAATTAAAGATTTATCCAAAGCATTTGACTCTAAAATGTTGTTTGAAAAGGTGAATATAACGATTCAGCATGGGGAAAAGGTTGCGATTATGGGACCTAACGGAAGTGGGAAAACAACCTTATTAAACATTATTTTAGGAAAAGAAAAGGCCAATGGAGAAGTCTGGATTTCACCGACAGCCACTATCGGCTATCTAACACAGGAAGTATTCGATCTTCCTTTAGAGGAAACACCAGAACAGCTATTCTTTAAAGAAACATTTAAAGAAAGAGGAAAAGTACAAACACTGATGAAACATTTAGGGTTTATGGCGTCTCAATGGAAGGAACCAATAAAAAGTATGAGCATGGGAGAACGGGTAAAATGCAAATTAATGGCTTATATTTTAGAAGAAAAAGATGTGCTCATACTCGATGAACCAACCAACCATCTTGATTTACCTTCCCGAGAGCAATTAGAAAAAACGCTATCCCAGTATAATGGAACACTTATTATTGTTTCCCATGACCGTTATTTCCTAGAGCAAACAACGTCAAGTAAGCTAATCATAGGTAATGGAACGGTTCAAAGGCAATGGACAGAGTCTCCAAAACGGGATAGAGATAATAAAGAAGAATTACGGCTAAAACTGGAGACAGAAAGACAAGAAGTGTTAGGAAAATTAAGCTTTATGACACCAAAGGATAAGGAATATGCGGAATTAGATAGAAAGTTTCTGGAATTAACGAAGCAAATGAAGGAGCTATAGGGGGTTATTCCCCTTTTAATTTGTAAAATAATTAATTATTCCAGCTATTGCTAATGAGACTACACCAATTAGAAAGGCTATCATGGATATTTTTATGTTTAATGCGCGATCTTCTTTTGTTTCTGTGAAATGGTGGTTTCTGTGCTGCCTGCCATCTGGCCACGCTCCGATCATTGTCACCGCGATGAAGATCGAGATGATACCGATGATGAAAAAAAACACAAACATAGATATTCCTCCTTTTTAAACAAGAAGTAATTTTCTTGTTTAAAATATACGTTTGATCCAACTTGAAAGTTACAGAAATATAAGATTATTTATGCTTTAATAAGAAGAAAGAGGAGGAACAGACATGAGAATACCTGCTAAGCTACAAAAGGGCGATGAAATTAGAGTAATTGCCCCTAGTCGAAGTGCAGCAATTTTATCAGAAGAGGGAATAGAGCAAGCAAAGAAAAGATTAGAGAATCTTGGCTTTGTTGTGACGTTTGGGAAGCATATTTTTGAATCTGACTTACAATTCTCCTCCACGATTGAGCATCGGGTGGAGGATATTCATGATGCTTTTCGGGATCAAAATGTAAAAGGAATATTAACGGTCATTGGCGGATTTAACAGCAATGAGCTGTTGCCTTATTTAGATTTTGATTTAATAAAAGCTAACCCTAAGATGCTTTGTGGGTATAGTGATATAACCGCTTTAGCAACTGCGATTACAACCAAGGCTGATTTTATTACCTATTCTGGTCCACACTTTTCTAGCTTCCAAATGGAAAAGCTACAGGAATACCAAACAGAATATTTCCGGAAATGCTTGATGGAAACTAGTGCGTTTATCATAGAGCCTTCTGATGTGTGGACAGATGATCCGTGGTATTTGGATCAAGAAAATCGCCGATATGAACCTGGAGGCTGGAGGGTATACCAAGAGGGAAGTGCAAAAGGGCAATTGTTTGGTGGTAATCTATGTACCTTAAATTTACTGCAGGGAACAGAATATATGCCTAATCTTAAAGACGGCATTCTATTTGTAGAAGATGATGAATTAACCATTCCAGAAACATTCGCAAGAGATTTAACCTCTTTGTTGCAGACAGCAGGAATAATTAAAGCATTAGTAATTGGGAGATTTCAGCGAGCTTCGAAAATGACAGAAGAGCAGCTTTTGTTTATTTTAGATAAACATCCTCTTTTGCAGCAAATCCCTGTATTATATGATGTGGATTTTGGTCATATCCAACCATTCTTTACTTTTCCCATTGGGGGAGAAGTAGAGATTGATACAAAGAACTATGGAATTAAAATGACTACTTTTTAAATGGTTCAGTGGAGGAATAGACTTGGAGCTTAAAGAAAAGATAAAAAATCTGCCCGCATCTCCAGGGGTATATTTGATGAAGGATTCCTCTGGACAAATCATTTACGTTGGCAAATCCAAAAGATTAAAAAATAGAGTTTCTTCTTATTTTCAGTATTCGAAAAATCGGATTGGTAAAGTAGAAAAATTAGTGAAGCATATAAAGGATTTTGACTTTATTGTCACAGACACGGAGTTTGAGGCATTAATGCTGGAATGTAAGTTAATAAAAGAGATCCAGCCCATGTACAATCGGATGATGAAAGCGACAAAGGCATACAACTACATCATATTCCGATACCAGAAGGGCAGCTACCGTTTGGAGATTGTAAATGAATTGGAGAAGGAAGATATTCATTATTATTTTGGTCCTTTCACTAGTAAAAGAACAGTAGAAAATGCGATAAAAGGAATCAAATCATTTTATAAAATAGATTGTTCCAATACGACAAACAGTACTAGTCCCTGTCTCAATTATACAATCGGAAAGTGTATAGGGATTTGCTTCAATCCAATAGCTGAAGAAACGTATCAACAAATTATCCATCGTCTTATCTCTTTATTTAAAAAAAAGGATACTAGAATACTAGAAGAGATGTCCGCTGAAATGAATGAAGCTTCTAGTAATTTTGAGTTTGAGAAAGCAGCGGAAATAAGAGATACCATTGCCAAAATAAAGACGATTCTGCAAACAGAAACAGTAATAAATTTTATGGTAGATACTCGTCTTTTTCTAGCAGTCGAGTACTTAGATAATGGCCGGATAAAGCTCTTTCTGATTAGACGAAATCAAATTTTATACCGGCAAATATATGAAGCAAATCATTTTGATATGCAAGTGGTGAAGAGGCAGATTTGCACATATCTTTCAAGAAAGAATCTGTTTATTGGCACTTTAGATAAAGCAGAAATAGACGAAGCTTATATTATTTACAACTATTTAAACAGCGGCAATTGTCAGTATGTTGTCATAGAGGGCGAATGGCAGGGAAATAGAGAATGTGGTAATTTGGAAAACAGTCTCAGGAAAATCCTTCCCTATTAAAAAGAGATTCTTCGAGAAATACAGATAAAAATGCAGTGATATCCTAAAATAGAGGAGAAATCAATATGCTGTCAAAAGAACAAATTGCTGAAATTAGAGAGCTTAAGGATATTTGTGAGAAAGAAGAAGGTTTTGAGTTAAAGCTTAACTTTGATATGCTCGAAAATCGAAATGGAGAAAAGAAAGAGGACTTTTTTTATTATGTAGACGGCAAACTAGTTGGCTTTTTAGGGAGCTACTATTTTGGCAAAAAAGTTGAGTTGTGTGGTATGGTTCATCCACATTTTCGCCGGAACGGGATTTTTACAGCTTTGCTGGAAGAAGGCTTAGAAACAGCAAGACAGAGAGAAGCTACGAGTATATTATTGAATGCTCCTGCTGCATCGCAGAGTGCAAAAGTATTTCTAGAGAAGCTACCATGTTCCTATGCCTTTTCGGAACATCAAATGAAATGGCATAAGGAAGATTTAATAGAGGATGCTGCGATTTCTTTAAGACCATATGATTATGATCAGGATAAAGAAATAGAAATAGAGCTTGATGTTTTAGGCTTTGGTATAGCTGAGGAGGATGCTCGAGATTACGTTAACACCATAACGGAGCAGGCTGGTGATAAACGCATGATTATTGAGGTAGATGGAAAAACAGCGGGGAAAATCAGAGTTTCTGAAACCGATGGAGAAGCATGGATTTACGGGTTCGTTGTTGTTCCAGAGCTTCGCGGAAAAGGAATTGGCAGAAGGGCATTATCCAAAGTGGTAAAAATGGAAAAGGAAAAAGGCCTTTCTATCTTTTTAGAAGTAGAAGCAAAAAATGCTCGAGCGCTTAAACTTTATGAGTCTTGTGGATTTCGAAGCTATCATTCTCAGGACTATTATGAATATAAATAACTCTTTTGACAGAAGGTATCTAAATGTAGTCATTAAGATACCTTCTATCCTTATATCAAAGGAAGAGCAGTAATACATGTATTATCATCCTTAAAAGTAGCGAGATCCGATTTGGCTGTTTTGCCATTATAGGAGATGGTTAATTTTAAATCTTTATTGCGTGGAAGCCATAAATCGATAAACCCGTTTTGCTGAGAAGTTATAAGTTCATCTACATAAACATTCCCCACGTCATCTTCAATAAGTACCGCGAATTCCTTATTTGCCAATTCCCCGCGGCACCCTGTTAAATTATGGATAGCACAAGGGTGAGTATCTACTAAGTAAGGAGCAACAGAAACAAAAAATTCCTCCTTGGGCAAGCGATAGAGATGCTCTTCGTTGTCGAGAGTATTCACTGTTAATGTATCAGAGGTAATGGAAGCGGCAGCTGCTGACTTCTTCCCGGAACTAAAATCTTGAACAAGTTGTTTGAGATCGCTATCGTCCATTTTTTCATAGCGGTTATTTTGGGTAATAATTAAAAGAATCGTTACAGCAAATAGTATGGTAATAAATATCGGAATGATAAGTTTAGTTTTTTTCATATTAATCGCATTCTCCCTTTCAAGTTTGACTGCTTATGTATAAAGATAACAAAAAAGAGCAAAAAATTATGAAAGAAAAATGGAGATTTTGTGAATTTTTTTTATTTAATCGATTTCTTTTTCATTTTTCAGAAGTTTGGTAAAAATTGTGAGAAAAGTCCTTTCTTTCTCTTGTATATCTGTCTATTTTCCTATAAAATTTGTAATAGAAACTAGAAAAAGGAAATAGAGTATTTCATTATTTAAATATAATAAAATGATAAAGGCAAATTCATCGAAAGGTGAAGACGCAAAGCTATAGGGACTAAGATCGTGGAGATTAAGTCAGCCAGTTACCGATTTATCTTGATAAAGAAGGGCTAATCGGTCGAAGATTAGCTTTTTTCTATTATTTGGATAGCTGTAATATGTCGATGATAGTCTCACTAATGGTAAGGTGAGGAGAAAAATGGGGATATTATATTTTTGCTGCGGAGTAATGATAGGTATTTTCTTTTGGAAAAAAAATGATAAGCGTAAATATAATAAGTGGAAAGCGAAAGTAGAAAAAGAAGACATTATGTTTCGACTAGTGGAAAGCTCAAAGGACATCGTTTATCGATATGAAGTGAAACCGCAAATGAGACATTCGTATATTAGTCCTTCCGCCGATGCTGTATTAGGAGATGGCATGGTCAAGGAATTTTATCGGAATCCGTATGCCCCTTTAGAAATGATTTATCCCGATGATTATCACATTATGTACAAAAAACTTCATGGTGCAATTGATTATAGTCAGCCATTGGTTCAACGAATGAGATGTTCAGACGGTTCTTATAAATGGTTTGAGGAATATGCGACGCCTATTTATGAGCATGGAGAGCTTGTAGCGATTCATGGAATCATTCGTAATATCGACGAGAAAGTAAGACTACGAGAGAATTTAGAGCATCAGCTGATCCATGATGCATTGACAGAAGTATATAATCGCTTTTACTTTGAACAAAAGATGGAAGAATTTGATACGAAAATAGATGAAGTAATTGCCATTATCCTATGTGATTTAGATGAACTAAAACAAGTTAATGATAAGTACGGTCATAAACAAGGCGATGATTTAATTAAAGCAGCTGGAAAATTATTAAATACTTTTTCTTCTCCTTATATTACGGTCTCGAGAATCGGCGGGGATGAATTTGTCTTGTTAATTCAAGGAATGCAGCAAGAAGAAATAGAAGAGTTATATAAGAGGATGACGATGGGATTAAGCGATAAGGGAAAATGCGTAGAAGAAAACATGGTGAGAATGTCGATTGGCTACGCATTTGGTCAAAGCTCTCTTGGAAGAATGACAGCCTTATTTACAGAAGCAGATAATCATATGTATCAAAATAAAGTTCAGAAGAAAAAGAAAAATCACAATAAAGTATTGGCAGAATAACTTGTTTTGCAGCACAGGGAAGACAGCTTTCAACTAAAGGAAGCTGTTTTCTTTATATAGAATTGTTTTTTGCAAAGTGTTATTGCATGTTCTTCACGGTGAAAAGGGTATAATAGAAATATCAAAAAGGAATGGAAGGGAGCTAATATGAGTAATAAAGAGACAAAAACAGATGTTGGCTGGAATTTTGATAATAGTTATGCTCGTCTTCCCGAAACATTTTATTCTAAGATGACAGTAAATCCAGTCAGTTCCCCAAGTTTAGTGAAGCTTAATGAGGATTTGGCTAAGACACTTGGATTAAATGGGGAGCAATTGCAGCGCCCTGAGATAATACAAGTATTAAGCGGGAATGAGGTTCCAGAAGGAGGCTTTCCTCTTGCGCAAGCATATGCAGGCCATCAATTTGGCCACCCGACCATGCTAGGCGATGGAAGGGCGATGTTAATCGGAGAGCAGATTACCCCATCAGGCGAACGATTCGATATCCAATTAAAAGGCTCTGGCCGAACTCCCTATTCGCGCGGTGGCGACGGAAGAGCAGCGCTTAAGCCGATGCTAAGGGAGTATATCATTAGTGAAGCGATGCATGGACTAGGGATTCCGACTACTAGAAGCTTAGCGGTTGTTGATACAGGTGAGAAGATTGTCCGGGAAACGAGTTTGCCAGGAGCGATTTTAACAAGAGTGGCAGCAAGCCATCTTCGCGTAGGAACATTTCAATATGCAGCTGCTCTTGAGTCAAAGCAGGAACTTAAAGCACTTGCGGATTATGCTATGGAACGGCATTTCCCAACAATTAAGAAAGATGGGAATCCGTATGTTGAAATGTTTAGAGAAGTAATGAAGCGGCAGGCTGCATTAATTGCTAAATGGCAATTAGTTGGTTTTATCCATGGTGTTATGAACACAGATAATATGACGATTAGTGGCGAGACGATTGACTATGGACCATGTGCGTTTATGGATAGCTTCCATTTAGATACTGTTTTTAGCTCGATTGATGTTCAAGGTCGGTATGCCTATGGAAATCAGCCGAAAATAGCGGGGTGGAATCTGGCTAGGTTTGCAGAAAGCCTGTTGCCATTATTCCATGATGATACGGAAAAAGCAGTGGAACTTGCGCAAGCACAATTAGATCAATTTAATCCTTTATATCAGCAGCATTGGCTTGATGGAATGAGAGGAAAATTAGGATTAGTGGCAGCGGAAGAAGAAAAAGATGCTAAGCTAATAGAGAAGCTCCTTGGCATTATGCAAAATAATCGGGCGGACTATACAGATACTTTCCGTGCTTTAACGATAGGGGAAGTAGAACGAATAGAACTAAATAAAAATCAAGCATTTAGCGAATGGCATAAAGCTTGGAAGGAAAGAATTGCAGGACAAGAAGGGGGAGAAGTGGCTGCTCGTGAACGAATGAAAAAACATAATCCGGTCGTAATCCCTCGCAATCATCGTGTCGAAGCAGCACTTGATGCTGCAGAAGGCGGAGATTTAAGTGTAATGGAGGAATTATTACAAATGCTATCTAACCCGTATGCATATACACAAGCACAAATGGAGTACGGCATAGCTCCAGTGAAGATTAACCCTGCTTATAAAACGTATTGCGGAACATGATGATTTTAATAGGGCATAGATAACAATCGAAGGTTCTTTGTTTCTTTTTAGAAACGAGGAACTTTTTTTATTATTTTCGAGTAAATGTTTACATCTCTGTCATCTATAAACAAAGTGTGAAAATGAAACTTTTTAAACGTTCAATCAGTATATGTATATAACGGAAATTTTTCACGGCAGCAGAGCAGCGAGTGGATAAATAAGGTATGATTAGTATAAGAAGAGATAAAAATTGAGGTGATTTACTTGATCCTTCATTATAAATGCCCAAATTGTGGGGGAGATATGAGCTTTAATGCAGATACAGGCAGTTTATCTTGCCCTAGCTGTGGAAATGAAGAGAATATTGAGAGCTATCCAGAAAATTTAATGACCGCTTCTTTTGAAGAGAATGAGGTGAAGGAATACCATTGTGACAACTGCGGGGCAGTATTACTAACAGAAGCAGACACAACGGCAACAAATTGTAGCTTTTGCGGTGCAGGCGTTGTTATTGCTGACCGCTTGGCAGGAGCGCTTGCTCCTAAGAAAGTGATCCCTTTTACAATCAGTAAAGAAGAAGCTATGGCGGCTTTTCAAAAATGGTGCAGAAAGGGACTATTGACTCCAAAGGGATTTATGAATGCAGACAGGATAAAAAGTATTACTGGTATGTATGTACCATTCTGGCTTTATGATTTAAACAGTGATGTTGATGTAACTGCCCTTTGCACAAAGGTCCGGACGTATACAAGCGGTGATTATATCTATACGGAAACGAAGTATTATGAAGCATATCGAAAGATAAATTTAGATTATACGAAAATTCCAGTTGATGCTTCTGAAAAAATGAAAGATGAATTAATGGATAAATTGGAACCTTTTCCATATGAGCAGTTAAAAGATTTTAAAACACCTTATCTAGCTGGCTTTATTTCTGAAAAATATAATTATACGGATGCGGAATTATTGCCGCGAGCCAAAGATAAAGTGAGTGATTACATTGATTCCTTTGTACACTCTACTTTTATAGGGTATCATACGATAAATTATCGGGATAGAAATATTGATACAAAAGCGGTCCGGAGTGATTATGTCTTGCTACCTGTATGGATGGTCAGTTACGATTACGAAAGCCAAGAGCATATTTTTGCGATGAATGGGCAGACAGGAAAAGTAGTCGGGAAACCGCCGATTAGTAAAGGCAAGGTAGCGCTATGGTTTAGCGGAATTGCTTGCGGCACATTCCTTGCATTAAAAGGTATCTCCTTCTTAATGGGTGGTGGTTTCTTTTGAGAAAAATTTTAAGGAACTATAGTAGTTTACTATTTATTGCCTTGGCAATATTTACTCTGTTTTCAGGCAGTGCTGTAAGTGCGGCTTCAGAAAATCAAACGGAATATATCTTTGATGATGCCCAGCTTTTAACAGATTCTGAAAAAACAGAACTGGAAAGCTTAGCAGAGGAATTAGGCGAAGAAACCGAAACTGCCTTATTGATTCTTACGCTAGATGGTACAGATGGAAAAAAAATCAAAAGATATGTTCAGGATTATTATGACGAAGAAGCCCCTGGCTATGACCAGCCTCATGGAAATACAGCCATCTTAGCCATTGATATGGAAGAAAGAGATATTTATTTAGCAGGTTTTAAAAAAGCGGAAGATGCATTGGATAATGCGACAATCGATTATATCCGTGAAGAGATAACGCCAGCTTTATCAGATGGTGATTATTTTGAAGCTTTTTCCACTTTTATGCATGAATCGACTTATTATTTAGTGGATGATCCGGCTAATTTAGAAAATGATTATGATTATAGCGGCATAGATGAGGCTCGAAATGAATATAACGAGGAAAATAATGCAAGTGGAATGCCAGCATTTTTCTTTCATTGGGGCTTTCAGCTAATTGCCTCGCTCGTGATTGCAGGGATCATCGTTAGTATAATGGTTTTCCAATCTGGAGGAAAAGTAACCGTGAATGGCAATACGTATATGGATAACTCGAAGATTATAAATAGACATGATCGCTTTATTCGAAAAACAGTAACAAAACAAAGAAAGCCACAAAACAACTCAGGTGGCGGTGGCGGGATCACTGGCGGTGGTCACTCCCATAGTGGAAGCGGAGGAAAATTCTAAACAAATATTTACTTATTGAAAGGGGTTAAAAAAGGATGTCATTTTTTCGTAATCAATTTGCCAATGTAGTGGAATGGGAAGAATTTCGTGAAGATATGATTTTTTATAAATGGAAAAATCGTGAAATTAAAAAGGGAAGTAAATTAATTATTCGCCCAGGACAGGATGCTATCTTCTTAAATAATGGCAATATAGAAGGAGCTTTTCAAGAGGAGGGTGAGTATGATATTGAATCGCAAATTGTTCCATTTCTGTCCACTTTAAAAGGCTTTAAGTTCGGATTCAATAGTGGAATGCGAGTTGAAGTACTATTCGTCAATACTAAGGAATTTACAGTTAAATGGGGCACGAAAAACGCAATAAATATACCAGCTGCTGGGCTTCCTGGTGGAATGCCAATAAGAGCAAACGGAACCTTTCAATTTAAAGTAAAGGACTATATCGCGCTGATCGATAAAATTGCTGGGATTAAAAATCAATATTTAGTAGAAGATGTAAAAATTCGCATTATCTCTGTGCTGGATCAATTATTAATGAAGTGGATAGTCACAGCAGGCAAGGATATGTTCAATCTCCAAGCAAACTCCTTTGAAATTGCCAAAGGCATTCAAGAAGATTTAAATAGCCAGATGATGGAAAGCGGGCTTGCGATAACAGGCTTCCAGATTATGAGCTTCAGCTATCCGCAAGAAGTACAGGAAATGATTAATAAAAATGCCTCACACGGAATGGTTGGCAATATAGATAAGTACCAGCAAATCTCGATGATTGATGGCATGGCTAATGGGAAAATGTCAGGCGGGGGTGCAGCGTCTGATATGGCTGGCATGATGATGGGAATGAATATGGCTAATCAAATGATGGATAAAATGAATAAGCAAAATCAAAGCCAGGGGCAAAATCAGCAGCAAGCGCCGGCTCAACAACCAACACCAGAAGCAGCATCCCAGAATCAAGAGAAAAAACGGCCCAATTTTTGTCCGAACTGTGGAACGAAAACAGGGGAAGGCAATTTCTGCTCCAATTGTGGCCATAAATTAGTATAAAAGAGACGCAAAACGGTTTTCCATAGAGGGAAACCGTTTTGTTTTTGGGTTTATAGGTTGTTATTTTACAAACACAAAAAGCATTTTATTGACATTATATAGAAGGTGAGGTAAATTAGTTAGTATTCTAAGTAATTGAAAAGGAAGGAATGAACATGAAGGAGAGGGAGTTTGAAGTAAATTTTCAATATCTTATTCGCACCATTAATCATAAAATTAAGCTAAGTGGTGATAAAAGGTTGGAAGCGCATGGGATTACATTAGAACAGGCTCGTACTATGGGTTTCATTGATGCGCATGAGGAACAGGGGATTACGCATAAGGATTTAGAATCAAGGTTTAATCGAAAGGGTTCCTCCATCAGTAGTATCATTCATAATTTGGAAAAAAAAGATTTTATAAAACGTACAATTGATCCAAAGGATGAGCGTAGAAAGTTATTGTCTCTTTCAGAGAAAGGGAAAAAAATCGTAGGTGATTTTGAAGCTTTTTTTGCAAATGCTGAGAATATGCTGGTAGAGGGTTTTAGTGAAGAAGAGAAAAAACAGCTATTTCATTTTTTAGAACGAATGAATGTAAATGTAGACAAACAACTTTAGCAAAGTGATATCTTACAGGGGATATCACCGTATATAGTTAGAGTTCTAAGTAAATAAAAAACTAAATTGTTTTTCCTTTTCAATACATTTAGATTAAGTACGGTTCAACGAATGAGGTCTGTTTATTACAAATAAATAGTTAGATTTCTAACTAAATAAAAAAGAAAGTAGTGGGAATATGGAAAAAGAAAATCTTTATTATTTTGAAAAAGCACCAATTGCTAAAGCGGTTGCCCATTTTGCTATCCCAATGATGCTTGGTATGTCAATGACAGTAGTTTATTCGATTTTAAATGCTTATTTTATTGGCTTTTTACAGGACACTGCGATGCTTACAGCTATTACACTAGCACTTCCCGTCTTTGCTCTAATCATGGCTTTTGGAAATTTAATAGGAATGGGAGGGGGTACCTATATATCAAGGCTTCTTGGTGAAAAAAAATATTATAGAGTAAAACAAGTATCTTCGATTTCTATTTACAGTTCTATATTATTAGGTTTATTAATCATTATAATTACAGTTCCATTGATAGATTCGATTGTTTCATTATTGGGTAGTAGCCTCCATTCCTTCGATTATACAAAACAATACGTATTGATGTTAATTATTGGTTCACCGTTTATCATTTTATTTTTTACTATGGAACAATTAGTTCGATCAGAAGGTGCGGCAAATGTTTCTATGATTGGAATGATATTTAGTGTTGCCATAAATATTGTGCTTGATTTATTGTTTATTTTTGTTTTAAAGCTAGGAATTATGGGGGTCGCAGCAGCAACCATTCTCTCAAATATTATGGCTTGTATTTATTTTAGTTATTATATGGGAAAAAAGAGCAAATTCCTTACCTTATCTTTTCGAGAATTTTCATTCGAAAAAACTATCTTTAAGCATATTTTAACGATTGGGGTTCCCGTATTTTTGATGAATGTGTTTATGGGAGTTACAGCCCTATTCTTTAATCACTTTATGATGATATATGGAGATAAAGCAGTTGCTGGTTATGGAATTTCCTCAAGATTACAACAGTTTCCTGAGTTTTTCATCATGGGAGTTTGTGAGGGGGTAGTGCCGTTAATAGCTTATTCCTTTACAGCAGATAGAAAGCGGATGAAAAAAGTTTTGGCGTTTACGAGTAAGCTTATACTAGGAATGGCCGTTCTTTTTGGATTAATTATCTTTTTTACATCCAGCAACCTTATCGGTTTATTTACTAATGATATCGAATTAATTACAGTAGGAAGCTATATCTTAAAAGTAACGTTCTTATCTATGTTTTTATCTGGTTTTACATTCTTAATTATTGGCATGTTTCAGGCGACTGGTCAGGGTACTGCTGCCTTTGTTATGGCCTTTGTGCAAGGATTGGTGTTAATTCCTATTTTGTTTTTTGCTAATTTCACTTTTGGTTTTCATGGTGTCGTTTGGTCCCTGTTTATAGCAGATAGTATTACATTCATAGTAGCCGCAGCTATATTATATGTATTAAGAAATAAATTAAATAGTCCTTCTGTGGAAGAGTTGCTGCAAGGAGAATAATACGCCAAAATAATGGATTCTTGCTTAGGAAAACAAAAATGCAATATTGCTGTAATAGGAGAAGAAACACTAATTCCTCTAGTCTCAGCAATATTGCAGAGATAGTGTCTATTTATGTAAGCTATAAGGGGAACGAGAGAAATTTAGTCTTTTTCGGTTTACAATCAATAAATTATAAAGTAGTATGTAAGAGGTTTAAAGATTACAAGCAAGGAGTTGAATTTTTATGAGTACTCGAAAGTGTATGGAACCTGAACCAGAACCCACGGCCATGAAAGAGGAAGTCATATATAGCCCTTCCTTTAGAAGTTTGAATACTGATAAAGATTCAACTTTATTTGGCAGAGAATGTTGACTTCCTCTACAACAAGAGGAGGTAAAAGCATGAGAAAAATTTATATTTCAAATGAAGATGGAATGTTGCAGGAAACAGATAAAGTAGTCAATGGCTGCTGGATCAATTTAATAGCACCAACAGAGCAGGAGATAACAGAAATTGCAACAGGTTTAGATATTCCATTAGCGTTTATGAAAGATCCATTGGATGAAGAAGAGCGTTCAAGAATTGAAAAAGATGGGGAGAATATATTGATCATTGTCAATCTTCCGCTCGTTTCGTTTGATGAAAAAAAGACACAAATTTATGACACCATTCCATTAGGAATGATTATTGCCAAGAATTGCTTTATTACTGTTTGCTTAAAGGATAATCCTATTTTTCAACAATTTTCTGAAGGAAGAATGAAGAGCTTTTTTACGTACAAAAAAACTCGTTTTTCCTTGCAAATACTGTATAGTATGGCGACAGCTTATTTAAAATATTTAAAGCAAATCAGCAAGAAGACAGATAGCATTGAAAAAGAGCTGCAGCAGTCCATGAAAAATAAAGAGCTTTTCTCTTTGCTTAACATCGAAAAAAGTTTAGTGTACTTTACGACTTCTTTAAAATCGAATAATATTGTTATGCAAAAAATGCTTAAAAGTAATTATTTGAAAATGTATGAAGATGATCAAGAATTGTTAGAGGATGTTATCATTGAGAATCAGCAAGCAATTGAGATGGCCGAAACCCATATGTCGATTTTAAGTGGAATGATGGATGCCTTTGCTTCAGTTATTTCCAATAATGTTAATATGGTCATGAAGTTTCTCACATCCTTCACGATTATTTTATCCTTACCAACAATGGTTGCGAGCTTTTACGGCATGAATGTGCATATTCCATTTCAGGATATGTCCTATTCTTTCACCATTGCGATTATGATTTCCTTCCTATTATCAGGAATAACAGCTCTAGTCTTTTGGAAAAAGAAATTCTTTTGATAATGTACAGCTCCTCCTTATGATAGGGAGGAGCTTCTTTAATAAAATGCTCGAAACTCTTTTGGTGTGAAGCCTGTTTCCTTTTTAAAGGTGGCAACAAAATGACTGGTGTCATTGAAGCCAGTTAAGAACGTAATGTCCTTGATTTTTATTTCTCTATTGGTAACTAAGATTTCTTTTGCCTTTTTTATTCTGTATGCAAGGATATATTGATAGATAGAAACACCGACAAATCGTCTAAAAAGCTTATTCAAGTATTGTGGGGAGATATAGAGTCTCTTTGCGATATCGCCAATATCACATTTCTCTACATAGTTTGTTTCAATCCATTGGATACTCGGCCAAATATATTGCTGATATAAATCATTAGTATGGACGGTTCTATGTAAGCCATGGTCTCGTATATTTAATAAAAAGGTATACACATCAATGGAAAGCTGCTGCTGTCTATTTTGGTTTTCGTTTTTTATATGGGACAACATTTTTCTCGTCCAATTACTGTAAGAGAAATCTTGGCAATCGTTGGCAAGATAGTATGGAGCAGTTCCAAGGATATCTGCTATATTTGGAGAAAAAGTACCGTTAATCGTTAAAAAATTTGTTTGCCAGCCCTTGGCCGAAATGGCCTGATAGTAATGTGAAACAAATGGTGTAATCAGAATTCCTTCCGAAGGTCTTAAGCGGATCTTTTCATTTTCAATGGTGACCTCCCCTAACCCCTCTTCCGTTTGTAACCAATGGTAATACGGATAGCCATCCGCTCGCATAATCATTTCTTGCTCCCACTGATAGCCGATGCTTTCGATGGAAAAGGGATTAGAACCATCTAATAAATTAAAATGTACTTCCATTTATGTATCCCCTTACATTAGTTTCATATTTTTATATAAACTAGTTACTCTTATTATACTTTTTCTTTATTTGCCTATCTATAATGAATGTATAAAAAAAGTGGAGGGATGAAGATGGCGAAAAAATTCTTTAATCGTATTTTATATGGAGGAGATTATAATCCGAATCAATGGCCAAAAGAGATTTGGGAAGAGGATATGCGGATATTTAAAAAGGCGGGGATTAATTCAGCGACGATTAATGTTTTTTCATGGGCAAAAATTCAACCTTCTGAAGATGAATACTACTTTGAGGAGCTAGATGACATAGTTGAAATGCTAAGCCGGGATAAGTATGATATCATCCTGGCCACGTCAACAGCTTCGTTACCAGCATGGATGGTAAAAAAATATCCAGAAGTAGCACGAACTGATTATGAGGGCAGACACCATAAATTTGGACAGAGACATAATGCCTGCCCAAACAGTCTCGTTTACCAAAAGTATGCAAGTAAACTAGCGGGGAAATTAGCAGAAAGATACGGAAATAATCCATATGTTACTTGTTGGCATATTAACAATGAATATGGCGGCGAGTGTTACTGTGAAAACTGTGAAAAGGCATTTCGAGTGTGGCTGAAAAAACGATATCAAACGATTGAAGCATTGAACCAAGCATGGAATTTGGAATTTTGGGGTCATACCATCTATGAGTGGGATGAAATCGTTCTTCCGAATGCATTAAGTGAAGGGATTGGCAGTGATAAAACCGCATTTGCAGGAATATCTATCGATTACCGCCGCTTTAATTCCGATAGTATGCTGGAAAATTACAAGATGGAACGGGATGCTATACGAAGATATGACGCCGATACGCCTATCACCACAAATTTAATGGGCACTTATAAAAATTTAGATTACTTTAAATGGGCAAAAGAAATGGATCTCGTTTCATGGGATAATTATCCAAGCTATAATACACCATTGAGCTACACAGCGATGTGTCATGATTTAATGCGCGGACTTAAAGATGGGCAGCCGTTTATGTTAATGGAACAAACTCCTAGCCAGCAAAACTGGCAGCCTTATAATTCCTTAAAGCGACCTGGGAAAATGCGGGCACAAAGTTACCAAACGATAGCACATGGAGCAGATACGATTCAATTTTTCCAGCTGCGCCGTTCCGTCGGAGCATGCGAGAAATTTCATGGTGCTGTTATTGAGCATGTCGGGCATGAAAATACAAGAGTGTTTCGAGAGGTAAGAGAACTTGGGAATGAATTGCAGAATTTAGGGGATGAATTTTTAGGCTCTACCATTGATAGTAAGGTTGGCATCATTTTTGACTGGGAAAACTATTGGGCGCTCGAGTATACGAGTGGACCAAATAAAGATTTAAAATATGTTGATCAAATTCATCAATACTATCAATATTTTTATACAAAGAATATTCCAGTTGATATGATCTCGGTTGATAGTGACCTCTCTAAGTATGACATGGTCGTTGCCCCAGTTCTTTATATGATGAAAGCAGGACTGGCAGAGCGAATCACTGCATTTGTGGAAAATGGCGGACATTTTGTTACTACTTTTATGAGCGGAATTGTTAATGAATCAGATAATGTCTACCTTGGCGGGTACCCAGGACCATTAAGAGAAATAGCAGGAATCTGGGTCGAGGAAATTGACGCATTAGCCCCAGAACAAAAAAACGGGGTTGAATTTGCGGATGGAAATATCTATACCTGTCAGCTGCTATGTGACATTATTCATCTAGAAGGAGCAGAGACTGTCGCTGCTTATAAAAAAGATTTTTACGGAAATACACCGGCTATTACAAAAAACACTTATGGAAAAGGGACTGTTTGGTATGTTGGTACACAAGTAGAACAGACTGGTCTTACTCATTTATTGAACCAAGTGATAGAGGGAACAGAGGCAAAGCCAATTTGTTCAAATGGAGAGGGTTTAGAAATTACGAAAAGAGATACAGACAAAGCTTCGTTTTATTTTGTCATTAACCAACAGGTAAACAAGCAGCAATTACCGGAAGAGCTGGTTGGTAAGGTTAATCTACTAACTGGAGAAGTGGTGAAGGAAGCTGTGGAATTAAAGCAATTTGATGTACTTATATTGAAATAAAAATTACGTGGAGTTTGGCTACATCGAATAAGTCGATGTAGCTTTTTTATTTGGGAGTATGGAGGAAGGCGGATGAGATTTGCTGCTAGATGAAGGGGCGGGCGAGATGATGTTGATGGATGGGATGAAAATCACAATTTGTGAGAGAGAAGGGAAAAGAGGCGTTCATGGAGAGGATGAAAGCCGAAATTTAGGAAGGAAGAGAGAAAAGAGGTGTTCATGAAGAGAGTGAAAGCCACAATCCGGGGAGGCTGAGGAAAAAATGGTGTTCATCAAGTGGATGAACACCACAATCCAGAAAGATCGAGGGAAAAGAGGTGTTCATGAAGAGAGTGAAAGCCATAATCCGGGGAGGCTGAGGAAAAAATGGGGTTCATCAAGTGGATGAAAGCTACAATCCAGGAAGAGCGAGGGAAAAGAGGCGTTCATGGAGAGGATGAAAGCCGAAATTTAGGAAGGAAGAGAGAAAAGAGGTGTTCATGAAGAGGATGAAAGCCACAATCCAGGGAGGCTGAGGGAAAAGAGGCGTTCATCAAGCAAATGAACACCAACAATCTCAGGACTAAACTAAAAAATGGTGTTCATTAAAAGAAGATTTAAAACAAAAAGAAAAGGTGTTTTTCTTCAAACACCTTTTCTTTAGACGTAAAGTTTTATTCTATTAATTTGTACGACTTTTATCGAATCGACTACACGGGATTACTATAATACGTAATGAAATTTATATCTTGATCGTAATTTCCAAACCCTTTTCCGAATAAAGTAACGCCGCCAAGATTTTCTGCATCTTCTTTTACTGCTACTTTTAAATCCCACATTCCACTTTGTTCTTCGCGAAACTGATCAATAGTAGTATCGGATAATTTTTTGCCATCAGCATAAACCCCGTGCTTGGTGATGCGAATAGTAAGCAAGATACCGTATTGGTTGGTTTCATTTGGCCACCAATCGGGGGTAAAACGGCCTCTTGTGTC
The DNA here is from genome assembly GCF_003726095.1 of Niallia circulans. Lineage (NCBI taxonomy): Bacteria > Bacillati > Bacillota > Bacilli > Caryophanales > Bacillaceae > Niallia > Niallia circulans. The sequence continues at coordinate 4,813,222 of NZ_CP026031.1, forward strand.
AGAGAAGTCTCCTGGACTAGTCCACGTACACAGTTCTTTACCATTTAAAGAAAATGTAATATCAGAAGGCCAGACATTATTTGAATAAGGAAATTCAGAAGAAGCTTCCAAGACAATATCAATCATCTCTAGTCTATCTTTTTCTTTCAGAATAGAAGGAATGCGATATTCAATAAATCCTTTCGTGAACCACAGGATAGCTGCCTGATTTTTTTCTGGATCCATAAAGTATTTAGGATCATCGTATTCGCCAATAGCTTTAGCGGTAGTCGCCAGGCCGCAGGTTGGGTAAACTTCAAAATTAAAATAGTGACCAACTGGAATTGCCTGTTTATAGGTTTCAAAAGCAGAGTAAATCTTTTGAGGAAATTGTATTTCGATTCGATCTACTTTTAAGATAGCAATTTTTTGCAGACCAGATTTGCCAGGGATTGTTTCAGTTTTTACTAAACCTGCATCACTCATTTTTGTAATATGTCTACTGACTATGGCACTGCTTATATTCAATTCTTTTGCGAGCTCACCAATATTCATTTTTTTCTTGGATAATAATTTAATAATGTTTATTCGTGTAGGGCTGGATAGAACCTCGTACACAGGGATAGAATTTTCCGATATATCTAATTGCATCTTTGGTACCCCCTTTATTACTATTATATTACTACAAGAATAAGTTAATAGCAAAATCAAATATTATATATAACTAATTAGTTAATTAAAAATAATGATATTATCATAATAGTATACCGTTAAGTTATTGACAACGCTTTCTTATTGTATTATATTTTAGTCATGAGTTTATCTTTTTAACTATGTAACTAGCAATAGTAGAAAGGAGGATATTATACATAGAATTGTGAACAACTTAGTAATTTGTTATTGTTTTTCCAAAAATTAAAAATGGAGGAATCACAACATGCGAGTGAAATTATTAGTAGATAAACAAGGACCAACAATAAGTAAATATATTTATGGACAATTTGCAGAACATCTAGGACGGTGCATTTATGAAGGTGTTTGGGTTGGTACCGACTCTGATATTCCAAATGAAAATGGAATTCGTAAAGATGTTGTAAATGCATTAAAAGAGATTCAAATTCCTGTAGTTCGGTGGCCAGGTGGTTGTTTTGCTGATGAATATCATTGGAAAGACGGGATTGGACCAATAGAGAATAGAAGTACAATAGTGAATACACATTGGGGTGGAGTAACAGAAAATAACCACTTTGGTACCCATGAATTCTTTGAATTGGTCCGCCAATTAGATTGTGAAGCTTATATTAATGGAAATGTAGGAAGCGGGACAGTTCAAGAAATGCAAGAATGGGTAGAATATATGACCATGAATGGCGAATCTCCAATGGCAAATCTCCGCCGGCAAAATGGCCAGGAGGAAGCATGGAAAGTAGAATTTTTTGGTGTTGGTAATGAATCCTGGGGCTGTGGCGGAAATATGCGTCCAGAATATTATGCGGACCTTTACCGGAGATATCAGACCTATGTTCGGAAATATGGAGAGCGTAATATCTACAAAATTGCCTGTGGGGCAAGTGTAGATGACTATAATTGGACAGAAGTATTAATGAAAAATGCAGCAAGGTTTATGGATGGAATTAGCCTCCACCATTACTCCATTCCAACAAGAGTATGGGAGGATAAAGGCGATGCTATAAATTTCCCAGAAGAACAGTGGTATTCTGTATTAGAGCATGCTCAGTACATGGACGAATTGATTACCAAACACAGTACAATAATGGATAAATATGATCCAGAAAAACGTGTTGGTTTAATTGTAGACGAGTGGGGAGCTTGGTATAACGTAGAACCTGGAACAAATCCTGGCTTCTTATATCAGCAAAACACTATTCGTGATGCTATGCTTGTGGCAATTACATTAAATATTTTCCATAAGCATGCAGACCGAGTTCATATGGCGAATATTGCACAGATGGTGAACGTTTTGCAAGCAATGCTATTAACAGAAGGGGAGAAAATGATCAAAACCCCTACTTATCATGTTTTTGATTTGTATAAACATCATCAGGATGCAGAGTTAGTTGATTCCTATGGGGATGAAAGTAATCATGTAACATATACAGCTTCTAAGAAGGATGGAAAATTAACGGTTTCACTATGTAACTATGATTTAACGGAAACGAGAGAAATTACCCTTTCCAGAGAAGAAGGGGAGTTTGAAATAGTGGAAGCAGAATATATTACGGCAGATGCAATGAATGCTCATAATACATTTGAAGAACCAGAGGCTGTAGCAAAAAAAGAGTTTACTAGCTATATAGTTGAGAAAGGAACATTAAAGGTTACTTTACCACCTATGAGTGTTGCAAGCATCGTAACAAAGGAAAACTGAGATGGCTTGTGTAGGCTGCGAGCTAAAGGAACAAGTTAGTCAATTAGATGTTGATGCACTTGTTCAAGAACAGCTTTCCTTCGAAGTAGATTTAGCGCGAGAGGAAATAAGAGATCTACGATTGAGCATATGTGTCCAGTGTGAGCACCTAAATCAACATACCTGTGGAAAATGCGGATGTTTTGTCCGCTTCCGTGCTAGCTTAGACAAAAAAAGCTGTCCTGATAAAAAATGGTAGGACTGACAAAAATGAAATATTAAGTGAGATAAAGGAAGGCAGCACATTGTTGCCTTCTTTCTTTATGGATAAAAGTACAAACAGATATTTTTAGAGAAAAAGGTGTAATCTTTTTAAGAGAAGGGAAAGAAAAAAGCAAAAAAATGTATGGAAAAAAATTGGCTGCAACCTTATAATAAACTTTTGAATTTAAATGGAAAAATAAAATTTTAATAAGATGACCTTATGCAAAAGAGTAATAAAAATTTTTTAGCGTTTGTCTAAAGGCGAATATTTTTTAGGATGATAAAAAATGAAGAGCCTTCTTTTTAAATGAAAATTCTAATGAAAACAGTCTGTATCAAATGTTAGTTAAATTCATTCAAAATCATTCGACAAGGAAATATAAAAATCTATCAAATTTAAGCGATAATTGTTGACAAAAAAATATAAAAGTACGTTATTGACTCTTACCTCAAAAAAGGATTATATAGTCTTAGACACAATATATTGAAACGGAATATCGACATCTATCTATATTTAGTAGACTTTGTAAGAAATGGAGCGTATTGCTTAAAATATAGCTTTTTTTCTTTTTTTTATTCAAGTCTTTGTAAGGAGGGAGAATTTGTGCTTATTGTTTATGACAGTAAGACGGGAAATGTACGAAGATTTTTTAATAAATTAGGACTTCCAGCAAATAAAGGAATCGAGATAAGCGCTGGGTTAAAAGTTCATGAACCATATATACTATTAACTTACACAACCGGGATGGGACAAGTTCCTCAAACAACTTTAGACTTCCTTAAAATAAATCATCCAAACCTTCATGCTGTAGTTGCCAGTGGAAATAAAAACTGGGGCCAGAATTTTGCTTTAAGTGCTAATAAAATATCAACCATGTACGGAGTACCAATCTTACATAAATTTGAAATGAGTGGTATGCCTGAAGATGTAGAGATAGTTAGAGAAAGGGTGCAAAGTATTAGCTATGAGACATATAGAACTAAACAACGAAGTGACACAGCTTAATGAAAAGGGGTTTTTCCGCCTCGAAAAAGATAAAGAAGCTGTTGCTGAATTTCTAGAATCTGAAATCAATCCAAAATTGATTCGTTTTGACTCTATTGAACAAAGATTTAAATATATGGTGGAAGAGGACTTCTATTATCCACAGGTTTTAGAACAATACAAGATTTCGGAAATTGAGGAAATTACAAAGCTTGTATATGCATATGAATTTAAGTTTCAATCTTATATGGCTATATCCAAATTTTATAAAGATTATGCCTTAAAAACAAATGACAAGAAGCAATACCTTGAAACATATGAGGATCGAATTATTATTGTCGCTCTATTCTTAGGACAAGGTGATTTCGAAAAAGCAAAGAAAAATGCAATTGCGATGATTGAACAGCGTTACCAGCCTGCTACACCTACTTTCTTGAATGCAGGTAGAAGTCGCCGTGGTGAGATGGTTTCGTGCTTCTTATTAGAAATGGACGACTCTTTAAATTCGATTTTCCATAATATTAATACATCTGGACAGCTATCGAAAATAGGAGGGGGCGTAGCGCTTAACCTGTCGAAGCTTCGTGCCCGCAATGAGCAAATAAAAGGAATTGATAATGCTGCATCAGGTGTAGTGCCTGTCATGAAGCTTCTAGAAGATACTTTTTCTTATGCAAACCAATTGGGACAGAGAAAAGGCGCAGGTGCCGTCTACTTAAATATCTTCCATTGGGACATTGTGGAATACTTGGATACAAAGAAAATCAATGCGGACGAGAAGTCACGGATTCAAACACTTTCAATCGGCTTAATTGTGGAAAATAAATTTTTCCAATTAGCGAAAGAAAACAAAGACCTATACGTATTCGCACCATTCAGTGTGTACAAGGAATATGGCATTCATATGGATGACATGAGAATGGATGAAATGTATGAGGAGCTTGTTGCTAATCCGAACGTGAAAAAGCGTGTCATTATGTCTGCACGTGAAATGCTGACAAAAATTGCGCAAATCCAATTGGAGTCTGGTTATCCATATTTTATGAATAAATCAAATGCCAATAATGGACATGCTCTTAAGGATATTGGACAAATTAAAATGAGTAATTTATGTACAGAGATTTTCCAGCTTCAAGAGACATCAGAAATTACGGATTATGGACAAGAAGATATTATTCGCCGTGATATTAACTGTAACTTAGGCTCTTTAAACATCCCTAATGTGATGAAGCCAGGCGAAGTATTCAGAGATTCTGTTCATGTTGGTATTGAAGCATTAACTACTGTATCAAATATTTCAGACATTCAAAATGCTCCATCTGTCAAAAAAGCTAATGAAGAACTTCATGCAGTCGGTTTAGGGGCGATGAATCTTCATGGCTATTTAGCAAAAAACAAGATTAGCTATGAATCAGAAGAAGCAAAAGACTTTACGGCGACTTTCTTTATGATGATGAACTTCTATTCAATTGAGAAGAGCATGCTAATTGCTAAAGAAAGAGAAGAAACATTTAAAGAGTTCGAAAAATCGGAGTATGCTAAAGGAACTTATTTTGAAAAATATAAACAAGTAAGCTTTGCTCCGAAAACAGACAAAGTAAAAGAACTATTTGCAGGCATCTATATTCCTACTTGTGAAGATTGGGCAGAATTAGCTGCACAAGTGCAAAAACATGGGATGTATAATGCGTATCGCTTGGCTGTTGCACCAACCCAATCAATAGGGTATATCCAAAATGCGACAGCATCGGTAATGCCGGTTGTTAACCAAATTGAGTCTCGCACTTATGCTAACTCTACGACTTATTATCCGATGCCATATATGGATGAAACAAACTTCTGGTATTATAAATCAGCGTTTGATATGAACCAATTCAAGGTAATGGACTTAATCGCTGCAGCTCAAGAACATGTCGACCAAGGGATATCAACGATTCTTTACGTAAACTCAGATGTTTCTACGAAAGAATTAGCTCGTTATTATATTTATGCAAATGAAATTGGGTTAAAATCACTTTACTATACAAGAACTCGCAATCTAGCTATTGATGAGTGCATTGCATGTGCCGTTTAAGAGAAGAATGAAGAAGTAGGAGGAGGGAAACTCCTCCTGTTTTCTGGAATTACTGGGGGTAATAAAATGACAAAGTATGCTGTTAACTGGAATCAGCATGAAGATGATTTCACACAAATGTTCTATACACAGAATACTAGACAGTTTTGGCTGCCAGAAGAAATCAGCCTTTCTTCTGATAAAAATACTTGGGTGGAATTGTCGAAAGAGGAGCAAGATACTTACAAAAAAGTACTTGGTGGTCTTACGCTGCTGGATACAGAGCAAGGTGGCGAGGGAATGCCGCTAATTGGCATGCACATTGAAGGATTGCAGCGTAAGGGCGTTCTTTCGTTTATGGGTATGATGGAGCAAATCCATGCTAAATCGTATTCCACTATTTTTACTACATTAGCATCTGAAGAAGAGATTGACGAAGTATTTAATTGGGTGCATAATCACCCGCAGCTACAAGCAAAAGGGAAACGCATCTCTGAATATTATCAGAAGCTGTTTAGCCCGAAAATAAACAAATATGATCTCTATATGGCAATGGTTGCTTCCGTTTATTTGGAATCATTCCTTTTCTATTCCGGCTTCTTTTATCCACTATTTTTAGCTGGACAAGGAAAGTTAACTGCTTCAGGTGAGATCATTAACTTAATCATTCGGGATGAGAGCATTCATGGGGTCTATGTTGGGCTTCTCGCTCAAGAATTATATGCACAATTGACACCAGAGGAACAAGAACAAGCTACTCGCGAAAGATTAGAATTATTAGAATCTCTATATGAGAATGAATTGGAATATACACAGGATTTATATCAGCAAATCGGATTAGTCGAGGAAGTAAATAAATTTATCCGCTACAATGCTAATAAAGCTTGTATGAATCTTGGTTATGAACCTGTCTATCCTTCAGAACCAATCAACCCGATTGTTGAAAATGGCATGAAGACAGATACAAAGAACCATGACTTCTTCTCTGTAAAAGGAAATGGCTATGTTAAAGCGACAAAAGTAGAACCTATATCAGATGATGATTTTGTTTTTGATTGGAAGTAAGGCAAGCTATTAAAAAGAATAATTAGGTGAGTGCTAGTGCTCGATATCTAGCCTGCCTCGGAATCCCCTCCGGTTGCGGAGGGGATTTTTTTGCCTTCTTCTCACAAGGTTGTGTCTATATTTTACGGTTCGATACACTGGGATAAACGGAACATGAATTTTTTTACAAAAAGTGCAACTTTATGTATGGGTGAAACGTGGTCTAGGTGAAAGGGGGAAAAAGTTTGGAGCTAGATGATGCATATCGCATGTATGTAAATGAATTATATCGTTATCTATATTCCCTTTCAAAGGACCATCATACTGCAGAGGACTTGGTACAAGATGCCTTCTACCGAGCATATAAACAATTAGATACTTATGACATTCTGGAAATCAAGCCATGGTTATTCAAAGTAGCTTATCATGCATTTATCGATTACACCCGAAAAAGAAAACGAATTGTTCTAAAGGAATCCTTTCAGGAGGAAATAAACAATTCTACACCAGAAAGTAAAATCGTGCATAAAGAAAGCTTTAACCAGCTCTTATACTATATATCCCAGCTTTCAGAGAAAGAAGCAAATGCGATTATTTTGTGTGATTTCCATCAGTTTCCTTATAAAGAAGCAGCTGCAGTGCTAAATCTAAAAGAAAATACGGTGAAGAGTCATGTCTTCCGCGGAAGAAAAAAATTGAACAGGATGGTTCAAAAGGCAGAGGAAAATAGCATGGGGAAGAAAGGCAGGTAACTTATGAAAAAAGATGGATTTAAAGAAAAAGAAGAGAAAGATTATTTAAATAAAATACAAGAAGCAATAGATGAATTTGAAGCAGAGACTCCATTTACGGATAAGGATCAGCAATTGATTGTAAGAAGAGGGAAAGTGGAGGCGAGACTTACCAACATTTTATATAGTCTTACTATTCTCCTCCTTATCATCCCGGTTGCAACGCTAGGGAGCTATCTGTACTACGGAATAGGAAATAAGGCGAATGATTTTATTGATATCATGGAGAAAACGATTTATATTACCAAACCGAATGTAAGCTTAGAAGAAATGGAGATTGACAGCAAGATAGGCTTCTTCAATATGGATTTATCCTATGATCTATATAAAAGGGTAGGAAAAAAGGATGTTCGAATTGGAGATTCAAAGGCTCACTTCACCTTCAGTACGCCTTCTTTTCCAGATACAAGCTTTATTACAGAAAAACCATTTACTGAATACCGTGATGAGGATAAGGAAGTATTATTTCACCCCCATAGAGCCATTCCTTATATGGTTAAACAAGACGAAACGGTATTAAAAGGATTGCCGGATGGAACTGTTGCAGAGGCTTTTGTTTCATTTGACCAATTATATACAGAAAAAGAGCTATTTAGTGAATTTCCAAAGGATCTAGATTTAGTATGGTTTGCAGTTGATACAGGTTTAGAAGAGAAAAATTTAAGTGCAGATGGTGATTATATTTCCCCTATTGGATATCCGGCACAAGAAGATCCAGATAATTGGTCTCCTTTTAATAGCGATGAAATTAACAGCAAGCAATTTATGGAAATACTAACGTATCTAAGCAAAAATCAAGAAACGGCAGAAACGATTGCGGAAAGACCATTGGCACTCCCTGAAAGAATTGAATATCTACAAAAAAACGGGATTCACATCTATGGTGCTGTTGTAACAGGGCCAAAAGAATCACTTGTTAAGCTGCAGGACAACGATATGGTTAAAGGAATGAAGCTAGGGGAAGTGAGGTTATGGAATTGGTATTGAAAAAACAAAGAATAAGATCAACAAAAAATACATGGACTGGACTTGTTTCCTTTTTATTAAGCTTAGTTGCATTAACAGGAATAAACTTAGGGCTTATTTTTGAGGTGGATATTCTTCCTGAATTAGTCTTTACAAAAATCCCATTCATTAGTTTGCTTTTAGGGATAATTGGTTTATTCACAAAACGTAGGTCAAGAGCCTTTGCGATTATGGGAATTTCTCTTAGTGTTTTTATTTTCGTTTTCTTCATGATGATGTTTGGCTTAGCCTGGACAATCAATCCAAAACCATAAGCTGAAAAAAGCTATCTATCAAGGTAGCTTTTTTGTTTTAAAAGGAAAGAATTTTCATCATCCGAAAAACTTTTAGAAATTATAGTGAATATTTTCATTATTTGTAATACAATAACTCTTTGTGGGGAGGAGAAAGAATGAACTTATTAAGAACTACTTTACAGCATTTTAAACCATATTGGCGCAAGTTACTGATTGCCTTATTTTTCTCATTAGTTGGCGGTGCGTTTACGATTTTACCTCCAATCCTAGTCGGGAAATTGGTAGACGAAGTAATCGGTGATAAAGCGATAGCCTTTATATTATGGATTGTTTTCGGAATATTAGCAGCATTTCTAGGAAAAGCGCTATTTGAATCCTTACAAGAATTTGTACAGGTGAAGATTGGCTTTGATGTTATTACAGATATGCAGATTCGTGCCTTTAAAAGGCTTCATCGAACACCAATGTCCTTTTTCTCGAATACACCTCGTGGAGACATGTTATATCGCCTGACCCATGATGTAGAATCCATCCAGAATTTGAACAATACCGTGGTACCTCGGATTCTTCAGCAAGTGATTAGTGCAGTAGCAGCTTTTATCACCGTGTTTGCAATATATTGGCCAGCAGCCATTGTGATGTTCGCAGTATTTGCTATTTATATTTTTCCATCCTTTAAATTAGGGAAGACCATGCGGAAGATGAGTGCTGTACAAAGAGATATGAGTGCAGATATGTATCAGCATCTCCAGGAAAGCATTGAGAGTGTTCGACTAGTAAGAACCTATCAAACACAAAAAGACGAAATGGCAACCCAAGAGCAGAAATTAACAAATTGGAAAAATTATTCTATCCGGGCAGCTTTAATCGGAAAAGTCAATTGGCGTCTCGGAAATTTATTTAATATTGCTACACCTGGTGTGGTGATGCTTATTGGTGGATTGGCAATTTGGCAAGGGAATATTACGGTTGGAACACTTATTTCTTGCTTGAATTTTATTCCGATTATGTTTCAGCCAGTTCGTTCCTTAGCGGAAAATGCTTTAACGATTCAGCAGGCGATTCCTGCTTTACAACGAATCTACGAATATTTTGATCTGCCAGAGGAGCATGAACAAAATCTTCCGAATTTTGGTTCAGTTCAAGGTGAAATTGATTTACATAATATTTGGTTCTCCTATCCAGGAAGTGATAAGCAAGTATTAAAAGGTGTGTCGGTATCGGTAGAGAAAGGAAAGCATATCGGTATTGTTGGAACGAGTGGGGGCGGAAAGAGTACACTTATTCAAATACTGCTGGGATTATATGAACCGGAGAAAGGTTCTGTCACCATTGATGGAAAAGATCTCTTTGCTTATAATCGCAATAGTTTTCGCAGGCAGGTAGGTGTGGTCTCACAAGAAACCTTCCTATTAAATAGTACGCTTCGCAACAATCTTTTATATGGCAAACCAGATGCAACGATGGAAGAGCTGGAACAGGCTGTAGAAGCGGCAGGGTTAAAAGAGCTGATTGATTCTTTAGAGGATAAATATGAAACGATTGTCGGAGAACGTGGTTTAAAACTATCTGGAGGTCAAAGACAGAGGGTTGCCCTTGCACGAGCGATATTGCGCCAGCCGCCAGTATTGATTTTTGACGAAGCGACGTCGTCCTTAGATGGGGAAACCGAAGAGAAGGTTCAAGAATCGCTGGAACAGTTAATTCCAGGGAGAACAACCATTACGATTGCCCATCGCTTGATAACCGTTAGAAAGGCAGATACTATCCTTTTGCTTGATCAAGGAATGGTTGCCGAACAAGGAACTCATGAAGAGCTGCTAGCGCTAAAAGGGCAGTATTACCAATTATACCGAGCACAATATAGCGAGCTAGAAAAGGAGATGATTGGATGAGTAAGCAGAAAATCTCCAACCAAAAGCAAATGGGCGACGGCAAACGTGTTATTCGATTTTTAATGCCTTATAAGAAATGGGTAATTGGCGATTCTATCGTTATTGCAATTAGCCAAGTTTTTTCCGCGTTAATACCAACTTTAGCATTGAGCTGGCTCATTGATACCATCCTGCCAAGTGAGAATCATACATGGCTATGGGGATTAATGTGGTTATTGGTATTATCTGCTGTATTAGATTTAGGAATGATGATAATTGATGAGTATTTTTGCCATATTACAGCAAAGTCTGTTACAAATAGGCAAAAGCTACGATTATTTGGACATCTGCAAGTACTGCCTTTTTCATTTTATCAAAACAATTCATCTGGAGAATTGCTAGCACGAACTTCGGATGATCCAGATACCCTTCATAATTTTTTAGCATGGGAAGGGTCAACTTTTATGGCGAGTGCACAAGGGGTAGTGATTTATAGTATCGTTCTACTTTTCATTCACCCGTATTTAATGATTACAAGTGTTGTGCTTGGAATCCTTTTTTACTGGGCATCGAACTATGTTGGCGCAAGAACGAGAGCAGCATCAGCAGACGCTCGGGCAGAAGCCTCTAGATATTTAGAGAGATTAAGAGAATCTGTAACAGGTATTCATCTTTCTCGAGTAATGGGTGTTTCCGATAGTGAAGTGGAAAGTGTTATTTCCATTAGGGATTCTTTTGTGAAACATTCTCTAAAAGAATTAAAAGCAAGAATGCAGTCGGTTGTAGTGATTGCCAGTTATAATGGTTTTGCATTAGGTCTAGTATATTTTATTAGTACATTACTTATTTGGAATAACGATTTAACAAGTGGTCAAATGCTAACGGCAGGTGGTTTAGTAACGATTGCAGCAAATGAAATGCAGCGTCTTCTTCGGAATTGGCTTTCGGTCAGAAGAACAGGACCAGCATTGGATCGTTCGGATATTTTGCTTTCACAACCGGTATCGGAAGCAGAAACGAAGCAAGGGTTGAAGGGAACAAGAGCAAAGGGTGACGTTCGTTTGAAAGATGTTTCCTTTGTTTACCCGGATAAAGAGGAGAATGTCTTAAAGGGTGTCTCATTTACCATTAAGGCAGGGGAAAAGATAGCGTTAGTTGGACCAAGTGGTTCAGGGAAATCAACGATTATTGACTTGCTGTTTCGATTATATGATACGACAGAAGGGTCGATTGAAGTAGATGGTCGAGAAATCAAAGAATGGGATACAGATTGGCTTCGCTCCCAAATGGCCATTGTCACACAAGATGTATTAATGCGAAGTGGGACATTAGCAGATAATTTACGAATTGGAAAAAAAGAGGCGACAGAGGAAGAATTGTATGAGGTTCTCCGTGCGAGTGGTTTAGGTGAATTAGTAGACTCTCTTCCAGATGGACTAAATACAAAAGTTGGCGAAAGAGGAAGCCTTCTCTCTGGCGGTCAAAAACAGCGTCTATCCTTAGCAAGGGCCATTCTAAAAGATGCGCCAATCCTTGTTTTAGATGAAGCAAGTTCGGCACTAGATCCAATAACAGAGGCGAAAATTAATGAAGCAGTTTTAAAAACAACGAAGAAACAAACAATATTCATTATTTCTCACCGGTTATCAACCGTATTAGCAGCAGATCGTATTATCGTATTAGATAATGGAGTCATTGTCGAAGAAGGCACCCATACAGAACTGTTGCAGAATAACAATGGAGTATATACGCGCTTATTCAAGCGGGAAACAGATATAGGAGAAGCAACCGTCAATCATACAAATGCACAGTTGCTATAATTAACGGCAAAGAACAGTAATTTCTTATGAGAGAGATTACTGTTCTTTTTGTAGATGGAAGAGGAGAAAAGGGAAGAGAAGAACCGCGTCAGTTACTGTTTGGTACTTGATGGAGGGAAAAGAAAACATTTATGAAATAAAAGCGCGTTCGTCCACTTTTATAGGAAACAAAAGAATAAACAGATAAAAAATACATCACAGAATATAAAAGTGCTATAGTTATTTTGTAGTCGAAATATTCTGAGAGAGAGTAGGGGAAAGAATGACCAATATATTAAGAGAATCCTATAGCAAAACAACATATAAATTAGGCAATCATGGCAAAAGAAATGTCCAAGTATTAAAAGAAGCGTTACAAGAAATAGATGAAAATGCAGAAAGTGATATTTACGGACAAGGAAAAATAATAGAGGACTTTCAGCAAAAAATGGCTGATCTATTAGGAAAAGAAACGGCTGTATTTTTTCCCAGTGGAACAATGGCACAGCAAATTGCTCTTCGTATATGGTGTGATAAAAAAGATTTAGGAAAAGTCGCTTATCATCCCTTGAGTCATTTAGAAATCCATGAACAAGATGGTTTAAAGAAGCTTCATAAAATAGAAACGATTCTTTTAGCCGATGAGACTAGAGTAATAGAGTTAGATGATATTAAAGAGATGGAGCGTGGAGTTGCCTGTGTGCTGTTAGAATTGCCGCAGCGAGAAATTGGCGGACAACTACCAAGCTTTGAGACATTAGAACAAATTTCATCCTATTGTAAAGAACAAGGCATTAAACTCCATCTTGATGGTGCAAGATTATTAGAGGTGCTCCCTTACTATCAAAAAACTGCTGCAGAAGTATGTGCATTGTTTGATAGTGTCTATCTGTCTTTTTATAAAGGAATTGGGGGAATTGCTGGAGCTATACTAGCGGGAAGCGCTGATTTTACTAGTCAATCCAAGGTTTGGAAAAGAAGATATGGCGGTGATTTAATCAGTTTGTATCCGTATATTTTGTCAGCTGACTATTATTATGAGAAGAGAGCTTCGAAAATGGCTGAATACTATGAATCTGCTAAAGAGCTGGCCGTATTATTTAATGGGTGTGAAGGAGTTCGTACTCTTCCGATTGTACCGGTGTCTAATATGCTCCACGTTCATTTTGAGTTGGGAAAAGAAGAAGTAGAACAAATTTTAACTGCTGTTCATGAGAAAGCAGGAATTGGAATAAGCGGCTATGTGAAGGAGATTGACGAGAAAAACGCCTCCTTTGAAATTAGCTTAGGGGATGCTTATCAAGAAGCTCCGAAAGAGGCTGTCAGGGAAATGTTTAGTTTATTTGCTGAAAAAATCAAGAAGAGAAGAGGATGACATAATGGAAATTATCCAGCAATGGGTTCAAGAAGATAGTGATTATATTCGAAGAAAATTGGTTGCCTATAATATGGAGCAACTACCAGAAAAATTAAAAAGCGCCTATGAAAATATTAGTTTTGTTGTAAAAGATGAGGAGGGCATAATCAAGGCAGGCATTACTGGTCATATGTTTTGGCACCATATGCATATCGATTTCTTATGGGTAGACACGAGTGTTAGAAAAAAAGGATATGGAAGCGAACTGCTGGCAAAAATGGAACAAGCTGCAATAGAAAAAGCATGTACATTTATTTACCTTGATACGTTCAGCTTTCAAGCCCCAGCCTTTTATGAGAAGCATGGCTATGAAGTATTTGGGACATTAGATAACTTTTCGGAAGGTATTAAACAATATTTCTTGCAGAAAAGGCTAGTTGATGAGAAAAAATAGAAGATTTGTTTGGCTGAAACCCCTAGGTTAGCCAAATAAATCCTAAATCTCACTGCTATTAATTAAATTAGAAAACTCTTATTTTGTTATACTCTGTTTGGAAAAAATAGGTTGCTAATTGATTGATATATTCGTATAATTTGAATAATATAAATATTTAGATAGAGGTAAAGAGGATCGATGAGAAAATTCGCGAAAATTATTATCTATTATTTACTTGGCACTATTACGATACTAGCATTAAGTGTTTTTCCAAAATACTTTCAAATGAGAGATTTTCCTGAGGGAGAGGGATATTTCTTCACTCTATTCTCCTTTTTGTCGAAGGAATTTTTTCAGAAAGAAGGCTGGGTATACACATTAAATGGTGTAGATCAAGAACCGATTCTAGATGTACTCTGGCCTGCTTTTATTTATTCGATAGAAATTCTGCTTTGCGCTATTCTCCTCGGATGCTTTGTTGCTTTTATTTTATCCTTATCATCTTTTTTTCTGCCGCAGTTTCTGTTACAGCCATTAAAAAGATTCCTGGATTTAATAGAATCAATTCCAGATATTATTATTGCTACACTTTTGCAAGCTTTAGTAGTTGTTATCTATAAGAAAACGGGTGTTGAGATTTTTACAGTGGCCAGCTATTCGGAAAATGCTTATTTAGGTCCGATTATTACACTTTCCATACTTCCTGCTATTTCGTTATTCAAAATTCTTATTCTTATGATGGAAGAGGAGTATTTGAAGGATTATGTAACATTTGCAAGAAGTAAAGGAATTCGCAATTTTCCAATCCTATGGAAACATATTATCCGCAATATTATTCCTGTGACCTTTCAGCATATGAAAATTATTATTTGGGGATTATTATCCAGCCAATTTATAATCGAAAGGCTGTTTAATGTCCATGGCTTTACCTATTTTCTGCTAGAAAATTTTACGCCGATAACAATTGCTGTATCTTTGCTGTTTATATTTACACCATTCTTTATCCTTTTTCAACTAGTCGATATATTGATTCATGAAGAGCAAGAGAAGGCTCGCGATGTGAAAAAAGGATTGTGGAGACAAAGAATGAGTTTTTCATATCTTTTGTTATCTTTAAAGGTGTTTGGTAGCAATCTAAGGGATGGTGGGCGAAGGTTTAGTTGGAAAAACTTTTCTATGATTCGTCCACTGTCCTGGTTAGGGAAAATAGTTGCCTTACATATGAAAAATTGGAAGGTTGCGGTGGGAAGCTTGTTCTTTATTGTGGTTATTGGATATAGCATTATTTATTCTGTAACGACCAATAATCATATCGATCAAATGCGATTGTTTTACGCAGAAGATGGAGTAACACTAATTTCTGCCATGCCATTTGCCCCTACGGAACCTTTTTTCTTTGGATCCGATAGACTAGGCTACAGCCTCTTTGATCAAATTGTGATTGGCGCTAAGTATACCCTGATTTTTGCCCTGCTTATCGCATTTTTACGGGTAGTAGGTGGGTTATTACTTGCAGTGATTTATTCTTTTTATTTGAAACATCCAGCACAGCAATGGATTGCAAAGATGGTAGATTCCATACATTTTATGCCGCTAAGTTTGATTGCCTATATCTTATTAACACCGATTCTTTTACCAGGACTTGAAGGATTCAGCTATTCCTTTTGGGAAAGGGTATTTTTGGAAACAATGATTCTGACTTTGCTGGTGGTTCCATTAACTACCATATTATTAGGCAAAGAAATCAATCGTGTGTCTGATTATGAGTTTATTGCGAGTGCAAAGGTAATCGGTGGAGGGAAATTTCAAATTTTAATCCGTCATATACTCCCTCATTTAGGTCCAAGACTTACCATTTTATTTGGGCAGCAATTTATTCAAGTATTATTAATTTTCATGCACTTAGGCATTTTTGATTATTTTTTGGGAGGAACAAAATTATCGATGGACCAAATGTTTCCTGATCCTCCGCAATCTACGACCTATGAATGGTCTGGATTAATCGGACAGGTAGGCAGAGGAGCAATAGGCTCTGGACAGTTCTGGTACTTATATATTCTTGTGCCCTTTGTGATTGCAATATTTGCCATGCAGCTAATTGTTCAGGGGGTGAAAGAAGTCCAGCAAGTAAAAGTGGGCGTGGTGTTTAAGCAACCAGGCTTGCGTAAAAATAAGGAGATTAAGCAATCAAAAGAAGCAGCACCAACTATTACAAAAGAGAGCTTTACACAGATAGGGAGAGATCCAAATGGAAATCAGGCAATTAGGCCCCGATGATGCAGAAGCATATTTCGCTCTCAGACTAGAAGCATTGCAAACAAATACAGAAGCATTTGGCTCTAGCTATGAGGAAGAAAAGGATTATCCATTAAGTCGAACACAAAGCAGGCTTAGTGATCCAGCGTCTTATGTATGTGGGGCATTTGTGGAAAAGGATTTAGTAGGCGTTGTTACGATAATGAGAGAAACCAAGAAAAAGTTGAGCCATCGTGCGAATATTTACGCTGTCTATGTGACCCCTAAATGTAGAGGGAAAGGTGTGGCAAAGCATTTGCTCAAAGCCACAATAGAAAAATCACGTGATTTACAAGGAATAGAACAAGTATACTTAGCTGTTGTTGCTGAAAATGCAGCTGCCAAAAAAGTATATCAAGCATTTGGGTTTGAAACGTATGGAATCGATCGAAAGGCTATAAAAATAAACGGAAAATACTATGATGAAGAGTTAATGGTTCTCTTTTTATAAAAAAATAAAACAGTGATAACTTTATGAGATAAAGCCATCACTGTTTTTATTATGGAAAGAAATATAAAATGGAAAGATTGAAAATAAAGAGAAATAATATAATAAAAAATTATTTAAATATAAACAAAAGGGTAAAAAGTCCGATAAATTATTTGTGAATAAAATTGAATTATTCTGTAAATTACATTAGTATTATACATACAAAGTAATAAAGTACCTTGCTTTATAAAGAATCTGATTCTATTTTACTAATTGCAATCATACATAACCACAATAAAAATAGAGGCAGATAAGTAGAAAGAGCGATATTTAATGAGAAGGAGGAATAAACAAAAAGCAAAAATTACTATTTTGGAATAGAAGAGAAAAATCTCTTTAGTAGTGGAGGTTTGAAATCATCAAAGGGGAGAACTTGTGGTGGCGAAAATGAAATTTAAAAAAATAAAAATAACCAGTTTAAAAAAAGAAAAAAAATCGCAGAAATCTATTTTTAGCAAACTCAATATTAGAAAGATATCAAGAAATGGAAATTTAAAAAGAGTTAATGGCAGGTTCACTAAATTAAATAATATTACAATTGGCTGGAAATATGGAATAACTTTATTATTTGTTTTTGCCCTTTTAACAATTACTACTGTATTAGTAACGACACGTTTAATCCATATTAATAATAGTATTGAGCAATTAAATAAAACAGATGAAAAAGCACTTATTATTACGGAAATGGGATCACTTACCAGAGAGAAAAGTCTTAGTATTTTAAATTATCTGGACTATCAAAATCCTACATATGTGGATGAATTTCAAGATATTAGTACTAAGTTTAATGAATATGAAGAACAAATAAAAAAAGATCTTCGAAATAAGGATGAAAAAGCATTATTCGATGAGATTATAAATCGCAATAAACAAATGAATGATTTATTCTTAGAACAAATTATCCCAGCGATTGAAGCAAACGATCGATCGGCCGTTAATTCCTTAAGTTTAACCAATACAACTATTCGCAAGAGAACGATTACGGCTTTAAATAAAATGCAAGAACAGGTCCAAGATAGTCGGACAGAGGCAGCGGAAGACGCAATCGCTAGTGGAAGTGTGGCTACAAAGACGTTAATTATTTCAATGATTATAGCACTTCTAATCGGTACTGCATTAATTATTATCATCAGCAGCAGAATTACACGTAACTTAAAGAAAGTAGTAGAGGTTAGTGATACGATTGCGCAAGGAGATTTAACGGTAGAAGAGGTTTACTACAAAGGTAAAGATGAGATTGGCCAATTAGCTCAGTCTATGAATAAAATGAGCAATAATCTACGAATGGTTATTCAAAAGATATCAGAAGTATCGATTACGGTAAACAAGCAGAGTGAGAACTTATCCCAATCTACTAATGAAGTAACTGCAGGAAGTCAGCAAGTTGCAACGACTATGCAAGAGCTATCGTCAGGAGCAGAAAGCCAAGCAAATACGGCTACTGATTTAGCCTCATCAATGGAATCCTTCTCTGGCACGATTGGTGATGCCTATAACCAAGGGGAGTTAATTTATCAATCATCAAACAAGGTATTAGGCATGACGAATGATGGCAGTCGCTTAATGGGAAATTCAATTGAACAAATGAATGTAATTAATCAAATTATGAAAGAAGCTGTGGAGAAAGTACGTGGCCTTGATACTCAATCGCACGAAATATCTAAGTTAGTTTCTGTCATCAAGGGGATTGCTGATCAAACAAACTTGCTTGCATTAAATGCTGCTATTGAAGCAGCACGTGCTGGAGAGCATGGAAAAGGATTTGCGGTAGTTGCAGATGAAGTAAGGAAGCTGGCTGAACAAGTTGCATTCTCCGTCACAGATATTACCGATATTGTCGGAAGCATTCAAAAAGAATCAAGCGTGGTAACAGAATCCTTGCAAGGCGGTTATGAAGAAGTAATGAAAGGAGCGGAACAGATTAAGATGACTGGGGAAACATTCGAAGGCATTAAAGCTGCTGTTAATGATATGGTAAATAGCATTGAAGTTGTTTCCGAAAATCTAGCATCTATCTTAGAAACAAGTAAAGAGATGAATCGTTCGATTGAAGATATTGCTGCAATTTCCGAAGAAGCAGCTGCAGGGATTGAACAAACATCCGCTTCCGTTCAACAAACAAGCAGTTCTATGCAAGAGCTCTCAGATAGCTCACATGAATTATCTAACTTAGCAGTAGATTTAAATGGATTAGTAAAAGAATTTAAAATCAATTGAGTATTAAAAAAGGAGAAACATTGGATTGTTTCTCCTTTCAGACTGTCGAGGGTGGGACAAAAGAATTTTACATAAAGAAAAAACCGAACTATAATACAATAAAATATCACAATAGTTCGATTTTTTTCTTTTCGCTGATTTATCCTTTTTATAGCTAAAAAACAAGTTCGTTCCATTGCGCTCCAGTCACTCGCTTTCCGCGGGGAGGAAGCTGAGCCTCCTCACTGCGCTGCGGGGTCTCAGCCTTTCCTCTATTTCCCGCAGGAGTCGAGTGTCTTCCGCTCCATTTCACTAATCTTATAAAATGGGACGAGAAACAAAAATAGATTCTTTTTATCATTCGTCTATTTCAACAAATGATTATTCAGCTTTAAGCATATCCTTTTTAGTTTTGTCTCAGCCCCTTAGTTTATACATATACATTCTTTTAAATAAGAGTTGATTTCCGTTGCAGGGGTTCGCGCTGAGCCGCTTCGCCCTAAAGGCCTGCAGGGTCTCAGACTGTCTCGCAGATCCCACAGGAGTCTCACCCCTTCCACTCCAATCAATGCATAATAATTCCATTTGCATTTCCTAAATTCCTTTTGTCAACAAGCTGAAAGGAGAAACGTTAGATTGTTTCTCTTTTTTTTCGCAGCCTAAATTATTCGGAAAATGGAAATTTCGGGTATAAAAATAAATGGTTGTATGCTATGATGGAGGAAATAAAATCTCATTGGCTTAGTTGTTGATTGCTGATGTTTTAGGAGAGCGATACTAAATGGAAATTTGGAAGCGGAATTTGCTTGTTTTATGGATAGGGGTTTTCTTTACCTCTGCATCCTTTAACATGGTAATTCCCTTTTTACCAATTTTTCTTATTGAATTAAATGTTCATGAAAACACAGAGATTTGGGCTGGAGTACTATTTAGTGCAGCTTTTTTTGCCGGGGCGTTTGCTTCTCCGTTTTGGGGAAGACTTGCCGATAAATATGGCAGAAAACCGATGATTATTCGCGCGGGATTTGTGCTATTTGTCGTTTATACATTAGCTGCATTTGTTACCAATCCCTATCAACTATTAGTGCTTCGTATTCTGCAAGGATTATTGTCTGGATTTATTCCTGGGGCGATAGCTTTAATTGGGACGAATACTCCTTCAGATAAAACTGGTTATGCCTTATCAATGATTTCAACGGCATCTGCATCGGGTGGGATTATGGGTCCGCTGATTGGAGGCGTGATTTCCCAATTAGTCGGAAACCGGCTTTCCTTTGCAAGTGCTGGTCTCCTTGTTTTTATTGCAACGCTTCTGATTATTTTCTGGGTAAAAGAGGATAATTTCTCTCCAAGTAAAGAAAAAGGATCTGTCAGAAACGATTTGCGGATTGCTTTTGCCAATAAACCATTAATGCTTGTGCTCTTGTTAACAATTGTTACCTCATGCTCGATTATGACGATTGAGCCAATACTTCCTCTCTATATATTAGAGATTGGAGGTTCCATGGATAAAGCCTCCTTATTAGCAGGTATAATCTTTTCACTCCCTGGTATTGCTAGTGTCATTATGGCACCATATTGGGGTAAGTGGGCGGATAAGGTTGGATTTAACCGCGTCTTATTTATCGGATTACTTGGTGGCGGTCTTGGTACTTTTTCTCAAATTATTTTCAGTAATATTTGGGGCTTCTCGATTACTCGTTTTATTTTTGGGCTCTTTTTCTGTGCGGTATTCCCAGCATTGAACGGGTTAGTTGTAAAATCAACTGCAGAGGATTTCCGTGGGAGAGCCTTTAGTTTAAATCAAACAGCCAATCAACTAGGAGGAATGTTTGGACCGATGATTGGTGGTTTTCTTGGAGGAGTTCTCCCTGCTCAGTCTGTGTTTATAGTAACAGGTATCCTGCTAATCGTAGCGACAGGGATTGCTTATAAAAAAGGAAATATATTTAGCCCAACCATGAAACAAAAAGTTAAAATAGTTACACATGGAAAATAACCTTATGAGACTTCTAATGCCTATGGCGGGCATAAAAGAGGTCTCTATTTTATTGCAAAAATTCATCTTGCCGCTTACATATTTCAAAAAGGAGCAAGAGAGAATAATGGGTGGAGGTGATAATCATGACAAAAAATAAAAATAAAAATGCGAAGCAAGCAGTACAAAATGATACAGCTCGTCAATATGATCATGAATTTGCCAATGAACCATTAACAGCAGCGGAGAAATTAAATAATAAAAAGACAAAAAAAAGACAATAAAGTGTTCCGAAAAGTATCCTTCAAATGAGGATGCTTTTTTATGTATGCAGGAAAAAATCAAAAAAATAGAAGGAGTAAGTAAACAAAAATTACAAGCTGTTGATATCTAAGAAAATAATTTGTGTGAAGAGAAGTGGAATATTTACTGAATAGCGAAGAAATGAAAAGATGTGATTTAGCGAATATAGGATGCCCAAGGGTTAAAGGAAGAAGAAGATATCTATATTCATGGATTGGCAGGTAATTCTGCAATAGCTAAAAAGGACGGATGGATATTGCTGGAAGATGGTATATGGGATGTGATAGATTATAAAGTGAAATAAAGGAGGAGAAAAGAATGGATGCAAGAATCGAAAAATTAATTAATTTTACAAGGAGACAATGGGGGTTAGAAGATTATTATTTAGGTAGACACCATCTATTTAGACAGCTTACATTGGATGGCGAGACAGTGTATTTCTTAAATATGGAATGGTTTCCGAATAAATATGCCGATTGGACAGATGAAGAGGAGAATCCGGAAGGGACTGCTTCGATTGATATAAATATACATACGGAGGAATTCGAATCTGTTATTTTTGTCCAAGGAGTAACCTATGCGAAAAATGGGGTAGTATTTCCACATAAAGACGTAAAAGAGGTAAAAAAATGGCTTGCCGAATTCGCAGGCATAAATATAGAGAAGGACTTTATTTGCAAGCGAAGAGATGAAAGAGAGTATTACTTTGAGGAACAGTGGAATGGTATTCCATTATCTCCATCCTCTTCAATAACTGTAGAGTTTAATGAAGACGGAGAGCTAACATTTTATTCGAAAGATATCATGGTGTTAACGAATAAGAATGAGTTAGAAGAGGAATATACTTTATCGCTGGCGGATATCGAGGATATAGCGAGTGATCAAGTAGTTTTAGCTAAATTTCCTAAAGAGGATGGCATGTTAATCGTATATGGAGTGGAAGAAACTTATATTAGAAATGATCGGAAAGGAAGCCTTCCATTTATGGAGGAGAAGTTTGGTCTTCGAAAAAACATCAACAAAGAGATAATATGGCAGGAAGGAAAAGAGGATGATTTTGAAAGGAAGTTCTTAGATTGGGACGATGAAGTAAGTGTGGAAGATGCATATTTAAAAGTGACACATCCAGATTCGTTGCCAATAACGGACGAAGACACAGAAAAATGTATCCAAGAAGTAACCGATTTTTTGCGCATGAAGTATCCGAATGATTCAGGTAAATGGATGCTTAAATATTTATATAGAGAAAATTTTAATTTGCTTGCACGGATTGAGAAAAGTGCGCCTAAAAGTATATTTGCAGGAAAAATCCTTACTTTTCATGATCAAGAAGGCAAAATAGTGAATTTTATGGATAAAAAGGAATTTTGGGATGAAATTCTCGATAAAAAGGAAAAGGAACTAATTAAGAAAGAGAAGGAGATAAAAATTACTAAGGACGAAGCTTACAAAAAGCTGAAGCCGTATTTCACCTTAACCCCTTACTATGTGTTTGATCCAGCTGATAGGAAATGGGTGCTGTGCGGGAAGTTGGACTGTAACTACTGCGTCGATGTAGAAAGTGGAGAAATCAGTAATCTAGAGGATTCTTTTTCTTAAATTAATGATACATTACTAGTATTAAAATACACCAAAGACTGCTGAACACAAGGAGGAAGAAAAATGAACTCTTCCCTAGAATTGCAAATGCTCATTCAATTATTTGAACGAGCTGCCCTTTTACTCATTACTTTATTTTTTATGACAAGAGTCCCGAAGTTTAAAGAGACCTTGCAAAAGGATCATCACTCGCCAACAGAGCTGACATTAATTACGATTATATTTTGTGCCTTCGCTCTGTTCGGGACCTATTCGGGAATACAAGTAGAAGGTTCGATTGTCAACATCCGCACAATTGCCATTATGTCAGGTGGTATCCTGTTTGGCCCATGGGTTGGAATTGTGACCGGAATTGTTTCCGGTCTACATCGTTATTTAATTGACATTGGTGGCGTAACCTCTATTCCTTGTTTAATTACAAGTATTTTAGCAGGGATTGTATCTGGTTATATTCACCTTCGCGTGAAAAAGAGTAGTCGCTGGATTTATGGAATAGTTGCTGGAATGCTATGTGAAATGCTAACAATGATTTTGATATTGTTTATGGCAGATCCTTTCGACTTAGGAATAGATATTGTTTCGATCATTGCTTTACCGATGATTTTAGGGCAAGGGAGCATTGGGCTAATTGTCTTGATGATTGCCAGCGTAGAAGGAGAAAAGGAAAGAATCGCGGCACAGCAGGCGCAATTAGCCCTTAACATTGCGAATAAGACCTTGCCTTATTTTCGTTCTATTAATGGGAATTCTTTGCGAACTATTTGTACCATTATAAAAGAAGATATTCAAGCAGACGCAGTAGCTATTACGGATACAAAAGATGTTCTTGCATATGTAGGGTTTGGGGAGGAAAAATATAAGATCGGCCAAGAGATTATCAGTGATTTAACGAAAGACACCATTCGAAGTGGCAAGATTACGATTCGGAATAATATTGCCGATCATCATACTCCGCAAATTCATTGTTTATTAATTATTCCGTTAGAAGAAAGAGGCGTTGTAACCGGTACCCTAAAAATTTATTACCGCAAAGCTTATACAATTACCAATACATTGCAAACCATGGCAATCGGATTGGCGCAAATTATTTCAACCCTTATGGAAGTGTCGCGAGTGGAACAAATGAAAGAGGAAGCAAATAAGGCCGAACTAAAAGCACTACAAACAAAAATTAATCCCCATTTCTTATTTAATGCGCTAAACGCGATTGCATCCACAACCCGTCGCGATCCTGAAAAAGCACGAGAATTAATTATTAATTTATCGGGGTATATGCGCTATAACTTAGAGGTTGGAGAAGAGCTTATTGATATCCAGCTCGCACTCAAGCAAGTGAGAGACTATATTCAAATTGAAAAAGCTCGTTTCGGAAACCGCCTGCAAGTGAACTATGAGATAGATGATATACATATTAAACTTCCGAGTCTTCTCATCCAGCCATTGGTCGAAAATGCGGTTGTGCACGGAATTTTAAAGCGAAAGGGTCCTGGAGTTGTAACGATATCAGTCAAAGATTTAGGAGAGACAGTAAGGGTTAGTGTGCGGGATACTGGAGAAGGGATTGCCCAGGAGGTAATTGATCGTTTAGCAAAAGAAGAGGTATCCTCCAAACAAATCGGTTTAACAAATGTTCATCAACGAGTAAAATTAATGTATGGAACAGGCTTAAACATTCGTAGATTAGAGCCAGGTACGGAAGTTTATTTTGACATAACGAAGGAGATAGCATGAAGGCAATAATAGTAGAGGATGAAATTCCAGCAAAAGAAGAATTAGAATATTTAATTCAAACCCACAGCAAAATTGATATTGTCGCCACTTTTGAAGATGGCTTAGATGTGCTTAAATTTTTGCAAGCAGAAGAAGTGGATGCCATCTTCCTAGATATTAATATACCTTCTTTAGATGGGATGCTTTTGGCAAGCAATATTAGTAAATTTGCGAAAAAGCCCTATATCATTTTTACAACTGCGTATAAAGAGCATGCAGCACAAGCTTTTGAATTAGAGGCATTTGATTATATTCTTAAGCCGTATGAAGAAAAGCGGATTGCCGCGATGCTGGCAAAATTAGAAGCATCTTTCAAAAAAGAAAGCGGTGGAGAAGAAGAGATTACGACAGAAGTAACACGTCGTATAAACTTGCGTAAAAATGAAAATATCATTGTGACAGATGTTAATGATATTTATTATGCAGAAGCGAGCGAAAAGGTAACATTAGTTTATACGAAGACAGATGAATATATGATGCCAATGAGTATCTCTGATTTTCATGATAAATTGCCGCAGGATACCTTTTTCCGCTGTCATCGCTCCTACACCGTGAATCTTTCAAAAATCCATGAAATTGTCCCATGGTTTAACCATACATATCTGGTGAGATTAAAGGATATTAAGGCGGAAATTCCTGTTAGCAGAAGCAAAGCAAAAGCATTTCGACAAATTATGCATCTATAAATACCATTCATTCCGAATAAAGGGCATTTCATTCTGATACCGGTTTCAAAAATATTTCAGGCGGTATAATTTAACTATCAAAAGAAAGCATAAACAACCTTTTATAGTAAAAAATACTGTTTATAAACCGAGTAGAAAGAGGAGATCGGAATGAAAGAACGAAATGGCAATCGCTTACTGATAGTTATTGGTACCATTATTGTGCAAATGGGATTAGGAACAATATACACATGGAGCTTGTTCAACCAACCTCTTGTTGATAAATTTGGATGGGATTTGAGCGCAACGGCTATCACTTTTTCCATTACTAGTTTTGCGCTTGCCTTCGCAACCCTTTTTGCCGGGAAAATTCAAGATAAATGGGGACTCCGCCGCTTAATTGCCTGTGCTGGAATCATGCTAGGTGGAGGATTAATGGTTACTTCCCAAGTATCTTCTTTATGGATGCTTTATCTTGTAGCAGGTGTTTGTGTAGGTTTTGCAGACGGAACTGCGTACATCACGTCTTTATCTAATTTAATTAAATGGTTCCCTGAGAAAAAAGGATTAATTTCTGGTATCTCTGTAGGAGCATATGGAACCGGTAGCTTAGTTTTTAAATATATTAATACAAGCTTAATCGCAGCTTATGGTGTTTCAACAGCCTTCTTAATTTGGGGAATTATTGCTTTAGCGATGGTTGTCGGCGGATCATTCCTTTTAAAAGAAGCACAGGAAGTAGAAACAACTACAAATTCTTTAGCACCAGAGCCAGAGCAAAAGAATTATACAGTGAAAGAAATGCTAAAAACAAAGCAAGCATATTTACTCTTTGTTATTTTCTTTACCGCATGTATGAGTGGATTATACTTAATCGGTATTGTAAAAGATATTGGTGTCAGTCTAGCGAATCTAGATGTGGCGACAGCTGCCAATGCCGTTGCTTTAGTAGCGATATTCAATACAATCGGTCGTATTATTCTTGGAGCATTGTCTGACAAAGTAGGTCGAATAAAAGTTGTTTCTGGAACATTAGTTGTAACAGCTGTAGCAGTCACTGTATTAAATGTTGTTCCGTTAAGCTTTCCATTATTCTTTGCTTGTGTAGCCGCAATTGCATTTTGTTTCGGAGGTGTTATCACCGTATATCCGGCTATTATTGCTGATTTCTTTGGACTGAAAAATCAAAGTAAAAACTATGGTGTAATCTATCAAGGCTTTGGATTTGGAGCTTTGGCAGGAGCTATGATTGCAGCAGTACTTGGAGGATTCCATGCAACCTTTACAGTCATTACTGTTTTATGTGTCGTTTCCTTTATCATTACTTTAATCATAAAGCCGCCACACATGAAGCTGCAGCCAAAAGAACCAAAACAGCCGCAGCCTAGACTTGCAAATCGCCTTGGATAAGATAGCAAGAAAAGAACCCCGTGAATGCAGTGACCCCTAAAAGTTAGACGCAGTTATTTCATTAGGCAACTTGTTGAAAATGAGTTCGGTATTGTACCGGACTCATTTTCAATTTTCCCTTTAACCGTTTTCTATTATAGTATTCTATATATTTTTCTAATTCTAGTTTAAAGTGGTTCACACTTTCAAATTCCTTAAAATAAAGGAGTTCTGACTTCAGTATCCCAAAGAAGTTTTCCATTACAGAGTTATCGTAACAGTTCCCTTTACGTGACATACTCTGTTTAATCCCTTTTGCTTGAAGCAAGTTGCGATATTGTTTCATTTGATAATGCCAACCTTGGTCGGAATGCATGAGTAATTGATGCCTTTTTGGTAAGGATTCTAATGCTTTTTCTAACATGTCCGAAACTAATGAATACGTTGGTCGAGAACCGATGGTATACGTAATAATTTCCCCATTAAATAAATCTAATACAGGCGATAGATACAGCTTTTCCCCAAATAACTTGAATTCTGTAATATCTGTTACCCATTTTTCATTCGGTGCGTCCGCACTAAATTGACGGTCTAAATGATTTGGCGCAATTTTACCAACTGTGCCTTTATAAGATTTATATTTTTTCATCCTCACTAGACATTTTAAACCCAGCTCTTTCATGATTCGTTGAACCTTTTTATGATTTACTTTTTTTCCACGATTCACTAGCTCATCCCGAATACGTCGGTATCCGTAACGACCTTCATGTTCTTCATAAATGGCTTGGATTTCTCTTTTTATATCGGTGTCTGGATCAGGTCGATTCATTCGTTTTACTAAATCATAATAGGTGCTGCGTGGAATGCCAGCGAGTTTTACGAGTGACTTCACCGAATACTTATGCCTTAACTCATAGACTACTTGTGCCTTGTCTTGTTTGGTGATTTTTCCTTGTTTTGAACTAAGGCATTCAACTTTTTTAAATACTCATTTTCCATTTCCAGTTGTTTTATTCGATCTTCTAGTGCTTCAAAAGAACGGTCAGTAGAACTTTGTTTATTTGAATCTTTTTTCATGGATAGACGCCCCTGTTCCTGTGACTGAAGGGCCTCTATCCCTTGTGTTTCAAACTTTCTTTTCCAAACAGCTAGAGTGGAATGCGCTGGGATATTAAAAATAGCTGCCGTTTCACATAGAGAAGTACCATTTTCAGTCATATATTGTAGTACTTCTAGTTTAAACATTTGTGTATAACTTGTACAACGTTTCATCAATGCCTCTGCACCATTGTAGTTGTATTGTCTTACCCATTTAACAATCGATTTGTGATCTATTCCAATTGATTTTCCAATTTCTCTGTAACTTTCTTTTCCGCTTAAATAGCGAGTTACGGCTTGTAGCTTCATTTCCGCAGTAAATTTGGACAAAAAAACTGCACCTCCAATTATTGTAGATAGTGTCTAACAATTGGGGTGCAGTTCAAAATGGTAAATACCATTTCGGGGTTTTTGCTGTAAACTGGTTACTTCCACATCTATCCAATAAAAGAGAAAACATGAAACAAGAGCCTAGATTTGATAGAATAAAAGCATCAAATCATTTTTTTATGCTTTTCCACATACACATAATGTAAGGACACATAACAAAATACGTCTTTAGTCGTAGAAAAGATTCCATTTAAAGTCTATAGCAAGAAAGAACTTGGTTACGTTAAAATAGAAGTAGATAAATCATCGATTTTTGAAACAAAAGCTGAAATGAAACGTATAAAAAATAAAGGAATACGAAGGCAGGAGTCGATTATAGTGAACTCATTTTTAATGTTTTTAGTACGAACAGGCATTTCTTTTCCTGTAGGTGCTTTAACATGGCTAATCAGTTATGTGGCATTTGACCAATATTTTATCCTATCCGTTCTATATGGAGTTGCGGCAACTGGAGTCTCTTATTTCATCTCAGATGGAGTAATTAAACATCAATTAATGGTAAGGCAAGGTTTATCAAGAAAAGAATATAAATTTATTCAAACACAGCTAAAGGAAGCGAATGAGAAAATTAGTCGATTAAATCGACATGTTTTTGCCATCCGCCACTTTCCTTCTTTTAAGCAAAGAATCGATTTAATGAGAGTAACAAAGAAAATCTATCGATTAACGAAGGAAGAGCCACGCCGCTTCTATAAAGCAGAGAAATTCTATTATTCGCATTTAGATTCATTAGTGGAAATCGCAGAAAAATATGCCCTTTTATCTGCCCAGCCGAAGAAAAACAGAGCACTGCAGGCAACCTTAAATGACACAAGAAGAACATTAGAGCAGCTTTCTAGAACGCTGGAAGACGATCTTCATGGCATTCTATCAGATGATATTGATGATCTGCATTTTGAATTAGATGTAGTAAAACATACTTCTAATAAGGAGAAGGACACTGATTTGTTAGATGAAAGCAGGCGGACTAAATGACAGATGAACGACAAATGAAAAACATTACAGATGATTATTTCTCCGATCCTTTAGGAGAAAGCAATAATTTGTTCATGCAAAAAGGCGAAACAGCTGAAACTGTTCGCCTTATTGATGTTTTATCTCCACAAAATCAAAAACGAGCATATGAACTTGCAGATAAACTAGATCCAACCAATCACCGTACGATGATTGCTTACGGGGCAGCAGCGCAGAAAAAATTACTTTCTTTTTCCCATACAATGATTGAGCATGTGCAGCGCAAAGATGTTGGAGAAGTCGGGGATATCGTTAGTGATTTAATGGAAAAATTAAATGAAATCAATCCTGATGAATTACGGGTGGAAAAGAAGGGTTTTTTCCGCCGATTATTTAGTAAGCCTTCTAAAAGTGTCCATGAAGTCCTATCAAATTATCAAAAAGCAAGTGCCCAAATAGATCGCATGAGTGTGCGTCTTGAACGCAGTAAAAATGTATTGACTGCAGATATTCATTTATTAGAACAGCTTTATGAACATAATAAGACCTATTTTGAAGATTTAAACGTATATATTGCAGCAGCGGAAATGAAATACGAAGAAATGACGAAAAAGCTTATTCCGGAGCAAAAAAAACTTGCAGAGGAGTCCGGTGATCGAATGAAACTGCAAGAGGTCAATGATTTAATTCATTTTGCGGAATTACTAGAGAAACGTATTTATGATTTAAAAGTCAGCAGAGAAATTACCATACAAACAGCGCCACAAATCCGCTTGATTCAACATACGAACCGTACGGTTATTGATAAAATCCAGTCGTCGATCATGACATCGATCCCATTATGGAGAAACCAAGTTTCCATTGCTTTAACGCTTTTAAGGCAGCGTCATGCGATTGAAACACAAGCAAAACTGAATACAAGCAGAATGGATGCCAACGCAAAAGAGATGGTACAAATCGCCAAGGAAAACCGTCCGGCAATGGTCGAAATCGATTCGCTAAAAGAAACACAGCATAAACTGATGAGCTCATTAGAAGAGACTCTACATATCCAAGAAGAAGGAAAACAAAAACGTAATCAAGCAGAACAAGAGATTACGGAAAGAGAAGGTAATTTAAAACAAGCATTAGATACGGTTGACAATAGGTATTAAAAAAAACTAAATACATGAAATTTTGTTCCTTTTTTGTGGAGACCAACCACACGAAATATAAAAGTAGCAAAAAGACCAAATAGCATACGATTTGGTCTTTTCTTCTGCCAAAAGCGCAGTAAAACTGATGGGCAAGTTAATAAAAAGGATATATATAGAAGTTTCCGCTGAATTTTAATAAACTTTGACTACAAAATAAGGAGAATAAAAACTATGAAATTAAAAGTATATACAGCCCATTCATTTGCTAAAACATTAGAAGGGGGGAATCCAGCAGGTGTTGTGCTGGATTCAGATGCTTTATCTGATGAGAATATGAAGAAGATTGCAGGCGATGTTGGTTTTAGTGAGACAGCTTTTGTCATGAAGTCAGAATCAGCAAATTTTAAAGTGAGGTTTTTCACCCCTGAAGAGGAAGTAGACCTATGTGGACATGCTACGATAGCAACATTTTATGTACTCCTGAATAAGGGGATAATTAAGCCAGGGGTATTTCTTCAAGAAACAAAGGCAGGAATTTTAAGTGTGGAAGTAAGGGAAGATTCGACCATTATGATGGAACAAAACACACCAAGGTTTTATGAAACAGTAAATGAGAAGGAAATTGCTGATTCTTTAAACATTAATCAATATGATCTGATAGATGAATTACCAATACAAATCGTTTCAACAGGTCTAAGAGATATACTTGTACCGGTGAAAAATATAAATATTGTGAATTCTATTACCCCAAATCTTAAAAAAGTATCCCAAATTTGTAATAAATATAATAGTGTTGGATATCATGTTTTCACACTTGAAACTCTGATTGGTTCTCATAGTTACTGCAGGAACTTTGCCCCTTTATACGGTATAAATGAAGAGTCTGCTACTGGTACATCCAATGGCGCCCTTGCTAGTTATCTATTTAAGTATAAAAATCCAGAAATGGGATGTGATTATTCCTATTTAATGGAACAAGGTTATTCGATGAAAAAGCCTTCAGAGATAAAAGTTGAATTAATGGTTGAAGGAAAAGAAGTAATAGATGTCAAAGTTGGTGGAAAGGTAATGAATTTATCGGAATTAATAGTGGAAATATAAATTCTAGTTAACGGATAATTGAATAAGAAAATAAACAAAGAATGATTGGATTATATTTCATATAAAATAAAGAGATCAAAATAATCTTAAGGAGCAAGATTATTTTGATCTCTTTGTATTTAATCCATTAACTTCCCAAAGGGAATTCGCTTGTTTAAGAAATGCATAATAGGTATACCGATTGCCATGACAACAAATTCACCAATAGCTGTTGTTCCCCAAGTGATTAAGAAAGGGAATCCAAGTGCAAGATGTAATTGATAGGCAATAATAAACATATTAAAGGTAAACACAAGGGTATTAATAATCATTCGTAAAAGGTGACTTTTAATAAACTTGCTTATACCAATTGTGATTAACAAACAAATAATAGAATGAGCAACCCCAAAAGTTAAATCGTATAACTTAATGGTTGACAGGAATAAGTTTGCTAAAAATACGCCAACGACTATTCCATAAATATATTTTTTGTTAAATACAACAAGATGATTAAATAATTCCGAAACACGATATTGAATACTGCCAAAACCAATCGGCGCAATCGCAATCGTAACAGCGACATACAATGCAGCCACTAAACCGTTCATTGCAAGTGTTTTTGTTTTCATTTTTTCTCTCCCTTAGTTTTTTTACGTGGGATGGTCTCGAACCACGTTATCCAATAACTTTCACACAATAAGTTATCATATAATAGGAAGCCTATGTTCGTCAATGGAATTTTATCCCGTGATGATGGAGGGATAAGGTTGGGTGATTAGAGAGGTATCGGATTAATTGAATATTAATTAATAAAAGCGGAGAAAGTTAACAGAGAATCCGTCTCTGTAACCACAAACAAGAAGAAAAGCAACAGAGCCCAATCCCCTGCACCCCCCAAACAAAATTGTAAATCCTAAAAAAGTTTTCCCCTGACTTCTTCCTGACACATAACTCTTTTATTCTATTACTTGTAAACAGCAAGACAATGAATCAAGTAAATTCATTAAAATAGAATAGAAAGAGGTTGAAGCAAAAAATGAAGAAAAGTATAAAGAAGTGGATTATTAGTGGAGTAACAGTTTTGGTAATAGGGACGGGGATTGGGTCTTATTATTATTTTAGCAATGATAATCAAACAGAAGTAAGAGCACAGGCTAGGTCGCAAACAGCAACGGCAGAAGCTGGTGATGTTGAAATAGAGGTAAGTGGTACTGGAAGCATTGCAGCTATCAATAAAGAGACTTTCACTTCTGAAGGAAATGCAACAGTAGACGAGGTGTTAGTCGAAGTAGGGGATGAGGTAGAAGAAGGCGACGAGCTAGTAACATTCGAGAATGATACACTCGACCCAATTGTTGCAACTTTTTCTGGTGAAATTACAGCTCTAAATGTTGCAGAAGATGGCAATGTATCAATGGGAACAGAAGTTGTAACAGTTACTGATTATGACAATCTAGAAATGGTAGTTAACGTAGATGAATTAGATATTTCGAAAGTAAAGGCGGGACAAGCTGTTAATGTAAAAGTGAGTGCACTGGAAGACAAAGAGTTTACTGGAAAAGTTACGAGTGTAGCAAAAGAAGCAAACAGTGACAGTACTAGTGTCGCAAAATATGCGGTTGCGGTGAAAATAACTAAGCCCAGTGGATTGTTGGTTGGAATGACAGCAGAAGCTACTATCACAACCGATAAAGCGGAAGATGTCGTGACGGTTCCTGTAGAAGCTGTACAAAAGGAGAATGAAGAATATTATGTTCTAGTAGCAAATGGCACAACTACTAATGAAGATGGCACAAAGGAAACTGCCTCAACAAAACAAACGGTGGAAGTAGGATTACAAAATACAGAAGTTGCGGAGATTAAAAGTGGTTTAGAGGAAGGAACAACGGTAGTACTGCCAACATTTGAATCATCAAGTGATAGTGAAACACAAGGAATGTTCCCTGGTGGTGGCCAAATGCCAAATGGAGAAGGTAGAGGTCAAATGCCAAATGGTGAATTCAGAGGCCAAGGCGGCGGAATGCCTTCCGGTGGATTTGGAGGTAGAAATGAATGATAGAAAAGCATGCAATTGTCGAAATAAAAAATGTGAAAAAGGAATATACACTTGGAGGAGAGACAGTTACGGCATTGGATAATGTAAGCTTTACAGTCAATAAAGGGGATTTTATTGCTATCATTGGGCCGTCTGGTTCAGGTAAATCAACATTAATGAATATAATCGGTTGCTTGGATACACCCGATTCTGGTGAATATTACTTGGACGGGCAAAATGCTTTTTCGTTAAAAAGCAAACAGTTAGCAGAAGTGAGAAATCATAAGATCGGTTTTATTTTCCAATCCTTTAATCTGCTTACGAAACAATCTGCCTTTGAAAATGTGGAGCTGCCCTTGGTTTATCGAGGAATCGGAAGTAAGGAAAGAAAAGAAATTGCCATGCAGGCATTGAAAAAAGTAGGATTACTGGAAAGAGCGGGACATAAACCAACAGAATTATCTGGTGGACAGCAACAGCGCGTGGCCATTGCCCGTGCTCTTGCGGGGAATCCGCCAATCCTGCTTGCTGATGAGCCGACTGGAGCGTTAGACAGTAAGACAGGAGTCGAGGTAATGAATTTAATGAAAGACCTAAATAGACAAGGGCATACCATAATTTTAATCACCCATGATTTAGAAATCGCTAAACAGGCTAAGCGAGTTATTCGCATTCAAGATGGTCGCCTAGCAGAGACAAAGGAGGTAGTTGTCTCTTGAAATTAGGACAAGCAATCAAGATAGCTTTTAAAAATATAGCAATGAATAAATTAAGAGCAGTGCTTACCATGTTCGGTATTATCATTGGTGTGGCAGCGGTTATTGCTTTAACCTCATTAGGAATGGGAGCCTCCAATTCTGTTTCCGATGACATTGCCGGCTTAGGAACGACAACAGTTTCTGTAAATTTATCGGGAAACTCTAGTGAGGAAGAGGTTGTCGATTATAATGAACTGATGGCATTTGCAGAATTTGACGAAGTAAAGGCTGTTTCACCAACAGTGACAACATCTAGTACACTCAGAAATGGAACGACATCAAGCTCTGGAGTTACTGTTACAGGTGTTACTACTTCTTATGAAGAGGTACAGGATATTACTTTGAAGTCAGGAAGAAATGTCATGGACATTGACTTGGATAATCGCAATAAAGTAGTGGTGCTGGGGTATAATATAGCAACCGAGTTATTCGGATTCGCAAATCCAGTCGATAAAACCGTTCAAATTGATGGAACAACATTTAAAGTAATCGGAGTACTTGCTGAAAAAGGGGAAGAGTTAACTGGATCTGTAGATGATTCTGTCCTGATTCCATTTACAACAGCACAACGCTTTATCGGTCAAACCTATGTAACTTCAGCAACAGTGCTTATGACGGATGAGGATTCAGTTGAAATGGGAATGGCAAAAATGAAGCAAGAATTATACAATCAGTTTGATGGAGATGAAACTACTTATTCTGTGCGGAATCAATCTTCTGTATCGGAGGCCCTTGATTCTGTTTCCAATACCATGACATTGTTATTAGCCGGCATAGCAAGTATTTCCTTAATCGTTGGAGGAATCGGAATTATGAATATCATGCTTGTTTCGGTTACAGAAAGAACAAGGGAAATTGGGATTAGAAAAGCAATAGGTGCTCGGAAAAAAGATATTATGCTCCAATTTTTAATTGAAGCTATTGTACTTAGTGCATTAGGCGGAATTTTAGGAGCAGCTATTGGAATCGCTAGTGCAGACATATTGTCGAGCACATTAGAGATGACTTCCCAGATTACGTGGTGGGTTGTCAGTGGTTCCGTTAGTTTCTCTGTACTAATTGGCATTATCTTTGGGATTTTTCCAGCGAACAAAGCATCTAACTTAAGTCCCCTTGAAGCATTAAGATATCAATAAGAGGAATAGATCAGCTGGATAGAAGGCTGATCTATTTTTTCTTCTGACAATAATAGGTATAATGAGTTTCATTAGGAAAAAATAAAGCATAAGGAAAAAATGATGAGAAAAATTCTAATTGTGGAAGATGAACTAGCAATTTCTATGGTTTTAGGAGCTTATTTAGAAAATGCAGGCTATGATGTAGATTATGCTTATAATGGAGAAGAGGCTTTACGGAAGCTAGAGGAAGAAACTCCTGCCCTTATTCTATTAGATATTATGATGCCATATGTAGATGGCTGGAGCGTTCTTTCGTTTATTCGTAAGAAATCGGCATGTCCTGTTATTATGCTTACAGCTTTATCAGATACAGAGCAAAAACTAAAAGGGTTTGAAAATGGAGCGGATGATTATATTACCAAGCCGTTTGTAGGGGAGGAAGTCATCGCCCGTGTCCAAGCGGTACTAAGAAGATCCTCCCATTATCAAGAAGATGAGCGAGTGAAATACTATGGCGATTTAAAAATAAATTATGTCTCCCATCAAGTTTTTCTTAATGGAATTGAGGTTCCCTTCACTCCGCGAGATCTTTCTGTCTTTCTCTTTTTAGCAAGCAATCCAAATCAAACATTTACAAGGGATCAGCTTCTGGATCATGTATGGGGAAATGACTATGATGGAAGTGATCGGGCGGTTGATCTAGCGATTAAAAGAATAAGGAAATTATTAAATGGGTGGGATCCAAAAGATGGCGAAATTAAAACATTACGCGGATTGGGCTATCAATTTTATATTCAGGAAAAACAATAAAGAAAAAACGCCTCTTCTATATTATTGGACAAAAAGATATTTGCTGACATTATGTGGAGGACTTTTGATTATCGGGATTATTTCAATTTTGTGGATTCGCCATAATGCTTTGGAAAATCGCTTAGAATTAACAAAATTAGTTGCCCAGGAAATAGCGGAGCATGCTAATGAAATGGTAGAAGGCAGATTGAAGGATATTCGTCTGCCATTTTTGCAGGATAGACAGAAGTTTATCAATGAAGGGCAGCCACTAGATGTTTTTCTAAAAGATGCTGCCGGTAATATCCGCTCTATGAATCAGAACTTCCCACCAGATTCTCGCGAAAAACAGCAGCTAATTGAGTCTTTGCCCTTAGTCAGTGAATTAACGATTAAAAAGGTCACGCTCTGGAATAATCAAAAAGCATCAGTTGTCATAGCCCCTATTCTAAAGGATGGGACGCCAACAGGTTCAGTCTATATCATTCAGCCGCATAATCAACTGCAGCATTTAAATAAGGAAGAATATCAATTACTGGGATTGTTGCTTCTTAGTTTGGCGCTGCTAGGCTGGTTCGTTATTTATTCTTTATCTAAAAAGATGGCAAAGCCGGTTGAAGAGGTTGCCAACGCTGCTCAACAATTAATGAATGGTAACTATCACATTACATTAAATGAAGAAGTGCAGGAAAAAGAGTTATACCAATTGATGCTGTCTTTTAACGAAATGACTAAGCGCCTCTATGCATTGGAAAGTTTACGGACACAATTGCTCGCAGGAGTTACCCATGAATTAAAAACACCGATCACCTCTATCAGTGCTTTAATTCAAGCTGTCAATGACAATGTCATTCCAGAAAAGAAGAAAAGCCAATTTTTATCGATGAGTTTAAAAGAAGCTGGCAGACTGCAAAGCATGGTAGAGGATTTACTAGATTTTAATAGCTTTAGTGCTGGTTCAATTAAAGTGAATAAGGAAAAGCTGAATGTACAGGCGACTTTAAAAGAAATTATTTATCAATGGGAAATTGTCCATACGGAGTCTTTGTCCTCTGCGAAACTTACCTTTATAAATCCAGAAAAGCCGATTTTTACCATGCTTGATAGTGTTCGTTTTCAACAAATTATCGTAAATTTATTAAATAATAGCTTACATGCAATCAAGGGGAAGCAGGGTGGAAAAATAACAATCCGATTAACCCATGATGACCAGAACATCAAAATTTTAGTTGAAGATAATGGCTATGGCATACCAAAAGAAGAACAAGCTTATATTTTTGAACGATTTTATCGAGGGAAAAATAAGAAAGATATCGAGCGTGGGCTCGGCTTAGGATTGCCATATAGTCTTCTGCTCGCCAAAGCACAGGGAGGACATTTATCTTTACAAAATTCAGATGGTAGATCTACAATATTTCTATTACAATTTCCAATACTTACTTAAAAAAAGGGGGCTGTTCGGAATGACAGTTCAAGAAGAAAAATATTGCAAGGAATCATTAGTAGTAAAAACAAGCCGAATATTCCCAATTGATACAAATAACCATAATTCCTTATTTGGAGGGAAACTGATGAGTTATATAGATGATGTGGCCTCTATTTCTGCATCGAGACATTCAAGAAGCGATGTAGTCACAGCTTCAACGGACTCCGTTGATTTCCTGTTTCCTATTCGCCCGACAGATTCTGTATGTTTAGAATCCTATGTAACACATACAGGAAAATCATCGATGGAAGTTTTTGTGAAGGTAATAGCAGAAAATTTAAAAACAGGGGAAAGAAAGCTCGCTGCTACATCTTTTTTAACCTTTGTTGCATTAGATGAGAACGGCAAGCCAAGACGGGTTCCTAAAGTAATCCCCCAGTCCGAGGAAGAGACCATGCTTTATAACACAGCAGAACAACGCGTAAAAATACGTAAAGATAGAAGAGAACATAGTAAGGCATTTGCAAGTGTTATTAGCACCGATATGCCTTGGGGATAAGTTGACCCCGGTTTGGCTGAACGGGCAAGTTGGCTGATAAGTTGAAGAGTTTGGCTGATAACGGGCAAGTTGGCTGATAAATCGAGAGTTTGGCTGATAAATCGAGAGTTTGGCTGATAAATCGAGAGTTTGGCTGATAAGTCGAGGAGTTTGGCTGA
Organism: Niallia circulans; assembly: GCF_003726095.1. NCBI lineage: Bacteria > Bacillati > Bacillota > Bacilli > Caryophanales > Bacillaceae > Niallia > Niallia circulans. The sequence continues at coordinate 4,851,620 of NZ_CP026031.1, forward strand.
TAAGTCGAGAGTTTGGCTGATAAATCAGTAGTTTGGCTGATAAATCGAGAGTTTGGCTGATAAATCGAGAGTTTGGCTGATAAATCGAGAGTTTGGCTGATAAATCGGGAGTTTGGCTGATAAGTCGAGGAGTTTGGCTGATAAGTCGAGGAGTTTGGCTGATAAATCGAGAGTTTGGCTGATAAGTCGAGGAGTTTGGCTGATAAGTCGAGGAGTTTGGCTGATAAATCAGTAGTTTGGCTGATAAGTCGAGGAGTTTGGCTGATAAATCAGTAGTTTGGCTGATAAGTCGAGGAGTTTGGCTGATAAATCAGTAGTTTGGCTGATAAGTCGAGAGTTTGGCTGATAAGTCGAGAGTTTGGCTGATAAGTCGAGAGTTTGGCTGATAAGTCGAGAGTTTGGCTGATAAGTCGAAAGTTTGGCTGATAAGTCGAGAGTTTGGCTGTTGCCGTAGAGTTTGGCTGATAAGTCGAAAAGTTTGGCTGATAAGTCGAGAGTTTGGCTGATAAGTCGAAAGTTTGGCTGATAAGTCGAGAGTTTGGCTGATAAGTCGAGAGTTTGGCTGATAAATCAGTAGTTTGGCTGATAAGTCAGTAGTTTGGCTGATAAATCGGTAGTTTGGCTGATAAATCAGTAGTTTGGCTGATAAGTCGAAGATTTTGGCTGATAAGCCGTAGAGATTGGCTGATAAGTCGAAAAGTTTGGCTGATATCAGCCAAACTCAGACCCTCTACATTCAATTTGAGTGTAGAATTCTATTAATCTCAGAAAAAATGCTAAAAAATCACTAATAAAACGATAAAATAGACAATTTGACAACGAAACTACCCCGTTTCCACCACACCCACAAAGCGAATGATCTCCACTCAACCTCCCCATATTAGAAAGTAATGCCCAATCATTTGCTATCTTTTCTCTCATCCAATCCTCAAACTAAATTAAATTTCCCCCCAACAAATGTCCAATATGCGGAACAACCAATCATTCCTAATCATTTCGAAGTACGAAGAAAAGCTTCAGAATATATTAACTTTTCAGAAAAATATACTGTTAAATTTTCTGACAATATGAAAGACACTTGTCTAGAAGAAGATTATAATCCAAACATGGAACAGGAGCAATTGGGAAAATATCCTGTAGTTTCATAGATAAAAAGACAATGATAGGGGGCATATTATGTTATCCAAAAAAGTACTTTCTTTCGCGATGACTGCAACATTAGCTTTAGGATTTATGAGTGGTTGTGCTTCAAACACAAACTCGGATTCAGGGGATTCAGGAGACAAAAAAGTAATTAAAATTGTTACACAATCACCACTTTCTGGAGGCAGCGCTACATTAGGGGAAGCAATTAAATTAGGAGCGCAGCTGGCTATTGATCAACAAAAGGATAAGTTTGCTGAATTAGGATTCGAACTTAAATTAGATGCACAGGATGATCAGGGAGATCCGAAAAAAGGGGTTGCTAATGCTAACTTAGTGGTTGCGGATAAATCTGTATTAGGGGTAGTCGGTCACTTAAACTCAGGTGTTTCCATTCCAGCATCTGAAGTTTATGAAAAAAATAATCTTGTAAGTGTATCTCCGGCAAGTACAGCCACTGACTATACGGATCGCGGTTTAAAAACAGTGAGTCGTGTTGTTGCCCGCGATGATTTCCAAGGTCCTGCTGGGGCACAATATGCCGTGGAAACTTTAGGGGCAAAGAAAATTTTTGTTGTTCAAGATAAAACAGCTTACGGTTCAGGTCTAGCAGATGCCTTTAAAGAAGCAGCGGAAGATTTAGGAGCTGAAGTTGTTGGTTATGAGGGAATTACCGTTGGTGAAAAAGACTTTAACGGTGTTTTAAACCAAGTAGCCTCTAAAAAACCTGATCTAATCTATTACGGTGGCCTTTATGCAGAAGGGGGAATTTTGGTAAAGCAAGCACGTGAAAAAGGATTAGATATTCCATTCATGGGTGGAGATGGTTTAGACTCATCTACTTTTGTTGAAATCGCAGGAGATGCTGTGAAAAATACCTTCATTACTTCCGTTGCCGGTGATACAACCCAATCAGAAGAAGGAACAAAATTTGCTGAAGATTATAAAGCAGCATTCAGCAAAAACATTGAGTCCTATTCTGCCTATGCATACGACTCTGCAGCAGTTTTACTAGCAGGCATTGAAAAAGCAATTAAAGAGAATGATAACAAATTACCAACACGTGAAGAGGTTACTAAAGCTGTGCGTGCTACACAAGATTACAAAGGGGTAGTGACAGAAGTTGGATTTGATGAGAAAGGAGATAATAAATTCGCAAAAATCTTTATTTATAAATTTGATGAAGCCAAATACCCAGCTACATTAGATGGAGAAATTAGCCAATAAACGAGTAAATAAAAAGGACATGAATATCAATCGTCCTTTTTATTTGTAAAGAACTAAAATGCCGGAAATTAATCTTAGCTATTTAGTAGATAGAAATCAGCATATATGGTGATTACGTCAATAGAATGAATCTGTTGAGTAACCGTAGCGGGAAATCTTTCATCTTATGCGGTTAAACTCTATCTACTAAAACCATTAAATCAAAAGTGTGGGGAAGAGAATGCTAACTGAAATTTTACAAACATTACCGCAAGTTTTAATTGATGGATTAACATTAGGAGCGGTGTATGCCGTTATTGCATTGGGATACACAATGGTTTATGGAATATTAGAATTGATAAATTTTGCTCATGGGGAAATATTTATGTCAGGTGCATTCATTGGCACGGCCATCTTAATTACTTTAACAAGTCTAGGATGGACTTCGATGCTGCCTGCTGTACTTTCCTTAATTGTCATGCTCCTAATTACTAGTCTCATCACAGGTTTTTTAGGAATGGGAATCGAAAGAGTCGCTTATCGTCCACTGCGAAAAGCACCAAAGTTAATTGCTCTTATCTCAGCTATTGGTATCTCCTTTTTACTACAGGATATCGTTCGTTTCATTACAGAATTATTCAAAGGGAATTACATAATTACTTCGCCTAATCTATTTTCTGACAAAATAAATATCGGATCTGTTTTCGGTTCTCATGCTGCAAGTTTTAAAAGCTCGTTTTTAGTTGTTATTATAGTAGCCGTTATTTTGATGGTAGGATTAGATTTTTTTGTTAACAAAACAAAGTGGGGCATGGCGATGAGAGCTGTGGCGCAAGATAGAGACACGGCATCTTTAATGTCTATTAATGTGAATAAGGTTATCTCTGTCACTTTCTTTGTAGGATCTGCTTTAGGCGGCGCCACTGGTGTATTATTTGCTGTTCAATATGGAACAATCGATCCGTACATTGGATTTATACTAGGACTTAAAGCTTTTACTGCCGCAGTTTTAGGCGGAATTGGCAATATACGCGGAGCAATGCTCGGCGGTATGTTAATTGGACTGATTGAAATGTTCACCGCAGCGAATCTGTCGGTAATCACAGGCGGGATTATGGGAGCAGAATATAAAGATGTTGTTGCATTTGCCATATTGATTATCGTCCTTATTTTTAAACCAGAAGGCTTATTTGGCAAAGCCGTAGCAGAGAAAGTGTAGGTGGAAAAGATGGCTAACATGATTAAAACCATCCAAACAAATAAAGTTGCCCAAATTATTCTTTTCTTTGCTTATGTATTGGTGACAACTGCTGCATTGGCTTTCTCGCAAAAATCAGTGATTGCCTTTTTACTATTATTGCTATCGCTATTACTCCTATATTATATGAATCTTGGAAATAAAATGAAGTGGGGAATTGCTTTACTTATTTTAGTGATTGTTCTCCCGATTTCAGCTAGTCAAGGGCCATCCTATCAAGCATATATGGAAGTAGCAACTATGGTAGGGATTTATGTTTGTATGGCTTTAGGGCTGAATATCGTTGTTGGTCTTGCAGGGTTGCTTGATTTAGGATTTGTTGCTTTCTTTGCTGTTGGCGCCTACACATATGGCGTGTTTGCGACAGCACAAGCGAATAACTTCATGCCCTTTGGAACATATCCATTGTCCGGAAATAGCTTTTGGTTTTTTATTATCATTGGTTTATTTGTAGCTGCTCTATTTGGGGTTTTATTAGGGATTCCAGTATTAAGAGTAAAAGGAGATTATTTGGCTATTGTTACATTAGGTTTTGGGGAAATAATCCGGATTGTATTTAATAACTTAGATAAGCCAGTAAATATCACGAATGGAGCGATGGGGCTGCCAAGTATTCAACAGCCTGAATTATTTGGTATTACTTTGTCACAGCCGAACCAATTCTATTATATTGTGCTAGTTATGTTTATTATTGTAATTTATGCTGTGACTAGAATGGAACATACAAAATTAGGCCGTTCTTGGAAGGCGGTCAGAGAAAATGAGATTGCTGCACAAGCGATGGGAATTCCCCTTGTAAAAACAAAGTTGACGGCATTTGCTATTGGGGCATCCTTTTCCGGAATGATGGGAGTTGTGTTTGCCGCAAAGCAAATGTTTGTGGATCCAACAAGTTTCACTTACTTAGAATCTACGACCATTCTTGTTATGGTCATCCTTGGAGGAATGGGAAGTGTGCCAGGTGTTATTCTAGGAGCGGCAGTTGTAACGATATTAAACTTACAGGTGCTAACCGAGTTAACGGGGTGGCTAAGCCAAGTAACCACTATTCCTGATGCCTTATCTCCAGCAAAAATGCAAAGATTTATCTTCGGTGCCCTTTTAATTATTATGACCTTATATCGTCCACAAGGATTAATACCGGCAAAAAATAAAAAGGTTAATGCCAAGAAATTAAAAGAGAGCATAGCAGAAAAGCAGGAGTCTACTATATTGCTTAAGGAGGGGCACAAATGAATATACTCGAAGTGAAAGGACTAACGAAAAAGTTTGGTGGACTTGTTGCGAATTCCAATATTGATATGTCTGTCGAGAGGAATTCCATCACAGCGGTAATAGGACCGAATGGAGCGGGAAAAACGACTTTTTTCAATATGATAACAGGGGTGTATAAACCGACATCTGGGGAAATTCTCCTTGACGGAAAAACAATTGCCGGGCTTAAGCCGCATGTCGTAGCGAAACAAGGAATTTCCAGAACCTTTCAGAATATCCGCCTTTTCAGTGATATTACCGTATTGGAAAATGTCATGGTCGGAATGCATAACCATATCAAAGGCAGCTTGGTTGGGACATTGCTTCAATTGCCAAAGGCTAAACAGGAGGAAGAGAAAGCAATGAAAGAGGCATATCGCCTATTAGAATATGTTGGGCTTGCTGATCTATTAAATGAAGCAGCGGCAAATTTATCATATGGAGCACAACGGAGATTAGAAATTGCTCGTGCTCTAGCTACAAAGCCTAGCGTTTTATTATTAGATGAGCCTGCTGCTGGTATGAACCCGAAGGAAACAAGTCTATTAACTGGTTTAATTCAAGATATGTGTAAGAAATATGATTTGACCATTATTTTAATTGAACATGATATGAAGCTGGTGATGGAAATTTCAAACCATATCATCGTATTGGATCATGGAGAAAAAATTGCAGAAGGTGGTCCGGAAGAGATACGTTCCAATCCGAAAGTAATTGAAGCCTATTTAGGAAAAGGAGCAGTATCACTTGCTTAAAGGGGGAAGCAGCATGGAAAAGATACTTGAATTAACGGATATAGAAGCTTGGTATGGAGGAATTCAGGCATTAAAAGGAATTAGTTTACATGTTGATAAAGGAGAGATCGTTACCCTCATTGGAAGTAATGGTGCTGGCAAATCGACGACTCTTAAATCTATTAGCGGGCAGGTTCCAATCAAAAAAGGCAGTATTCTTTTTAATGGAAAAGATATTGCTAATGTAGCAGCCCATAAGACAGCCGTTTTAGGGATTTCCCAAGTGCCAGAAGGAAGGCGGATTTTTCCTAAGCTATCTGTACGAGAAAATCTATTAATTGGCGCTTTTGCTGTAAAGGATAAACAATTAATGGAAGCAAGAATGCAAAAAGTATTTGAGTATTTTCCGAGATTAAAAGAAAGAGTCGAGCAAAAAGGAGGAACCATGAGTGGTGGCGAGCAGCAAATGCTGGCAATAGGGCGAGCGCTTATGATGCAGCCAGAAGTACTAATGTTGGATGAACCATCAATGGGACTTGCGCCAATTATTGTCGAGCAAATCTTTGAAATTATTAAAGAACTCAATAACCAAGGAATGACAATTTTATTAGTAGAACAGAATGCCTTTCAAGCATTGCAAATTGCCAGTAGAGGGTATGTCATTCAAACAGGAGAAATTGTATTAGAAGGAACAGGAGCAGAGTTGATTACCAATAAACAAGTGCAGGAAGCTTACTTAGCATAAGGATAGAGAAAAAGGAGAAGGCTTTTTATGAGACCTTCTCCTTTTTTATGACTGAATTAATTATTTAAGAATTTTACACATACTGGTTCTGGTGCTTCTATCTCTGATTGCAATAAAGTTAGTTTTCCAGTAACTGTATCTCTTTCAAATAAAGTAAGGGTATCTGATTGTTCATTGGATGCAAGCAAGAATTGTTCTGTTGGATCTAGAACGAAATCTCTCGGCCAGTTTCCTTCTGTTGAAGTTCTGTCAATAAAGGTTAATTGACCAGTTTCCCCATTTACTTGGAAAATCGCAATTGAATTATGACCGCGATTTCCTGCATAAACATAGTTTCCGTCTGAAGAAAGATGGATAGCACTTCCTTGGCTATTTTCCGTAAAATCAATTGGTAGTGTAGAGATGTATTGTAATTCCTCGAATGCTCCAGTTTCAGCATTAAAAGATAATGCAATGACTTCATTGCTTAATTCTGTCATGACATAAGCAAATTTGCCATTAGGATGGAAGGCAATATGTCTTGGACCACTTCCAGGTTTAACGGATAAACTGCTGACTTCTTCTAGCTTTCCATCAACAAGCTTGTACGTATCTACTCGGTCTGTTCCTAAATCAACAGAAACTGCATATTGATCATTAGGACTGAATCCAGCAAAATGCATATGAGGTTTTTCTTGACGAGCTGGATTTGGGCCTGTCCCTGAATGCTCAATGATAGATGCAGCACTGCTTAATGAGCCATCTGTATGTACCGGATAGGATTCGGCAGTTCCTTTATGATAGTTTGCAGAAAGAACAAGCGTTTTGTCTGCGTTTACACTTACATGGCAAGGAGATGCTCCTTCCGTATATTCGCTGTTAATAAGGGCAAGACTGCCATCTGAATCAATAGTGTAAGCAGAAACGCCGCCTAAAGAGCCTTCTTTACCGACTGCGAATAAATGTTGATTATCGTTTGTAACCGTTAAATAGGTAGGGTTTTCAATTTCAGCCACTAGAGAAACATCTGTGATTTTTTTTGCGTCTGTGTCTAATACAAATGAATAAATACCTTTACTAGTCTTTTTTGTGTATGTGCCAATGTAGCCAGTGAATTTTGTCATAAACAGATCTCCTTTAACATTTTTACAAAATTAATACTATTTATTAATTATAGCACGAGCCTAATCAAAAGGTACAAATTAGAGTCTGTCTATTCAAATAAAAGTACTAGTTAGTACTATTTTCCCCAAATTGCTTTCTTGAAACAAGAGGGAATTTTCAGCTACTTTAAAGGGGAATATTGGAAGAATGAATGCGTTTTGTCGAATTTTTCCTGGATAATAGGAATGTAATAATCTTGTTTTTCCAATATCAGAGGAAACATAACGCTTCTACCGATGAGGGTGGTTTTATCTTATTTTAATTAATAATTATGTTAATTAAGGTGAGGTAAAAAACACTTATCGTTTATTTTTGTAATTTAAAAATAGTACTTATTAGGGGAGATAAACATAGGATAGTAAGTAGATTAGCATCTTTAAATCTATGAAGTTTCTCTAAAATGCGACTTTTTATATTGTTTAAGAAGTGGGGATATAGTAAGCTAATGGAGAGTAGTGTAAGCTGGAAGCTAAGAAAGGAGTGGGAATATAATTAATAAAAAAGTTAATTTAATGTGGTTAATTAAATGTTAGTATCATCGAAAGGCATCCATATTGTACCCCATTTTACATAAAAAATTTGAACGTTCACTTTGGTTCTGTACACCACGAGACTTCCTATCAAAAAATGTAGATAAGATGGGATTTATTATGGATAGAAATGTATGCGTTTACAAACTAACGCAGTGAAGGGGAGAATGAAACGGTGAAGTGTGTTATAAAAAAATGGCTATTTTTTTTGTTGGTCATAATCGTACTATTTCCATGGCCTTATGAAAAGGAGAAACAGGTAAAGGCAGAAGGCTCTCAAGCTGATTCGATCGAATTTCAGCATGTTTCCGTTCACGACCCGTCCATCATTAAAGGGGATAATGGCTCTTATTATGTTTTTGGATCACATATAGCAGCAGCCAAATCAACGGACTTAATGAATTGGACTTCTCTGGTGACAAGTGAATATCAAACGCCAGAAAATAATCCAATCTATGGGAATTTGTCTGAAAATCTTGCAGAGTCTTTTAAATGGGCAGGGGAAAATGATGCAGATAGCACTGGGGGCTATTCTGTATGGGCTCCTGATATTTTTTGGAATAAAGATTATGCTTGGGATGATGGTTCAAAGGGAGCTTATATGTTGTATTATAGTGTCTCTTCTACCTATATTCGTTCAGCGATAGGCATTGCTGTATCGAAAAATATAGAGGGACCTTATGATTATAGGGATACTATTATATATTCTGGTTTTACCAATTATGAAACGACTGATAATAAGAGTGTGATTAATAAACATTGGGAAAATACGAATATCGCAGAGTTGATTGCAGACGGTACTTTAGATAATGTAAATCCAGATTGGTTTACAAGTGAGGGAAATTATAATAACGCCCTTTATACGAATGCGATTGATGCAAATATTCTCTATGATGAGAATGGAGATTTATGGATGACATATGGTTCCTGGTCAGGTGGAACGTTTATTTTGCCGCTAGATAAGAAAACTGGTGTACCCATTTATCCTAGAAAGGATGAAAAAACCTCGGATGGCAGAATAGTTGATCGATATTTCGGTACGAAGATTGCTGGAGGATATGGAAGATCTGGGGAAGGAACATATGCTGTCTACGATAAGGAAACAGGGTATTACTATCTTTACATTACGTACGGTGGATTAGCTTCTGACGGTGGTTATCAAATGAGGCAGTTCAGATCAAAAAAGATTGATGGACCGTATGAAGACGCATCTGGCAATGCTGCTGTTTTTCCAGAAAGCTTTAATTTAGGTCCAGGAAATTTCCCGAGCAATGATGATCATAAAGAAATTGGGAATAAAATGATGGGAAATTTCTTGTTTAAAAGAGATTTTGGAGAAGATGGCAGTGGGATAGGAACAGGCTATATGTCACCAGGACATAATTCTTTTTTGATAGAAGAAGAACTTGGCAAAGAGTTTATTGTGACACATGCTCGATTCCCTCAACAAGGAGAACTGCATCAAGTGCGTGTCCATCAAACCTTTAAAAACAAGGAGAAATGGCCAGTGCCAACTCCATTTCAATATGCGGGTGAAACAATAGAGACTGTGTCTGAGAAAGATATTGTTGGTGATTATAAGTATATCAATCACGGCAAAGAAATTACGGGGAAATTAACAGAATCGCAATGGATTAAATTAAATGCAGATAAGACAGTTTCCGGTGCTGTAAGTGGGACATGGAAGCTATACGATGATTACAGAGTGGAAGTTGAGATAGAAGGGCAAATATATGATGGCGTATTTATTCGTCAATATGATCCTGCGACCGCGAAATGGGTGATGACCTTTAGTGCCATGTCTGGTGAAGGAGTGGTAATTTGGGGGAGTCGTGGGGATAGTAAATCAAACCAAGAAGTGGTAGCAAGTGTGAAAGCGGAACTAATTAAGGCCATTCCGACCGAGGTAATCAAGGATATCTCCTTGCCAACTCAAGCAGCACAAGGTACAGCCATTGTCTGGGTATCTTCACAGCCAGAAATCATTTCCAATGATGGGATTGTAACAAGACCGCCATTTGGTTCTGAAAATGCTGATGTAAAATTAACAGCAACTATTACTTTAGGGGATGCGAAAGAATCATTGTCTGTAATGGTTCATGTATTAGCAGAAGAGGAAGGGAGATTAACTGCCTATTATGACTTTAATGATGGGTTTGCAGATCGATCTGGTAATCAAGCCGATGCAATAGTAACAGGTGATCGCATTCACAATACAGGCGGGGAAGTTACGTTTGCAAAGGGTATTGCAGGGAATGCTGCTAAATTTAACGGAGAATCTGGACTTAAATTGGCAGATGGTTTAATTGCAAGTAATAAGTATTCCCTATCACTTTGGATAAAACCGGAAGAAATCACGGAATTTACAACGACTTTCTTCGGTGCGAGAACAGAGAATAATTGGATTAGTCTTGTGCCGAATGCACAGAATGTGACAAAGGTATGGTCTCATAACGGTGATCAATGGTATGATGCAGTTTCTGACTCAATAATACCGGAAAATGAATGGACACATTTCGGATTTACGGTAAATGAAGGAGAAGCAAAGGTCTACATTAATGGAGAGGAAAAATTTTCTGATGGGAATTTTCCAGATATTTTTACAACCGTTAATGCCCAATTTAGTTTAGGTGTAAACTATTGGGACATTCCCTTTAAAGGTTTAATGGATGAAGTACGCGTATATGATGGACTTGTCCTTACAGAAACCGAAATGCAATCACTTTTTGAAAATCCAGTAGTAGAAGAGCCGGGAGCAGAAGAACCGGGAGCAGAAGAGCCGGGAGCAGAAGAGCCAGGAACAGAAGAGCCGGGAGCAGAAAAGCCGGGAACAGATAAGCCAAGTGCTGAAAATCCGCAGACTGACAACACAGGGAAAGCATTACCGAACACTGCAACAAACGAATATAATTGGATAATCGGAGGATTATTCCTATTGGCTGCGGGCTTAAGTATATCCTTAGTTAAACGAAAACGGGCCATGAAAGTGAAATAAATCATGATGGACCACTTAATTTCTGCAGTGATTAAGTGGTTCTTCGTTTTTAGAATGGTAGATGGGGAAATAAAATACTCTTTCAGCATTATTTCTAGTGAAAAAACTAAAACAAATTAGGTATAAGAACAGGGAAGCCTTTTGATGTTTTTTTTCAGAAAATAATCACAATAGTGACTGTGGAAAAATGGAGAGGTTATCAACTTAATTACTAACAAGATAAATCCTGAAAATAAAGTATTCCACAGGGTTATCCACATTATCAACAGAATTAGGTTTTGGTTATCCACAAAAATGTAAGGGTTTTAAAAAAAGTGGTAGAGAAAGAGAATGAGATGAATCATCTCTTCCTCTAAACGGTTATTTAGTATCTTTTCTATTAGCTGCTCGATCAGCCATTTTGAATTCATGTTGATAGGTTACGGCTTGCATGCTAGATAGTGTGTGTTTTGGTTTTTGCTTTTTCTTCCCTTCCATATCACAACAATCCTTTCCATTTTTTCTACTATGTTCTTTATTCTTCCCTAGTTATATAAAATAGATTCAAAATGCGAAGGTAAATTAATTGAGAGGCAAAAGTATGTCTTTCCACCTTTTATGTGCTACATTTGAAATAGATAAAGTTCGCATTAGATGATTTAGAGAAGGCGAAAAATAGATAATGTGGTGATTGGAATGATTATAAGCAAAATAACAAGACAGAAGGAATTGAATGACCGTTATAATATTTTTACCCTGAAACAGGGAAAAGATGTGTATGCATTTAGCGTCGATGAAACAGTCCTAATTAAATATAAGCTGCGAAAAGGGATGGAGCTAGATTCGCTCTTATTAAATGAAATCCAATATACAGATGAAATAAGAAAAGGATATCATATGGCCGTTCGGTATTTGTCTAAGGTAAAAAGAACGGAAATGGAAGTAAGGAAGCATCTTTCCGCTAAAATGGAAAATGATGCATTGATAGCAGAGGTAATGACAAAGTTAAAGGAAATGAAATTCATCGATGATGAAGATTACGCTTTTTCCTATGTTCGCACTCAACGGAATACGACAACCAAAGGAGCAGAAACGATTAAACGAGAATTAAGGGAAAAAGGGATCCAGCGGGAATTAATCGAACGTTCGATGGAGGAGCTTTCTTATGAGGACCAAATGCAAGCAGCGAAGAAAATTGTTGCGAAGTTTTTGGCTGGCAAGAAAAAGGACTCTAAGAAGATTATCATCCAGAAATTAGAGCAGACTCTTGTTAGAAAGGGATATACCTCTGATATTATCCAACAAGTAAAAAGGATGCCGGAGATTGTGGAAATGGATACAGATGAATTAGAAACCGTTCGTATCCATGGGGAGAAGGCAAGAAGAAAATTTGCCAAGTTCACTGGATATGAATTCAAGCAAAAAATGAAGCAGTTCTTATACCGTAAAGGATTCTCTATGGATCTTATCGAACAGTATTTAGACGAAATAGAAAATGAAGACTAATTAGTTATCAGTGTAGTGTTAACAACAAACTTTATTAGAAATGAAAGCTAATTTTTTGCCGATTCTGAGGATTTTTATTAAACTAGTTGGTAGTGGAGGGGAATATAAATGCTGACAAAAAGATATAGCATGATGACAGAACATGAGCTCCGTATGGAAATATCCACTTTAAATGATCAAGCAAAAAAAGCTGAGCAGCTTGGTATGGTTAATGAATATGCTGTTTTAGAAAGAAAAGCAGTTCTTGCCAAATCGTATTTATTAAATTCTAAAGATTATAAAGCTAATGAAATATATGAAATAGAAGGCGATCCAGGAGTTCTTTTTCAAATCGATTATATGAACGGCGTTTTTGCGTGGGGAAAGCGACAAGTAGATGGAAGCCAAGAAGAGGGGATTCCAATCGCATTATTAAAGAAGAAAGCATAAGGAAAAGAGTGGAGGGACCAAAAGATGGTCTCTCCCTCTTTCCTACAGAATAAAGATCTGTTTATTTTTTTGGTTTGCGATGTGAGGAAGCATGCATTCTCTCTTGAGGATGTGTATTGATTGTGCCATTGGCTCTTTTCGAAGCGTATTCTGTTTTTGCTCTCGGTTCTCCCTCAAGCTTAACATCATTTGTATTATCTACATTTCCCATCGTCATACCTCCAAAGAATCAACTAAGTCAAAGGTAATAAACTTCAACTTTGTTTATTACAATGGATAGTATTTGTTAATCACCTGCAATCTATTAGTAAATACAAAAAAAGAAAGAAGGAATAAAATAATGCATGAAGCACAGAAGAAATTAGTGGAGCGGCTGTTGGAGCTTAATTCGTTTATTTCAGTAGGCCAAGCACAAACATGGGTGGAATTATTATGGGAAGATTTTGAGTCAACCTATGCTAAAGCGGGTCGTAAATATCAGGGAGAAGAAGTAACGGAACGAGTTGTTAGTCAGTGGATTGAGAATTATGGTGGAAAGCTTCATGAATTTGTAGCAGAAAACCCAAAATATAAAGAATTCCTTGCAGATGATAAAAGGAAATTGCATTAAAAGAGGTCGACTTTAATGGTCGACCATTTTCATGCTAATTGGTTAAAATATCGAGTTTCTTTTTCAGCTTATCTTCACTAAAAATCCAGCCTGTGTAGGAAGTGATGATATTCAAGTTTAGATCGAGATGAACAACGGCGACAAATGGATAGTGTCCATTGCTTCGGTAGCGTAAATCAATGAAGCGGACTTGGTATTGGTCATCCAGCTCGATAACTTCCCACCGAAATACAGGAGAGAAGGATAAGAAAGCAGATAGGTTCTTATCTTTTTGAGCTGCGGTTAGAACTGGTGTATCTGGAACTGGAATACGATGGAATTTATCGTAGATTTCAATTTCGTGCTGATGGGACCTGCCGACATAGAAGGAGTCGTCGGTCATCACAGCGATACGCCAATGGTTATATCTCATGGTTGGCGATAAAATGATTTCCTTTGCATCTGGAATTCTTTTTTTCACATTTATTTTTACCTGCCGTTGTGTAAATACCCGCAGAAGGTAATAGCCAATCAGTACGATATATAAAGTTAAAAAGGTATAGCCAGGATCTGCGCCGAATAACCAGAATAGGATTGCTACAATATGCATGGAGAAAATGATGGGATCAAATGTATTAATAATCCCCAATGCGACCCATTTATTTGTAAAAGGACGAAGAGCCTGCGTTCCATACGCATTAAATATATCGACAAACACATGCAGGAAAACAGCTATAAACGTCCAAAGCCATAAATGGAACAAATTTGCCTCTGGGAAAAGCGGGTACATGACAGCAAGTATAAGTAGGGGCCACAAAAGTACTGCTGGGATGGAGTGTGTCACTCCACGGTGGTTGCGTATATAAACGGCATTATTTCTTAATTTTAATACTGTATCGATATCTGGTATTTGTGAGCCGATGATGGTGGCGATTATTACACCTGTAGTTGTTGCAGGATCAGAAGCAACAACTGGGTCTAACGTGGCTAACCCACCAAGTGCAACTCCCATAACAATATGAGTTCCTGTATCCAAAATACCAAACCTCCTTGATTTTCTCTCCGAATTATTTGGATGAAAACACCATAATTACAATAAAAATATCCTTTTCTTTTTTCTTAACAAAAGATACACTACAAACAGTTAATATATTCGCATGATGTAAAAATACGGATAATGTTATTAAATAATAAATAAAGTTGGCAAACAATCGGACAAACGCGTAATTTTATCAAAAAATAGCTCTTCTATTTAAAATGAGGCAAATTTACTTATTTATACTATTGCAATTTAACTTAGCTATTGGTAAGAACGTGAATCATTTTGTGCTACTTTCATTCTATCCCATTCCATCCTATGATGCACACCATGTCCAATAGTAGTAAAAGAAATCTATATATTGTTATTCCCAAAAAAAATTAATAATTAACATCTGGAGGTTAATCGTGACAGATAGGCAAGAAATAATCAAAAATCAAGTGGATGTCGAGCGGTTTAGAGAAGATTTATTGAATTGGTTTATAGAGGAACAAAGGGAGCTGCCATGGAGACAAGATCAAGATCCCTATAAAGTATGGGTATCTGAAATCATGCTTCAGCAAACAAAGGTGGATACGGTTATTCCCTATTTTAACCGATTCATTTCTCAATTTCCAACCATTGAGGCGTTGTCGAAGGCTGAAGAAGAAAAAGTACTGAAGGCCTGGGAAGGATTAGGCTATTATTCAAGAGCGCGTAATTTACATGCTGCTGTTAAGGAAGTGCATGAAAAGTATGGGGGCAAAGTGCCAGATACTCCGAAAGAAATTGCGTCCTTAAAAGGGGTAGGACCGTATACAGCAGGTGCAATTTTGAGTATAGCATATGGGGTTCCAGAACCTGCTGTTGATGGCAATGTAATGAGAGTTTTATCGAGGATTCTCTCGATTTGGGAAGATATTGCAAAACCAAAAACAAGAAAGACATTTGAAGAAGCAGTACGTGTGCTGATCTCGCATGAGAATCCGTCCTTTTTCAATCAAGCACTTATGGAGCTCGGTGCCTTAATCTGTACCCCAACATCTCCTTCGTGCCTGCTTTGTCCAGTAAGAGAGCATTGTCATGCTTTTGAGGATGGGACAGTAACAGAGCTGCCTGTAAAGACAAAAACGAAGAAACAAAAGTCAATTCAGCTTGCGGCAGTCGTTTTAACAGATGAAGAGGGAAGAACATTGATTCATAAGCGCCCGAATACAGGATTGCTGGCAAATCTATGGGAGTTTCCTAATATGGAAATTGTTCAAGTGTTAAAAAGCGAGAAAGCGCAGCTTGAGGAAAAGCTGTTAGAAGACTATCAGGCTAAAGTAGAAGTTGGCGAAATGATTACTAGGATTGAACATGTTTTTTCTCATTTGATCTGGAACATCAATGTATATAGCGGAAAATTAATAGAGTTAAAAGAGGAGAAAGAAGATATCAGAAGAGTAAATGCGGATGAAATTGCACCATTCCCATTCCCTGTGTCTCATCAGAAAATGCTGAAATTTTTACCAGAGCAAGTGAAGAAAGGGTGACCATATGTGGTCATCCTTTCTTATTCATAGCTTACTTCTGTCCCATGTGTATAATCAGCTTCGTTCCTTTTTAACCCGCCTCTATTTTCGATTTCCTCTATGATGCTGCGGTGAATACTGGCACCTTCGCTATTGAGATAAGGGGTCATTTGCTGCAAGGAGTGGTGAAAGTAGGCAAGTTCATCATCTTTCCAATCTGATTTAGCGATCATGGCTAATTTGGTTATATCTCTGCCAACATACATAGGTTATACCTTCCTTTACTTTTACCGTTTTCTCCTCTATTGTGTGGATGTTGATTGCGAACTATGCATGAATAGAGGTAAAATGAGAAGTAAATGGATGGGAAAGGAATTAATAAGAATGACAAACAAAGTAGCATTAATTACAGGCAGCAGTAGAGGAATCGGAAAGGCAACAGCCATTCGCTTAGCCAAACAAGGCTATGATATTGTTATCAACTATGCAAGAAGCAAAAAGGCAGCGCAAGAAACTGCTGACGAGATTACGGCGCTTGGTAGAAAAGTGCTTCTAGTAAAAGCCAATGTTGGAGATGTAGACAAAATAAAGGCGATGTTTGCAGAAGTAAAAGCAGAGTTTGGTCGTTTGGATGTATTTATTAACAACGCAGCATCTGGGGTATTACGACCAATTATGGAATTGGAAGAGTCTCATTGGAATTGGACAATGAATATTAATAGTAAAGCCTTATTATTCTGTGCGCAAGAAGCAGCGAAGCTAATGGATAAAGGTGGAAAAATCGTTAGCATCAGCTCTCTAGGAGCGATTCGCTATTTAGAAAACTATACAACGGTTGGAGTGAGTAAAGCTGCTGTAGAAGCCTTAACTAGATATTTAGCGGTTGAATTAGCACCAAAAAATATTGTAGTAAATGCCGTTTCAGGTGGAGCGGTTGATACTGAGGCATTGACACATTTTCCAAACAGAGAAGAGTTGCTTCAAGCGGCAGCTGAAAAAACACCAGCAGGCAGAATGGTGGAAATGGAAGATCTCGTCAATACAGTGATGTTCTTAGTAAGCGATGATGCAAGCATGATAAGAGGACAAACGATTATTGTGGATGGCGGTATTTCGTTGTTAGTATAAGCGGTTTGTCTGGCGGAAAAAGGAGATTTCCTATAAAGGAGAACTCCTTTTTCTTTTTATTGGATTGGATTTTATTGGTAATAAAAAACTTTGGATAGAAACGAAACGTCTGGGACAAATTAATAGGCGTGGAGGTGATATTCATGGCTAAAAAAGCTGGTGCTACACAAAGTGGAACTAACATTCAAGAAGTAAAACAACAAAACGCTCAAGCAGGCCAAGGTCAACAATTTGGTACTGAATTTGCAAGCGAAACAAACGCTTCAGAAGTAAGAAAACAAAATCAACAAGCTGAATCTAGAAAATCTCAAAACACAAGCAAATAATGCAAACAAAGGGCACTTCACTTACGGGAGAGTGCCCTTTGCTTTTGTTATAGAAACTTTTTTATGTTCGACAAAACTTCTTCTTTGTCTACAGAAGTAGTCAAAGGAATTAACATACATACGAAGAAATAGTAAAAGGTAGAGTTAATAGAAAAAGGGCCGTTCCCTTTTTATAAAATGAAACATATAAATCAATACAGTACCTAAAAATGAAGAGTAGGATGTGTTTTTTCATGGATGTATTTAACGGTTTAGTTGGAGAGCAAATGCGAATTATGGAAAAACTGCTCTATTTACAAGGAGAATTAGAAAGATGCGAAGAGATAGAAGAACAACTACAAATTCTCCAAAAAGAAACAGAACTAAAAGAAGTGCAAATAGAAATCAGCAATATGAAGGAAGAGCTAAAGAAAATACAAAAAATCTTTGAATTACAAACAGAAAAAGTCATTAAAGTCTACCAAGAAAATGAGCTGAAACTATCATCTAGTTCATAAAAATATGGAATATTTAAAACCATTGTGTAATTTCAATGGTTCTTTTGTTTTAAATTTACTAGAGAACCGTTATAATAAGAAATAAGAAAAAAGAGGAATCGTACTTTGTTGCCTTAAAGGAAATAATGAATCGCTTTTAGTATGTAACAGGTTACAAAGCGTCCGTAAATAGAAAGTAGGGGAGAAATAAAAATGGGCGTACCTATCGAGGGTGAACCAATACAAATTCACAGTTATAAGCATAATGGGCACATCCATCGAATCTGGGACGAAACAACAATACTTAAAGGGACGCAGAACTTAATTATAGGTGGCAATGATCGTACAATTGTTACGGAATCAGATGGAAGAACGTGGGTAACACGTGAACCGGCAATCTGTTATTTTCATTCCCAACAATGGTTTAATGTCATTGGCATGCTTAGAGAAGATGGCATTCATTATTATTGCAACCTAAGCTCACCGTTTATATACGATGGAGAGGCACTTAAGTATATTGATTATGATTTGGACATCAAAATCTTTCCAGATATGACATTCAATTTACTAGATGAAGATGAGTATGAACGTCACCGCCAAGAAATGAAATATCCAGAGGTCATTGATCGTATTTTGAAGACGCAAGTAACGCAATTAATACATTGGATAAGACAAAGAAAAGGTCCCTTTGCACCAGATTTTGTTGATTTGTGGTATGAAAGATACTTAACGTACAGAAGTTAATATGGATGACTGAAAAAAGCATGTTGAATTTCAGCAGGCTTTTTTCTTATGCATTCGCTGCGAATAGTGATAAAATGGTCTATTGTTATTAAAACGATTAAGAGTGACATTATTTTCAAAGATTGATGGCTCGTGGGCTGTTTTGGTTTGGGGGATTGAGTGGATTTTTAGAGAGGATTGATTCTGTGCCCGATTTGGCTTTGAAAGCGAGTCGAAGGGAAAAGAGAGGCGCTCTCCGTGCCCAAAGTGAAAAGGAAATGTGTGAAAAGGGAAAAGAGAAGCGTGCTCTGTGCCCGAAATGAAAAGGAAATGTGTGAAAAGGGAAAAGAGAAGCGTGCTCTGTGCCCGAAATGAAAAGGAAATGTGTAAAAAGGGAAAAGAGAAGCGATCTCCATGCCCGAACCAAAAGAAAAAGTGAAAAAAGGTAACAGAGAGCTTTTCTCTGTGCCCGTTTAGCATCAGTAAAAATCAAAAGCGCACAGATCAGATCAGCCACACTCAACCGTTTACGCGCTATCTTTCACAGTATTTTTAACAGAATGACGAAAATTAAGTTTTCCAAACACAAAAAAAGGAAAAAGAACAAATGCAACATAGAGAGGGGAGTATATGTGGACAGTATTAAGAGGTATATGACCTTTGTAAAGCCATACCGATGGCAAATCATTGGGACGATCATTATCGGCATTGTGAAATTTGCCATTCCGCTATTAATTCCATTGTTATTAAAATATGTAATTGATGATATTATTAACAATTCAGCCTTAGATCAGGCCACTAAAATGAGCAATCTGTGGACAATCATGATCATTATGACAATTGTCTTTATCGTGGTGAGACCACCGATTGAATACTATCGTCAATATTTCGCTCAATGGACTTCTAATAAAATTCTTTATGATATTAGAGATCAGCTTTTTATGCATCTGCAAAAATTAAGCCTAAAATATTATTCCAATACCCGTGCAGGGGAAGTTATTTCCCGTGTCATAAATGACGTAGAACAAACGAAAAATTTTATTTTAACGGGCTTAATGAATTTATGGCTAGATGCCGTAACGATTTTGATTACAATCGGAATCATGTTCACGATGGATGTAAAGTTAACATTTGTCTCTATTATTTTACTGCCGTTTTACGCGCTTTCCGTCAGCTACTTTTTTGGAAATTTACGTAAATTAACAAGAGAAAGATCCCAAGCTTTAGCAGGCGTACAAAGCTTTCTCCATGAAAGAGTCCAAGGGATTTCAGTTATTAAAAGCTTTGCGACAGAAGATCATGAACAAAAGCATTTCCAAAAGTATAATAATACCTTCTTGGAAAAAGCGGTCAATCATACGAAATGGAATGCGAAAGCGTTCGCTGTCGTCAATACGATTACCGATATTTCTCCATTGATTGTAATTGCCTATTCAGGCTATCAAGTATTGAATGGCGATTTATCGCTAGGAGCGATGATGGCATTTTTTGCTTATATTGAAAGATTATATAATCCATTGAGAAGATTAGTGAATTCTTCTACGACATTAACACAGTCTATCGCATCAATGGACAGGGTGTTTGATTTAATTGATGAAAAATATGATATCCAAGATAAACCAAATGCGGTTCCTTGTACAAATGTAAAAGGAGATATTACCTTTGAAGAAGTGGACTTTGCTTATGAGACAAACGATCCGAAAGTATTAGACAATATTTCCTTACATATTAAACAAGGAGAGACAGTAGCATTTGTTGGGATGAGCGGTGGCGGTAAGTCTTCCTTGATAAGTCTTATTCCAAGATTCTTTGATGTAACGGGAGGAAGAATTCTCTTAGATGGAATAGATATCAGAGATGTGCAAGCACGTTCCTTACGAGATCAAATTGGGATGGTTCTGCAAGAAAATATTCTCTTCAGTGAATCGATTAGGGAAAATATTATGATAGGAAAGCCTAATGCAACTGAAGAGGAAGTAATTGCCGCTGCTAAAGCTGCCAATGCGCATGACTTTATCACCCAGCTTCCAGAAGGGTATGAAACAAAAGTGGGCGAAAGAGGCGTGAAATTAAGCGGCGGCCAGAAGCAAAGAGTAGCAATTGCACGTGTATTCTTGAAAAACCCGCCAATCTTAATTTTGGACGAGGCTACTTCTGCTTTAGACTTGGAAAGTGAACAGTCCATTCAAGAATCATTGGAAGAACTGGCTAAAGACAGAACGACCTTGATTGTGGCCCATCGTCTATCTACGATTACTCATGCCGATCGCATCATTTTAATTGAACATGGAAAAATTATGGAAGATGGTACACATGAGGAACTAATGAAATTGCAAGGTCATTATCATGATCTATTTCAAATTCAGCAATTGGGAAATTAGAGATGAAAAAAAGGATCCAGAAGCAAGTTTCTGGATCCTTTTATATAAAGATTTTACTCTTCAATCGTTACATCGGCTTCATGCTGATGATGAACTTGAATGGAAGTGATTAATGTATCAAGATGCTCTACATTCTCATCATATTCAATGATGGCAGAAACAATTTGCATCATATGATATTGCTTTAATTCTTCTTCATTTTCAAGTACGGATGGTTCTGTCTCTTTATAATAAAGCATTAACTCTTGGAAAAGTATGTTTCGATCAAGAGAAATGCTGCCTTCTTCAAAAACAACATTAGGCTTTACTTTTCCAATAAATTTAAGCATGACATGTTCATGATGGTGAATAAGGCAATCAAGCTGCTGTTGAATAATATTTTGAAAATCCTCCGGCAAACTTAATAACTCATTTTCATATCGATGAATCTTTTTCAAGGTTTGAAAAGATTTCTTTAATGTGGCAATCATTTGCCGGTAAATGACTAATTTTCTCGTTTTTAATAAAGTTGTTTTTTTAAAATAATTCCGCTCTTCTTTGTACAGGATATATAACTGATCAATGCGCATTAAACGTTCCGACATTTTATCGATATCGTTCTTTAACAGACTATGTTCTGATGCATGTCTAATGTTTAGGCGGATCCATTTTGTTATTTCCTCACTTAAATCGGAAATTTGATTGTACAATTTATTTTCATACTTAGGTGGTATAAAAATCAGATTGACAGTCGAAGCAGAAAGAATTCCGAGCATTACTGTCGAGAAGCGAATAATTGCAAAGGTAATGAAGTCATCTGTAGGTGATTCCATAATGGCAATCAAGGTAACCACAGATAAAGTAATTGTCTTTTCTAAGTTTAATTTTAAGTTAATTGTAATAACAATGATGGCGGCAAGTCCAATAATAAAAACGTTGTTACCAAAGCTTAATACAAAGATGACTGCGATAATAGCACCAATGATATTGCCTCGTACTTGGTCAATGATCGATAAATAAGAACGATAGACAGTTGGCTGTATAGCAAAAATGGCAGAAATTCCTGCGAAAACAGGAGTTGGTGCATTTAAAAGTTGCGCTAGAAATAAAGCTAACACGATGGCGATTCCTGTTTTCAGAACGCGCGCTCCTAATGTCATAAATAAGTGTTCCTTTCATTTAATCTTTCTAACTATTTTCTTATACCCCTTACTTTTTGCGAAAAACACGAAAAGTAAACACAATAATGTACTATACATTGATTAGATGTGAACTTCAATAGACTGATGACTAATTTTTTCTTTTTTCGAAGGATTTTAAAAAAATGGACATATTGTTGTTAAAATTGAAATGATTTTACATAGTAGGAGAGGTAAAAAACGTAGTAATAGGGTGGTAGTTTTCATTAGTAAAAAAGGTCCAGAATTCCTCTGAACCTTTTTCTAAACTTAAAACTTATATTCTTCTTTTAATGCAGCGAATGCTTGGTCAACTGCGTGCAGGGTTGCTTCGATGTCTTCTTCTGTATGCGCGATTGTGATGAACCATGCTTCGTATTTAGATGGTGCCAGCATGATTCCTTGTTCTACTAATAGCTTGAAGAAGCGGCCAAACATTTCACTGTCAGTGCTTTCTGCTTGTTTGTAGTTGTAGACCTTCTCGGTTGTAAAGAAGACAGTAAGTGCTCCTTTTAGGCGGTTAATAGTAATGGGAACATTGGATTTGGCAGCTGCTTCTAAAATGCCATTTTCTAATAATGCGCCTAATTTATCGAGATGATCGTATACGCCTTCTTGCTTTAATACTTCTAGACAAGCGATTCCAGCTTGGATGGAGGCTGGATTTCCAGCATGAGTTCCTGCTTGGTATGCTGGTCCAACTGGTGCCACTTGATCCATGATTTCTTTTCTTCCGCCATAAGCACCGATTGGAAGACCACCGCCGATTACTTTTCCTAAGGCAGTCAAGTCAGGGTAAACACCTAATAAATCCTGTGCTCCACCGTAAGTAAAGCGGAAAGCAGTAATTACCTCATCATAAATAACAAGTGCGCCTGCTGCATGTGTTAAATCATTAATTCCTTGTAAAAATCCTTCTACTGGTTCAACAATTCCGAAGTTCCCAACGATTGGCTCGACCAGAACAGCGGCTACTTGATCGCCCCATTTATCCAATGCATCTTTATACGCATCTAAATCATTGAAAGGAACCGTGATAACGTCTGCAGCAATTACTGCAGGAACACCGGCAGAATCTGGTGTGCCAAGCGTAGAAGGACCTGAACCAGCTGCAACAAGCATTGGATCAGAGTGACCATGATAGCATCCAGCGAATTTGATGACTTTATTTCTGCCTGTATACGCGCGAGCAACACGAATGGTTGTCATTACTGCTTCTGTTCCAGAGTTCATAAACCGGATTTTTTCCATGGATGGAATGGCTTCTTGCAGCATTTTCGCGAATTTCACTTCATGCGGAGTTGGTGTTCCGAATAGAAGACCAGTTTCGGCAGCGCGTGTTACTGCCTTTGTAATATGTGGGTGAGCATGTCCTGTAACAATCGGACCGTATGCAGCTAAATAATCGATATATTGATTTCCGTCTACATCAAAGAAGTAAGCACCTTGTCCTCTTTCCATTACGATCGGTGACCCGCCGCCAACCGCCTTATAAGAGCGCGAAGGACTGTTGACACCTCCGACAATAATCTCTAAAGCTTCTTCATGCAATCGTTCTGAATTTGTATGTAACATATAAACCTCCTATAAATCGTATCATTCTATAAAAAATACCTTCCCCCATTTTAGCACTTTTTAAAAGAAGATAAAGGGAAACAGCTTTTTAACCTAAGAGTACCTTTCGTACGTTTTCAATAGGAGAAAGAGATAAACGAATAAATAAGCAAGACAAGCATAGATATTAATGATAGAGGAATTACATTTATGCAAGGAAGTAAGGAGGTAAGGAAATGTTTTATGTCTTATTAGCACTCATTCTATTTTTTATTGCAATGAGCTTAAAAACACTATTTGTTCCTTACCAGAGAAAAGAAAAATGGGTCTCATTCGAGAATTTTATGTACTTAATCTTTGTCTATATCACCATTATGATTGGCTTTGGTCTAATCTATACATTATTCCAGATGAATGGCATCCCGGTTTATAATGATGGACAGGCACCTTCTTTAAACTATGATTTCTTTCATACACTCCATACAAGTATTTATTTTAGCGGGGTGACTTTATTTTCCGTAGGGTTTGGCGACTTAATGCCAATTGGGATGGGGAGGATGGTTGTCCTTATTGAGGCGTTGATCGGATACACAATTCCCGCTGCTTTTGTAGCACGGGCAGTATTTGATCTGAACAACTAGCAAAATGCTTTTCTTGATTCATAAAAGCATTTTAGGTAGGCTTAAATAAAAAGCAAAGGCGGGATACAATGTCTGTTCATATTGGAGAAACAGTGCCAGATTTTGAGTTAGAAGCAAATAATGGAGAGAAAATAAAATTATCCGATTATCGAGGAAAGAATGTTGTCTTATATTTTTATCCGAAAGATATGACACCAGGATGTACAACAGAAGCATGTGATTTTCGCGATAATCATGAAGATTTCCAAGGATACAACGCAGTAGTACTAGGAGTCAGCCCTGATCCGATTTCAAGACATCAGAAATTTATCGAAAAGCACGAGCTGCCATTCCTGTTATTAGCGGATGAAAATCATGAAGTAGCGGAAAGCTTTGATGTTTGGAAACTAAAAAAGAATTTTGGAAAAGAGTATATGGGAATTGAAAGATCAACCTTCCTGATCGACAAAGAAGGGAAGCTTGCGATGGAATGGCGCAAAGTAAAAGTCGCTGGCCATGTAGCAGAAATCAAACAAGCTTTAGAAAAAATCGAAGCCTAATTTTTATGGTAGGGACTTTTGTCCACTCATTAAAAGCCGAAGAGCATATTGTATAGTGAGCATATACCTCCTCATATATATGTCGGTGGCCAACGAAAACGTTCGTTGGTCTTTTTTTATGGAGAGAAGGGGGAAATGGATAAAACTTCTGGTGAAAAAAATACGGTTTCATGCATATAATGTAAGTGTATTATCAATAACATCTTAGCATCGACTATTATATAATAGTATTTATTGTTAAATAATCATTATTGTGTTTTCAGATTGTTCATACATCTAGAAAACCGCGCTCTTACAGTAACTGTGTTGACAAAACCCTGCTATTATTAGTACACTATTTATAAACATTATAAAATAAGAATATCTTTTAGAAATGGGGTGCATGTCCGTGGAACATAATGAGTTGCAAGAAGCTCTTGATAAGCTGAAAGAAACAGGAGTGCGCATTACCCCGCAGCGTCATGCGATACTTGAATATTTAATAAGCTCAATGTCACATCCGACTGCCGATGAAATTTATAAAGCACTTGAAGGCAAATTTCCAAATATGAGTGTAGCCACTGTTTATAATAATTTAAGAGTTTTTCGTGAAGTGAATTTAGTAAAGGAACTGACATACGGAGATTCCTCCAGCCGGTTTGATTTTATAACTTCTCATCATTATCATATTATCTGTAAAGAGTGTGGCAAAATAGTTGATTTCCATTATCCAGGACTTGATGAGGTAGAGCAATTTGCCAGCCATGTTTCAGGATTCAAAATCAGCCACCACCGTCTGGAAATTTACGGTACTTGTCCTGATTGTGCTCAAAAAGAAGCGCACTAATGTAGAGAATAGAAGAGGCTGTCTTTTTAAGAGTTGCTTTCGTATAAACGTAGCGAGGGGAAATCTTAAAAAGATATCCTCTTTTTTCTGTTTAATCGTTGAAACGAGACTGAAATATTATATGGCAGAAATGATAGCAAAAAGTAATTCTATTTTTAAACAAGTTATAGTAAGATTTCATGTATGCCTAGATGAGGGCAGGATTTTAAGAGAAAATGTCGAAATAATACGAAACGAATAAAATTATTCATGGAGATGGAGGAATAACGATGGAAGATATTCTTCGTCCTATATATCAAGAAAGAGCTAGCCAGACAAATACATTGGGCGTATTAATCATTGATAAGAAACAAAATGAGATGACCGTGACAGATACTTTTGATACAGTCATGCTAATTATTGTGAAAGAAGCAGAACAGCCTGTTTTTATCAAGCACTATACATATGCAGATAAGAAAGCGGCTCTACATATTGTTACAGAAAAACAATTAAGAAGCTGGATTTTATTAGGGAATAACAAAAGAATTTTTGAATGGATATATAATGGGAGAGTTGTTTTTGATCGCAATGAATTTATTTATCGACTCAAAAATGAGTTAAAAGAATTTCCCGTTAACGAAAGAAAACAAAAAATGGCGCTAGAATTCGCCAAGCTTATTAAACGATATATGGATGGGAAAGCGTTCTTTGAAAATAAACATTATCTGGACGCCTATAATGATATTGTTCATTCCTTACATCATTTAGCTCGATTAGCTGTGATCGAAAATGGATTCCACCCAGAAGTAACGGTATGGAGCCAAGTAAAACAAATGGAGCCAGAAATCTATAAACTATATGTAGAATTAGTAAATAGTGATGAGCCTATTGAAAAGAGACTCGAGCTATTATTCTTAGCAAGTGAATTTTTAATTCATTCAAGAATGAGAACAAGCACAAGCTATATACTCGATATATTAAAAGAAAAAGACGCTTGGACATTTAGCGAACTGTTAGAAAAAGAAGAACTGCTTATTTACGCAGTTGATTTAGGAATGTTGATCGAATACTTAATCGATAAGCATTTAATAGAAGTAGTCAACATTTCTACGAAAAGTCCAGGTGTTTATCATCGATGTTATCGTGTTTTAGAAAAAAAATAAAAAAGTTTTAGAAAAAGTGTTGACCATTATCGTAGAATAATGTTATATTAATATCCGTCGCTGAAACAACATGAACTGTTGAAGTAAACGACGGAATAGAATTTCTAAAAAACACTATTGACAATGAATGTTGATAGATGTTATATTAGGAAAGTCGCTTCCTAAGTGACTAACTAAATTGCTCTTTGAAAACTGAACAAACAAACGTCAACAATAATCGTTTTATAACTAACATTATAGAACAAAAAAAGTAACAAAAAGCTAGAGTTTAGCAATGAGCTAATCAACTCTTTATTGGAGAGTTTGATCCTGGCTCAGGACGAACGCTGGCGGCGTGCCTAATACATGCAAGTCGAGCGGACTTTAAAAGCTTGCTTTTAAAGTTAGCGGCGGACGGGTGAGTAACACGTGGGCAACCTGCCTGTAAGACTGGGATAACTTCGGGAAACCGGAGCTAATACCGGATAATCCTTTTCCTTTCATGAGGAAAAGCTGAAAGACGGTTTACGCTGTCACTTACAGATGGGCCCGCGGCGCATTAGCTAGTTGGTGAGGTAACGGCTCACCAAGGCAACGATGCGTAGCCGACCTGAGAGGGTGATCGGCCACACTGGGACTGAGACACGGCCCAGACTCCTACGGGAGGCAGCAGTAGGGAATCTTCCGCAATGGACGAAAGTCTGACGGAGCAACGCCGCGTGAGTGATGAAGGTTTTCGGATCGTAAAACTCTGTTGTTAGGGAAGAACAAGTACAAGAGTAACTGCTTGTACCTTGACGGTACCTAACCAGAAAGCCACGGCTAACTACGTGCCAGCAGCCGCGGTAATACGTAGGTGGCAAGCGTTGTCCGGAATTATTGGGCGTAAAGCGCGCGCAGGCGGTCCTTTAAGTCTGATGTGAAAGCCCACGGCTCAACCGTGGAGGGTCATTGGAAACTGGGGGACTTGAGTGCAGAAGAGAAGAGTGGAATTCCACGTGTAGCGGTGAAATGCGTAGAGATGTGGAGGAACACCAGTGGCGAAGGCGACTCTTTGGTCTGTAACTGACGCTGAGGCGCGAAAGCGTGGGGAGCAAACAGGATTAGATACCCTGGTAGTCCACGCCGTAAACGATGAGTGCTAAGTGTTAGAGGGTTTCCGCCCTTTAGTGCTGCAGCAAACGCATTAAGCACTCCGCCTGGGGAGTACGGCCGCAAGGCTGAAACTCAAAGGAATTGACGGGGGCCCGCACAAGCGGTGGAGCATGTGGTTTAATTCGAAGCAACGCGAAGAACCTTACCAGGTCTTGACATCCTCTGACACTCCTAGAGATAGGACGTTCCCCTTCGGGGGACAGAGTGACAGGTGGTGCATGGTTGTCGTCAGCTCGTGTCGTGAGATGTTGGGTTAAGTCCCGCAACGAGCGCAACCCTTGATCTTAGTTGCCAGCATTCAGTTGGGCACTCTAAGGTGACTGCCGGTGACAAACCGGAGGAAGGTGGGGATGACGTCAAATCATCATGCCCCTTATGACCTGGGCTACACACGTGCTACAATGGATGGTACAAAGGGCAGCAAAGCCGCGAGGTCGAGCAAATCCCATAAAACCATTCTCAGTTCGGATTGTAGGCTGCAACTCGCCTACATGAAGCTGGAATCGCTAGTAATCGCGGATCAGCATGCCGCGGTGAATACGTTCCCGGGCCTTGTACACACCGCCCGTCACACCACGAGAGTTTGTAACACCCGAAGTCGGTGGGGTAACCTTTTGGAGCCAGCCGCCTAAGGTGGGATAGATGATTGGGGTGAAGTCGTAACAAGGTAGCCGTATCGGAAGGTGCGGCTGGATCACCTCCTTTCTAAGGAAAATGGAATTTACATTCCATCAAAGATTGTTGACGATTTGTTGTTCAGTTTTGAGGGAGCAATTAATTCCTCAAAACAGTAATAAGTTTGAGGGTAAAGAGAAACAAGTAGATCAAGGAAGCGAATGCGCGAGCACCGGAGCGTACGACAGTACGTGAGGAGCAGAGCGAAGAAGCTGACGAAGAGATGCGAAGTTTATCTTTAGCCGAAATTGTTCCTTGAAAACTAGATTATGAATAGTAAGAACCAAGAAAGAAACCGAGTAATCGCCATCTTAGATTCTCTATTTTAAATAGTAGAATTAAAAAAACTAAGGCTTTAAGCCAATTAGTTAAGTTAGAAAGGGCGCACGGTGGATGCCTTGGCACTAGGAGCCGATGAAGGACGGGATTAACACCGATATGCTTTGGGGAGCTGTAAGTAAGCTTTGATCCAGAGATTTCCGAATGGGGAAACCCTCTATCCGTAATGGGATAGAATCTTTACCTGAATACATAGGGTACTGAAGGCAGACCCGGGGAACTGAAACATCTAAGTACCCGGAGGAAGAGAAAGCAAACGCGATTCCCTGAGTAGCGGCGAGCGAAACGGGATTAGCCCAAACCAAGAGGCTTGCCTCTTGGGGTTGTAGGACACTCTATATGGAGTTACAAAGGAACGGGGTAGACGAATCGATCTGGAAAGGTCAGTCGTAGAAGGTAAAAACCCTGTAGTCGAAACTTCGTTCCCTCTTGAGTGTATCCTGAGTACGGCGGGACACGAGAAATCCCGTCGGAAGCAGGGAGGACCATCTCCCAAGGCTAAATACTCCCTAGTGACCGATAGTGAACCAGTACCGTGAGGGAAAGGTGAAAAGCACCCCGGAAGGGGAGTGAAATAGATCCTGAAACCGTGTGCCTACAAGTAGTTAGAGCCCATTTATGGGTGATAGCGTGCCTTTTGTAGAATGAACCGGCGAGTTACGATTACATGCGAGGTTAAGTTGAAGAGACGGAGCCGCAGCGAAAGCGAGTCTGAATAGGGCGAAATAGTATGTGGTTGTAGACCCGAAACCAGGTGATCTACCCATGTCCAGGGTGAAGTCCAGGTAACACTGGATGGAGGCCCGAACCCACGCACGTTGAAAAGTGCGGGGATGAGGTGTGGGTAGCGGAGAAATTCCAATCGAACTTGGAGATAGCTGGTTCTCTCCGAAATAGCTTTAGGGCTAGCCTCAAGATTTAGAGTATTGGAGGTAGAGCACTGTTTGGACTAGGGGCCCCCATCGGGTTACCGAATTCAGACAAACTCCGAATGCCAAATACTTATTCTTGGGAGTCAGACTACGAGTGATAAGATCCGTGGTCAAGAGGGAAACAGCCCAGACCACCAGCTAAGGTCCCAAAGTATACGTTAAGTGGAAAAGGATGTGGAGTTGCTTAGACAACCAGGATGTTGGCTTAGAAGCAGCCACCATTTAAAGAGTGCGTAATAGCTCACTGGTCGAGTGACTCTGCGCCGAAAATGTACCGGGGCTAAACGTATCACCGAAGCTGTGGATTGACATCTTTGATGTCAGTGGTAGGAGAGCGTTCTAAGGGCGTTGAAGCTAGACCGTAAGGACTGGTGGAGCGCTTAGAAGTGAGAATGCCGGTATGAGTAGCGAAAGATGAGTGAGAATCTCATCCACCGAATGCCTAAGGTTTCCTGAGGAAGGCTCGTCCGCTCAGGGTTAGTCGGGACCTAAGCCGAGGCTGAAAAGCGTAGGCGATGGACAACAGGTTGATATTCCTGTACCACCTTTAAATCGTTTGAGCAATGGGGGGACGCAGGAGGATAGGGTAAGCGTGCTGTTGGATTAGCACGTCCAAGCAGTTAGGCTGGTAATGAGGCAAATCCCATTACCACATAAGCGGAGCTGTGACGGCGAGGGAAATATAGTACCGAAGTTCCTGATTCCACACTGCCAAGAAAAGCCTCTAGCGAGATTTAGGGTGCCCGTACCGCAAACCGACACAGGTAGGCGAGGAGAGAATCCTAAGGTGAGCGAGAGAACTCTCGTTAAGGAACTCGGCAAAATGACCCCGTAACTTCGGGAGAAGGGGTGCTCTTGCGGGTGCAAGCCTGCGAGAGCCGCAGTGAATAGGCCCAGGCGACTGTTTAGCAAAAACACAGGTCTCTGCGAAGCCGCAAGGCGAAGTATAGGGGCTGACACCTGCCCGGTGCTGGAAGGTTAAGAGGAGGGGTTAGTCGCATGACGAAGCTCTGAATTGAAGCCCCAGTAAACGGCGGCCGTAACTATAACGGTCCTAAGGTAGCGAAATTCCTTGTCGGGTAAGTTCCGACCCGCACGAAAGGTGTAACGATCTGGGCACTGTCTCAACGAGAGACTCGGTGAAATTATAGTACCTGTGAAGATGCAGGTTACCCGCGACAGGACGGAAAGACCCCGTGGAGCTTTACTGCAGCCTGATATTGAATTTTGGTACAGCTTGTACAGGATAGGTAGGAGCCTTGGAAGCCGGAGCGCTAGCTTCGGTGGAGGCATTGGTGGGATACTACCCTGGCTGTATTGACATTCTAACCCGCACCCCTGATCGGGGTGGGAGACAGTGTCAGGTGGGCAGTTTGACTGGGGCGGTCGCCTCCTAAAAAGTAACGGAGGCGCCCAAAGGTTCCCTCAGAATGGTTGGAAATCATTCGTAGAGTGTAAAGGCACAAGGGAGCTTGACTGCGAGACCTACAAGTCGAGCAGGGACGAAAGTCGGGCTTAGTGATCCGGTGGTTCCGCATGGAAGGGCCATCGCTCAACGGATAAAAGCTACCCCGGGGATAACAGGCTTATCTCCCCCAAGAGTCCACATCGACGGGGAGGTTTGGCACCTCGATGTCGGCTCATCGCATCCTGGGGCTGTAGTCGGTCCCAAGGGTTGGGCTGTTCGCCCATTAAAGCGGTACGCGAGCTGGGTTCAGAACGTCGTGAGACAGTTCGGTCCCTATCCGTCGTGGGCGTAGGAAATTTGAGAGGAGCTGTCCTTAGTACGAGAGGACCGGGATGGACGCACCGCTGGTGTACCAGTTGTCTTGCCAAAGGCATCGCTGGGTAGCTATGTGCGGAAGGGATAAGTGCTGAAAGCATCTAAGCATGAAGCCCCCTCAAGATGAGATTTCCCATAGCGTAAGCTAGTAAGATCCCTGAAAGATGATCAGGTTGATAGGTCAGAGGTGGAAGCGTGGCGACATGTGGAGCTGACTGATACTAATAGATCGAGGACTTAACTAAAATGAAAAGCGGAAACGCCTGTTAATCGGCGATAAGCTGGACAAAATGATTACTTGTTTCTTTCTTCTTACCATAATCTAGTTTTCAGGGAATAATTTTCTAAAATTATACTTGAAAAAATCTCAAAAACATGTATAATAAAATATGTCTTGAGAAAAGTCTGGTGGCGATAGCGAGAAGGTCACACCCGTTCCCATACCGAACACGGAAGTTAAGCTTCTCAGCGCCGATGGTAGTTGGGGGTTCTCCTCCTGTGAGAGTAGGACGTCGCCAGGCATACCATTATTCCGCAGTAGCTCAGTGGTAGAGCATTCGGCTGTTAACCGAACGGTCGTAGGTTCGAGTCCTACCTGCGGAGCCATATTGGAGAGCTGTCCGAGTGGCCGAAGGAGCACGATTGGAAATCGTGTAGGCGGGTAACCCTGTCTCAAGGGTTCAAATCCCTTGCTCTCCGCCATTATAACTTTTCAAATATGGCCCATTGGTCAAGCGGTTAAGACACCGCCCTTTCACGGCGGTAACACGGGTTCGAATCCCGTATGGGTCACCAATACATACCATTATACTTTATGGAGGATTAGCTCAGCTGGGAGAGCATCTGCCTTACAAGCAGAGGGTCGGCGGTTCGATCCCGTCATCCTCCACCATTATTATTATCGCGGGGTGGAGCAGTCTGGTAGCTCGTCGGGCTCATAACCCGAAGGTCGCAGGTTCAAATCCTGTCCCCGCAATCTGGTCCGGTAGTTCAGTTGGTTAGAATGCCTGCCTGTCACGCAGGAGGTCGCGGGTTCGAGTCCCGTCCGGACCGCCATTTTTTTAAAAAATAAATAGCATTAAGTTATGGCTCAGTAGCTCAGTCGGTAGAGCAAAGGACTGAAAATCCTTGTGTCGGCGGTTCGATTCCGTCCTGAGCCACCTTTTATGTCGGAGGGGTAGCGAAGTGGCTAAACGCGGCGGACTGTAAATCCGCTCCTTCGGGTTCGGCGGTTCGAATCCGTCCCCCTCCACCATTCATTTAGGGGTATAGTTTAAAGGTAGAACGAAGGTCTCCAAAACCTTTGGTGTGGGTTCGATTCCTACTACCCCTGCCAATTTCAAATAAATATTATGGCGGATATGGCGAAGTGGTTAACGCATCGGATTGTGGCTCCGACACTCGTGGGTTCGATTCCCATTATTCGCCCCATTTATTTTTGACACTTTTTTTATTTTATTGCATATATATAGTATTGGGCTATAGCCAAGCGGTAAGGCAACGGACTTTGACTCCGTCACTCGTTGGTTCGAATCCAGCTAGCCCAGCCATTCGCGGAAGTAGTTCAGTGGTAGAACACCACCTTGCCAAGGTGGGGGTCGCGGGTTCGAATCCCGTCTTCCGCTCCAATATATTTATGGCGGCATAGCCAAGTGGTAAGGCAGAGGTCTGCAAAACCTTTACCACCGGTTCGAATCCGGTTGCCGCCTCCATAATCGTTTATAATTTAAATTTGTTACATATCATGCCGGGGTGGCGGAACTGGCAGACGCACAGGACTTAAAATCCTGCGGTAGGTGACTACCGTACCGGTTCGATTCCGGTCCTCGGCATTACCAAACAAATTATAAACGCGCCGGTGTGGCGGAATTGGCAGACGCGCACGACTCAAAATCGTGTTCCTTCTGGAGTGTCGGTTCGACCCCGACCACCGGTATCATTAGATTAATTTATGTCTAGATTACCACTAAAGAAAGCTCACAAATGTTGTTAAATCAACGTTTGTGAGCTTTCTTTGTTTATAGAGTATACGATAGAAAACGATAAGATACGATATCTTTTCACAAGCTGTTATTCAAAATCGAGTGATCTGCCACTTTGTAGAACTTTTTAACGGTAATATCAATAAAGGTATAATAAGTATGAAATGTTATCAATAACAGTTTAAAAGAAGCCTGCCGCTAAATAAAAAAATGTGAACTTATGTAGAATTATTAGTTGTAATTATACAATCTAGGTATATTTATCATTGCGCATTTATACATTTCTGTACCTTCATGGACCATAGACCCTACTGATTGTGATGGCTTTAATTCCTCTAATTCAACTTTTGAAAGTAGTATGAATCAGAAGGAATGGGTACAGTTAGTTTTACTAAAAATTGTTGCATTATATTTTTCCTCCATATAAATATAGTTTCAAAAGGTTTTTCTGTACTTGCAACTATTGGGAGATTATTTTTTATATCAATGTACAATAAAGCCCCCAACAAGTGGCCTACAAATCACTTGAATAAACATAATTAGGTATCTACTATCCTTAGGGCTTTCTCTTATTAGCATTATTTTATTTATCACACATTATAAGCAGCAACAGGCCTCGTTTTAATAGTCTTTAAAAATTATCTTTTCTTTTTCAAAGTTATAAATCTACTAATTTTAAATTAGCCGGTATAAATTCATATGCTGTTTCAAAAGATGTTTTATTGCGAATGATTTTATAACGATTGTAGACGATATTCCCCAAGGAATTTTGTCTATTTAAGATTCTTTATTCGGCTTATTTTATAGACTTTATTCAGATTGCAGCCTTTACTCCATATATTCTGCTGTTGCACGATGATTGTTCATTTTAATTGTTAAAATGGCACATGATGCAGTTAGAATGGCTGCGATGAAATAGGCACCAAATAACCCAAGTTGAAAAACAATAAATCCAGGGATAGAGGAGCCAAATAACAAACCTGCCATCAACAATGGCATAATTACGCCGTTCGTTCGTCCGATATATTCAGAGGCAACTTGTTTAATCATCAATGTACTGAAAACATCTTGGAAAAACGCTGCAGCTATGCCAGATAAAATTCTTAAATGACCTAACTGATAGTACTTCTAACAGTGTTATCATAGCAAAAATTTAACAGACAAACGGTCATAATGATCTTCGTATGATTTTCTCCGAATGCGGTTAAAGCAACAGCCAATCCCTCCGCCAATGAGCATTCCAATCCCTTCAGCCGCAGCGAACCCCTGTGCCTTCTCTTTAGCAAGACCTAATCTTTCCATAATGACAAAGACATTTAAAGGTTGTGTAATGCCAAACGCTAAATCAGAAATTAAACATATTTCCTGCAATTATTATCAAATTTACTTGTGATAATACGTAATGAACACCTTCTTCAATTTCAATTAGTACCGATTGTTGCTGCTCTTTTGAAATATTGAGTACATTTTGGGATTCCATTGATTTTACGCTCCACCAATAATGGCAAAAATAAAAATCGGTAGGTATTCTTTCTTTGCAAAATAATTGTTTCTTTGTATTCGATTTATTCTCCTTTTTTTGTACACAAACTTTCCTTTTTGTTAATGCTCAGGTTTACCTTGGTTTTGGCAGAATGACTTGTCTCTTTTGTTTTCTTCATATTGGAGAATCGATCCATCATTTTATCTTTATAGATATATCCGAGAATAAAACCAACTACAGCGATAACCGATATGATAATGGCTATGCTATATTGCTGCATATGAATGGTGGACCCCAAAGCGGCAGATGCAATAATCCACGGCAGACGACCAACTATAAGTATGGTGAAGAATCTTAATGAACTCATGGATGTAAGAGCGGCCACAAATACAAGCAGGTCTTTCGGCAAACCTGGAATCACGAAAAAGATAAATAAAAAGATAGAAAACTTTTTCTCATCCTGTATTAACGACATCCACTTATATTTTTTCTTCTGCAGTAGCTTTGAAATATAATCGCGCCCGATAAACCGAGTGAAATAAAAAGCAATCGCTGAGCCTATTATTAAGCCGATTGTAGTATATAAGGATCCTAATGTAACCCCGTAAATATAACCGCCTGCAACCTGTACGACTTCTCCTGGAATAGGCGCAACCACGATCTGAAGAATCTGAAATAAAATAAACATGACCGGTCCCCAATGACCTGTTGAATGAATAAACGCCCTAAAATTGTTCATGGACGACATAATCTTAATAATGGTAGGAGAATAATAGATCAAACCAATAGACAATATGAGAGTAAGACCTAATAGTATTGTTATGATTGTTTTTTTCGAAAGTTGTGGCATAGATTAAAACTCCTTTATGTAATTACTTCTATCTGTTTGTAGTATAGAATGGATAAATTAAGAGTTACATACATAATTTCTGAAGAATTCTTAAGTCGACTCTATTTACTGGTAGTTGCACAAAACGCCTATTATACTGATATTAGATGGGGTGATCAGATGAACAAGCAAATCTTAATTGCTGATGATAACAGTGAAATTCGAGAAATTGTAAGGATCTTGTTAGAAAGTGAGAATTATGAAGTGGTTGAAGCGATAGATGGTCAAGATGCGATTAATAAA
Organism: Niallia circulans; assembly: GCF_003726095.1. Classification (NCBI taxonomy): domain Bacteria; kingdom Bacillati; phylum Bacillota; class Bacilli; order Caryophanales; family Bacillaceae; genus Niallia; species Niallia circulans. The sequence continues at coordinate 4,888,016 of NZ_CP026031.1, forward strand.
GTAAATGAAGAGACAGATCTCATAATTTTAGATATGATGATGCCCAATAAATCAGGGCTGAAGGCGTGTTTGGAGATTCGTGAAAAAACAAGCGCACCGATCTTGTTCCTTACTGCGAAAACGCAGGATTCGGACAAACAATTGGCCTTCTCTTCAGGCAGTGATGACTTTTTGTCCAAACCTTTTTCTTATACAGAACTCGTTTCGAGAGTGAAGGCTTTACTGCGGAGATATTATGTCTATCGTGGCAAGGAGAAGACGGAGGAAACGGAGCATATTATCATTAAGGATCTTACTATTCACCAGGATGCAAAGACTGTATTTGTTGGAGAGAAGGAAATCACTTTGACTGAAATTGAATACCAGATTTTGCTGCTGTTAGCTAAGAAACGACGTAAGGTGTTTTCGGCTGAAAACATATATGAAAGTGTTTGGGGGCAACCCTACTTTTATACCTGTAACAACACAGTTATGGTCCATATTCGTAATTTGAGAAGTAAACTTGAAGATGACCCGCAGAACCCTAAATATGTAAAGACTGTTTGGGGAAAGGGGTACAAAATTGAATAGATTACTAATGGGGAAAAAACTTAAGATCAAGCTCGTTCTGGCAGTTTTAATTTCCTCAGCTATTTCTTTAAGTGTTTTCGGCATTTTACAAGTCGTTGGCGAGAAAGTGTTAAATAGTTATTTAAGCAAATCTGCGTTTATGGAAAATAGGCAGCAAGACGCGCTTGAACGATTCGAAGAGTTTGTGAATAGCCAAAACGTGTCCACCCGTGATCGAGAGAAACTGACTGAATGGATAAATAATGAGCGATATTTGAATCTGTATATTTTTGCAAAAGAGAAATTAATTTTTTCATCAAATAAAGAGGTTGATCCTGCTATTAACGAAGAGCTACTAACTCGGTTCACGCCTTCGGAAACACCTACTACCATCCATTTTGCGGATCAAGATGCCCAGATCTACTTGGTAGGCCTTTATGAGTATCAATACTATAATCTCATTTTGTTTATTGGTATTTTCATAGCAGCCATTATATTCATTATCTCCTTCTTACTGATAATTAATAAGAAAACATCTTATATTGGAGTACTTGAACAAGAGATCAAAATACTTGAAGGTGGAAATTTAGATTATTCAATTACTGTTTCTGGAAAGGATGAATTATCCTCTTTGGCCCAAAGTATTGATGAGATGAGGAAATCATTTGCCGAGCGACTCGGCAGTGAGGAGAGGATGAGGATGGCCAATCGCGAATTGATCACGGCAATTTCCCACGATTTACGCACTCCACTTACAATTTTGCTGGGGTATATGGATATCATCGAGCTTAACAAGTATAAGACTCATGAGGATTTGCTGCAATATATCCATAATAGCCGGGAAAAGGCCTATCAAATCAAAGCGCTATCGGACAAACTATTCGAATATTTTACGGTGTCCTCTGCCGCTGAAGAAGAGGAAGTGGAATTTGAATTATATGAGGGCAGAGCTCTTATAGATCAACTCATTGATGAGCAACTGGTGGTTATGGATAATTTAGATATTCAAGTTCAAGCAGATCCATATGATGAGCAATTTTTACTGGAAATCAATTTGGTCGCTATACGCCGTGTATTCGATAATATATTTTCAAATATTCGAAAGTATGCCGATCCGACGCATCCCATTCTTATTCAGGTTTCCTTGAAACAACAATGGGTCGATCTTAGGTTCGAGAATAAAATTTTACGTGAAGCCGAAAAGGAAGATAGCAACAAAATTGGGCTCGTTAGTTGCCAGAAAATAATACAGAAGCACAACGGGACGTTGAACGTATCAGTACGAAAAGATACTTTTTTACTACAGGTAACGTTACCTGTCATTTTAAATAAAACAGCACAGACTTTTGAATGATTTTTGGGCATCCAACTTGTCACTGGAACCAAGATATACGCAAACAAAGTCGCTAAAATCAGTTGTTTCCGAGTCAAGGAGAGGAATGGGGCTTCACTCTCCGCTGTTTGAATTTGTATCTAAATAAATTAATCTCTAACATAAGGAGTTAAACTATTTTTTTATTGAAGCTGTGTTTATGTTCTGTATGTTTTATCTCTATGTGTTGATATATTCAATGAATTCTCAGGAGATTGTTATAAAGAATAATGGTGTGTTCTTGGTAGCTTTATTCTTATTTGTTCTATACTTGTTGATAAATGTAGTGTATATAGCTTCAAAGTGGATATATGGATCCATGATGAAAAATATACAAAAGAAAAACAATTGAGAAAATAAATTCATAAGGGACAGAATCGTGGTGAAGCAACAGGACGGCGATCTGGTTAAGATTGCAAATGGAGCGTTCGGGGTGATGGCTTATCGGCATCCTGGCATTAAGAATTATATAATCAATAAAAGCAGACCGGTTGTGATGGTCTGCTTTTATTATTTTTTTCATATCAATTCTCCTTTTCCATTTATCATTCAGTTGTACCAACAAGTTGTGAAATTAGCTACCCATATGTAGATACTAACCGACTTAAGAATTCTTAAGAATTATGAACCCCTCATCTTAAGAAATCTCCCATAATCTTATATATCATAAGCAAATAGGAGAGGGTAGATTACAGGCGAAAACAATTTAACCAGATTACCAAATATCAATAATAGGGAGTCATAATAAAATTCATTATTAGTTAGGAGAATCTATGTTTATAAAAAATATTCCCAATCTGCTTACCTTTGTAAATTTGTCATTGGGGGTGCTTTCAATTATTGAGGTTATTAATCAAAATTACTTCGTAAGTGCCATATATATTATTATTGCAGCATTTATAGATCGATACGATGGAAGAATCGCTAGACGATTAGATGTTTGCAGTGAATTCGGTAAAGAATTGGATTCCTTGTCTGATTTGGTTTCCTTTGGGATTGCTCCAGCTTTACTTGTTTATTTTAAATTTAACTTTGATGATCTTGGCATGCTGAGACTTGTAGGTATAGTTGCTCTATTGTTATACGTCGTCAGCGGTTCATATAGATTAGCACGATTTAATATCAAAGAGTTTGAAGGTATCTTTAGTGGAATTCCAATAACCGTGGCAGGTTTTATTCTGTCCATTTACTCGGTGCTTGCACCAAGCACGATTAATTTAACACTTATATCGGTGATTTCATTATTTGCTTTTTCCTATTTAATGGTATCAAGTATAAAATTTAAAAAAATATAGTAAGGAGTAATTATGAGCAATCAAGAGAAATTTACAAATATTCGCGATCGTGACAACTCTTTAAATAAAACCGGTCTACGCTATTTAGCGAAGCTTTTATTTTCTACAGAAGTTCCCAAGCTGGTTCTAAGCATAGCCCTTATTTTAAGTATTATCAGTTCAGTTGTGGGGTTGATTGTTCCGATAGCTACTGGAAAAATAATTGACCAATTTCGTTTGGAATTAATAAATGCCACTACGATTATACAGCTTGTCTTTATCTTTATTTTGCAAGCCGTATCAAGTGGATTCTCATACTATCTGTTAGCTTATGTCGGAAATAGAATGGTCAATCAATTGCGTAAACAGCTTTGGGAAAAGATGCTTCATTTACAGATGAGTTTTTTTGATCGCTACCGCTCTGCGGATCTTATGAGTCGCATCGCAAACGATACAAATGAGATTAAATCACTCATTACCGATCACTTCATCAACTTTATTTCCAACTTGATTACAGTTATTGGTGCAGTGGCCATGTTATTTTATTTGGATTGGCAAATGACGTTAATCATTATGTTGGTATTACCTATTAGTTTAGCTGTAATGATGCCGATGGGGAATAAGATGTATGAAAATTCCGTGCGTTTACAGGAACATTTGGCAGCACTATCCTCGACTCTGTCCCAAATCATTGGGGAAATGAGACTGGTTAAGGCTTCTAACTCGGAGAGAAAAGAATTAAAAAACGGTGAAGTTAACATGGATGATTTATTTCAATCGGAAATGAAAGAAGCTCGGGTTAATGCAGTACTGATGCCATTGATGACATTAATCATGATTGTGCTACTAGTTGTAATTATCGGTTATGGCGGAGTGCGTGTTTCTTCGGGAGCTCTTACTGCAGGGAAACTTGTAGCATATATCTTACTTTTGTTTCAAATTATGATGCCTGTTGAACAGTTTGGAGCATTTTTTTCGAATTTAAAAAAAGTAATGGGATCAACAGAGAGATTAAGGCTTATCTTGGAACAGCCCCTCGAAGCTGACAACAAAAAGGATGTGATGCCGGACAAGCATAACATCTTAGAGTTTCGCAAGGTTTGTTTTGGTTATGAAAGAGATAAGCAAATCCTGCTAAATGCTTCTTTTACGATACCAGATCGTAAAGTAACTGCTTTTGTTGGTCCTAGCGGAAGTGGAAAAACAACCATTTTTTCGCTTATTGAGAGATTTTATGATCCGGAAACTGGAAACATATATTGGGGTGATACGCCAATCGATTCTTTTTCTCTCCATGAGTGGCGCAAAAAAATTGGTTATGTGTCTCAAGAAAGCTCTCTTATATCAGGTACAATCCGAGAAAATATTATCTATGGGCGAGAAGACGAAGTGAGTGAGTTGGAGATGATGAATGTAGCCCGACTTGCATATGCCCATGATTTCATTGACGCTTTACCAAGAAAGTATGAAACAGAGGTAGGAGAAAGAGGAATTCAGTTATCAGGCGGACAACGCCAGCGTATAGCTATTGCTCGTGCTTTGTTGCGACAACCGGATATTTTGCTGTTAGATGAAGCAACCGCGAGCTTGGACAGTGATTCAGAACATGAGGTCCAAAAGGCACTGCATTATTTGATGCAAGATCGTACAACCATTGTAATCGCACATAGATTATCGACAGTTGTACATGCGGATCAAATTATTGTATTTGAGTATGGACATGTTACAGGAGTTGGAAAACATGAAGAATTACTTCAGACACACCCTTCTTATGCTGCATGGGCAAATAAGCAATTTCAAGGTATACAGAGACTATAAACTATAACATTGACGCTGAAAATTTTCGAAAACCTATATTTATACTTGTTGAAATTGCTATGGAAGTCATCATTTCGTTGTTTATGGCTGAATTAATCGATGAAAGGATTACCAGTGGCCAGATGAATCAGTTGAGGAATAGGGGGAAGCCCCCTAACCCCCAACTCACTCTCTCTATCTGATGAACAGGAAAACGATTAAAAATGAAAACCCTCCTTATTAGTGATTTTGGTATAGTTTTTCGTTTAATCCAAGAATATTCTTTGTCTATTTAGAATTTTATTAATAGAGGTTATTTATAGAGTAAGAATTTTTCGCAAAGGAATTGTTAGATTATTTTTTAAAAGAATGACAAGTGAAGAAAGAAAAAATACTGAAAAATCTATAAAATAGGATTTTTTTTAAGCTTGCTTTATCAGCAAGTTCCATATATTCCTTTTTTCACTTACTTATCCATTAAGATTTATGATTCTATTATCTAAATGGATATTAACTTCTGTTTTACAAACTTTTTTGATGCTCATAACAATAAATTTTTCCTTGGAACTTCTTATTAGATAAACAGAATGATTTTACTTTATCTGATACGGGTTTCTGACAGATTATACACGTGTTTTCCTTTTCTTTTTTGTCAGTGATGTTCTTCTTTTCTTCGATAATATCTATATGCTGCTTTCTAATTGCAGCGTCTGTAATATTAGCATTCACAAGTGAATTGTAGATCATCTCCATTTCACTTTTTAGAAAAAGGGGGGTTGGGTATTGTAATTTAAGAACAGCAACCTTTCTATTAATAAACTGAGTTAATTCAACATCGTAAATGACCAATTCAGTAGAACTAATCTTACGCAATTCTTCCTCTATTTTAAATGTGCATCTCTTTGTAAAGGAAACTACTGAAATAAAGTATGGATGATATTTCGCTTCTATAAAACTTTTGAGGGCTTGAATATGACCATAATTCTGCATTATAGGATTCATCATTTTGAACTTACCATTAATTAACCAAGTTTTTCTATCTTTTCCTCCGTAAATAGTTCCTTGATAATTCTTCGTTTCGATAACGAATAAACCATAAGGAGCTATGATGACATGGTCAATCTGGGAATATCCCGTTGATGATTTAGGATTTTTAATGAATATATCACTTAAATACATATAATCTTTAGGTAGCTGGGATAGTTGAATATCAATTTTGTATTCGCCGAGTTCCCCTTTTCTAACAGCAGATTGATTGTTTTCTATTTTGGTTGTGGAGTTGTTTCTATTTTTTACGTTGATTGGACCTTCTTTCTTGTTTTTTTTAATATTTTTCTTTTTAAATAAAAAATCTAAAAACATAATCTGCCTCTTTCTGTTGGAAATATTTTTCTATACCTTAATATCGACTTATAGGGAGAATTTTTTAGAGACCCAAAAGAATCATCCCCCTTCATCTTTCACGCCAAACTTAGTATAGTAGATATATATTTTCCATTAGTTACACACAAAAACGGCTGGAGGATGAGTACAATTAAAAACGAACCATTATATCAGCAGATTCAAAATAAGATTATAGAGCGAATAAAGGACGGGAAATGGAGAGTCGGAGATAGAGTTCCTTCTGAGAAGGATTTAATGGATGAATTTCATGTAAGTCAGATTACTACCAAGAATGCGTTGGCTGGCTTAGCTGATCAAGGAATTGTGGAGCGGATTAAGGGGAAAGGGACGTTTGTTATTGAAAGTAGTTTTACAGGTTCAATGGCACGAAACCAAACTTCAAGTGGGTTGATTGGGTTAATTATTCCAACGATGAAGACAAAGGTGGAGCAGGATTTTGTCAATTTTCTTGAACAATATGTGACGGAGCAAGGGTATAACTTAGTCATTAAGATTTCTAGAGAATCACAACTAAAAGAAGCGGAAGCTATTGAGACTTTTCGTGTGATTGGTGTGGAAGGAATTATTATTTTTCCGGCAGAAAAGGAAATGTATAATGAGGCAGTTCTTCGACTGTCGCTAGATAAGTTTCCTCTCGTATTGATTGACCGATATATGAAAAATATTTCTACCTATAGTGTCAGTTCCGAAAATACTCAAGGAACGTTTGCGGCTATTTCTTATTTGTTGGATAAAGGATATGAACAGATTGGACTTATCTCTCCCTTAATAACAAACACGGTTACGGAAGAAAGAGCAAAAGGATTTGAACAAGCTTTTTTTAGAAAAGAAATTACAATTGATAAAAACCTTTGGCTAACACTGCCATTTGATAAAATCTCCATTCAGGAAACGCCTGCAATAATTAAACAATTTTTATTAGAAAACCCGAAGCTAACAAGCTTATTTACGATGAATGCGGAATTGGCACAGTATGCGCATCGTGCTATTTTAGAAGTTCAAAAAGAGTCTTACCGTCAAATAGAGTTGGTTACTTTTGATTTTTCTGGAATAGAAGGGATTACCTTTGTTCAGCAGGATATCCAGCAGTGCAGCAAGGATGCGGTGAAGTTATTAATGCAGCAAATGGCTGGAGAATACGAACCAAAACGAATGTTTATCCCAGTAAATGTGGTGTTTGCTGCCGGAAATGAAATATAGGTAAAGAATATGCTACCTGACTATGGTAGTTTTTTTTGTTGGAAAATTATTCTCCTAACATTTTTCTCCCATGCAGTTCTTTCCTTTTTCTGCTAATAAATAGGATTTTTTCATCAAAAAAGTATAAAAGGTATATTATATACTAAATTTAGTATATTTTTACGAATGAGGATAATATAAGATATTTGTAAGCGTTTTATTTAAAAAGAACAAGATTAAGTAGATAATTTTTAGATGAATCGTTTTTCTCTCTTCTATATGATTTCTAAACAATGAGAAGGTATTATCCAACAAAATTTAAGAGAGCAGTATTTTACTAGAATACAGGTATCCAGGGTGTACAAAATCAACTTATAACTGATCAGGTATGCCCTTTTTATATAGATGGTAGTTTTCAACAAATATGGGGAGGGGATTATCCTGAAGAAGTTAGTAAAAGTATTACTGTGTATGAGTTTATGGCTCTCTTTACCGTATGCAGCATTTGCCTACAGTAACCCGATGGATTTACCAGAATCTTGGACATGGGATAGCGGAGAGTATTATGGAGAAGGGGATCCATATATCCTAAAGCATAATGGTATTTATTATCTCTATGTTAGTACCGTAGATGATAAAAGCGGTGTGAAGGCGTGGACATCCGAAGATTTAATGAATTGGACATATGCTGGTCTTGTTACAGAAGAACCTACTACGAAGGCTGCTTATGCCCCGGAAGTTGTTTACTGGAATGGCGATTTCTATATGTATACATCTCCAGGTGGAAATGGGCATTATGTCTATAAAAGTTCAAGCCCTCTTGGTCCTTTTAAAAAACAAACCGATAACCTTGGGATGGGGATTGATGGACATGTTTTTATTGATGATGACGGCAAATGGTATTTTTATAGTACGGGATCAAATAGAATAGATGCACGCTCGATGCCAACGCCAACTGAATTTGGCAAGGCAACGGATACAGGTGCAAAAATGAATGGCTGGACAGAAGGGGCAACCGTACTGAAAAGACATGGCAAATACTATATGACTTATACAGGAAACCATATTTGGAATAAAGCATACCGTATTGATTATGGAGTAAGTGATTCTCCTAATGTTGGTTTTACAACGAATAAAGAGCAGAATCCACTTTTACTAAACACAGAAGGGGAAAATGTAGGTTTAGGTCATAACACAGTTGTGCGAGGACCAGACCTTGATTCCGACTATATCGTCTATCATAGTCATGCGAACCCAGGGCGTAACATAAACTTCGACCGCATTGCGTGGAATGGCGAGAAAATGCTCGTGTTAGGGCCGACAACTTCTGAACAGTCTGATCCTGCTTTACCGGATTTTAGTGATCGATTTAATCGAACCGAACTTGGAGCAGATTGGAAAAATGTAAATGGAGGGAAATGGAGTATCACGAAAAATACTTCTAATTGGCTGGAACAGAAGACTTTGGATGATACGAGATGGTATAGACAAGTAAGTAAAGTATCTACAGATAAGGAATATACAGCAGAATTCAATCTGAAAATGGTAGAAAAAGGGGAGAGTGAAAATCCGCGACTTGGTGTAGTTTTCTCCTATAAAGATGAAAAGAACTACGGAACAGCTGTCCTAAGCTCGAAGCATAATCGATTGGAAACTAATTTTGTTGTGGATGGTGAGGAACAAGGCTGGGAGTATGCAGATCTGCCAGAAGGCTATGATTACACAAAGCTACTCCAATTGAGAGTAGAAAGGTCGGGAGATACATTTAGAATCTATGTTGATGGCATGCAAAAGCAAACAAGAGAAGTTCGAAACATTGGCGCTGGCAGCATCGGCTATACTACTTCAGATGTACATGGAGCTTTTGGCTATACAGCTTTTAGCAATAAAGTTGACGGCAGCAATGTCTTTGATGCGTATAAGCCTTTACCGGGGACGATTGAGGCTGTTCATTATAATGCTGGTGGTGAAGGTGTCGGCTATCATGATAAAACAAGGAAAGAAGCAGTTAATGCCTACCGCCAAGATTATGTAGATATTGCTGACGATTCTGACGGCAGTTATTACATTGAATCAAATAAAAAAGGCGAATGGCTGAAATATAATGTAAATATTGCCGAAGAAGGCTTATATAATCTGGATTTACGTGTTGGCGAATCCTCCAAAGATGCCAAGATAAGGATCTTGTTAGATGGAAAGTCGGATATAACGGGGGATGTAAGTATTCCGCCATCAACGGATTGGAGAACGTTCTCAATCGAAAAGTTGAAACTACCAAAAGGAAAGCATACGCTAACGATTGAAGTGGTAAAGGGTTCATTTGATTTTTCAAGCTTTAAAGTACAAGGCTATAAAGCAGTTGATGTATTATATGACGACTTTAATGATGGGAATGCTAAAGGATGGGATGAAGTCGAGGGGACATGGAAAGTTGGTCCTTTTGAAGAGCAAAATATTGATTTCGATGAGTATAAACAGGTTCCTGGGGTAATAAATGCAGCCTATTACAATACTGGTGGGGAAGGAGTTGCCTATCATGATACGACACCAGAAAATATTGGTGGAGTATTTAGAAGAGATTCAGTAGATATCCGAACCAATCCAGAAGGCGGCGGCTATGCTGTTGGGTGGAATCAGACTGGTGAATGGCTGAAATACAATGTAAATGTTCAAGAAGCTGGCGCATACAATCTTAAGCTTTATGCTGCAACAACTTTTACAAGTGCAAAGACGCGTCTATGGTTAGATGATAAAATAGATTTAACCGGCGTATTTGATGTTCCTGCTACTGGCGGCTGGAACAATTGGCAGGCTGTCATTAAAAATGGAATTAAGTTGCCGAAGGGAAATCATACTTTGAAACTAGAATTCGTAGAAGGGGAATTTGACTTTACGAAAATGGAATTGTCTTCATTTGATGTTCATCGACCACTACCTGGGCTCATTGAAGCGGAAGACTATAACAACGGTGGGCAAAATGTAGCTTATTATGATAAGTCGGAAGGAAATAGTGGGGGACAATACCGTAATGACGATATGGACATTCGAAAAACAGCTGCAGCGGATTATGCAGTTACCTCAATTGAGACGGATGAATGGTTAACATATGATGTGAATATTTTAGAAGAAGGAAGCTATGGACTTGATTTACTTGTTTCCTCTGTAAAGGATGGATCGAAAATAAAGCTTCTGTTAGATGACAAGCTAGATCTAACGGGAGAAATTGATCTGCCGAAAACGGGCAGCATGGACAGTTGGAAGACTATATCACTAGAGGATATAACATTGCCAGCTGGGCAGCATACATTAAAAATAGTTGCTGTAAAAGGTGGCTTTGAGCTTTCAAAATTTATGTTCCACCAATTTGATCAGTATAAAAAGCTGCCAGGCAGAATAATGGCGGCAGATTATATTACTGGTGGTGAAGGGGTTGCCTATCACGATAATACTATCGAAAATATTGGCGGGGAGTATCGCCAGGATGCAGTCGATATCCGTGTGAATCCGGAAGGTGGCTACAATGTTGGCTGGAATCAAACAGGAGAATGGCTGAAGTATAATGTCGATATTGCAGAAGAAGGTAGCTATGATTTAGCCATAAATGTAGCTACGACGTATAAAGATAGTCAAATCCGATTATGGCTTGATGATTCGATTGATTTGACAGGTGTTATTGATGTCCCTAGCACTGGCGATTGGAATAATTGGCAAAGCGTTATTAAGAAAAAAGTTTCCTTACCAACAGGACAGCATACGATTAAAGTAGAAATAGTAAAAGGTGAATTTGACTTCTATTATTTTGAAATCCTAGAGGAAATCGAAGTACCAGAGCCACAAATAATAGGCGAGTACAATGCAAGTAGCGAAACCTTTGCAAAATCAGTTATCGGTGAAAAAGAGTGGAAGGATTACATTATCGAAGCAGATGTTAAAGTGGCTGAAGGATCCGGAGACGGAGGAGTCATCTTTCGAGTAAATAATCCCGCAAATGGAATTGAGTATAGCCAAAATAATGCTGATTTCATGCAAGGATATGTGGCCTATATAAATGAGGACGGCGTCCATCTTGGAAAGCAAAATTATAATTGGGAGTATCTTGGTGGTGCCTCGATCACAGAACCACAAGCTGCTTGGCATCATATGAAAATTGAAGTGATTGGGACAACAATTAAAGTATATGTGGATGATATGGAGACACCAAAGATTAATTTTACGGACAATAGCCGTACTGCCTTTACGCAAGGGAAAGTAGGGGTAAGATCCAATTATAATAATACCAAGTTTGATCATTTCTTAGTTAGACCGTATCAAGCAGATCATACGTCCATTCAAACATTACTGGATATGTACAAGGAATCAGGTGAATTAAAGGATAGTCTTTATAAGAGCTTAAGCAATAAATTAAAGCAATCCAAAAAACACCTAGAGAAAGGCAAAAACGATCAAGCGATTAAATTTCTCCAAGATATAATCAAGCTGCTTCATAACGATAAAAAGGAAGTATTAAAGGCGGAAATAGAAAGATTGATAGAACGATTGTAAAGTGGGTGTCAGGCACCGTAAAAAGACAATTGTCTTTTTGTGGTGCCTGACACCATTTTATAAAGAAGAGAGGGAACATAGGTGCAAGATAAAGTGAATACTGAAAGAAAATTACAACATTTTTTTTCGGAAATAGAGTCTCTGGCTATTATTGACTTGAATATTAATTACCTGAAAGAAACTATTACCCTCAAATTAAAGGGTGATAGAAAAAACAATTTGATTAATATTACGTTTAAACAAGTGTTGTCTTATTATGTATTTCAGGAACCAGCTTATGATACTTTTAGACTAAATGAGTTTGATGAAGAGTCCCATTTATTATTAACAGAATCAAGCTATTTTCCTCAAGGCTTTGGTAAAATAATGATTGAAAGCCTTCATAGTGAATTAAAAGCAATAGAAACACTATCTTCCACTACAAATTTTTACTTTCAAGTTAATGATAAAGACTATTTCTTTATTGAAGCTAACGCATTAATTATTAATGATGAAGAGTATAAAAATTTGATTATTGATGATTCAGAATTAAAAATACCAATTGATTGAAATCCTTATTCATCGAAGCTAAGAATACTAATGTATTTTGGCTACGTACGGTGTATGAAAGGTTGGTGGGAAATTGGATTGACTTTGTTGTCAATGTTGCTTTAAGTCATTAAGTCATGATTTCCGAAGACATAGGTCAAATTAAGAGAAGGTAGATATTTTGATGGAGATAAATTTATACATAAATATTATCTTTACGCACGAGCGCATTGTTACATTGGGACTTTTTGTTAGCCATCTTTGTTGAATTTTCGTCATTCCCCAATTATTTTTACGTTTTCTCCTTTTGAAGAGAAATATGATAAGACCCGGATGGGCAGAACCAAATTAGCGTGAGTATTAGAAAATAACAGAAAATTCAAAATGATTGATATATTATATTTAAGATAAGGGTGAGATGATTAAATGGATTACGAATTAATTAGATATAGAATTGAGGCTATTACATCTAAGATTAAAGAAATTGGTGGAGAGGTTCAAGAAGTTATTATTGATGAGCCAGCTTCGCTTGAACAAATAATCAAAACAGAGGAACAACTTGGGAGAAAGTTACCTGAAAGTTTCAAGAAGGTTCTTAATGAGTTCTCAAGTAATTTCAGTTTGCGGTGGCTTTTACCTGACAATATGGAGCAACCAAAAGAATTCAGAGAAATATTCTCTGGTACTCCTCACTGGAGCTTAGAACTTCTTTCTCAGTGTGAAGAAGATCGTATGGGGTGGATTGAAAATGTTTTTTCTGATCCCGAAGATGAATATGATGTAGTTTGGCATAATAAATTAGCCTTTAGTGAAGTAGGGAATGGGGATTATTTAGCATTTGATATGAGTAACAAGGAAGATGCCCCAATCGTATATCTTAGTCACGATAATGGTGAAGGGCACGGTTATATATTGGCAAATAACTTTATTGAATTCCTCAATAATTGGTCAAGAATAGGGTTTGTAGGGTGTGAGGACTGGCAATGGCTACCTTTTACAACAAGTCCTGGCAGTGGAATAGTTGCGGATGGAGAGGAAGCAGGGCTTTTTAGAACTTGGCTAGGATTAGATATATAAATAGTAATAAGAGCATTAAAGTCTAACTCAATGCTCTTTCCTATATTAATTTAATGTTATAATATACTAAATTAATGATGAATTTAAATATTTAACTTTCCACCGTAAAAAAGTTCCCCGTAAGATTATTCAAAGGCCAAAATAACTTCTTCAATCACAAATAAATCCAGAGAAGCATATATACCAACTAAAAGGGATTTTTTAAAGTAAAGCTTGGATAAGACGTTCATCCTATATTGTACAATAAACGTCACAAGGAATCATATAATTTAATTAAAGAAGGTTATGTATATATGAAAATACTTTTGAGGCTTCATTTAGTATTTTATATAAGTCTATTCGCATTTATGTTGGCAATTCCATATAATTCTATGGATGCTAATATATTTAAAATGATCTTATTTTTAGTAACTCTTAGTGTATTTATACTAATCCTGACTTGCTATATTGTACTTTCTTTTAATAAAGAGATTAAAGCTATTAAAAAGTATATATATGCAAATATAGTAATGATGATCATTGGAATTATTGGTTTCCTTACTACTGCTTTTCTTAAAAATTTATATACAAAGAATTGCTGTCAAAATATATAGAAGTGGGTGTCAGGCACCGTAAAAAGACAGTTGTCTTTTTGTGGTGCCTGACACCTGTTTTTATGGTAATGGTTTCCGTTGCGCAAAGGAAAGAGTTTGAATTAACTTTAAATTTAATTAAGTATAGTATGTAGATAAGCAGTTGATAACAAAAGATGAAATCGCTAACAATGGTTTTTTGGTATTCTCAATTGGCCTTTCATTCTTTTAAGCTAGCAATCGAAAGAGAATTAAGTCGAACATACTGTTAGCTTTATCTTTACTGCAAATAGGAGAAATGGTGCACATATTTTTTTATGTAAGGGTGGATTAGCATGAACTTGGAGGAAATTAGTTTTCAAATTATTTTAAATGGAGGAAATGCTCGAGGTTTAGCAATGGAAGCAATAAATGATGCTAAAAGTGGCGACTTTTCTTTAGCAGAGCAAAAACTGGATGAAGCAAATGAAGCAATGCGCGTAGCTCATCGCTTTCAAACAGATTTGATTCAAGGGGAAGCTCGTGGAGAAAAATTTGAAATTCGGTTATTGCTTATCCATGCGCAAGATCATTTAATGAATGCCATGACTGTTGTTGATATGGCAAAGGAATTCATAGAACTTCATAAGAAACTACCTAACTAAGCTGGGAATTTGTTTAATCTTAATCAAAAAATCTTATTAATTATTGGAGGAATATAAAATGAAAAAAGCCCTAATTATTTGTGCAGCTGGTATGTCATCATCACTAATGGCAAAAAAGACAACGGAGTTTTTTAAATCAAAAGGTCAAGATATTGTATTAGATGCTATATCTGCAAATGAAGGCGGTAAGATGATTGAGAAGGGTGAATTTGATCTATATTTAGTAAGCCCGCAAACAAAAATGTATTTCAATAAGCTGAAAGAAACAGGGGATCGTGTAGGGAAGCCGGTTGTTAACATACCACCACAAGCGTATATTCCAATTCCGATGGGGATTGAAAAATTAGCAAACGTAATTTTACAGGAACTGCCGAACTAAGGTGCTAATGAATAGAAGAGAAGGAAGCTACTAGTTTTTCGCTTTCAACGACGGAGTCCGTTCGATCTAATTTCCACTATGAAAAATGAAAGCGGTATCTAATATTAGTTGAAATCTCAAATGAAGAAGCAAGTAGCGAAGAACAAGAGAAGGAGGGATTAATATGAATTATGAACAAAGAGCCTTGCTAGAAAAGCAAAGAAAGAAACAAAGTATAAAAACGATGTATTTTAATCGGTATTTACTTGTTCGTTATGTAACTGCACTATTCTTTTTTACCAATTTATATTGGTTTATTTCGTTGGTGCTAAGTGATTCAAAGCTGTTTTTTATTCCTTTCGTATTATTGGCTTTTATGGTAGCTAGTGTTGTGGAGCAAGTGAAGATTTACAGTAGTCCTAGCCATCATCCCAAATTTACAAAATACAGTTTTACGGCATTGCTCGCTGCAAATGTAATTTGTATAGTGCCTGCTTGTTTTTCTTCTACTTTTGCTTTGCTTTATCCGTTCTTAATTAATCAAGATGAATCTAGAATGTTCATTCTAACTATTTTAATTTCGGGAATATTATTAGCTGCTTTCATGCTAAAACGATTGCACAAAATTAGTTTAAATGAAGATAAACACTATAGCCGCATTAAACTATATGAAAAAGTTATTAATTAACCATGGAAAAGAGGAGTTTATATGTCAGGAGAAAATAAAGTATTTGCTCTTTTTGAAAAATATCTCATGGGTCCAATGGGGAAAGTTGCTTCCTTCCGCTTTGTGCGGGCAGTAATGGCAGCAGGGATGGCTTCCATTCCCTTTACTATCGTTGGTTCTATGTTCCTAGTATTGAATGTATTGCCGCAGACACTTACTTTTTTAGAAGGATTTTTCAATAGTACTTTCTTTAAGATTAGTGACTTGTATATGTTAGCAAATAAATCAACAATGGGAATCCTAGCACTCTATTTTAACCTTGTCATCGGTTATGAGTATACGAAAATTATTGCTGAAGAAGACAACTTAAATTTAAATCCATTGAATGGGGCTTTACTATCTATGTTTGCCTTCTTTATGACCATTCCTATGCTCGTAATAGATGGCGGAAAAATCTCGCTTATTCATCAAATTGATGATGGAACAACCATTGTAAATGGCTGGGAGATGGTTGGTGATGGTGTGAGTCGGTTAGGTACTACAGGTATTTTTGCAGCAATTATTCTCGGGATTATCGCCGTGCAGTTATATAGATTGTGTGTTAAACAAAATTGGGTAATTAAAATGCCTGAAGCAGTACCGGAGGGGGTATCTAGATCTTTTACAGCGCTAATTCCGGCCTTTTTAGTGGCTATTGTGATCTTAGTTATTAACGGTATTCTAGTAGCATTAGGTACAGATATTTTTAAAGTAGTAGCTGTTCCATTTAGCTTCGTTGTGAATTTAACAAACAGCTGGTTAGGAATCATGGTAATTTATTTCTTAATCCATGCCCTTTGGATTGTAGGAATTCATGGTGCAAATATTATCGGCGCATTCTTAACGCCTATTGTTCTATCTAATATGCAGTCAAACTTAGAGGGAAGTAATATTCCGTTTGCTGGAGAATTCTCAAACTCATTTGTCATTATGGGAGGATCTGGAGCAACTATTGGATTAGTGTTCTTCGTTGCCTTTTTAGCTAAGTCACAACAACTAAAGATATTAGGGAAAGCATCGCTTGCTCCTGGTATTTTCAATATTAATGAACCATTATTGTTCGGTCTGCCAATTGTTTATAATCCATATTTGGCAATCCCATTCTTCTTAGCACCAATGGCTTCGGCTTCGATTGGATATTGGGCCATTAAGTTAAAATTTGTTGATGCGATTATTGCACAAGTACCTTGGCCTTCGCCAATTGGTATAGGAGCATTTATTGGTACAGCGGGAGATTACATGGCTGTTATTGTAGCGATAATTTGCGGTGCTGTAGCATTTCTGGTTTGGTTCCCGTTTATTAAAATGTATGATAACAAGTTAGTAATACAAGAAAAAGGTGGAGAATCAGTATTATAGTCTAATAATTAAATTTGGAGAAACGAATACTTACACGAAGTATTTTCATTGTAGCTCTATTTATTTTAACAGGAAGAAGGCGGTTCTCCACGAAACGATAGACCGCTTTCTTTTTTTATTAACAAATTTATAACTTACAAGAAATAACATTCACTGGAGGAAGCTTATCATGTCAAAAACAGCATTGTCAGAGAATTTCTTATGGGGTGGAGCAGTTGCGGCTCATCAGCTTGAAGGTGGCTGGAATAAAGGCGGAAAAGGTGTAAGTGTTGCGGATGTAATGACAGCAGCAAGACATGGTGTCGCTCGTCAGATTACAGATGGTGTGCTAGAAGGATACAATTATCCAAACCATGAAGCAATTGACTTTTATTCGCGCTACAAGGAAGATATTAAACTATTTGCAGAAATGGGATTTAAATGTTTCCGTACATCTATTGCTTGGACAAGAATTTTTCCAAATGGAGACGAGGCAGAACCAAATGAAGAAGGACTGCAATTCTATGATGATTTATTTGATGAGTTGTTAAAACATAATATTGAACCAGTTATTACACTTTCACACTTTGAATTACCTTATCATCTTGTAAAAAAATATGGTGGATTTAGAAATAGAAAGTGTATCGATTTCTTCGTTAAATATGCGGAAACGGTATTAAAACGCTACAAGGATAAAGTAAAGTATTGGATGACATTTAATGAAATCAATAACCAAGCAGATACAAGCATGGATTTCGCGAGCTTCACTAATTCAGGAATTAAATATGAGGAAGGGGAAAATCGGAAGCAAACGATGTATCAAGCCTCTCTTTATGAACTAATTGCTAGTGCAAAGGTAGTGAAGATTGGCCGGGAAATTAATCCTGATTTTAAAATTGGCTGTATGCTTGCCATTGTACCTGTTTATCCATATTCTTGTCATCCCGATGATGTTATGTATGCCGCAGAAGCAATGCATAATCGCTGGTTCTTTGGCGATGTACATGTTAGAGGAGAGATTCCTAATTATACGAAGAAATATTGGGAACGCAATGGATTTGAAATAGATATCACGAAAGAGGATGAAAAGATTCTCAAAGAAGGTACCGTAGATTATATTGGTTTTAGTTATTATATGTCTAAAGTAGTGAGTAGCCGTGAAGTAGAAGGCAGTGAATCTGATGGCGAATTTGGCCACGTTATTCGCAATCCTTATGTAGAAGCGAGCGATTGGGGCTGGCAAATAGATCCCGTAGGTCTTCGGTATTCATTAAATGCTCTATATGAAAGATATAATATTCCCTTATTTATTGTGGAAAATGGTCTAGGAGCAAGGGATACGGTGGAAGAAGATGGATCAATTAATGATGAGTATCGAATTCAATATTTCCGTGATCATATTGCCGAAATGAAAAAGGCAGTCGAATTAGATGGTGTTGACTTAATCGGCTATACACCATGGGGCTGTATTGATTTAGTTAGCGCGGGAACAGGTGAAATGGAAAAACGTTACGGCTTTATTTATGTAGATAAAGATAATGAAGGAAAAGGTTCCTTAGCGAGAAGCAAGAAGAAATCATTTGATTGGTACAAACACGTTATTGAAACAAATGGGGAAGAACTTTGATCTTTTTCTAAGGCATGCCTTCTGTTGTACCTATTAATCTAGCTGGTAGGTCAGGATTTGCTTTCATAGTCTAAATGGAGTTTGCTTTAAACTCCATTTTTTCCTATGTGCTGGACTTAAATGTATAATTTAGTAAGTTGAGTAAAAATGGTCCAATGAATGGACGATGAAGGGAGCTGATTAAAATTGGCTTTACTATCAAGCCGGCAGAAAGATATCCTAGTTCTTTTATCAGAATCAAAGGAGCCTGTTACTTCAGACTGGATGGCTAAAGAATTGGGTGTCAGTGATCGGACTATTCGTAAAGAAATAAAATTGATGCAGGACACGACAGAGTCATGTGGGACCATAATCGATTCCATTAGAGGAAAAGGCTATATACTGAATATCGTTAATCCTGCCTTATTTTCCAATACTATTCATGAACATTTTAACGATAAAAAAAAGCCAGTGGATGATTTTGCCGATAAAAATATGAGAGTTCTCTATATTTTAAAGCGTTTATTTCTAGAAAAGGATTTTATTAAACTAGAAAACTTTACAGATGAGCTGTTTATATCGATGTCTACCTTGAATAATGATTTAAAAATAGTGAAAGAGATTCTAGATAAATATAACTTGAAATTAATAAACAGACCACACTATGGCTCGAAAGTGCAGGGTGATGAATATATGAAACGGTTATGTTTATCCAATTTCTTATTAAGTCGCAATCAAGAGACATTTGTTAAAGAAGACTCTCTGCAGCTTATTGATCAAAATCTTTTAAAAAAGATTAAAGAGGTTATCATACAAAAGGTAGTTAAATATAAAATTGATATATCTGATATTTCTTTGGAAAACCTAGCCACACATATAGCGATTGCATGCAGGAGAATTCAGGAAGGCTTTGTAATAGAAGAGTTAACAGATGTTCTAGTGGAAGAGTATCCATTTGAAAAGATAGTAGCAGACGAGATTACTAGTAAAGTAGAAGAGTTTACGGGTCTAACGTTTCCTAACACAGAAATAAATTATATTATTGTTCATTTACTCGGAACAAAGCTCTTGCATAAAAGAGAGCTAGTCGAATTCAGTAAATTTGATGAGGCGGGGACAATCATAAATGAGATGATAGAAAGACTTCGCACTGAATTGAATTGGGACTTTCGCCAAGATCGAGAGTTTATCCAAGCTTTAACCTTGCATATCCGTCCTGCCATGAATCGATTGCGTAATAAAATGAGTATACGTAATCCTTTACTAAACGATATTAAGAAAAAATATCCTGCTGCCTTTGAAGGAGCTATTATAGCTAGCAAATGTATAGAGGAATACTTAGGGATGGAAGTGGTAGAAGATGAAATTGCTTATATCTCTCTTCATATAGGTGTTGCGCTCGAACGATTAGAATTAGAGAAGAAGAAAAGAAAAAAAGCAATCATTGTTTGTGCATCAGGTGTGGGGAGTGCTAAGTTACTGTATTATCGCTTGCAAAATAGATTTGAACAAGAACTGGAAATAATAGATACCATTAATTATTATAATTTATCCTCATATGACCTGACGGATATTGAGTTAATTATTAGCACCATTCCGATAAGGGAAGATTTTGGTATACCAGTCCAAGTGGTGAATACTTTCTTAGAGGACAAGGATATACGATCTATTCATGACCATCTAAAAGCTGCTTCTTATAAGGTAGGGAATTACTTAGATGCATCTAGAATTTATCTTCAATTAGACTTGCCAGATAAAGAAAGCATTATAGAATTTCTAAGTAAGGAGTTATATCAATTAAATCTTGTACCAGCAGACTATATGAATCTTGTTTTAGAAAGAGAGGCAATAGCCCCGACTAGCTATGGGAATCTCGTGGCTGTTCCCCATCCCTTGGTTCCCGTAACGCAAGAGACCTTTTGGACAGTGTGCACATTGAAAAATCCAATCCAATGGAATGAGCAGCAAATGGTTCAATTTGTTTGCCTATTGAATATTAAAGAGGGAACACATAGTGAATTGGATGGCATGTTTAAAAAGTTAATTTCTATTATCGAAAATAAGTCGATTGTGCAAAAAATCATCAAAAGTAAAGATGCAGATGAGTTAATAGAGTTACTAAATTGACGAATAAGATCATACTTTGTATTGGTTAATTAAAATTAATATGACGTTTAAACAAGTCATGTCTTATTATGTTTATCAAGAACCAGAATCATGATACGTATAGACTGAATAACTAACTTTGATGAGTCTCATTTATTATTAACAGAATTAAGCTATTTTCCTCAAGGATTTGGAAAAAATTATGATTGAAAGCCTAAATAGTGCATTAAAAGAAATGGAAACACTTTCATCTACAACAAATTTCTATTTCCAAGTCAATAATAAGGACAACTTCTTTATTGAAGCAAGCTGTTTAAGTATAAATGGGAAAGAGTATAGAAACTTGATTACAGATGATAAAGAATTAAAGAAACTATTATATTGAATTTTTATCCTTCAGAGCTGAGATTTTCAAAATAATCTTAGCCTTTTCTTTTCATATGACATACCATCATAAAGAAATCTCTTTGCGTCTTGACAAACAAATCTAATATGTATTACTATATACCAGTAATAAGTAATACTTGATATCTGTAACACAATGTACTGATGATGCATAGTATTGAAATATAAAATAACTGTAAGTGAGGTGGAAATGTGGAAAATATTACAGAGATGTTGAAAGGAGTGCTTGAGGGGTGTGTGCTTGAGATTATAAGCCGGGGGGAAACTTACGGGTATGAAATCACGCAGCAACTGCGAGAGCTTGGTTTCACGGATGTAGTGGAAGGGACTGTTTATACGATTACCATGCGGCTGGAGAAAAACAATTTAGTTGATATCGAGAAGAAGCCATCCAATATGGGGCCGCCAAGAAAATTTTACAAGCTGAATGCAGCTGGCCAAGAGCAGCTTAAAATGTTTTGGGAAAAATGGGAGTTTGTATCAAGCAAAATTAATGAACTTAAATCAAAGGAGATGTTGTAAAATGAGTATTTTTGAAAAGATAGTTGGCAGTCTGGAAGAAAAACGGGAATGGAAGGCGATGGAGGCACGTGCAAAAGCACTTCCAGGTGAATATAGCAGCGCTTATAAAGCAATTCAAAAATATATATGGAATGCTGGTGGTGGTCCCACTGATTGGGAGGGCAGCAGCCGCATTTTTAACGGTATTCTTGATCTCTTCGAGGCAGGAGCAGCTGAAGGAAAGAAAGTTACTGACCTTACAGGTGCGGATGTAGCAGCTTTTTGTGACGAGCTAGTGAAGGATGAGGAAACTTGGAATGATAAGTATCGGAAAAAATTAAATGATACTATTGGTCGCGGATAACCGCAATTGTCTATTGAGGTTTAAGCTAATGATGTAAATCCTAAATTTTGGTTGGATTGGCTTCATCCGCAGTATCATGAATAAATCAACATGAAACGATTTTAGCAAAAGTAAACAAAAAGGCTATTATGGACTGGATGGTTGTTGCCAAGGTGAATTGTTAACTATTCAGTTATTTTTTTATATCGGTAGTAAGTGATACAGAATATCAGTCAGGCTAAATAGCTGAATGCTGCCAATATAGTTTTAGGTAAGCACTTCTATAAGGAGGGAAAAGCATGAGTGAAACAGCAATTTCTGTAAAGGGATTAAAGAAATCCTTTAAAGCCAAAGAAGTATTAAAGGGGATAGATTTTGAGGTGAGGCGTGGCGAAATTTTTGCATTGCTAGGTTCAAATGGAGCGGGCAAAACGACGATAGTTAACATTCTCTCCACGTTGATGAAACCTGATGATGGAAAAGGAAGTATAGATGGTTTTGACATCCATCGTCAACCAGATAATGTCCGTCAAAGCATCAGTCTGACAGGGCAGTTTGCAGCATTAGATGGCATGCTTACTGGTCGTGAAAATCTAATCATGGTTGCAAAGCTGCGGGGAGTTTCTAATCCAGTCCAGGCTGCTGACCATTTGCTTGCTAGATTCAGCCTGACTGACACAGCTAACCAGAGAGCAGATCAATATTCGGGAGGGATGAAGCGTAGACTTGACATTGCCATGAGTTTAATCGGAAAGCCGTCTGTAATTTTTCTTGATGAACCAACGACAGGACTTGATCCTGAGGCGCGGATGGAAGTTTGGGATACAGTCAAGGTGCTTGCGGGCGGTGGCACAACCATCTTGCTAACGACTCAGTATTTGGAGGAAGCGGAACAGCTAGCAGACCGTATTGCCATCTTACATGGCGGAAAAATTATCACTACTGGTACTCTGACTGAACTTCAAGAGATGTTTCCACCAAGAAAAGTGGAGTATATCGAGAAGCAGCCGACATTGGAGGAAATTTTCCTCGCAATAATTGGCAAAAAGGAGAGAATGTAAATGAAAAGTAAAACATGGGTTCTACTAGGACGTTTAATGCGCAATATTATGCGCAGCCCAGACACGATAATTACAGTGGCGATTACGCCGATTATGATGATGCTGCTGTTTGTCTATGTATTTGGTGGTGCGATAGAAACTGGTACGGATAACTACGTCAATTATTTACTGCCAGGCATTCTGCTGCTGGCAATCGCATCCGGTGTTGCTTACACTTCGCTGCGGCTGTTTACGGATGTGAAAAGCGGGCTGATGGCACGCTTTGTTACAATGCCTATTAAACGTTCGTCGATATTATGGGCGCATGTGTTGACTTCAATTATTTCCAATATGCTTACTGTGGTGGTCGTTATCCTGGCTGCGCTTTTGATGGGCTTTCGTTCCAATGCGGCTATTATAGATTGGTTTGCGATAGCTGGGATACTAGGACTATTTACACTTGCACTAACATGGCTAGCCGTCATTCCTGGCTTAAGAGCAGGAACTATGGAAGGAGCTACAGCTTATTCATACCCGCTGATTTTTCTGCCGTTTATCAGTTCAGCCTTTGTTCCTACCAAAACCATGCCTAAGCTTATCCGTGTGTTCGCAGAGAATCAGCCTGTGACCTCCATTGTAAATGCCATTCGTGCTCTTTTGTATGAAGGCACCGTTAGAAATGATATCTGGATAGCTCTTGGCTGGTGTGTCGGTATCATGGCTATCGCTTATTTCTTCGCTAATAAAGCATTTAAACGCCAGTTAGGGTAACTACCTTGAGGGAAGGAACAATGGTTGCTTGCGATTAATTATCAAAAAAGTAAATAATCTTAAGAGCGATGAACCTACATTAAATATTAATGTGATTCATCGTTTTTTTGCTTTAGAAAATGTAGTTTCATTTAAATATCGAACAATTGGAGTATCTGAACAAATAATGGTTATCTCATTTACTATTTGTGGTATAACAACCATGAATACATATTTAATTTCCGGAATTCAATTGAGAATCATTTTCAACGGTTGGAATTTAGTGTATAATCTTCGTGGGGAAGCGGAACCTAACAGTATGCTCATTAACGCTCATTAAATACAAGGAGTTTGATTGTATGGAAAATAAACATAATCAAGAGGAAAACGATAATATTGAGGTCTGGGAGGATCTCATCAATATAAAAGATTTAGTGATCGCACTAATAATTTGTAGTATAACGACTATGGGTGCCTATTTTATTGCACCAAATGAGGCACCAAAGCCTTTGTTTTTTGGACTTGGTGGTGCCATTATCGGTTTTATTATTTGTAGTTTTATCATTAAGCCAAAAAGAAACTTTGAAAGAACGGGAGAAAAATAATGGATATCGTATTAATTATTGAGATGATTGCTGCTGCCGTTTTAGCAGCTGTATTGTATACCATAATTGGTGTAGCACCGGGGACAGACGAAACGGCTGTTTTAGCACCGGTAACGCTGGCGATTGTACTTGCGGGGGTAGAGCCTATTGTGGTTTTAACCTTTTTTATGTCTGCAATTGTAGCAAATAAAGTCACCGATTCTATTCCAGTCGCACTTGCTGGAATTCCAGGGGGAGTGATGGCGACCCCGATGGTAGAGCATGCCCTCGTGTTAAAAAAACATGGCATGCCAGATATCAGTATTCGCAAAATGGCATCTGGATCTGTAATCGGGACGCTTGTATCGGTTCCTGTGAGCTTATTGATGGCGCAAGTCTTAATTCCATTCTCTGATGTCATTAAAGAATATGCAAACCCTCTCTTTTTCATTGGTGCCGTTTTACTGGCATTAATGACGAAAAATAAGCTGTTATCACTTCTAGTGATCCTGCCGTTTGCTCTCTTAATAGAAGGGTTACGCCATCTTTATTGGGGAATTGGGGTTGTGCCTGAAGGAACGAATGTCTTCATATCCTTTTTCTTAGGAATTACCATTGGCCCTGTCATTTTGACATTGTTTGAACTATTACATAAAGAAAAACGAGCTAGTATGCCAAGATATCCAAAGAAAACGATTCGTTTTGCGGAAACGAATACCTCTAAAGGTTTTCCAAATCCTTTTAAAATATTGACCAAACAGGAAACGGGAACAAGTATGCTTGCCAGCTTTATTGGCTCTATTACCTTTATTATGAGTCCTGTCGGTATGACTATTTTCCTTGGAGAAGTATTTTCAAGTCGCATCAAGGATCCTGTGAAAAAAGCGTCAGTAGCAATCGCTTCAATGGAAGGATTGACAAATGCTACGTATATTTCTGGAACATTAATTCCCTTGATTGCTCTCGGTATCCCGTTGTCTCCAATGGCAATTGGACCTGCAAATGCTCTCTTTAACGCACCGCCAGTGTTCACGCCAGAGCATAATTTGCATCATCTCTTATCAAATGCAGATTTTGTGTGGGCAACATTAATCGGGGCAACGATAGCTCTTGTAATTACTTATTTTGTCGCTGTAAAGTATGCTAATCAAATTTGTGCCTTTGTGTTTCGCTGGGTTCCCCATGAAGCAATTCTAGGACTATTTTTTGGACTTGTGTTATTATTAGCTTTTATGGACGCTGGTTGGATAAATATCATCGGTGTACTTGTTATCGGTTTATTTGCTGGTATGCTGCACCGCTGGGGCGTCAATTATGGCGTTCAGTTTATGATCCTTTATTCAGCACCGTGGATCATTAGTTGGTTTTAAAAATCCTAACAGATATATATTTATATGAAAGTGGGGATATCGATGCTTGAAACTCCACAAAAAATTGCGGTAGGCCGAGCACATAGTAAGTTAATTTTAATTGGGGAGCACTCGGTTGTTTATGGACAGCCGGCCATTGCTTTTCCGTTTAAACAAATAGAAGTAAAAGTAACCGTTAAGAATATCGGGGGAAGTTCGATACAAATCGAAAGTCCCTTTTATCAAGGACCAATAGAGCAAATTCCTGAAAAGATGGAGGGAATTGGTGATTGTATTATCCAGACATTAAAGGTTTTGGAGCAGCAGTCTTCCGGTTTAGAAATTAAGATTTCCTCCACGATTCCGATTGGACGAGGACTAGGTTCAAGTGCGGCAATTGCGATCGCGCTTGTTCGCGGTCTTTTTGCCTTTTTCAATCAAAAGCTAAGCAACAGTCAATTAATGATCTTGGTGGAGCGGGCGGAAAAATTTGCGCATGGAACACCAAGTGGGATCGATATGATGACAGCTGCTAGCGCCACTCCGATTTGGTTTCAAAAGCAGCAAGAGGTTGAACATGTGCAAATTGGCGCGCCATTTCATCTGGTTATAGCAGATAGTGGCAGGGTTGGCGATACTTTTGCAGCGGTTAAATCAATCCGAGATAAGTATGAAATTAAGCCTGAGCAAATAGAGGAATCTATCACACTACTTGGCATATTAACACAAGAGACGCGAGTAGCACTTGCTGCAGGTGATTTTCAACTGGTTGGCGACAAATTAAATC
This sequence comes from Niallia circulans, assembly GCF_003726095.1. Lineage (NCBI taxonomy): Bacteria > Bacillati > Bacillota > Bacilli > Caryophanales > Bacillaceae > Niallia > Niallia circulans. The sequence continues at coordinate 4,914,827 of NZ_CP026031.1, forward strand.
AAGCACACCAGCATTTAGGTTTGTTAGGTGTCAGTGATTCTGGATTAGATGATTTAGTAGACACTGCTCGATCTGCTGGAGCAGTTGGTGCAAAATTAACAGGCGGTGGCCGCGGTGGCTGTATTTTAGCATTAGTGGAAAATGAGCAGCTTGGAAAAAAAGTTGCCGATGCTTTGCTGGAAGCTGGTGCTGCCCAAACATGGCAATACACAATAGCTGAATGCTAGTAACAATGGAGGAGTGTAATTAATGGAAGCGATCGCTCGAGCTCATACGAATATTGCGTTAATCAAATATTGGGGAAAACGGAATACCCAATTGTTTTTACCGACAAATAGTAGTTTGTCGATAACATTAGATCATTTTTACACAGAAACCAAGGTGCAGTTTTCTGACCGGTTTGAGAAGGACAGCTTGATATTAGATGGAAGCCAAGTCTCTGATCGAGAAATTGGGAAAATAACAGCCTTTCTTGATCATGTCCGGAACATTGCTGGCACAAAAGCTTTTGCAAAGGTGACATCGGTGAACCATGTGCCGACAGCTGCTGGTTTTGCTTCCTCTGCTTCGGGATATGCAGCATTAGCTGCGGCAGCAAGTAAAGCATTACAGCTAGGTTTAACAGGGACAGAACTTTCCGCTTTAGCCCGTCAAGGATCTGGCTCTGCTTCCCGCTCTATTTTTGGAGGATTTGTAGAATGGCAAAAAGGCGAGAAGACAGACGGAACGGATTCGTTTGCAACGCAAATTTTAGACGAAAAAGCATGGGATCTGAGCGTCCTTTCTGTTGTAGTGGAAGCTGGTCCTAAATCGGTATCGAGCCGAGACGGCATGCAGCGGACAGTGGAAACTTCTCCTTTCTATGCGGGCTGGTTAGCGACAGTAGATGAGGATTTACAGCAGATGAAAGAAGCGATAAATGCACGTGATTTTACAAAGCTAGGTGAAATTGCCGAGGCAAATGCGATGAAAATGCATGCTACAACGTTAGGGGCAAAGCCGCCGTTTTTATATTGGCAAAGTGCAACGCTCGATGTTATGCAACAGGTGATGGAATTGCGTCAACAAGGACTAGAGGCTTATTTCACCATTGATGCTGGACCGAATGTAAAAGTCCTCTGCAAACCAGAGCAAGAACATATAATCAAAGAAAAGCTGGCAGCAGTAGCTTCTGTTCGTGATGTAGTTGTATGTCATCCAGGCCCTGGAATTCAATATTTATCTGAATGGGTGGGATAATGGTAAAATAAATAGGAAGAGGGATCGTTAAAGAAAACTTATCCCTCACGGAGGAAAGTGGCATTTATCGAGTCTTTACGGACAATTTATCCACACCTGTTCTTGGAGCTTACTTCCAGTTAAGCGTGGCATAAATGAGGACTTTTAAAAGGAGTGAGTCCAGATGCATGAAATAAAAGTTCCGGGTAAACTGTTTATTGCTGGGGAATATGCAGTGCTAGAACCAGGCTATCCAGCAATCGTTGTAGCAGTTGACCGGTTTATTACAGCGAAAGTGACATTTAGTGAAAAACAGATGCTGTCCTTGCCGCAAATAGGACTTCCCAATGTTGCTTGCCGATTCGAGCATGGACAAGTCGTTTTGGAAGATACTGATGCAAGATTGGAATTTATCGAAAACACATTAGGTGTAGTTCATCAGTATTTACGAGAAAAGTCTGTTCATACGAAGCCTTTTTCACTTAGTATTACTAGCGAATTAGATGATGTTTCCACTGGTCGGAAATATGGCCTAGGATCTAGTGCAGCAGTAGTTGTTGCGGTCGTATCCTCCATTTTAATGTTGTATCAAGATCAACTAACTGTTACGAAAAAACATATTTATAAGCTCGCTGCAATCGCTCATTATCAGACACAAGGCAGTGGCTCCTGTGCAGATGTAGCAGCATCGACATATGGCGGCTGGCTCCACTATGCAGCATTTAAAGCAAGCTGGTTAAAAGGAAAGCTTGCAGACAAAGGTTCTATTTCTGAATTGGTGGAAGAGAATTGGCCCTATCTCCAGATAGAACAGCTAGAAGCGCCTGAAGAATTAGTGCTTGCTGTCGGCTGGACAGGCAGTGCTGCAAAAACGGCTTCTTTAATAAAAAAGATTGAACCATTAAAGCAGCAAGATTCCCATATCTATCAAGGATTCCTTCAGAAAAGTCGCGATGCTGTTTCCGCGATGGTGGAAGGCTTTAAACAAAACGATATAACGATGGTGATGGCGAGTTTATCCGCTAACCGTTCTGCTTTATTAGAGCTAAGTCGAGAAACTGGCGGGGCAATTGAAACGACGGAATTAGAAAAGCTAATTCAGATTGCTGATCGTTTTGGAGCTGGAAAATCATCTGGTGCTGGCGGCGGCGATTGTGGAATTGCTTTTACAAGCATGAACAAGCTGGAACGATTACATAAAGAATGGCAGGAGGCTGGTGTCGTACCTTTAGATATCCTCCCTGCAGCCAAAAATAATGAGACTGGAGTTTAGAGAATGACTGATTCAATTGACAAAAGAAAAGCCCAGCATATTGAGTTGGTTTTAAATGAAAAAGTCACAGGAGATAATATTACGACTGGCCTTGAAACGTATCGCTTTTTACATAATGCCTTGCCGGAAATTAACTTTGATGACATTACATTAAACACAGAGTTTCTAGGTAAAAAGCTGAAGACTCCTTTTTTAGTCAGTTCAATGACTGGCGGGGCTGCGATGGCGGAGACGATTAACCGAAACCTCGCAATTGCGGCAGAAGAACGTGGGTGGGCCTTTGCATTAGGATCCACAAGAGCACTCATTGAAAATGAAAAATATCGGGAATCCTTTCAAATTCGAAAATATGCACCATCGATTCCAATCATCGCTAATTTAGGAGCCGTTCAGTTTAATTATGGCTTTGGAATCGACCAGTGCAGACAAATTATCGAGATGACAGATGCGGATATGCTTGTGCTCCATTTGAATAGTATCCAAGAAATTGTGCAGCATGAAGGCGATCGCAATTTTAAAGATCTGCTTGGAAAAATCGAGCAAGTTTGTACACAGCTAGAGATTCCTGTTGGCGCAAAAGAAGTAGGCTTTGGAATCGATGGCACCACTGCGAAAAAACTGACTGATGTTGGCATCTCCTTTATTGATGTCGCAGGTGCAGGCGGTACATCATGGAGCCAAGTAGAAAAACTACGCTCCAAAGAGAAAATCAAGAAAATAGCAGCCGAAGCCTTCAGCAGCTGGGGAATCCCAACGGCTGAATGTATTGTTTCCGTTAAAGAAGCAATTAATCAACCAATTATCGCCAGCGGGGGAATCAAAAATGGAATGGATGCCGCTAAAGCAATCGCACTAGGATCAGACATGGTTGGTTTTGCTCGTTCCATTTTAAAAGAAGCTACTGAATCACCAGAAGATCTAATCGAACTGTTTGAGACACGAGAACTAGAATTACAGATGACAATGTTCGGAATTGGTGCAGCAACTGTTGAGGAATTGAAGGGAACAGATCGGATTAAGTAGGGACAAGGGGACAGACCCCTTTGTCCCTTCAGGATTGAAATTTTGGTAGTAAGGGTATATTATAATATATAAGAATCAAACTAAAAAAACCAAGGAGCTAGAACTCCTTGGACAACTACTTTCGAGTGGTATGCTAAATTGTTATTTAGAAGACCCACCCTTATGCTTCCGACGGCGCGGGGTGGGTTTTCGTTTGTTCTTCTTTTTGCTTGCAAAGCGATTTGCATAGCCCGCAGCAAGAGTAGTAAAAAAGATTTTTGCTACATCTTTGAGTAAGTCCAAAACGAAATCCATTTGTATGTCACCTCCTTTCCTTCTTAGATAGGAAAAGAGTGCATACCACCCGCACCTATGTAGTTGTACCATTATTATATCATATTGTTTTTCCATTTTGAGACAATTTAGGTAGGGAAGTAGGGACAAGGGGCCTGTCTCCCTTGTCCCTTGATGGTATTGTTGAAAGAGAAACAAAATAACAGTATAATATCATTGATGTACCAACAAGTGGGAGGGCAAACCGTGACCAAGGAAGAAGAACTCATAATGAATGTCAGGGACTTATTTAATAAAATGGTTTGGCTTAATAAAAGTAAAATGATGAAAAGTCTTGAGGGACACTCACCTTCTGAAGTGCATTGTATTGAATCCATTGAAAAATCTACAAATCCCAATGTGACAAATCTTGCGGAGTCCCTTTATATGACTAGAGGTGCTATCAGTAAATTAACGAAAAAACTTATTAAAAAAGGTCTTATCGAAAGTTATCAGAAACCGGAGAATAAAAAGGAAATCTACTTTAAGCTCACAGAACAAGGGGAAAAGATATTTAAAATACATGAAGAGCTGCATAATGAGTTTTATGAACGAGATAAAGTTATTTTTGAACAAATAACGGAGGAACAATTTGACAATATGCTTAGCCTTGTGGAAAAATACAGTAAGCATTTGAATACGGAAATAAAGAAACAAAATCTAACAATTAATTAGTTCAGATAAAAAGAATGATATCAAAGGCAGACCGACTCTAGTGAGAAAGGTCTGCCTTTTTTCATCGCTAAATAATTCCGATACAAAAATAGCGGTAGTCTAATAGACCACCACTATTTACCTCTGGTTTCTTGTGAGAATGAACTCTTTATTAGTTAAATTCAGGGAAATTTGCAAGATTCGAGGCATTGCTTAAAAATAAGATAAGGGCAAAAATAGCTATCACTATAATCATTGTCATGTTTTTAAATGGTTCTTTAACACGTATCATTGCAAAAGTGCCGACTATAGCAAAAATGACAGTCAGAAGTGAACCTGCTGCGATCCAGCTTGCATTCCAATAACCGATAATTAAAGCTGCTGCCGTTACTAATTCATAGCCACCTGTGAACACACGGAACCATTGGGGCATTCTCAATGTTTTAAATTCTTCGATAGCTGTCTTATCGCCTGTCAATTTTCTAGAACTTGCCATTAAAAACATAAATATTAAAAATGATTGCATAACAATCGTGACAATATGCATATTTAATATCTCCTTTTGATTATTAATAGATGTAAGAACGGTGTGATTTACGTATGGTTATAGCCATATCATTTAAGGTGGAATCTGTAGGTACGATACTTGCTTCAATTTGTAGCCAGTCCTTATATAAATAATAGGAATTAACGGGCAACAAAGGAAAGGATCAATTTGAAGAGACTAAACCAGAATTAAATCTAACACCGTTAGATAATATAACATTGATTTTATATGGTGTAAACATTTATTTAACAGTGTTAGACAATTACATTATATTTTTGTATGATTGATTTATTAGAAATGGAGTTGCTATTAATGAAAGGGAAAAAAACAAAAATCACAAAAGAAAATATTATCGCTGCTTCTTGGAGATTGTTGGATAAAGTAGGTATCGAGGAATTTAGTATGAGAAAGTTAGCGGTTGAATTAAATATTCAAGCCCCATCTATTTACTGGTATTTTAAAAACAAACAGAGTATTTTTCAATCACTTGCCAATGAAATTGCGAAGGAGTCTATACTTTCCACAAAATTGGACGGAGATTGGAAGGGAAAATTGACTCAGTTTGCTGTCGGGATCAAAGATACATTGAGTAAGTATCCTTGCTCAGCTCAATTAATAATGAAAACCATTCCAACTGAGCCTGATTACATGATATTAATTAATGAATTACTTCAAGTGGTCGATGACTTGCCAATGGAAGACAAAGATAAATTTTCTTCTATTATGTGTCTATTAAATTACGTCATCTTTTTTGAATTAGACAAGTATGAACAAAAGAAAACACAACTATTAATATTGGAAGAATTCGGTCCAAATGATGTTCAAACATTGTTTAAACGACCCTTTGAGCAATTTCCTGATGATGGTGTAAAAGTATTAAAGAGGCTATATAATAATGATTTGTTCGAAGAAATAGGCTCTGACCGTATGTTTGAGAATGGACTTTACATTATTATATCTGGAATTGAACAGTTGATTATTAAAAATAGCACCAATGAAGAGTAATAAAGAGAAATTATTATTTAGCCCTGTTAATGTCTAACTTGTCGAAATGTATTGCAGACATTCGATGCGGAATAAAGAAACAAAAGAAAACAACTAATTAGTCAAAAATTACAATAATAAGTGAACAGACAGCCCAATTATATAAAAAGGGCTGTTTTTTTTTACATATTGTTGACAAGGAAACAAAAGTGATGTTATATTTTGTTGACAAGGAAACTAAAATATTTGAAAGGATAATAATATGTCAAAAGATAAAGTTAGGCAATCAGGATTACCAAAAGAAATGCTGGCGGCTGCTTGGGCTCTTGCCATAGGAGGAATTGCTCCAATGCTTGATTCCACCATGGTGAATATCGCCGTCGATACACTACTTAAAGATTTCCATACTACATTAAATATTGTTCAATGGTCCATTACAGGTTATGTTTTAGCCCTTGCAATGGCAGTTCCAGTATCTGGATGGTTGATGAACAAATATAACGGAAAGAAAATTCTCATTGGTGCAGTTATCGCCTTTGGTGTCATTTCTGTTCTTGCTGGAATTAGTTGGAGTATTTCAGTTTTTATTTTCTTCCGTTTGCTTCAAGGATTTAGCGCTGGTATTATTACCACGCTTATGTCAACACTTTTGGTTAAAACGGCAGGTCCAGAAAACTTGGGGAGAGTGATGGCAATAGTAAGTACGCCGATGATTTTAGGTCCCATTTTAGGACCCGTCATCGGAGGTTTCATTGTTCATGGTAAATCATGGCATTGGATATTCTTCATCAATGTGTTCATTGTCTTGATTGCGGTACCGCTTATGATGAAATATGTTCCAGACTATAATCCATTCAACAAAGATAGTAAACTCGATATTTTTGGGATAATTGATTTGTCTTTAATGAGTGCAGCACTAATCTACGGAATTACGCAAGCTGCGAACCATGCATCATTCAACAATAGCGAAACAATTGTGTGGATGGGAATCGGTATTGTTTTAGCAATTATTTATGTTGTATATAATCGAATCCAGAAAAATCAATGCGTGCTTCCATTAAATCTGTTTTCACGCAAAAATTTCTTAGTTTCCAGTGTTGGTTTATTTTTAGCCAACATTGCCATCATGGGACCTATGTTAATACTTCCATTGTATTTTCAAAACATCCGGCAGTTTTCGGCGTTCGAAGCAGCACTTGCATTAATTCCGCAAGGAGTTGGAATGCTTGTTACAAGACCAATAATCGGAATAATGATTGATAAGATTGGTGCGAAATACGTAGTTATTGTCAGTCTTGCTCTTTCAGTTATCAGTTCTATTCCACTTATCTTTATTACAGACCAAACAAGCATGATTTGGATTTCGGCCATATTATTCATTCGTGGCACCAGCTTTGGGGGAATCATGCTTCCATTGACGAGTGACGCTTATACAGATCTCAACAGTAATCAACTTCCAGAAGCGAGTGTCGGTATTAATATTATTGAAAATCTTGGCTCAAGCTTTGGGACAGCTATTATCGCAACCGTTGTCGCCACTGTAGCACTAGGAGTGCAGCCAACAATTATTAGTGGTTACCATGCTGGATTTTTAGTATCAGCTATTGTCCTTGCATTAATCTTTATTCCAAGTTTGTTTTTAACAGATAAAAGAATGGATACGCTTAAACATTGAGCGTAGGGACAAGGGGTCTGTCCCCTTGTCCCTAAAAAAACCCTTGACACAAAAGTGGTGTAAATGGTAGGTTATAAAACGTAATGGTTACGATTTATTAAAATACATAGAGAAGAGGGGAAGAATGAAAAAACTGCTATTTAGCATTTCGTGCTTATTATTATTAAGTGTGTTCTTAGCCGCGTGTCAAGGAACTAAAGAAGAGAAAGCGAATAAAGAGGAAAAAGATGCAGCGCAGCTTGTGCATGAAGCTCCGGAAAGTATAAAAGTGGAAGGAATTGCTGATCACTATCATACTGGAGATAAGATTGAGCTAACAGCTGTATTAGATAAAGAAACAGATGCTGATCATTGGCATTGGTATAATCGAGAAAGTGCCAATGATGAATGGAAAGTTGTTTCTGGCCAAGAGACAGCAACATTTACAGGGGAAGCAACAGTTAATGGATTAGAAATTAAAGCAGGCTTATTCAATAGTGATGATAAGGCAGTTGCTCAATCGGTGCCAGTTCAAATCGTCATTGATGATCATCATGGACATGATGAGGCAAGTAAAAAAATATATCAAGGGTATTTTGATGATAATCAAGTAAAGGATCGAGAACTATCTGATTGGGAAGGCGATTGGCAGTCTGTTTATCCGTATCTTCTTTCTGGAGATTTAGATGAAGTGTTTGCACATAAAGCGGAAAATGGCGATATGACAAAAGAAGAGTATAAGGAGTACTATACAGTAGGCTATAAAACAGATGTAAATCGCATTACCATTAAGGATAATGTGGTGACCTTTTTCGAGAAAGATAAAGAATATTCAGGAGAGTATAAATCAGATAGATATGAAATCCTCACCTATGAAAAAGGAAATAGAGGTGTACGCTTTATTTTCAAATTAGTAGATGGATCCAAGGAAATGCCTCAATATATCCAATTTAGCGACCATAATATTTTTCCAGTTGATTCTGCTCATTACCACCTATATTGGGGAGATGACCGAGAGAAACTGTTAGAAGAAGTCACGAATTGGCCAACGTATTATCCATCTGAATTAGATGCTGATGGTTTAGTCCGGGACATGTTAGCACATTAATATTATTTAAAAATAACGACGTTTTTTTGATTTAAATAGAATGAGAAAATACTAGTTTTTAAATCGTAATCATTACGCTTTGTTTAGGAAAATGAAAGGAAGAATAAGATGAAAAAGAATTGGTTACTAGCTATTTTTCTAAGTGTACTAATGAGTGTAGTTCTTTTAGGGTGCCAAAAGGGAGAAAGTAGTTCGGAAGATAAAATTTCAGTTATGACCTCCTTTTACCCAATGTATGAATTTACTCAGCAAGTGGCAGGAGATCGGGCAAATGTGTCGTTAATGGTCTCAGATGGGCAAGATGCCCATCACTATGAACCAAGTGCGAAAGATGTAGCAAAGGTTAATAAAGCAGATGTTTTCGTCTATAGTAGCGAAGAAATGGAGTACTGGGTAAACAGCTTATTAAAATCGATAGATAACGATAATCTTGTAATAGCACGCACTGCGGATGGAATAGATGTAGAGGGGACGAATGAATCAGGACATAGTCATGAACACGGCCATGGAGATACCGATGAAGAAGCAAAACATGAAAGTGATGAAAAAATAACGATTCAAGGGAAAGCGGACCACTATCACACTGGTGACATGATTGAATTAACGGCAAAGTTAGATGAAAAAGTAGATTATGATCACTGGCATTGGTATACAAGAGAAAGTGCGGACAAGGAATGGGTAACTGTTCCGAATCAAGGCGGGCCTAAGTTTAAATATGAAGCAGCAGACGAAAGTTTCGAGGTTCGAGCAGTATTATATGATGATAATCATAATGAATTTTCCGTGTCAGCTCCGGTAGAAATAGTTGTTAATAATCATGGCCACGATCATGGGGAGGAAGCTAGTCATGATCATGCTGATGGAGAAGAAGGCCATGACCATGGTCATGAAGCTGATAAAGATCACGATCATGAAGGTGATGCAAATGCTCAAAAGATTGAAATCGTTGGATTAGCGGATCATTATCATACAGGGGATGTTGTATCACTTGTTGCCGAGCTTAAAGAAAAGACAGATTACGATCATTGGCATTGGTATACACGAAGCAGCGAAGAGGAAGATTGGGAAGTTGTATCTGGCCAAGGAAGTGACCATTTTGAATACAAAACGACTGGGAAAAGCTTTGAAGTGAAAGCCGCACTATTTGACGAGGAGCATCATACATTTGCCGAATCCGAGCCTGTGACTGTTTTTATTAATGATCATAACAATCACGATCCACATATTTGGTTAGATCCAGTGTTAGCGCAAGAGCAAGTGAAGATTATTCGTGATGCATTGATTAAGGCTGATCCAGATGGAAAAGACATCTATGATAAAAATACAGCAGCTTTCATTAAAGAACTTCAAGCATTGGATAAAGAATATGAAACTACTTTAAAAGATGCCAAGAACCGTGCTTTTGTCGTCCAGCACCAGGCATTCGGATACCTTGCAAAGCGCTATAATTTAGAACAAATTGCCATTGGCGGCTTATCTACAGAAGTAGAACCAAGTCCATCACGTATGGCAGAGATCGGAACGCTTGTTAAGGAGCATAATGTTCCAGTTATTTATTACCAACATGGAGCAAACTCCGCAATTGCAAAAACAGTTGCTAATGAAACAGGTACAAAGACAGCTATTTTATATGATTTAGAGATTTTATCCAAGGAACTGCAAGAAAAGGACTTAGGCTATCTAGATGCAATGCGCGAAAATCTGAAAGCATTACAGTTAAGTGTTAAGTAATAGAAGTTGAGTCAAGTTAAATAGACTGCTCGTTAATCTGGAGAAAAATATAAATAGTTAAAACGTCTCAAGGTAGAGGCGTTTTTTTATTTTTTGTTACGATAGAATATAGTTCTTGGATATCAAAAATATTGACAAAAAAATTTATTTATGCTATAATTTACTTTTATTGAATATGATTATATAATAGGATTCTCCTGGCCAGGGGAATCCTTTTTTTGTTCTAATATGAAGTATCAGAAAGGTGAGTCAAGTTTAATCTTGTTAATATTAGCTTTTGGAAATCCTATATAGTCAATTTGAAGAAAAAGGAATCCTTAATAGAGTTGAAAATATGGTAAAAATGGCTTCAGTAAGTGACGAACCAATGAAGTTATGTTTTTCTTATGATCAAATGGAGAGAATGTTAGAAAAATCCTGTTTACTCATTTATGAACATTTATCACCTGAAAAATTAGTTAGATGTCATTTGACGATTGAAAAAATTCCTAGCTCTTGAAACTTCATTACATTCATACGATAAAGAAACATAACACAACTTTAAATGGATGTGACTGAAAAATGACCGAATAATCTCTTGTTAGTGCTTATCCTGGTAATTGTTTTTTTAATTCCTATTGAAATTTTTATCTAATTCTTCGCAAAGCATAAATACAGTTTTTTATATATAGTGACTAAAGAAACAACTTTATTATTGCTATTGAATAATAAAACAGCATATGAATGCCGTTTTATACTCCAATTTTGTTATTAACTAAAAAATCCATATCATTGAATGGATCTAAACACCTTACCTTTTTTAGGAGATGATTAGATTAGTGGAAAGTCTACCTTGTAATGGCTGCAAAGGAATGTGTTGCGGTCCTGTTCCTATTACAAAAGATGAGTTGAAGAAAATAAAAAAGAAGATAAAATCTATGCCTAAAAAAACACGTCTAGATTTAAAACACCAACGGCGTTATTTTGGGACCTGTATTTTCTATGACGAAACAAACGATCGGTGTGGTATTCATTCAGTACGTCCATCAATTTGTCGAGCGTTTGGTTATTATAATAATCTCATTTGTTTTCGTAATCCAAAATTAGCTTCTAGAAGAAACTATACGACCAATTCGCACCCTATCGGTATCTTAAGTGTTGATTTTACATGGAGTGACTTTATTTAGGAGAAAAGTCAAAACTTTTTAGGGGGCTAGAGGAAGGGAGAGAGCTTATGAATTTAACCGAAATTTTGAATTCCATCCAATTATCACACATGTCCAAGACAGTGATGGAGCTACTTAGTTTAAATGAAAAAACGAAAGAGCGAGGTTTGGTTCTAACGCCAAATGATGTAAAAACGTTGGTGGTGTTCAGAAATAAAGTGCTGCGTGATCATGCGAGAGTTGAGCTGGACATTGGAGTGTTAAAGGAATTAATTGAGGTGTTTTCTACTTCACCCTATATGGAGCGGGAGCATTATGTTGAAACGATAAATGAACTTCAGGAGATTTTTTATTATCTTAGAAATGAAACGGAAGATAAGATTGGGGACGTAAAACTTATTCAACGGATGAATGATTTTTATAACGGACCCTGTGCAGGATCTTTAGAACTATTAAAAAGTAAAATGGAAGAACTTGCAGAGAATTTCAGAAGGGATATGATGTGTCGTGATTCTTTATTTGAAGGTGATGATTAATGCGTGGAAATAGATAAAACACAAGATCGCTCTCGCTCGATTTCTAATATTATTATCGATCGATCGCGGTTAAAACGAAGTCAATATATCCTGTCTCTTTTGCAGGAAGGTCAGAGAGTGGGGATTATTACCAGTCAGAAGTCTTACCAGATACAAGTAGAGATTATGCAAGTTCTACAGCAATTGATACGGCGGTATACCCAAGGGAAAAGTACGTCAGTGACAGCGGAAACAGCGGAAGGTATCATGGCATCCCTAATGTATGCTATGGATGCCTATGCACTTCATTTTAAGGATCCTGAAGAAGCTATTGCGCATATAAATTTTGAGAATATAAAGAATATACATGCTAAAGGTGTTGAATTACTTCGCCATTACTTTGAGGACGCCAAACAGCTGTATCAAGAAGTAAAAAAGATGAAATTAGATGTGCCTGTTGAAGCCTATAATATGACCATTGATGAATCAATACCTGTATTTATGAACCATTATAATATTATTTTTGAGGCCCAAAATACAATGGCGAGTATTGACTATCCTTTAGCCATTGATGATATGCGACTTCAAGGTGTTTTTTATATGAAACAATATTTAGAACGACTGCGAATGGAGACGAGATTCTGTCACTTTTTTAGTCATCAAGATTTAATGTATGTTTTGACAAATTTCGGGAAAATATGTCGCTTTAATTATCGAATTGAGCTATTCAACATATTTGAGCTTTTAGTAAACAATGCTGTTTTTTCACTACTATCCGGAGGAAAAGCTACTAATGTTAAAATTTCGGAAGTTCAATTTGGTCAGTTGAGCAGAATGTTAATAGGTTGTCATACTAAACAAAGAACTAAGTTGATTCATGAAGCGGTCGATCAATTGCAGGAAACCTTACAAACGGATCAAACACTTACCCGTTATATCAATTTGTATCGAGATGAATTGATTCAAAGGGTAAATAATGCAGCAGAAATCGGTAGCTTCGAAACGTTGATCATCAGAGAAGTCGAAGAGCCCGAAAAAACAATGGTCTTAATGTTAAGTGAGAATGATCGAATGAGTGATATTCAAATGCGGGATTTAGTAGATCGTATTATGGAAAGTGACAACACAGAAAAAAAAGTTCAACTAATTCGGAAGCATTTTGTATCATTACATGATTATCTAGATTTACTGAATTCGGGATGTCTTTATGGTGGCGAATATGATGCACTTTTTGATACTTTCGATGATATCGAATTAGCTATTTTAGCCAAAATTGTATTTTATGAGAAATTACGAGGGGGAATGCGAGATTTCTCAGACATTGTTGCTGACGGTGTTGAAACAGAGAATGAGTGGGAAACACATTATATAGGGTTTATGCAGCAGCTAGAAGACAAGTGTATCGGAGCTGTTGGACGCCTTATCTATGATATTGATTATGATGATATATCGTTTTATTGAGTAAAAATATATAAAATGACGATTATTGGTTGGATATATAAATTAAACCTGGTTAAGGTAAATAACTTGTGTAAGTTTAACTGTACCTTTAGTTGCCCAAGAATAAGCGATGCTTCTTTATTGAAGCATCGCGCTCTATTATGTTGATCCATTAATTATAGGAACGGAAATTTGAGCAATGCAGCCCTTTTTATTAAATAATAAAAGCTAACTATTAGTTAATAACTTGGCTTAGTTATTAGCTATTTCATTTTTGGCTTGCCTCATACCATTTCAATGATTTTCGTTCAATTTCCTTAACAAGATAATTCTTACCCTTTATGTATGACTCAATATCATAGGGGAATTGCTGAGCCAGTTTTTCTTTTAGATAAGCATATTTCTTCATATAGTCTGTATGTAAAATCAAATAATCGCGAAAAGCTAAGTGCCTTTTTATCTCATAACTTCCAGTTTGATAAATATGAACATGATGAGTGCGATTTTCCCCGCCTTTTTGAAAATATCTCCGTTTAGGTATACCGTTTTCTCCTTTCGGCTCATAGCCGATTTCTTGCATATAAATATTATAATTATCAACGGTGTTAATATCTCTAACAACAGGCATTATGTCTATTATTGGTTTTGCTTTTAACCCTGGAACAGAAGTACTGCCAATGTGATGAATATCTACAATTTCATTTCCAAAGATGGTTTGTAGCTTCGCTGCTTCTTCTTTAAACATTTGCTTCCATTTTTCATCGTATGAAAATATTTCTACCTTACGCAAGATAATTCCTCCAATCCATCCATGGTTTTCATCGTTATCAAGCTTTTTATTATCTAAATTCTTGATAACAGTTTGTGATATAAAAAAGAAATGTCCTAGACAATAAGAAGTATACGGAATAATAACACATATTGTTTCAAATACCTCTAATATTTCTTGTTATATGCTCTTTGCATATATATCTACTAAAATCTTCCTGCCGATTTTAGATTTTAGCGACACAATGGACCTCTTTAAAGAATCTCCCATTTTTTCTAACAATCTCGTATATGCTCACAAACATTAAAGCTATCCTTTTTATCCCACTTACAAACTTAGCCAATAAATTTGCATTTGCTAGTATAAGAAAAATTTCTCAATTATTCTTCCTCTTTGATTATACATTTATTTTCTTGACTTAGAGTAAACTCTAAGTTATAAACTAACTTTAAATAATAGAAAGGGATGATATTGTTGTATTCCATTAGTAAAGCTGCTGAGGAGTCTGGTATTAGCGCATATACATTAAGGTATTACGAAAACATAGGGTTACTGCCCTCACCAAAACGAAACAACGGTGGAAGACGTCTTTATACGGAAACTGATATTCAGTTCATGAAATTTCTGAAAAGTTTAAAGGATACAGGTATGTCTCTAGAAGATATTAATGAATTTGTCAAAGACGGATGTATTTTAGAAAAAATCAGTTCGAATGCGGAGCCGACACAACTTACTCCGTCTATAAATAAACGTATTGAGATTTTAACCAAGCACTTAGAAAAAATGGAAATTAAAAAGAAGGAACTCGAAGAAGTGACTTCCATAACAAAGCTAAAACTGGATACATATTATTCAATTTTGAAACAGAATGAGGGAAATAAATGAAACATTTAAATATATACCTGATGTTGCTTGGATTCTCCGTTTTTACAGGAGCTACTTTTAATCTTGCAAAGTATACTGTTGTTTATTTTTCTCCATCATCTGCTGCGGCTTGGCGTTTCGGAGTGGCTGCTGCAGTTATGCTCATTATTTTGATTTTTACTGAAGGGATAAAGAAAAGTCAATTACAACAAAATATAGTTATATATATTGTTCTTGGGCTTATAGGTATCTTTGGATTTAATGCTTTGTTTTTTATAGGTTTAAAATATACTTCACCTGTTAATGGGGCATTAATTATGGGTCTAAATCCTTTATTAACAACTATTTTTGCTCGAATTATTTTAAAGGATCATATTACAAAAAAACAAGTATTTGGCATATGCTTTGCTTTCCTCGGTGTTTTATTAGTCATTACACAGGGTTCTATAGAAACCATAACAACCCTTTCTATTTCAATTGGAGATGTAATTATCTTTGCAGGTAGTGTTTGCTGGGCACTTTATGGTGTGCTTGGACGTAAATTTATAAAGAATGGCACTCCTCTATCTACAACCACTTACACAATGGTTATCGGTGCCGTCAGTCTAATAGTAGTATCCCTATTCACCTCTAATCCTGTGTCTATACCGAATATTCCCATTGAAGCTTGGGGAGCAATTGCTTTCATGGCTTTATTTACAAGTGTTTTGGGATATCTATGGTGGAATCAGGGAATGAAGGAGATTGGTGCGAGTAAAACTTCCTTATTTTTTAATCTTGTTCCAGTAGTAACAATGACTATTTCATTTGCCTTTGGAACACCGATAAAGGTATTTCAGATTTTGGGAGCATTGTTAGTCATATTAGGCGTTTTAACTTCTTCAGGAGTCATAAGTTTACCTAAGTACAAAGCAGAAAAACAATCGGCAGCATAAATATAGCAAAAAAACAATTATTCATTGAAATAGTAAAGCCGTATTTTCAAAATGCGGCTTTTCTTTTGTTCCAGCTTAAGTTCATCCTCACATCATAATTTTTTTCCTAGATTCCTATTTTGTGCTCCCTTTTAGTGACATAAAAAAGGCGCTCCCGTCTAGTTATGGATAATCCCTAGAGATTAAGCGGAATTACTCATATAACATTATTTTTGTCCTTTTATTTTAAAATTCTGTCCTTTAGGAATATAATTGCAGGACATCCGGATGAGGATTATTGGGATTATTAAATTCAAAGAAATACTCTAATTGCCATTTTTGCGTATTAATAGCTTGTTTATTAGTAGGTTTATCCCATAGAGGGTAAACTCTCATGGCCATTTTTCCTTTGGTAGTAGCCGTTTTAAGAATATTATGTTTCAAGAGTACTTCCTTTGGAAAAACAAATTGTCCCAATCTATTTCCACTAGCAAATGTATTAATTACCAATAAATCAGTCGCTTTGTCACATGAAAAGGCTTGGTTTTTATTAGCATCATCTTTTTCCCAGAAGGCAACAAACTGACCTACCTTATTGGGGGTAGTTTTTGCCACTCTAAATCTAACAGATTTTGAATTCAGCTGAAATATTCCGGCCCCATAATCAGAATTTTGAGCTTCTTCTTGGATAGATTTTATAATAAAATGATTTGGTTCATAAAAATTTTCTTTTACAAAGGATAAGGCTTTATAAAATTCATTCACTATGTATTTCCCCCATATATTTATTGTTACAATCCTTTTTATTCACTTTTATTTTGAATTTGTTATCAGTAATTTTCTAATATTAGCAATTGGATTATATCATGTTGAACAACTTGATGGAACATATATTCTCTTTTGTGGAAATTAGCTTACATATATTTGCAAACTGTCCCTATTATTTAAGGAAAGTTTCTGTTGCTTCAATCCCTACTGCAAATTCTAAATGGAGAAATTTAATATAAGATCAAGGTAGATTCTAATAGAGCTATTTGAGGAGCCAGGATAAATTGATTTTCTCGTAAATAGTCGAATAGAAGGAAGAAGAGAGGCTTTTTTTGATTTTTCATCTGTTTAGCAAGGCTGAGGGGGGATTATTTAAAACTAATAAAGCCCAATCAATTATACGAAATCACGTTAGTATCTCCGTATAATTGCCGGGCTTTATTGGGGGTGGCTTATCGCGTCTTTCTTTAGGGTAGTTATTTATTTAGCATGATCTCTTCCAGTTCATCTAGCATTTGATTAGCTGCGATAACCCCGCCTGCTGTATTCCATACTGCATCGCTTACTTCATAAGCATTTCCTTTTTTGACCACATCTAGGTTCTTCCACAGGGAGTCGCTTGTCCATTCTTTTGCTGTATCTAAGGCTTTTTGGTCATCTTGTGGAGCATAGGTAAAGTAGAAAAGGATATCTGCATCCATTTTCGGAATAGCCTCTTTTCCTACTTCAATAGCAAGATTACCAAGCTGATTATCAGCAGTGAAAAGTGATTTTTGCTGTTTGGCACGTTTGAATCCTAATTCATCCAAAATTACACCTGAAAAGGAGTCTGTATAATATATCCGGGAAGTTCCAGCCATAAATCGAACCACAGAAACTTCTTGATTCACTTTATCCCCTAATTTTTCTTTTACTTCTGCAACATGGTCTGCAAATGCACTAAGCACTTTTTTCCCTTCTTCTTCTTTGTTCAGTGCTTTTGCATATAATTCAAAGTTATCCTTCCAATCACCTCTTAAAGTTTCGGAAAAAACAGTTGGAGCGATAGCGCGTAGTTTGTCATAGATAGCTTCTTGGCGTATTTTTGTCCCGATAATTAGGTCTGGTTTTAATGAAGCGATTTTTTCTACATTTACTTCATGTTCTACTCCAACTACTTCCACACCATCCATATCTTTTTTGATGTGATCGTACCATGGATTTCCCAGCCATGATTGGACGGCCCCAACTGGCTTAATCCCTAAAGCAAGAAGTGCTTCTGTTCCTTCATTCGTCAATACGACAACACGCTTTGGTGTCCCTTTAATTTCCGTTTTTCCCATTGCATGTTCAATCGTATAAGGTTTATTATCCGATGTGTTTGTATCGCTGGAGGTTTCTTTATTTCCTGATACTTCTTTTTCGTTATTTCCGCATCCCGCCAGCACAACAAATATAATGACCAACAGTGATACCAGCATTGGAGTAAATCGTTTTTGTTGAAAATATGTAAGCATATTTTCCTCCCCTTTTTTATTTGATAATGATTTTCAATAACAATTAGATAATATTTTATAATGAAAAATATGTCAATCATTAATTGAAAATGATTCTCATAGTCATTGACAGTCCCTATGACTTCTCCTAAACTAAAAATAGAAACTATTAGAGAGGGAAAACTACATGTTACTATTGAATAACAGAAGGAGAATCATTGGGCTTATTATTGGTTTACTATTATTATGTACTATTTTCATTTTTAGTATTGTACTAGGTTACGCCGATACGAGCTTTAAGACAGCCGTACAAGCTTTTCAGCAGTTCAATGGTTCGAATGAGCATATTATTATTAAAGAAGTTCGCCTTCCTAGAGCATTAATTGGAACTATCGTTGGCAGCAGTTTAGCGATTACAGGGGCTTTATTACAGGCACTGACTAAAAATCCATTGGCTTCTCCGGATATACTGGGCATTAATTCAGGAGCCAGTTTTTTTGTCATTATAGGACTTTTCTTTTTTTCTATTAATTCATTACAAGCATTTGCTTGGCTTGCCTTTTTAGGTGCAGCCGCCGCTGGATTTATTGTTTATTTTCTAGGATCTTTAGGTAATGAAGGACTGACACCAATAAAATTAACACTAGCCGGCGCAGCCATGGCAGCCATGTTTTCTTCGTTTGCTCATGGATTTTTAGTCATGAATGAATCAGCCTTAGAAGAAGTTTTATTTTGGATGGCTGGTTCCGTCCAAGGAAGAAGCTTGGAGATTTTATTTTCTGTTCTACCTTATATGATTATCGGAACTTTGCTAGCATTTTTAATTTCTAATAAAATGAATGTTTATAGCATGGGAGAGGATGTAGCAAGAGGACTTGGCCAGCGTACAGGTGCTGTCAAATTGCTGATTGGCATCTCGGTTATCCTGCTTTCGGGCTCGTCGGTTGCAGTAGCTGGTCCCATTGGCTTTATTGGTATCGTTGTTCCCCATATAGTAAAATGGCTGGTCGGTAATGACTACCGCTGGATACTACCTTTTTGCGGAATTACAGGAGGAATCTTGTTATTGTTAGCCGATATTGGTGCTCGATTTATCATTATGCCCCAAGAAGTACCTGTTGGCATAATGACTGCTATCATTGGCACCCCTTTCTTTATATACATAGCACGAAATGGAGGAAAGTCCTCATGAAGAAATATTTATCGCTTAGAACAGCCAATGACAAGGTTTCCTTTTTAGTGGATCGTAGAGCATTATTCCTTACATCTATATTCTTTATCATTCTGCTAGTAGCTTTTTTCATAAGTGCAGGTATTGGAGAAGATTACATTTCTCCTTGGCAGATCATAAGCATTTTATCTGGGCAAGGTTCGGATTTTGACACTTTAATTGTCCAGTCTTTCCGAATGCCGCGAATTCTCTTAGCTATATTGGTGGGGATGAGTTTAGCAGTTGCTGGAGCTATAATACAAGCTGTTGTACGAAACCCTTTGGCTTCTCCTGATATTATTGGAATTACAGGTGGTGCCTCAGTAGCTATTGTCCTATTTTTGGCTTTATTTAGTGACATGAATCATTCATTAACGATAAGCATTAATTGGATGCCTTTAGCAGCTTTTATCGGGGCAGCTTTCGTAGCATTTCTACTATATGTACTTGCATGGAAAAAAGGTGTTTCACCTGTACGTCTCGTCCTAGTTGGAATTGGTTTATGGTCGTTAACAAAGGCATTGACCAACTTGTTCATGATCTTAGGGCCAATTTATCAGGCTAGTCAAGCGAATATTTGGCTTACTGGTTCTGTTAGTACTGCCGATTGGAAAAAGATTCAGATTGCTGCACCTATTATTCTTTTATTATTGATACTATCCTTTATTATGGTAAGAACGTTAAATATTCAAGATTTCGGGGAAGAGATAGTGATTGGCTTAGGTTCTAAAGTACAGCAACAGCGTCTTTTTTTATTACTCATTAGTACAGCTTTAATTGGAACGGCTGTAGCGTTTGCAGGTGGAATTGGCTTTGTTGGACTGATGGCACCTCATATAGCTAGAAAATTAGTTGGTTCTTCTTTTGGTGCGTTATTGCCTTTATCTGCTTTAATTGGTGCAATTCTGGTCCTAATAGCAGATACAATCGGTCGAACTTTATTCCTTCCAATTGAAGTTCCTGCGGGAATATTTACGGCTGCTATTGGAGCGCCCTATTTCATTTTTCTTTTATATAAGCAGCGAAAAGTATAGGAAGGAGAAGTTAAACAAATGGTTCTTTTAGAGACAAATTCCTTGACCTTATCTTATGGAGATACAGTCATTATAGATGATTTATATATGAAGATTCCTAAAGGAGAAATCACTGTGTTTATTGGCAGTAATGGCTGTGGAAAGTCAACACTGTTACGTTCATTAGCTCGTTTATTAAAACCGCAATCTGGATCGATTTTAATTGAAGCACAAAAAATTTCTGAGCTCTCCACCAAAGAAATCGCCAAACAATTAGCAATTCTTCCGCAAGGCCCTGTTGCTCCAGAAGGGTTAACGGTTTTGCAATTAGTAAAACAAGGACGTTATCCATATCAAAAATGGTACAGACAATGGTCGGAGGAAGATGAACAAATCGTTCATAACGCTCTTGAGGCGACTGGTATGTCTGCACTGAGCGACCGTCTAGTGGATTCGTTATCTGGAGGACAAAGACAACGTGCCTGGGTTGCAATGACCCTTGCACAAAATACCAATATTATCTTGCTGGATGAACCGACAACCTATCTAGATATGACCCACCAAATCGAGGTACTAGACTTATTATTCGAATTAAATGAAAAAGAAAATCGTACGATTGTAATGGTTCTTCATGACTTAAATCTAGCCTGCCGCTATGCCAATAATCTAATTGCAATTAAGGATAGATCTGTTTATGTGCAGGGAAAACCGGAAGAAGTAATTACAGCGAAAATGGTTAAAGACGTTTTTAACTTAGAATGTGAAGTGACTGTAGATCCTCTCTTTGGGACGCCATTATGTATCCCTCATGGCAAAGGTCGCAATATTAAAAAAATGCATAGGGAGGCGCTTATTAATAGCTGATTTGTCCGAAATTGCTAAAACGCGTTTAGGGTAGCTATGAAAGTTAATCGCAATTTAGTCGAGATTATCCTCGGATGTTTGGTCTTCCACCAAGGGAGGATTTTAATTGATTCAGAGAAAAATCAGACAAAAGATAATCAGTGCTACTCTATGCTTTTGCTTTTTTCATACAAAGTATCTGAAAGAAATAGGAGAGGAGATTTATCACTAAGGAGAAGGGGCAATGGAGAAGTATTGCCTTTTTACGCGAAAAAAAAATCGCCCCTTCATTTTATCTTGTCGCTTACTGACCTAAAGCTGGTTCATTTCGACACACATCAGAATAAAGGCGCCAGCGCCATGTAAATCGTTTTCGCTAGTAGGACGGGCAATATAGTGGTGGTAATCCCCAATACCTGTACCAATGCAGATATTACCAATGATTAGATTTCCATTTGTATCATATTTTAATGTATCAATCACACCTTGATAGCCTTTCTGAGCAAATGGCAAATACTTGTCTTCTAGATAGCCTAAACGGACTGCTTTAGCGATGGCATGAACAAACAAAGAGGAGCAAGAGTTTTCCAGCCAGTTGTCGGATAAATGTCCTTTATCAATTACTTGATACCATAAACCACTTTTCGAATCTTGGTATTTCGTTAAAGCAATTAACAGGTCTTGAAGCATACTTGTCAATGCCTTTTTATCTTTGTGGTCTTCAGGAAGGTAATCTAATATTTCCAAGAGAGCTACAGGAACCCAGCCAATTGCTCTGCCCCAAAATTCTGGAGCGGCTCCAGTAATGGGATCTGCCCATTCGGCAGCTTTGGTTTCATCCCAGCCATGATATAACAAGCCAGTTTCTGGATCCTTCGTATGTTTCTCCAGTAATAGTGCTTGGTGTGTGATCATGTCAGCGTATTCTGTTTCTCCGAAGGTTTTTGCAAACTGGACGGCAATAGGGCCTCCCATATACAATCCGTCCAGCCACATTTGATTTGGATAATGTTCCTTATGCCAGAAACCGCCAGAGGGATTGCACTTTAAGGTCTTTAATAAGGGAACAATATGATAAAGTGCTTTTTTGTATCGTTCATCGCCTGTTTGTTCATAAAGATTGAAAAGAAGCACACCTGGCTGCATATCATCCAGTTCATCTGTTTTTAATTTGGTGACGCTTCCATCTTCGAGAACATGGCTGTCGACCCATTTCTTAATATAAGAAAAATACTTATCTTTTTTCGTCTCTTTCCAGCATTTCTCCATCCCAGATAAAAAGACTCCTTGATGATAATGAAATCGTTCTGGCGGAAGTTGTTCAGGTTCAAATTTAGTCATTATTGTTTCGCAAGCCTTCTCCGCCCATTGAATAGGAGTTAAAGTTTCATTTGCCTTCACATAAGTACTAGATTCAGAGAATGTCATCCAGATATTCCTCCTTCTTAAATATAAGACTAGGGTAGCACAGAAATATGTACTTTTTTTGCGAAAAAGTCTAAAAACTTCTTATATCTTGCAATTTTAAGTGCGTATAATAAAGAGGGGCAATGGGGAAAGGGAGGGGAATAAACTGAGAGATATTTTATTTCATAATGCGGAGGAAACATTCATAGTGTCTCAGCGAAAAGCATTGAGCCATCATATGCCAACTAATCATTTCCATAGTACATTTGAAATCTACTATTTAATCTCTGGCAAACGGGAATTTTTTATTAAGGATCGAACCTTAGTAATTCATCAAGGAGATATTGTCATTATTTCTCCTAACATCCTCCATCGGACAACAAATACTGAAAAGCCAAAACATGAGCGATTTATAGTTAATATTCATGAAAAACATCTCGCGCAAATAAGTCCTTCTTATCTAGATATTTATCAACCATTGTTTGAGAATGATTACCTTATTATTAGTTGTCCGCTGAATGAGTTACTTACTATAGATAGTCTTACGCAAAAGGTTATTGAGGAGATTGAAGAGCAAAGACCAGGCTGTGAAATTTATGCTCAAACATTGATCCTGCAGATGCTCATTATTTGCTGCCGGCATATTAAGCAACACAACATGCAGCCAATAGAATCGCCGAGCCTGATGCACGAAAGAATCTCGGAGGTTGTACGCTATCTCAACAGCCATTATATGAACAAGCTGTCGCTCCAATCAGTGGCAGAGAAATTCTATATTAGTCCATACTACTTAAGTCGTTTTTTTAAAGAGGCAACTGGGTTTACCTTTGTAGAGTACTTGAACAGTGTGCGGATTAAAGAGGCAAAGAAGCTATTGGAGAATTCCTCTATGAAAGTAAATTTGATTTCCAAGAAAGTTGGCTTTGGAAGTGTTACCCATTTTGGCAGAGTATTTAAGGAAGTGACCGGATATGTTCCATTACACTATAGAAAAATGAAGAGATAGGAAAGGTGATGATTGAATTGTCAGAAAGAATATTTACAAGACTGGAGTATTCTGCTAAACTAAACGAGAATTGTTAACGTTAACATTTTGATGATGATTTGTATATAAAGAATAAGACTATCTGTACTTTTGGAAGAAAATGAAAGCGTAAACATTACTTATCCATACCAACGAAGGATGGGAGACTTTTTATGAGGGCAAAACAGATTAGAATTTTTCTTGCGTCAGATTCAACTGTTCAGAAATATGAGGAGGAGAAATATCAAGGCGGCTGGGGAGAGTTCCTGCAAGATTATTTCACAAAGGATGTGCAAATAATGAATCATGCAATCGGAGGAAGAAGCTCGAAAACCTTTGTCGAGGAAGGTAGATTAAAAAGAATAACAGAGGAAATGGGTGCAGATGACTATTTATTGATCCAGATGGGTCATAATGATTCTACCAAAAGCAGGCCAGAGCGCTATACAAATCCTTTTACCACTTATAAGGAATATTTAAAGCTTTATATTAAAAGTGCGAGAATGTGCCAGGCTGAACCAGTATTAATAACTCCAGTTGCTCGATTACATCAGGAAAATGGGGAATTTATCAATGATTTCCCTGATTACTGCCAAGCAATGAAGGAAGTAGCTCAGGAAGAGAATGTTCCCTTACTGGATTTAATGGAAAGAAGCCTAAGCTTATTTGCAAAAATGGGCTATGCTGAAGTCGTTTCTTTTTTCATGGTATCGGTAAATAATACAGATCATACTCATTTTACAAAAAAAGGGGCGAATAGAATGGCA
Source organism: Niallia circulans (assembly GCF_003726095.1). Classification (NCBI taxonomy): domain Bacteria; kingdom Bacillati; phylum Bacillota; class Bacilli; order Caryophanales; family Bacillaceae; genus Niallia; species Niallia circulans. The sequence continues at coordinate 4,939,485 of NZ_CP026031.1, forward strand.
AAATTGGTTGCAGAGCAAATAAAAGAACAGATTTCTCGACTTTCCCCATATATATTAGTAGACACATACAAAGGATAAAATACTGCTATTCATGCTGTATTCCTATAAAACATCTATTCTAGTAAAAGAGTCGATGTTTTTGAATCCTCGCTATCGATACAACTTTTTAGAAAATATGTAAAACAATAGAACTGAAATCCATGGTGATACGCAATATATTGGGGTGGTCTTAATGGAATGGAATAGTTTCTTGAAACGTTTTCGCTGGAATGGAAACTTCCATCGAAATAGTTTTATTCTGATTTTGCTTATTACGAGTATTCCAGGTTTGATAACTGGTATCTTCATCTACTGGTTTGCCGTAGGCAAAGTAGAAGATGAGATTATGTTATCAAACGCTAATCAAATTGTTCAAAGAGCAAATAATATGAATGAACAATTTCGATACATAGAGGAATATGCAACCCATTGGGCATTTGAGCCGCGCTTTGGTGATTCCTTAAAAGATATCGACTTTGTAAAACAATTTACAGAGACTAATGATATAACTAAAACCTTATTATTATTGCAGGGGAGTCATAATTTAATTAGTAATGCAGTGCTTTATTTAGATTTTGATAAACCAATATTATTTGAGCCCTCCTACAATCCCTTGGATGAAAAAAAGAGTGATTTTTATCGTGGCTTACAATCTAAAGAAGCGGGGCTTCATTGGATAGAGTACGATGATAATAAAAATGACGATAATAAAAATTTAGCTTTTGTTAGTGAACTTCCCATCACTAGTAAGCAGCCGTTCGGATCCATTATTGTGACTATCGATCAGATGAAACTGCTTGAATTATTAAGGACACTGACTCCATATGATAATGGAGCAACGTTTCTATTAAATGAAGATAATAAAGTTATGCTTTCTTCCAATAGTACGAATCAGTCTAATTTTATTGATGCCCTAAGAAAAGAATTAGAGAAGCATAAGGAGAGGAATGGTTCTTTTCCATTTGAATACAACAAGATTATGTATTCTGTTTCTTTTGGTGATTTTGCACGTATGAATACAAATTGGAAGTATGTTTCTGCAGCACCAATGTCCTCTATAACAGCACCAATCGTTTTTATTTCAAGAATAATCCTAATTATAAGTGGTTCGGCCCTTATTCTCGCATTTATATTGTCCTGGTTTACTTCCATTAGAATTTATTCTCCTATTAGAAAACTTTTACAAAATTTAGCTGGTGACGAAACAAAGACTTTTAAACAATACGGCAAAGATGAATTCTCTATTATCGAGCATCGTTGGAAGGAGATGTCTCATAAAAGTAATCTAATGCAAGATACACTTTTGAAACAATTAATAGAGCTGAAGAATAGTTTTATATATAAATTAATACAAGGATACTCCTTCCATTATCATGAGGAAGACTTACGCCGAAAAATGGAGACATATGGCTGGGATTTGCAAGAGCAGTCTTTTATTGCTCTTGATCTTCAATTAACAGGAATGGCCGATTTAAAAGAAAGCTTTTCAGATAAAGATGAAGAGTTAATTACCTTTATGACGATTAATATCATGGAAGAGCTCGGGCAGGCAGCTTTTAAACAATTTAATGTCATAAAATTTTCTGATTTATCTGCAGGAATGCTCGTTATTTTCCCCAGTGATTCCTCCATCAAAAAAGAGTTATATAGCTTTGCGAAAAATGTAACGGATGCTGTTAATAAAATATTGAATTTACAAGTAACACTAACCATAAGTCATACAACAAATAGTGTGAAGGAAATTCCCTACATATTTGAAGAAGTGCGGACAGGAAAACGATTTAGAACGTTTGAAAACATTAATCAAATGATTGATTTACAGGAGCATAAAAATAGTGCTTGTGAGGCAGATTTTCACTATCCTTTTGCTACGGAAAAGGAAATACTGAAAGCTATTCGCATGGGACACAAAGAGGATATAGAAAAATTAATCAATAAATTTACGCAAGACTTAACAAAAAAAGAGATAAGCGAAATTTACATCCAACAAGCTGTTCTGCAATTATTTAGCAGTATTCAGCATGAGATATTGCATTCAGGGATTCATCCGAATGACTTGTATGAAGGGAGAAATATGTTCCGGGAGCTCTCACAAATGCGGGATCTTATCCGCATTAATACTTGGTTAATAAAGGATGCAATCACCCCATATATAGAGAGATTAGAAGGCAGAAAGAACTTAGAACTTAAAAGAATAGTCGAACAAGTAGTGAGCAAATTGGAAGAAAACTATATGAATGATATTTCTTTAGAAAGCTGCTCTGACGAAGTAGGAACAAATCCATATTCTCTTAGTAAAGCATTTAAGCAAATTGTTGGGATTAATTTTATTGATTACCTCACTCAATTACGAATGGAAAAGGCGAAAGAGCTGCTTATCCATTCTGATATGAAAATAAATGACATCGCTGAAAATGTAGGGTACAGGCATAGTTATTTTAATCGTATCTTTAAAAAACAAATGGGGGTGCCACCTAGCCAATTTCGCAAACGGAATCAAGAATCTGCTTCTCTATAAGGGAATGAAGAGTTGAAAAAAAGCAAAAAAGGCTAGTTTGCCAGAGCTGAACCTATTCAAGTTTATGGTTCAGCTCTATTTTATTGATTTTAACGGTGCAAAGAATGATATACGATAATACTTTTTTGTAATGAGTTTAAAAGGAGAATGGCAAGGAAGTGTTAAACGAGCAAAAAAGTGACTATAGGGAACTAAAACATTGATTTAACAAGTTTTTTTACAGACAAAAAATGATAATTGTTAGAAAAATGAAAGCGGTTTATTTTTAAAATATAGCCCAACGCAATGATTGGAAAGTTCCTAGAAGTTGAGGCAATGCTAGGTAGAAACTAATTTAATTATCGGGGGGATCCTAAATGAAAAAAAGTAAGAGTATTGGTAAAAAAGTAGCAATACCTGTATTATCAGCTATTATGCTTTCTTCCCTAGTAGCATGCAGCAATTCGGAAGAGTCATCTGCCAAAAGTAATGGGAAATCAACTATTACTATTATGACAACTGCTTATACAACTACACCTCCATCAGATGACAGTCCGGCCCTAAAGGCGCTGGAAAAGTATACGGAAATGGATATTAATGCAGAATTCGTACCTAATTCCGTTTATACAGATAAGTTAAATGTCACCTTAGCTTCAGGTAAACTGCCTATGATCATAATGATTCCAGGTAAAATTCCAAGCTTTGTAAGCGCTGTGCGAAATGATGCCTTTTGGGATCTTACCCCATATTTAAAGGAATACCCAAATTTGAGTCAAGCAAATGAAATTACCTTACAGAATAGCGCTATTGATGGGAAAATATATGGGATTTATCGATCAAGACCTTTAGGAAGAAATGGAGTCTTTTTCCGCAAAGATTGGTTGGATAATTTAGGATTAAGTGAACCGAAAACAATTGATGATTTATATAACGTCTTAAAGGCGTTCACAACAGATGATCCAGATGGGAACGGAAAAGATGATACTTACGGTATGACGATTTCGAAATGGTTTGGACCGTTTGATATTATGCAAACATGGTTTGGCGTACCAAATAAATGGAGTATCGAAGAGGATGGTACACTGCAGCCAGACTTCATGTCACCGGAATATATGGATGCCTTGAAATTCTTTAAACAATTGTATGACGAAGGATTAATTAATGAGGATTTTGCAGTAATGGATACAGCAAAGTGGAATGAACCGTTTCAAAATGGAAAGTCAGGAGTTCAGATAAGTACATTGGATGATGCCCATCGCAATCAAGAAGCAATGGAAAAGATCGATCCAAAGTTCAAAGATGTAGTAGATGTTATAGGTGCTGTTTCCGGACCAAAAGGACTGTTTAATCTTCCTACTTCAGGATATAACGGAATACTAGCCATTCCTAAATCCAGTGTAAAAACAGAGGAGGAGCTTAAAAAGATATTATCTTTCTTAGACAAAGTAAATAACGAACCAGCGCAAACAATAGCTTATGCTGGAGTTGAGGGGCGTCATTATGAAATAAAGGATGGGGAGTTTATTCCTCTTGTAACAGCTCAAGATCCGGAATCTACTGAATATACCGATCTTAACCAGTTTATCCCAGGTATTCCTGGTGAAAACTTCAAGCATCCAGAATTTACAGCGCTTCGATTAAAAGAAAACGAACTAATGAAAAAGAATGAAGAGATTGTTGTTGCCAATCCTGCCGAATCCTTACTATCAACAGTGTATGCACAAAAAGGGCAGCAGTTAGACAACATTATCAATGACGCTCGAATTAAATACATTGTCGGCCAAATTGATGATAAAGGCATTGAAGATGCGATTAAATTATGGCGCAGCTCCGGCGGAGACGACTATATTGAAGAAATAAATAAATTATATAAAGAAAGCCAGAAGTAACCAGCAAGTTAAGAGACTGGCAGTATATTAAACTGCCAGTCTCTCTTAAAGACAGTGAAATTAAAGAAGGGAAGGAGAGGAAATTATAATGGCAAAAGCCAGTACGCAAGTGACAGAACCAGAAACAGACATCGCCCACTCCATGATAGGAACTACTGTGCAGCAAAAGCCCAATCTTTCTAAGTTCCAACGTATTTTGAGAGATAAATGGCTTTATATTCTATTACTGCCAGGTTTGGCGTATTTCATTGTATTTAAGTATCTTCCCATGTGGGGAATTGTCATAGCCTTTCAAGATTATTCCCCTTTTACAGGCATATTAGGAAGCAAATGGGTAGGGTTTGATAATTTTATCGATTTCTTCAAAAATCCAGATTTTTTTCGATTATTAAATAATACAGCTATTTTTGCAGTGCTAAATTTGGTGTTTTTCTTTCCAGCCCCTATTATATTGGCACTTCTTTTAAATGAGCTGCGGGTTAATTCATACAAAAGAGTGGTTCAAACATTTATTTATGTGCCGCATTTTATGTCGTGGGTAATCATTGCCAGTATTACGTATATCTTTTTTACAACAAGCGGTGGTGTGGTGAATGATATTGTTTCTCAAATTTACGGTAAAAACATTGATTTTCTCTCTTCTCCAGATTGGTTTCGCCCATTAATTATGATGCAAATTATTTGGAAGGAAACGGGCTGGGGAACGGTAATCTTTTTGGCAGCACTAACAGCAGTTGATAAAGAGCAGTACGAAGCAGCGATTGTCGATGGTGCAGGAAGATTACGGCGTTTATGGCATATTACTTTACCTGCAATAAGAAGTACGATAATTGTTATGCTTATCCTCCAGCTTGGCCGTTTTCTTGACACAGGCTTTCAACAAATCTATTTAATGTCCAATTCATTAAACCGCGGCGTGGCGGATGTATTTGATACGTATGTATATTTTGTTGGTATTACCCAAGGAGCATACAGCTATAGTACAGCAGTTGGTCTCTTTAAGTCTGTCATTGGCATTATCCTCGTTTTGGGGTCCAATAAATTAGCGAAGAAAATGGGAGAGGAAGGAATCTTTTAATGTTGAAAATTCAAGGAGGTGTGAAAAATGGCGATGCCCAAAATGCATAATACACGGGGAGGGCGTATATTTGATGGCTTTAACGTAATCCTTTTAGGCATTATCGGAATCACGATGATTCTGCCGTTTTTATACATTATTGCAGGATCGTTTGCTACAGAGGCAGAGTTAACCACAAGGAGCTTTTTTATCTGGCCAGAAACCTTTACCCTTGATGCATATAAATATATTTTTTCGACAGGAACTTTTACACGGAGTATTCTCGTATCGGTTGGGATTACATTAGTTGGGACTTTGATTTGTCTATTCTTTACCTTTACAATGGCTTATCCATTATCACGGAAAAATTTAATTGGACGAAGCCTGTTGATGAATATGATTGTCTTTTCCATGTTATTCAGTGGAGGGATGATTCCTACTTATATTGTTGTTAAATCATTGGGATTATTAGATTCCTACTGGTCATTAATTTTGCCAGCTGCGATTAACCCATTCAATTTAATTATTGTCAAAACCTTCTTTCAAGGGATACCAGTGGAATTAGAGGAAGCGGCGAAGATGGATGGATGTTCCGAAATGGGAATTTTTTTAAGGATCATTTTACCTTTATCCAAGCCGGTCCTTGCCACTTTTGCCTTATTTTATGCGGTTACCATCTGGAACGATTACTTTCATGCACTATTGTATATTAGCGACAGCGCAAAATGGCCTGTACAGGTCCTGCTTCAACAAATTATTATTTTATCTCAAGGGAACTTGGCTGATACCGCTTCACAAGGAGTAGAATATGTAGCCCCGCCAGCACAATCATTAAAATTGGCTGTTGTCGTAGTAGCTACCTTGCCGATATTAATTGTTTATCCATTCCTGCAAAAGCATTTTGCTAAAGGAATGTTATTAGGATCTGTAAAGGGATAAGTTTTAACTTTAATACCGATGGCTGATGACCGAAGAACGGTGGAATATAAGGAACGCACAGCCGTCTTTTTAATGCTATCTATTTTGAACATAATTAAACAATTGAAGGTGAGCAAATGACTAATTTCCTACAGCTAAAACATGAATTTAATGATCCTTCTGCAGAATATTCGATTTTTCCATTTTGGTTTTTAAATGGTGATCTTCATAAAGAAGAACTAGCTAGACAATTGCGAGATTTTAAGGATAAAGGCGTGCATGGGATAGTAGCACATCCCCGAATTGGCATACCTGAGGACATCGATTATTTAGGAACAAAATTTATCGAACGACTGCGCTTTATTATGGAAGAAGCTGCAGAACTAGGGATGAAAGTGATTATCTATGATGAAGGCATGTATCCATCCGGATCTGCCCATGGGAAGGTGGTTGAGAACAATCCTGAATATGCAGCCCGTGGATTGCGCATGACAATGCATCCTATAAAAGGTCCTGCCAAAATAAAGGAACAACTAGAAGAATACGAGGAAATTGTTTTTGCTGCTGCTTTAAAGATGACTGGTGATAGGAAAATCGATCCTCACTCCGTTGTTTCCTTGGAAGTGGAACAAGACAGCATCGTTTTTGATCCGAAAGAATCAGGAGGTTGGTCGATTGTTTTCCTTATTGCTACTTTTTCAAAAGGGACGATTCGCGGGCTTCACTTTGGAGAAGATGATGGCGAACCAAATGCTCCACTAGCAGGCGATTTATTAAATCCAGATGCTATGAAAAAATTTATCCGTGTGACTCATGATGTATATTATGAACAATTTAGTGAGTATTTTGGCAATACCATAACAGCACTATTTACAGATGAACCGAGTGTTTTAGGCCGCTGTGTCGATCCAGAAAAAATTAAGCCTTGGACAGAGGGCTTCTTGGATTATTATAGGCAGCATGGCAATGAGCCGAAGGATTTGTTAGCGTTATGGTTTGATGTCGGGACTGACACTGCTATTAAGAGAAGAAACTTTAAAAAAACGGTTAATAAACGCCTTCAGGAAACGTATTACCTTCCGATATCGGAGTGGTGTGAGAAGCATGGGATTCAATTAACTGGGCATCCGGAGGCGAGTGACGATATTGGCTTTTTGCAATATTTTCAGCTGCCTGGACAGGATTTAGTATGGAGATGGGTTGGACCAGAAGACAATAAAGGAATTCAAGGACATGATAGTACTTTAGGAAAATGTTCCTCCGATGCGGCTAGGCACCGTGGGTTGCCTCGTAATGCCAATGAATGTTTTGGCTGTTGTGGGCCAAATGGACATCAATGGCAATTAACAGCAGCGGATATGAAATGGTTTGTAGATTGGCTTTTTGTAAGAGGAGTAAATATGCTTTATCCCCATGCCTTTTATTACTCGATCGAAGGTGAACGTTTAAATGAGCGCGCACCAGATAACGGCCCCCATAATGCATGGTGGAATTATTATAGATTGTTTGCTGATTATGAAAGACGGATGTCTTGGCTTTTAAGTGATTGTACCAATATTACAGAAATTGCGATTTTGTGTGAGGAAGACCATCTTCCTTGGAAAATAGCAGAACCGCTCTATACCAATCAAATAGAATTTAACTACTTAGAAGAAGACTTATTTCTCCACAACTGTCTCATCGAAGAAGGCCAAGTGAAAATCCAAAAACAAATTTATAGAGTAATCGTAATAGAAAATCTGGAACAGCTTGTTTCTAACGAAATGGTGCAGAAGCTTAGTCTTTTTCTGAAGAATGGGGGCACTGTTATTATTTATAATCCCGAAAAGAAGGAACTTCCTTTACGTGGGAATGTAGTACAACTTTCTAACTACAATAGCGTAATCGGCTCCCTTGATCGGTTGCAATCCAGGGATGTTTATTTGATACCACATAATCCTGGATTGCGTGTTACCCATATTGTCAAGGAAGGTATAGATTTTTATGTGTTGGTAAATGAAGATGATTCATCCGTAGAAGGAGAACTGGCTGTTAAATGCAGGGGTGCTTTAGAAAAATGGGATGCTTGGTCCTCCAACATAGAAACAATCGAAATAAATGAAGTAGATGGGGAGTATACAAAGTACAACTTTTCTTTGCAGCATAGGGAGTCTATCATTCTCTGTGTTAATCATCAGGAAACACCAACTTTTGCAGCCAAAAGCCAAAAGGAAGAACACAGTTTGGATATCAACGTAGATCATTGGACAATGACTAATCCATTCCGTCAAAAGGAAGTGATCAAAAAACTAGTTTCCTTAACGGAATATGAAGATTTAAAATATTTTTCCGGCAAAACTATCTATCAGTCAAAAGTGACCTTAGATGCATCGAAAAGAAAATATAAAAAAGCTCAATTAGATTTAGGAGAAGTTTGTGAGCTTGCTGAATTGTGTATTAACGGAGAAACGGTCGGAGTTAAAATGTGGAGTCCCTATCATTTTGATATAACACCATACATAAACACAGGCACCTTGGATATAGAAGTAATTGTTACCAACAGCAAGGCAAACGAATATGCAAAAGAATTGATGAAGTCCGGATTAATTGGACCGGTAAGATTAAAGTTTTATCTATAAATTATTCCTTGGTACGGAGGGGGAATCGGAAATGGCAGAAAAAAAGAAGCAAGAAAAACGATTACGACAGATGGAAAGTTTAAATCGTGGTTTGATTGCTGTAAAGGTAAAGAACGGTGTCTATATTGGCTGGCGCTTGTTTGGGACAGATCCAGAGGAAAAATCATTCAATCTTTATCGTGATGGAATTAAAGTGAATCCTGCCCCGATTACTAGCAGTACCAATTATTTAGATGAAAGTGGAGTAGAAGCTTCTATTTATCAAGTATGTTCTATTGTAGATGGCAAGGAACAGCCCTGTTCAGAAAAGGCTGAAGTATGGGAGACGAGCTTTTTGACTATTCCCCTGAATAAACCTGAAGGAGGAATAACACCAGATGGAGTAGCTTATTCCTATAGTGCTAATGATGCAAGTGTTGGAGATGTAGATGGGGATGGAGAATATGAAATTATCCTCAAATGGGATCCATCTAATTCGCATGATAATGCCCATAAAGGCTATACCGGGAATGTATATTTAGATGCCTACAAGTTAAATAGCACGCACTTATGGCGGATTGATTTAGGAAGAAATATCCGTGCCGGAGCTCATTACACGCAGTTTATGGTCTATGATCTAGATGGGGATGGAAAGGCGGAGGTTGCCTGTAAAACGGCAGATGGAACTAGAGATGGAGAAGGGAAAGTAATTGGAGATATAGGTGCGGATTATCGAAATAAAGATGGTTTTATTCTGCAAGGGCCTGAATATTTAACGATATTTGATGGAATGACAGGGAGAGAGTTAGTGACAACCGACTATGATCCCCCTCGAGGAAAAGGCGAGGACTGGGGGATGATGAAGGAAATCGCGTCGATCGTTTTCTAGCATGTATAGCCTATCTTGATGGGGAAAGACCTAGCTTAGTAATGTGTCGTGGCTACTACACGAGAGCAGTGCTAGCTGCTTATAATTGGCGAGATGGCGAACTGTCAAAAGTATGGATGTTTGATAGCCTAGCACCTGGTAATGAAGGTTATTCTGGGCAAGGTAATCATAGTGTAAGCGTTGCAGATGTAGACGATGACGGGAAGGATGAAATTATCTATGGTTCTTGTGTAATTGACCATGATGGTACAGGGCTTTATAAAACTGGTTTAGGACATGGGGACGCCATTCATGTTGGAAATTTTAACCCAGCGAGACCAGGCTTGGAAATATTTCAAGTACATGAAACGCCTCAAGCAATGGGGACGGAAATCCATGATGCCAAAACAGGCGAAATCTTATGGGGGATTCCTTCTACTGAAGATGTAGGAAGGGGGATGGCAGCAGATATTGACCCGCGCTATGAGGGAGCAGAGGTCTGGTCATCGACACACTGGAAAACGGGAGGAGCAGGGCTTTATAGTAGTTCAGGAGAAAAAATCTCTGATTTGAATCCCCAGTCCTTTAATTTTGCTATCTGGTGGGATGGAGATTTATTAAGAGAACTTCTTGACCATGACTATTGCGAGGAAACTGGCATCGGAGTCGGGAAAATCGACAAATGGGATTATGAGAACGGAAGGCTCGTTAATATTTTGACTGCAGATGGTACGAGATCGAATAACGGGACAAAAGGGAATCCTTGTTTGCAAGCCGATATCTTTGGAGATTGGAGAGAGGAAGTCATTTGGCGGACTGATGACAGCACCGCACTTAGGATTTATACAACGACGGATCTAACGGATCACCGCATTTATACCTTAATGCATGACCCTAATTATCGGTTAGCAATCGCTTGGCAGAATGTTGCCTATAACCAGCCGCCACATCCTGGTTTCTTCCTTGGACACAATATGGAAAAACCGCCAGTTCCCCGAATTTACGAAGTGAAAAATCAGAGAGACTTGGAGGTATAAGAAGTTTGCTGGTGATAACTACTAGAAGCCAATCTGAGGAACGTCTTTGGTGCCTGCTTCCTTGTTTAACTTTTTATTCAGCTGACAAAATGTCCGAGATTATTTAGGAGGAGTATATATGCAGATGAATGGTGCGATAGGAGGATTTTATAAACTTTGTGATTGGATTATGAAGCTAGCATTTGTGAATCTTTTATGGATTGCCTTCTCCCTTTTGGGGCTGTTAATCTTTGGTTTTTTCCCCGCTACCGTTGCTATGTTTGTGATTGTAAGAAAGTTATTGATGGGAAACATGGATATTCCCGTTTTTAAAACGTTTTGGGAATCCTATAAGACCGAATTTATTAAGAGTAATTTATTAGGATTTATTGTTTCTATCCTTGGCTATTTCTTATATATTGATATAAATTTATTGAAACATACAAGTGGAATAATGAACGTATTCTATTATCCAGCCTTATTAATTTGTTTAGGCTTTCTATTAACGATTTGTTATGTATTTCCTACTTTTGTACATTTTGATCTCAAAATCTACCAAGTGATAAAAAACGCATTTATCATTATGTTAATGAATCCAATCGCTACGATAATAATGGTGATCGGGATAACAGCAATTTATCTACTAATGACTACGGTTCCGGGAATGATTCCGCTGTTTTGCGGAAGTGCATTAGCATTTATTATGATGTGGTCTTCCTTTTTCGCCTTTACAAAGATACAAAGAATGGAAGAGCAGCATCAAAAACTGAATAACTGCAAGACTTAATCTTAATAGTAAAAGGAGGCAGAAGTCACTTTTGCTTCTTTTTTTGTGAAGGGAGAATTTTTCCCTTCTACCAAACCTAATCTTGAACAGAATCTCCTCTTAAATTAAACTTAAACTAAATCATCAAGACCTAGGAGAAACTAACGATGCAAAAAATCATGATTATCGAAGACGATGTAAAAATCGCAGAACATCTCAGCGCCTACATAAAGAAATATCAATATGAAGTAATTACAGCCATCGATTTTGAAACCATAATGGCGACATTTAGAAGGGAGAAACCAGATCTTATACTATTAGACATTAACCTTCCAAGCTTCGATGGTTACTATTGGTGCCGACAAATTCGCAAAGAATCCCTTTGCCCGGTCATTTTTATTTCAGCAAGAACGGGCGAAATGGATCAAGTAATGGCAATTGAAAATGGTGGGGATGATTTTATTACAAAGCCATTTCATCCTGATATTGTGATGGCGAAAATTAGAAGCCAGCTCCGCCGTGCATATGGGGAATATGCCTTAAAACAGGAGGAAAGGGTTCTTCGTGAAGGGGATTTGTGCTTATATCCAGAACGGTTTGAATTACGATTTAAAGACAAAGTAACGCAATTAACGAAAAAGGAAACAGACATTATCGAAAGCTTACTTGATCGCTACCCTCGTGTTGCTGGCCGGCAAGATTTATTGGCAAAGCTTTGGGATGATGAAGCATATGTCGACGAGAATACATTGAATGTGAATATTACGCGTGTGCGGAAAAAATTTCAAGAGCTAGGGATTGAGGAGGCAGTGGAAACAGTTAGAGGAGCAGGATACCGTTTGCGGCCGACTTGGAAAGAGGGACAAGCATGAAGCTATTTATTCGCGAGCATGTTTTATTTATTATCATACAACTCATCCAATGTCTGTTGATTCCGTTTATATTTTGGCTGGATGGTTACCGAGGAAAAGGAGTATGTCTATATGCTATTTTCTTATCAGTCGTATTTTTAACAGTATTTTTACTATATCAATATGTGAGTAGAAGAAAATTTTATCAAAGGCTTGAACATTCAATCGGAACATTAGATGGTTCTTTGGAGACGACGGAAGCAAAACCAATTTCCGAAGCTCTCGATCAGTTGCTAATGGTACAGTATCGTTTATACCAAGAAGAAATTCAAAAAGCAGAGGACAGGCAAGATGAGCATCTTCTATTTATGGATCGCTGGGTCCATCAAATGAAGACACCTCTCTCGATTATTGAGCTGACAGCCCAAACGCTTGACGAGCCAGAATCATCGAGTATCCGGGAAGAGACAGACCGAATGCGAAACGGGCTGAATACGGTTCTTTATATGGCGAGACTTCGCACCATTGCAGAAGATTTTCAGATTAAGCCTGTTGCTCTTTCTAAGTTAATCCATGAGGTGAATCAAGAAAATAAGCGTTTTTATATTCGCAATGAAGTGTATCCGCAATTTAAAGAAGAAAAGCAAGGCATTACAGTAGAAACAGATGAAAAGTGGCTATTCTTTCTCCTGACACAGCTTGTTCATAATGCTGTGAAATATTCGGCAGGAAAAGCAAATCATCTCATTATTTCTTTGTATGAACAATCAGGAGAAGCCGTTCTGGAGGTGCAGGATTTTGGTGTTGGTATACCGATTGTAGATCAGAAGCGTATTTTTAATAAATTCTATACAGGAGAAAATGGCCGCAAATATCGAGAATCTACCGGTATGGGGCTTTATTTAGTAAAAGAAGTGGCAGAGAGATTAGAGCATCGTCTGGAATTGGAATCAAAGGTCGGCCTAGGTACAACGATTAGGATTATTTTTTCTGATACACAAAACCTTACATCAATGTAAGCTTGCTGAAAGCATAATCGATAGTATGCCATATCCTCTACAGGTTATACTTTTACTAGAATTGTTAGAGAGGAGAAGGATTATGCTTAAACTTACAAACGTAAGTAAGGTTTACGAAGGAAAGGTAGCTTACCGTGCCCTTACTGATATTAATTTTGAAATTGACAAAGGTGAATTTGTGGTGATTATGGGGCCATCTGGAAGTGGAAAAACAACGCTGCTTAATATTATTTCTACGAATGATGGTCCAACTACAGGTGCTGTGGAAATAGAGGGGAAAATGCCTCATAAGCTAAAGAAAAACGCTCTAGCTAAGTTTCGCAGAAATGAATTAGGCTTTATCTTTCAGGACTTTAATTTATTGCATACTTTAACAGTGGAAGAAAATATCGTTTTACCATTAACATTGGATGGCTCTCCTGTTAAGGAAATGAAGAGGAAAGCAGAAGAAATTGCTAAGGAATTGGGGATTACAGCGATTCTGAATAAACGTACTTATGAAATCTCAGGTGGGCAGGCGCAGCGGGTCGCGATTGCCAGGGCAATGATTCATGAACCAAAGCTATTATTGGCAGATGAACCCACAGGAAATCTAGATTCAAAAGCAGCAAAAGATGTGATGAATATGCTTGTCTCGATTAATGAAAGGAAACAGACAAGTTTATTAATGGTAACACATGATCCCCAAGCGGCTAGTTATTCTGATAGAGTAGTCTTTATTCGTGATGGAAAGCTACATTCTGAAATACATCGAGGAGATAGTAGACAAGCATTCTTCCAAAAAATAATCGATATGCTTTCGTTGATGGGAGGCGACGGCAATGACTTTTCGTCAGTTCGCGTTTAATAACGTACTCCGCAATAAACGGCTGTATATTGCTTATTTTCTCAGCAGCATGTTTACAGTGATGGTGTTTTTTACCTTTGCTATCTTTGCATTTCATCCAGCCTTTTCTGGTCCCGACGTGAATAGTCATGCACTATTTGGAATGGGTGTTGCTGGCGGAATTATTTATATCTTTTCTTTCTTTTTTGTTTTATATTCTATGAGCTCGTTCTTACAATCAAGAAAGAAGGAATTTGGCTTATTAATGATGCTTGGAGCATCTAACCGGCAGATTCGCCTTCTAGTATTTTTAGAAAATATTCTGATCGGCTTTTTTGCCACAGTGAGTGGGATTCTAGCAGGATTAGTATTTGCGAAGGTAATTCTTTTGATTGCCGAGAATGTATTAATTATTACAGAGTCACTTAATTTTTATTTCCCTACATTGGCAATTGTGGTGACGTTTATTAGTTTTCTGATTCTCTTTTCTTTATTTCTATCTTTGTTTCCTTTATTCTTCGTACCAATAAGTTGATTGACTTAATCAAAGGGGATAAAAAGTCAAAAGGAGAACCGAAAGCTTCGTTATTTCTATCAATTTTAGCAGGGCTGCTTTTACTTGGAGGATATGTTACTGCAATTTCTGTAGAGGGAATATTGGTTGCTTACGCGCTGGTTCCAGTTGTTCTCTTAGTAACACTCGGAACCTATCTCTTATTTACTCAACTGAGTGTGTATTTTATCCGCAAGATAAAAGGGAATAAGTCCATTTTTTGGAAAAAAACAAATATGCTCTTGTTTTCCGATTTGTCTTTTCGCATGAAAGATAATGCAAGAACCTTTTTCTTAGTGGCGATTATATCAACAGTGGCTTTTAGCGCCATTGGAACACTATATGGGTTCCAATCCTATATAACAAAAGGGGTAAAAGAAATAAATCGCTATACTTTTACTTATTCTCCGTTGGACAAGGACAGTGAAGAAGTAATTGCCAAAGATAAGAGTAAAATGAATACGTTAATAGAAAATGAAAAGCTTGATGTGAGTAGTGAAGAGACTCAATTGAATTATTACAAACTAGCTGGGGAAAAGAAGAACGTTTTAATTGCGCGAGCATCTGATTACAATCGTTTTGCCGAGCTAATTGGTGAGAAGAAAATTCATCCAAAGGAAGACGAAGCCATTGTTGTAGAACAGAGTGATGCTGTCTTAAAGGAAGGCGGACAGAAACCTAGCAAAAAGCTATTGGAAACGGCCATTCCTTTAAAAAGTGGTCGAGAAGTAACACCTTCTCGAGTAATAGATGCGGCTGTTTTAACAGAAATATCGGCTTATTATGTAGTAAATGATAAGATATATGAACAGCTGGATGAACCAATAAAAAGCAAACCAAGTATTGTATGGCAAGCAAAAGAAGGACAAGAAGATAAAGTCCTTGCAGTTGGGGAACAGTTAGATGAAGAATTATCTTACAAAGCTTTTTCTGTTGACTATGCTATATATCAAATCAATAAAGCGTTTGGCCCTGTTCTGTTCATTGGCTTATTTATTGGAATTGTATTCTTCGTTTCGGCAGGAAGCTTCCTTTACTTCCGATTATTTACTGATTTAGAGGAAGAAAAGCGCAAATTCCAATCGATTGCTAAAATTGGATTAATGGAGACGGAGTTGAAAAGAGTCGTCAACAGACAAATAGCTCTTTTATTTTTCTCACCAATTATAGTCGCTTTAATCCATGGTTCTGTCGCACTTATTGCCCTATCCAATATGTTTGATTTTAATATTACAAGAGAGGCAGCATTGGTATTAGGAAGCTTTGCTTTCATACAGATTCTTTATTTCTTAATCGTTCGCTACTTTTATGTAAAACAAGTGAAGAGAATTATTCTTTAATGGATATATTAGTCGGGGCTGAGACAAAACTAAAAAGGATATGCTTAAAGCTGAATAATCATTTGTTGAATTAGACGAATGATAAATAAAATCTATTTTTGTTTCTCGCCCCATTTTATAAGGTTAGTGAAATGGAGTGGAAGACACTCGACTCCTGCGGGAAATAGAGGAAAGGCTGAGACCCCGCAGCGCAGTGAGGAGGCTCAGCTTCCTCCCCGCGGAAAGCGAGTGACTGGAGCGCAATGGAACGAACTTGTTTTTTAGCTATAAAAAAGATAAATCAGCGAAAAGAAAAAACCGAACTATTACGATGTTTTATTGTATTATAGTTTGGCTTTTTCATTATGTAAAATTCTTTTGTCCCACCCTCGTTTTATATAAGGAAAAGGACTGCAGGTTTTCGAAAATTCATCTAATTATTATCCTTTATGATGTGGTAGTATATTCCATATAGGGATAATAAGAAGTTGTTTATCTTTGATCTAACTAGCTGAAAAGAGAGGATGGTGGTTGGCTTCAGGCCTTAGGAGTGACTATAATCGAAATTTATTTCCTTGTTGGTAGCTTTTTCTGTTTTTATTACAGGCTTAAGTGGAAGGATCGCTCGGAATGGAAATTTAACTTCCCCATCACAATTGGGATTCTTCTCTTCTTATTCGCAGCTTTTAGTTATTTTGATTTTATGCTGGGCAGAATAATAGTAGGTATACCTGGTATTATTTTAATAGCGGGTAATAAGTATTTTGCGTAACTTTATAATTTTTCAGAACAAGGTTAGTAAAATCCAAGATTTATCTATGGAATAATTAGAGACGGAATTTTGAGGCTGCGGAGGAAAACCATTTTGAAAATCTATCAGTTTGAAAATAATATTCCCACTTTAACTGAATAAACATTCCTGTCATTTTAGGGGAGAAGTCCCTAAAATTATATTTCTCATAGAACGGTTGCAAATGCATCCTTTGATTTCCAAAAAATAGACATCAAAAGCACCTACTTAGCAGGTGCTTTTGATATAGCTGCATTCTTTTTTATACACCAGGGAACCAGCCAGGTGCATTGATAATTGCATTCCAGAGTGGATCTGGAATGACAAGTTCTTTTTGTTTTTCTTTATTTAGGGTTGTAACAATGGTATCTTCTTTTCCTTCCGCTAGCTTTTGTACCCAATGAGGTTCGATAATAAGGCCTCTACCTAATGCCAGCAAAGATACTCCTGTTTGAAATGCTTTTTGAGCATCCTCTGCAGTATAAATAGAGCCAACGCCAATTAACGGTACACGATTATTGATAGTTTCCAGTAAATAGTCAATGCGTGTTTTGGATAAATCCTCTACTCCTCTTCTTGGTGTTGAATGGAATTCCTGAAGAGAAACATGTAAGTAATCCAGGCCCTTATCAGCAAGTTTATCCACTAGTGCAAGAGTATCACCCATGGTAATTCCAGGTGTTTCAGGCTCCTCAGGAGAAAAACGATAACCAACAATAAAAGGAGAGGTAGCATGTTTTGCGACTACACTTTTAACCTTATCAATAATGGCTAAAGGAAAAGTCATTCGTTTTTCAAGATTTCCACCAAAGCGATCTTCGCGGCGGTTAGAATGAGGAGAGAAAAATTGCTGAATAAGATATCCGTTTGCTCCATGAATCTCTACTCCATCATAACCAGCTTCAATAGCACGGCGAGTTGTTTCTCCGAAAGCATCGATAATAGCTTCGACTTCAGCTTCTGATAATTCTCTTGGAGTAGCATTTCCTTCTCCTTCAGCAGGAATATTACTAGCACTTACGACATCTCCATTTACTAAGTCAGGAGGGCACATTCGTCCACCGTGGAAAATTTGCAGAACTGCTTTTGCGCCTTTTTCTTTAATACGAGAAGCTAATTTTGTCAAGCTAGGAATAAATTCATCGCTATAGGCAGCAAATTCCCCAGGAAATCCTTGACCATTACGCGTAACATTTGTACAAGCAGTAATAACCATGCTAACTCCAGTAGATCGATGGGCATAATAATCGACTTCTTCTGCTGTGACTGTTCCATCTTGATTAGAAGAGAAATTAGTCATGGGAGCCATAACGACTCGATTTTTAAGGGTTACACCATTAGGTAGGGTAAAAGAAGATAAAAGCTCTTTGTTATTCATCTATGATTTTCTCCTTTTTTAAAAGTATTAGTGTCATTATATAGCAACAAATACTTTGGATAAATTTTAATGCTTACATAGTTTTTCCGTTTTATTTTAGGAATAAACAAAGACAGCTTGTCTCGAAATTTTAAAAAATATCAAATTGACAGTATAAATTACCTATGATAGACTGATTTTAAAGGATTGTTACCGCTTTATTGTGGGCTATACCTATTTTTTGTTGTAGTGAAAGAAAATAAAAGAATAGGGACTATCTTATGAACGTATGGAAAGTAATTAATAATAATATTGTATTGTCTAGGAATGATGATGATCAAGAAGTTGTCATTATGGGTAAAGGACTTGGCTTTAAGAAAAAAGCTGGTGATGCTATTGATGAATCGAAGATTGAGAATATGTATCTCAGTTCAAAGGAATGGAGCGTCAATAAATTAACCCAAATGCTTTCTTCTATCCCGTTGGAACATATTCAAGTGGCAAATGAAATCATCAGCTTTGCAAAAGTATCGCTTGGAAAAAAATTAAGCGAAAACATCTTCTTAACGTTAACCGATCATATCAGTTATGCAATTGAGCGCTATGAGAATGGTATGGAAATTAAGAATGCTCTTCTTTGGGAGATTAAAAGATTTTATAATCATGAATTCTTAATTGGGAAAGAAGCGTTATCGATTGTAAAAAATCGACTCGGTGTTGACTTACCGGAAGATGAGGCTGGATTTATTGCTTTGCATATCGTGAATGCAGAGCTTGATATGGGGCAAGTAAGCAAAGTATCGGAAATGGCAAAGGTTATCCAGAATATCCTTAATATTGTAAAGTATCACTTCAAAATTGATTTGGACGAGTATTCCCTTAATTATGAACGATTTATCACCCACTTGAAATTTTTCTTTCAACGAATGTTTAGTGGTGTTAAATTGGATGATGCTGGAACGTCTAGTTTTATTTTCATGCTGAAGGAAAAGTATACAGATGAGTATGCTTGTGCGCTGAAAATTAGAGAGTATATTAAGAAAGAATTTGGAAGAGAATTAGAAGAAGATGAGTTAATCTACCTGACGATTCATATAAAAAGAATAACCAGTGATTAGGATTGTTACTGATAATGCAGGCTATACCTAAATGAACCTCTACTGTTTATGAGGTTTCATTTAGGTATTTTTTATTCCTTTTAGACTACAACTACAACAAATATTTTTTAGCTTATAAAAATAATGGAGGGCAAACCAGATGAATTATCAAGATTTGGCTAAAGTAATTATCGATAAAGTTGGTGGTGAGGAAAATGTTAAAAGTTTAACTCACTGTGCTACACGGTTACGATTTAATTTAAAGGACGATCAGAAACCAGACGAAAAAACATTGAAAAGTACGCCAGGAATAATGGGAGTAGTTAATAAAGGTGGACAATACCAAGTCATTATTGGAAGTGATGTTGGAAATGTGTATAAAGAAATTATTACACAAACCAATATTGCTAATGATGAAGCGAAAAGCCAGGAAGAAGATAAGCGTTCTGTTTTTGCAAAGGTAATCGATACGATTACAGGAATCTTTACTCCGATTCTGCCAGCAATTACAGCGGCAGGGATGCTAAAAGCAGTGCTTTCTATATTAGTAGTGTTTAAAGTTTTAACAACAGAAAGCCAAAGTTATCAGATTATTAATTTCATGGCAGATGCAGCTTTCTACTTTTTACCTATCTTACTAGCTGTTTCATCTGCTCAAAAGTTCAAAGCCAATCCATTTTTGGCGATGATGGTAGGGGGAATCTTGCTGCATCCTAACTTTGTGGCAATGGTTAATATTGCGAAAGAAGGCGGAGAAGCCATTAAACTAATGGGACTTCCAATTTCAGCCGTTTCGTATTCTTCTTCTGTTATCCCGATTATTCTTTCCGTTTGGTTTATGTCTTATATTGAACCACTTGCAGATAAGGTTTCACCGAAAGCGATTAAGTTTTTTAGTAAACCAATGATTACTATTTTTATAGTGGGAACAGCAAGTTTAGTAGTATTAGGACCAATCGGTTATTTAATCAGTGATGCGATCTCAAACGGAATCACTGCATTAGAATCTGTAAGTCCATGGATCGTGCCATTATTGGTTGGTACATTTAGTCCATTACTTGTGGCAACTGGTACGCACTACGGTCTGGTGCCAATTGGAATTAACAATCGTATGACAACTGGTTATGATACCGTGATTTATCCAGGTATGCTTGCATCGAACGTGAGTCAAGGGGCTGCAGCTATTGGAGTTGGTGTTAAGTCAAAAGATAGTTCGATTAAACAATTAGCTTATTCTGCTGGTCTAACTGGTTTGTTTGGTATTACAGAACCAGCTTTATATGGAGTAAACTTACGCTTTAAGACACCTTTATATGCCGCTATGATTGGTGGAGCAGCAGGCGGGCTATTCATGGGTATTTGTAGAGTCCGTAACTTTTCTGGCGGTTCACCTGGTCTATTAACATTACCTAGTTATATTGGAGATAATACACTAAGTTTCTTCTATTATGCATGTATTGGCGCGGCTATTAGTATTGTTGTCACATTTATTGCGACATTAATCTTATACAAAGACCCTGTGGCAGAAGAAAAAGAGGAAGCTAATGAATCAACAACAAAGGAAACTCCTAATTTGAGTATCGGTGGTGCAACAATCATATCTCCGCTGCAAGGAAATTTACACAGCTTAAAACATGTAGATGATGGAATGTTTTCTGAGGAAATATTAGGACAAGGTGTAGCCATTGAGCCAGCCGAAGGGACTGTGCTTTCCCCTGTGAATGGGATAGTTAGTGCGACATTTGAATCAAAACACGCCATTGGTATTACTAGTGAAGACGGAGTGGAGCTATTGATTCATGTAGGGATTGATACCGTTCAATTGAATGGAGAAGGATATGAATATTTTGTTGAGAAAGGACAAGAAATTCAAATAGGAGACAAATTGATTCAATTTGATTTAGAGGGAATCAAAGCAAAAGGATATAAGGTAATTACACCTGTTGTTATTACAAATTCAGCAGAAGTAGGAGATATTCTAATTGCAAATGAAGGTCCTATTCACTTTGGTGAAGAAGTAATAAAAGTAATGAAATAGGAGGGATAAACAATGGGATTTAGAAAAGATTTTTTATGGGGCGGTGCGACCGCAGCGAATCAATGTGAAGGCGGATTTAATGAAGGTGGCAGAGGTCTAGCAAATGTGGACGTTATTCCAACTGGTCCTGATCGCAGAAGTATTATTACGGGTAAAAAGAAGATGTATTCTTTTGAGGAAGGTTATTTTTATCCTGCAAAAGAAGCAATTGATATGTATCATCGTTATAAAGAAGATATTGCTTTGTTCGGAGAAATGGGCTTTAAAACTTACCGATTATCGATTGCATGGAGCCGCATTTTTCCAAAAGGGGATGAGACGGAGCCAAATGAAGAGGGACTACAGTTTTATGAAGATCTGTTTAAAGAATGTCATAAATATGGAATCGAACCGTTAGTGACGATTACTCACTTTGATTGCCCGATGCATTTAATTGAGCAGTATGGCGGATGGCGAAATCGAAAGCTGATAGATTTTTATAAACGTTTATGTACCGTATTATTTACTCGTTATAAAGGGCTTGTTAAATACTGGCTTACTTTCAATGAAATTAATATGATCCTGCATGCTCCGTTTCTTGGCGCAGGCCTTTGCTTTGAAGAAGGAGAAAATGAGGAGCAAGTAAAATACCAAGCTGCCCATCATGAATTGGTTGCAAGTGCGGAAGCAACAAGAATCGCCCATGAAATTGATCCAGAGAATAAGATAGGATGCATGCTGGCAGCTGCAAGTTACTATCCTTATAGCTGCCGACCAGAAGATGTTTGGGAAGGAAAGCAAAAGGATAGAGGAAATTACTTTTTCATTGATGTTCAATCAAAAGGTGCCTACCCTGCTTATGCACTCAAAGAATTAGAGAGAAAAGGCATTGAGGTAGAAATGACCGCAGAAGATTTAGAAGTCTTGAAAAATCACACAGTTGATTTTATCTCTTTCTCTTATTATGCTTCTCGTGTGGCGGCAGCTGAAGACTCTGATGTGGAAAAAACGGCGGGCAATTTGTTCCCTACTGTTAAAAATCCATATCTTCAATCTAGTGAATGGGGATGGCAGATTGACCCATTAGGTTTACGTATCACGATGAATGATTTATATGATCGTTATCAAAAACCTTTATTCATCGTGGAAAATGGTCTGGGTGCAGTCGATACACCAGATGAATCTGGATATGTAGAAGACGATTATCGCATTGAGTATCTTGCTGCACATATTCAAGCGATGAAAGAAGCAGTCGACGAAGACGGTGTCGATCTGCTTGGCTACACAAGCTGGGGATGCATTGATTTGGTATCAGCAGGAACTGGCGAAATGAAAAAACGCTATGGTTTTATCTACGTAGACCGCGAT
Source organism: Niallia circulans (assembly GCF_003726095.1). NCBI lineage: Bacteria > Bacillati > Bacillota > Bacilli > Caryophanales > Bacillaceae > Niallia > Niallia circulans. The sequence goes on from NZ_CP026031.1 coordinate 4,962,329, forward strand.
AATGAAGGAAACGGCACTTTAAATAGAGCAAAGAAAAAATCGTTTCATTGGTATAAAAAAGTAATAGCTTCCAACGGGGAAGACTTAACTAACGAATAATAAAGATAGTTTACAATGCGTGCAAGAATTTCTTGTACGCATTCTTTTTTTAGAAGGGATGGGGAGTCGCAGGTAAAAGAGGTAGAAGCGCAAGTAAAAGATGGGGAGTCGCGCAAGTAAAAGTAAAAAGGCACAAACAAAAAAGCAAGCAGCACAAGTGAAATAGATGATTTTCCATTTAACATACTCAAATGTCGAGTAAACGGAGAAAAGAGACTTAAATAAGCAATCTAGCTATTACTTTATTTGAATATTTTAAAAATTAACACAATTGTATTTACAAACAATAAATAGAAGTTTATCATATCCCATATAAAGTTAAGAGAAAATGAGGAGAGACCCATTTAGAATATAAGCTTAGTGATAAGAGGTGAGTTCATTGGAACTAATACCCCCGAAAACCAATAGAAAGATAGAATTTCTGCCAATGGGAGAACAGATTTTAATCGTCCAGTTTGAGGAAATATTATCAATCGAACAGAATCAAATAGTGCAGCGTTTTGCTGAGGTGATCAAGTCTTTAAAAATTCGAGGTGTTAAAGATATTGTTAAAGGTATGTGCAATTTCTCGATTTTATATGATCCACTACTAATAAATTTTGAGCAATTAAAAGATAAGCTTATCCATATTGATTTTACAGAAGTTAGCGGGCGAGAGAAAGAATCACGGATGGTTCATATTCCAGTCGTTTTTGATGAACAGTATGGTCTTGATTTATCTGAGTTAGCAAAGAAATTGGGCTTTAGTGAAGAGGAAATCGTCGAAATAATAACTTCAAATGCTTATTATGTCTATATGATTGGATTTATTGCAGGCTTGCCATATATGGGGAATCTAGATGAACGAATTGCTGTTCCCAGAAAATCTAATCCAAGAGTTAAAGTCCCCAAAGGTGCGGTTGCTATCGCTAACCAAATGACTTCTATTTATACAGTCGAATCTCCAGGGGGATGGCATATAGTTGGATGGACACCAATGGATATTTTTGATGAAACAAAGAATCCTCCTAACTTTATCACGGCAGGAGATTATGTTAAATATGAGCCTATTTCAGCTAAAGTCGCCCATAAATGGAACAGCCAAGTACAAAAAGAGTGGGATCAATTATGGAATATATAAAGTGTTTAAAACCAGGCTTATTAACAACCATCCAAGATTTGGGGAGACCGTCTTATCAGTCATTTGGTGTTTCAGTCTCTGGTGCAATGGACCCTCTTTCCTTGAAGCTAGCTAATATTATCGTCGGCAATCCACCTGACTATGCTGCTTTAGAAATAACATTATTAGGACCAGAAATACTTTTCGAAGGAGAAGGGATTATTGCGATTACTGGGGCAGATTTATCACCAACATTAAATGGAAAAGCGATCCCTATGTGGAAAGCGATCCATATCGAGGGTGGAGCTGTTTTGAAGTTTGGAAAAGGGAAAAATGGCTGTCGCAGCTATCTTGCTATCCTTGGCGGGATTGATGTTCCAGAAGTAATGGGAAGTAAATCAACTTTTATTCGCGGAAGATATGGAGGGATGGAAGGAAGAGCCCTTCAAAGCAATGATTACATTCCAATAGGACCGTTTAATCCTAAGTGGATGAACCTAGTAAAAAATCGGAGAATCCCTGACTGTTATATTCCGAATTTTTCAAATGATGTGGTTAGATTTGTATGGGGACCGCATAATAGGGAATTTGAAGGAGAGTCAAAGGAGCTATTTGTAAAAAGGTTATATCAAGTGACCAGTCAATCAGATCGAATGGGATACCGTCTTGATGGAGATCCGCTAGTACATAAGAAGTCTGCAGATATACTTAGTGAATTTGCAGCACCAGGAACAATTCAAGTCCCTGCAAATGGTAAGCCCATTATCTTGATGGCAGATTGCCAAATGTCTGGTGGTTATACAAAAATCGGCATGGTCATAGGCACAGATATTCCCCTAGTAGCTCAGAAAAAGCCTGGTGATACAATTAAATTCCATCCTATATCGATATTACAAGCTCAAGAAGAATGGAAAAGGCAAATGAAATGGCTATCTATTTTAGCTGCAAATAATCTACGTTTAAACCGGAAAACAGCAATTTGAAAAATTGGGCAAGAAGATAATTTTTAGATATAAAATACACCATCCTTCATATGAATAAATGACAGTACTTTATTATAAAAAATACTTATTTTAAAAAAGTGAGCTTAATTAGTGAAATATTCCATGTTTCATAATACAATATTTAAGTATGCTTCCTTCTTTGAAAGAAGCATTTTTTTCAGGTCATTATTCAAATAAATAATAAATATTTCATATTGAAAGGCGATGAAAAGTTGAATTCATTAACCAAAACGAAACGATTACAAATTGCTTTTCTATTGGGATCTCTTTCCCTATTAGGTCCATTTACAATAGACACATATCTGCCGGCATTTCCAACTATTGTAGAGCAGTTTCATACGAATGCATCCTTAGTTCAAGTTAGTTTGACAACATGCTTGTTAGGGCTTGCTTTCGGGCAGTTAATTATTGGACCAATGAGTGATGTCCAAGGACGTCGCAAACCGTTGCTTACATTTCTTGGCTTATATTTACTATCTTCGTTAATATGTGCAATCGCACCAAATATTTATATGCTGATAGGTGCTCGCTTTATCCAAGGCTTTGCAGCAGCAGGAGGTCTTGTTATTTCAAGAGCAGTCGTTCGTGATCTTTACAGTGGAAGAGAGCTGACGAAGTTTTTCGCAACATTAATGTTAATCGGAAACCTCGGTCCAATTGTAGCACCAATTATAGGCGGAGCTATTCTTTCTTTCGCGAGTTGGAAAGTAGTTTTTCTTGTATTAACCTGTGTTGGAATTATTTTGACTTTAGTCGTTGCTTTTAAATTGGAAGAAACATTACCAGTGGAAAAACGTGTACCAAGCAATATTAAAAAAGTAGTCTCGAATTTCGGTTCTTTACTGAAAGACCGTGAATTTGCCGGCTATGCCTTTACACAAGGTTTCACAACGGCAGGAATCTTTGCCTATGTTTCTGGTATTTCTTTTGTCTACCAAAATATTTATGGCGTTTCCCCACAAGTATTTAGTTTATTGTTTGGAGTAAACGGGGTTGGCTTAATTATCGGAACGCAAATTGTTGGACGATTATCGAGATTTTCAGAGAAAACATTCTTGAAGAGTGGATTAGCTCTATCCATGTCCGCATCGATTTTATTAGTAATTGCTATTTTAGTGCATGCACCATTAGTGGCGGTAGCGATTCCTATTTTTCTTTTCGTTACCTCTATTAGTATTATTGGAACCTCGTCTTTTTCATTGGCAATGGAAACAAAAGGGCATATGGCGGGAAGTGCATCTGCATTACTAGGTTTATTACCGTTTTTACTCGGTTCTTTAACAGCACCACTAGTAGGCATCGGCGGAGAACATACCGCTGTGCCGATGGGAGTTATTATTTTCGCATCAAGCTTACTAGCATTTTTGTCTTACTATATATTGGTTCGTAAATCAGCGGTAAAGATGAATACACCTAAGCATATTACGCATAATTAATATGTTTTCATAAAAAAGGCACCTTCAAATAGAAGGTGCCTTTTTTATGAAGAAAACTAAAGCAAAGGAAAGAAATTTGAAAATATTTATAGGGTTAGCGGTTATCTATTTTTAAGAATTAAAAAATGTCAGAAAACGACTGTGTTTAAGTTAAAAAATGACGAGATTATTAGTATTAGGTTAGATTAAAATGAATAATGTAAGCGCTTATAAAATGGTATATTTTCTATTTTAAGGAGAGGTTTATGAATGCCAATTAAGCAGACAACGTGGAAAGAGAGAATTAGTTATGGCTTTAGTGATACTGCTTCAAATTTAGTGTATTCCATGATTACAACTTATTTAATGTTTTTTTATACTGATGTATTTGGTCTTAGTGTTGCTTCAGTAGGAACTTTATTTTTAGTGGCCAGGATACTTGATGCTATTGATGGACCAATTTTTGGCATTTTAATTGACAGAACAAGTACGAAATGGGGGAAGGTTAGACCCTATTTCCTTTGGTTTGCACTACCTTTTGGGATTTTGGCTATCTTGGCGTTTACGACCCCTAATTTTAGTGATTCTGGAAAATTGATTTATGCTTATATAACGTATATTCTATTAGGAATTTGCTATTCAGCTATCAATATCCCGATCACAGCTATCTTGCCAAGTCTAACAAGTGATCCAAAAGAAAGGAATATATTAGTCAGTACTCGAATGGTTTTAGCTACTGTAGGTTCGACGATAGTTAGTATTGGCACTTTACCTCTCGTTCAGGTATTTGGTAATGGAAATCAACAAAAAGGATTTATGTTAACGATGACATTATTTGCTGTTATCGGAATTATTCTTTTTCTCGTTACCTTTTTTAATGTAAGAGAAAAGGTGGGGAATACAGGAAGTGACCAAGTGGTACCATTTAAGTTAGCTTTAAAGACTTTGAAAGGAAACACTCCTTGGTTCATTTTATTCTTTGTTAGCTTCTTTACCTTTATCTCATCAATAATGAAATCATCTACAACTGTTTATTATTTAACCTATAACTTAAATAGACCTGATTTAATTGGAATTATATTAGCATTAGCTTCATTAAATATTATTGCATATTTTTTAATGCCTTTGGTTGCTAATAAAATGGGTAAAAGAAATGTGATGATATATGGTTTGATTTTAACAATTATTGGTCAGTTTATCCTTTATTTTGCGGCTAGTACTCTTTCGGTTTCAATATTGATAATTGGTACAATTATCGGTTCGATTGGTGGTGGTTTTGCTATGGGGGTTTCATTTGCTATGAATGCTGATACTGTTGATTATGGTGAATGGAAATCAGGTATCCGTGCACAAGGATTTTTGTCTGCAACCCCTGCTATTGGTGTTAAGGCTGGCATGGGAATTGGTGGAGCTCTTTCAGCATGGATTTTAACGGTTGGAAAATATGTTCCTAATCAAGAACAAATTCCCTCTGCTTTAAGAGCAATTGAAATTAATTTTATATGGGCACCGACTATTCTATCTTTTATTAGCATTCTATTGCTTTTATTCTACAAGTTAGATAAACAGGAAAAGCAAATGATTAGTGAATTAAATGAGAGAAGATCTAATTTAAGCATATAAATAATGTTTCGAAGGAAATGCTTAAAGTTGACTGGTGATTTTATACAATTAGAGGCAAATAGGCTAAATTCAAAAGGGATGGGAGAGGAAAATTTATGAAGTATACTGAAGCATTAGATGAACTAAAAAATAAACATGCGCAAGATGGATATTTTGTGAAATATGTACCTGGATTACAAGAGGAATCTGGATTTCTAGATCCTAATGCCAAAAAGGAAATTCAGATGTTCCAACAAGAGAATGAAAATATAAATCACCAACCAACTCTACAGGAAATCCGTGATTCTATGGGCTGGAGAGCAACAAAGGATATTGCTGTACTCCCATTAAAAATCGAAGAAAGGGTGACGGATAGCAATGTTAAAGTAAGGATTTACCAGAAAAAAGCATTAAAGGAAAAAGTGCCCGCGCTTATTTTTATTCATGGTGGAGGATTCTTTGGAGGATCCCTAAATAATGTTGAAAATCCATGTAGAGCTCTAGCAGATAAAGCAGATATTAAAGTCATCTCTGTGGATTATAGTTTGGCTCCAGAAAAACCATATCCCAACGGACTTTTAGATTGTTATCATGCTGTCAAGTGGGTTTACGAAAATGCTGCTGAATTAAGCATTGATCCTAGGAAAATAGCTATTGCAGGTGATTCAGCAGGAGGGAATTTAAGTTTTACAACATCATTATTAGATCGAGCGCTTGGAACAAATTTTATAAAAGCGGAAGTTCTTATTTATCCGGCAACTGTTTTAAGAAGTGATATAAATGGAGAATTATGGGATTTAAAAAAGTGGGGAATGAAGGCTGATAAAGCACTTATTAGTGAATATATTATGAATTTCGCCTCTTCGTGTGACAACGTTGATAAGATGTATGCACCATATATTCAGCCAGATATTCCTTTTATTGCACCGTTATTCGCAAGTCAATTAGCTGATATGCCTAGCACATTATTCCTAATTGGCGAATTCGACCCGCTAAGAATACAAGGGGAGAAATTATTTAATCTTATGAAAGAGGAAGGGGCATCAGTAGAATATATTCGGTACAATGGTATGATACACGCTTTTATGGATAAGATTGGAGATTTTCCACAAGCGGAAGATCTCATAAATGAAACAGTCCAATTTATTATGAATACATTTACAACAGTTTAAGATAAGTTTAATTTTTGAAAAAATAGTAATGAGATAGCTACTCTGTTTCATTGAAGATAATATATTGAAAAAAGAGAAGAGAGTTTTTTTAATATTTATTATAATGTAAAGGAGAGTGTGTTTTTTCTCTTTTTTGATAATTCTTTCGGGGTGTTAAGATGGAGTATAAATATGAATTTATCAAAACCGATGATAATTTACCAATCAAAATAATTTATCATAAGTCAAATGAGCCTAGTTTTGTCCCAAGTCATTGGCATGATAGTATAGAATTGTCGTATGTTCTCTCAGGAAAGATTGAACAAATTTATATTGATGGTTCTGTTTATTGTTCAAAACAAGGAGATATTGTTTTAATAAATTCGAATTCCATTCATGCTTTTTCCCTCGATCGAGGAGAAAATAGGAGAGCTCTTTCCTTATTCATTCCATATGAATTTATAAAAGCTATCTATAACAATATAGATCAAGTTTCTTTTGATTGTATATCAATTAATGAAACTAGTGAACAAAAATCATTATATTTTAATGAATTGCGTGAAAATTTAGATGCGATATTAAAAGCTTACTTAAATATAAAGCATAATCCCTTAGAGACTATTAAAATAACGGGCTTAATCTATGATTTAGTTTATGTATTATTAAAGAATTTTTCATCTAATAAGAAAATTAGGGGAGAAATAAAAACAAATAAATATCTTGATAGACTAATGAAAATTACAAATTACATTAAGAATAATTATAATCATAATCTACCTATAGGTTTAATTGCGGAAAAATTTGATTTGTCAGCTGAATATTTATCCCGTTTCTTTATAAAGCATATGGGGATGACAGTGCATCATTATATTAATGCAATTCGACTAGAAAAAGCGTATCGTGACTTAATGAATTCAGATCACACTATTTTACAAATAGCATTAGAGCATGGTTTTCCCAATGAAAAATCTTTTAATAGGGTATTTAAGGCTATTTATAATAAAAGTCCATATCAATATCGTAAAGAAATAAAAGGGAAGAAGTAGCTTCTTTTGATTAAGTGATATTTAGTATTTTGGATGAAATAATTATTAAAGTGTGGAACTAAAATAGTTCATAAAACTAGTAAGCTATTTGAAAAGTTTTTCGGTATCCTTTATAAATGGAATAATAACAGGGCAAGAAGTTGATAGAAAGAAAACTCACCAATTATGGCGAGTTTTCTTTCCCAGTTATAAATTTAATATAAGAACCAGTTGTCACTTAACATGATTCTAGTAAATTTCATTATAAACAACTGATATTTAAAATTCGAATAAAAAAAGTTCCTAAAATAGGAACTAGGATTGTAGAAAAAATACTATTTTCTCTACAATCTAAGAGTAGGCTAAGGCACTACTCTTTTACTTTTTCTTTACTCAATCATCTTCTTCATCGCCTCATACATATTCTCCACATGCTTATCCACTTCATCACGAGACATCCGCAAACGATCTACGGAGCTGCCATAGCCAATTTCTAGCTTTCCTTCTTTTAACCCTTGGAATATTCCATCGGCAAACTCGTTTAATGGCTCTCCTGCTGTATGTAACCCGGCACCGCCTAAATCTGTATTTACAGCTGGAGGGGCAACTTCAATTACTTCTATAGAAGTGTCGGAAAGCTGATGTCTTAAGCTGACAGTGAAAGAATGCATGGCTGCTTTGGTTGCTGAATAAATGGGTGCAATAACCATCGGCGTAAAGGCTAAACCTGATGTTACATTAATAATGGCTGCATCTTCTTTTTCTGAAAAATAAGGTGTAAATAGCATAGACATTTGAATAGCAGCTTCCATATTAATCGTAATTTCTTTGCTGAAATAGCTCCAATCATTCTTCGCGTCCGCTTTTAACACATTAAAACGTTGTTGAATGCCTGCATTGTTTACTAATACGTTCACTTCTGGATAGTGCGCTGTTACCCACTCAAATAATTTAACACGTTCAGCTTCTACAGAGAGATCGCTCACATATGTAATCAAGCTAGGATATTTTTCTTTTGCCTGTTGAAGTGCTTCTTCCCTGCGGCCACATACAATCACCGTATTTCCAGCGTTCATAAATCGTTCAGCAAAAGCTAAGCCAATCCCGGCATTTCCACCTGTAATAAGAATGGTATTATTAGAGAGTTTCATTGGGATTCCTCTTTTCGACTAATCATATTTTTTCCTTACTTTATCTATTATATCTTGTAATTTGCATATTTATTATTACCATAAGACTCCATTAATAGTGAATTATAGTTAGTTTAAAAAGTGGAAAAGAACAATTATTATGCGTATAGTCGTAATTTGTAGAATTTTCGTTTTATTTAATTGGAAAGTATTGACAACGAAAAAAATATTACCATAAAATTGGAAATGGATTAAACTTTCTATTTTTATAGATGTTTAATTTAAAAGGTTGCACAAGGGGAAATTTAGGGGGGGGTTTTAGATGATTACACAAGAAAAAATATCAAATAAAGTTCTTTTGGTAGTTAGTTTTAGTAGTTTATTAGTTATATCAATTGTTCTTATTAATTTAGCTCAAGGTTCTTTTCATTTTAACTTAAGTTATTTAGTTCCTGGTTTATCTGCAGCAGCAGCATTAAATGGATTGAAAATTGCTAGTAAAGCATACAAAAAAACAAAGAATTTACGTACTGCCTTAAAATTTGTTGGATCTTGGAGTGTAGTTAGTTTTGTTATTGCTTATGGTGGAGATTGGTTAATCAGTATGCTTTTAGATGGTAACTTAAAAACACTAGCAAACTGGTAATACTAATTTTATAACTTATTACCCCCTGTGCAACTCTATTTAATAGGAGATATTATGGTGAAAAAATTTTTTTATCTATACTTATATTCGAATAAATATTACATGAATCTTATAATAAGAGTATTGGAAAATAAGAATTTCAATTTTTTTAAGAAACATATTATTTATCTAGCTTTTATTTTATATGCTATCTTTTTCCTTTTTACTGTCTGTGTTCAAATTTTAGCCCATAACATGGGGAACACTACTATAGTTTTACAAAATATATTTATATTAGCTTTTCTAGCGATGTATTCTATTTTGCTAACTACAAATCTAGATATGAGCATAATAAGAGGATTTGTTGAGTCAAATATTTCAGTTAAAAACCGTTATATCTATTTATTAATCGTAGAATCCTATATTCCTTTTTGTACATTTATATTTGCATTATTGTTTCAACTACCAGTAATCATAGGACAATCATATTTAAACGGTTCGAAAGGAATAATATTTAACTTACACTTTATTGTATTTCTATTCATGATTTTTTTATTTATTACGTCACTGAAAATGTTTATCCAATCAATTAAATTAATATGGGATAAATATAATTTGATAATAATGAAAGAAATATTTATATTTCTTCTAAGTATCGGAGTTACATTATTCTTTGATGAAATAGTGTATGTCGTTAAAAATATTATCACTTATTTTATTAAATTTAATATGAATGTAGGATTAAATGAAAATAAATTTTTAAATTCATTTTCATTTTATAACTATAATTATGCTCGTGAATTAAAAATAATGATCCTCTTTATTATTATATTTTTTCTTATTTCTTATTGTTTAAATAATAAGGATATTACGAAGGTTTATAGAGCACCTATACGAACTAAATCTAGTGTTTTAAGCATCCTATTTAGTAGATTTGGTTTATTTAATCAGAATTTTATTAGTTGTGTTGTTTTAATGAATATACTTAATAGTCCCATAGTAAAAAAAATTATTGGTGCTAATGGGTTTCTTTTTTTTGGAATTCTAAGTTTATCACTATTCACAAAATATGTATTTGGTGAACTTGATAAATTCATTTATCTGAATAAGTTAAGTGAATTTAGAGTTGCGCTTTATTTTTCTTTTATGCATATTATTAGTTTAATTTCTGTATGTATTTTTGGAATAGCATTAAAAAATACATTCATTAGTATAGTAGATTTAATAAATTTAGTTATTACTCTAATATGTATCGATTTAATTTATTTTTGGCTTTTTTCTACTTTTATTAAATGGATAAAAAGTAAAGATTCTCTTTCAGAAATATTAACTCATCGAATTATTAATTTTGCTTCTATTATACCATTTCTTATTTATTCAATAATAAAAGGAGTAACTTATGCTATTGCATTATTTTAAGAAATTAAAAGCTTCATTTGTAATCTTTGGTATATTGTCGTTCCTATTTATAATTTTAAATATTCTCATTTTAACTACAGAAGTGAAGGGGAATTTGAATGTAAATGTACATGAAACCCTAGGAATATTTGAAGTGAAAATGATTTTTATTCACAATTTTCTTATATTTATAATCGTTATCCTATTGGGGAATCTTACCTTTGGCTTTTCAACAATAATATTATTAGCGATTACTTATTTTTTTACAGCATTTAGAATCGCTGAATACTATTCTTTAACAGGAAATAAGGCAATTGCTATATTTTCCGTATTACTCCATGGAATATTTGAACTAATGGCTATCTCTATTTCAGCAGATATATCATTTGAAACTTTTAGAAGATGGATATTTCCAAAAAAGAACTTTTCATTTAGAAGTAAAGAGTTCTTCAATACAACTTTATTTAAACTAATAATAGGTATTTCTTTATTATTTTTAGCAGCATTAATAGAAATTTTTTTTACTTCTAAGTTTTTAACTCTATTGCAATAAGTGAAGGAGGGTTTCATATAATTAAGATTAATAATATTTCCAAAAGTTATAGAGGAAAATATGTTTTTGGTCCATTTAATATTAATATTGAGAAAAAGCGTATTTATGTACTTATTGGTGGAAATGGTGCAGGTAAAACAACCTTATTACGTGGACTGGCAGGGTTGATAAAATTCAATGAAAAAAAAGATGATTTTAGTGATAATTTCTATTTTGTTGGAGAGGAAATGAATGTTTTAGAATATTTGACAGGAAGAGAAAATTTATTTCTAATAGCAAAATTAAAGAAAATAGATACAAAGAAAATTGATTCAATAATTAAATTAAATAAACTAGAATCTTTTATTGATAATTTAGTTTTAACATATTCTAAAGGAATGTTGGAAAAATTAAAATTATCTATTGGTTTACTAGTTTCTCCAAAAGTATTACTACTTGATGAACCATTTACTTCGTTAGATGTAATAAATTTAAATTTATTACAAAATAACATAAGAGAATTTACTAGAAGTGGTGATCATTCCGTAATATTATCTTCTCACTCATTAGAGACTATTATGGGTATGGCAGATCAATTATTAATATTAAATGAAGGTAATCTAAAAAATATAGATAGAATAAAAGGTAATGTTAAAGAATTAAGACGAATTATTTCAAGAAACATAGGCGGTGATGAAAGTGAAAAAAATTAGTAATATATTATTATTTCTCTTACTAGTAGGTTGTCAATTATTTATGTTGGGCTATGGTTATAAAACAGTTGATGTAGATGAATATTATCATTTTGTAAATCTAATACAAACAGATATAAATTATAAAATTGTATTGTTGATGCTAATTTTATTAATTGTAGTTGCTATATTATTTGTAGTTTATTTTTCTGTTACGATATTTTTGTTAATTTCAAACAAGGTGCTAAGCTTAGAGTTAACCTTTAACTTTGTATACTATTTAGTTGCTATAAATCTCATAATTACAGCTTTCCATGTTTTTTTATATGAGGTATTTAAGGGAAATTCTATATTTGCATTATATTTAAATCCTTTAGTGCTGCTTAGCACTGTTGTAATTCTTATACTTACGTTCTTTAATACTAGAAAGATTTTAGCTTCTATACTATTTTCAATTTTATTTTATGTAGTTAATTTAATGATTACACTAATTTTTTACTAATTTTATAAAAAAGAAGGATAATCTTGAAAGCAATTTTTTATAGAGAATTTACAATCATTGGTCTATGATTTTTCAATAGAATTAAATTTTAAAAAGACATAAAAAAATGGTCGGGTTTTATAAAAGGTAGTAATTAATCTATGCTGAAAATGAATAACCCAAAACAACCTCATAAAAATATGATACGATGATCATGAGGTGGAAATTTTGGAACAATTAATTTATACACTTTTAGCGTACATAAATAATTCTTTAGAAAAAGATATTAACTATTCCATCGCCAATAGTTTCCTGGAAAATATTCATCATATAGAAGGCTATTCTTTAGAAATGGCTGCGGAAGTATGTAATGTTGCCCCATCTACAATTAATCGTTTCTGTAAGCGAATTGGCTTCCGTAACTTTTCGAATCTCCGCAGTAGTGTTGCTTATCATGGGGGAATGTATGAGGAAAGGGAAAAGAGCTTAACTACAGAAACATTTGAATTAAAACTAAAGGAAAATATCGAGATAATGGAAAGAATTTCCAGAGTGCAACTAGACCGTATCATAAAAAAGATTCATGAGTCTAAAAGAATTGTCATATTAGGATTTGAAAAACATCAAATTCAAGCGATGGAGCTTCAAAAGCAATTATTTCTGCTCGGAAAGCTATGTGAATGCAATACGAATTTTTTTAAACAATTGGAAACAGTCTCTCATTTGACAGAAGAAGATATGATTATTACCATTTCCATTGAAGGAAACATCCTGACAGAAGCGTTAGCAATCAAAGAAAAAATTAAGGCAGCAAGCGGGAAGAAATTGCTAATTACTTTTTCAGATTCCGAGAAGCACCAACAAATATTTGATGAGATTTTACAATGTGGAAAAATTGATAATAGTGCTGTGAGTAGTTATACCTTATTACGTTTGTTTGATATTCTCATCTATCACTATCAAAAACGATATCCTTCTTTCTAACTGGTCTGAAAGAGACCAGTTTTTTCTTTTTTGTAAGCGTATCATTATAGGTAGAGATTAGAAAAGGGAGGAAACATATAATGAAGAAAAACGGATTTCCTGAAGGTTTTTTATGGGGGGGAGCTACAGCCGCCAATCAATTAGAAGGTGCGTATAATGAAGGCGGGAAAGGATTATCGATCTTTGATATGGTCACATTCGTTCCAAAGGAAGAACGTGGCGATGATATCGAGATGGATGTGAAGAGCAAAGCGGAATTAGAAGCACTATTAGCTGGCAAAGGCGGCGACAATTTTCCGAAACGTCGTGGGATTGATTTTTATCATCGCTATAAAGAAGACATTGCTCTTTTTGCAGAGATGGGCTTCAAAACATTCCGTCTGTCTATTTCTTGGCCGCGTATTTTCCCGAACGGGGATGATTTGGTGCCAAATGAAGAGGGGTTAGCTTTTTATGATCGAGTATTTGATGAATTGGCTAAATATGGTATTGAGCCATTAGTGACGCTATCCCATTATGAAATCCCACTGAACCTTGTCCAAAAATATAATGGCTGGGTAGATAGGCAATTAGTAGATTTCTTTGTTCATTATGCTGAAACTGTCTTTAACCGCTATAAGGACAAGGTGAAGTATTGGTTAACGTTTAATGAAATTAATATCTCAACCCTATCCCCTTACATTGGTAGTGGAATTTTAATTGATGAGGTAGAGAATAAAGAACAAGCTATTTATCAAGCTTTACATCATCAATTTGTGGCAAGCTCTAGAGCAGTGAAGGCATGTCATGAGATTATTCCTGATGCACAGATTGGCTGTATGCTGGCACGTATGGAAGTATATCCGGAAACATGTAATCCAGATGATGTATTAGCAGCATTAGAAGAGGATCAGAAGAATTTATTTTTCACAGATGTTCAAGTGCGCGGTTATTATCCAAGCTTTATGCTGAACTACTTTGAGGAAAATAATATTCAGATTGAAATGCTTCCAGGGGATGAAGAGCTGCTTTTACAGCATACTGTTGATTTCCTATCTTTTAGCTATTATATGTCTATGGTTGCAAGTGGAGCACCAGATAAGAAAAAAGAAAAAGGAAACTTCTTCTCTGGAGTGAAAAATCCATACTTAGAATCATCCGATTGGGGCTGGCAAATCGACCCGAAAGGATTGCGTATTACGCTAAAGAAAATGTATGATCGATATCAAGTACCTTTATTTATCGTTGAAAATGGATTAGGTGCACATGATAAAGTAGAAGAAGATGGCTCTATTAATGATGATTATCGTATTGAATATATGCGGGCACATATCGAGCAGATGAAAGAAGCAATTAAAGAAGGTGTAGACCTAATTGGCTACACAAGCTGGGGCTGTATTGATCTTATTTCTGCCAGCACCTCTGAAATGTCTAAACGATATGGCTTTATCTATGTAGACCAAGATGATTATGGAAATGGAACATTGAAAAGATCGAAGAAAAAATCATTTGATTGGTACAAAAATGTCATTGCGACAAATGGCGAAGAATTATAATCTTTGTTTAGATAAAAAGTGCTGTCCCTTTTGGGCTTCAGCACTTTTTTTATAGACTATTTTAGAAAAAGTAGAGCAATCCGATTTTTGAAAATGATAGATTTTTTAGAATTAATAAACAAATCTTAATATATTGATATAATGAAAACTATATGTTAAAATGTTCCAGTCAAGCATCTTCATTAGTGTAGTTTAGAATTTATTATGATTAAATACTGAATAATATTCTAATTTTTCTAATAATACATAACAGTAGGGTAACATATGTTGACCAAGTGTTTAAATAGGCTACATATTACTTTCGGTTTATAAAATAGTAATTATATTATATGCATATAAGGAGAGATTCAGATGAAATATCTTTCTCTATTTATGGTCGCGTTCCTATTCTTGCTTGCAGGATGCGGGAATTCAGCCGAAGAGAAAAAAGAGGAACCAGTGAAAAAAGAAATGAATGCAGACCAAGAAACAAAAGCAAAAGAATTAACAGATGAAGATAAGAAATTTATTGCTCTGTTGGAAAAAGGCGAATATCAACAGATTGTTGATGAAACAATCCATCTTGCTAGTGATGCCCAAGTCAATTTTTACTTTTTAGCCAATGCTTTTAAAGCAGTTCCTGATTATTCGTTAAGTAAAACATATTTGAAAAAAGCGAAGTATATTCCAGCGGAAATTGAAGATAAAGTAAATCAATTAAAAAAAGATATAGATGCTAACGTGGAGAAAGAGGGAGCTTAAGCTCTTTAATATCGTTAGATAGGTGCTTGACCACTAATTAAGATGTAAGGAAGAACCTTGTCAGAAGATTTCTGGCAAGGTTTTTCATACTTTGAAAAGGATAGCATAAGGCAACCAATCAATACTATCCCTAAACGAAAAAAAGAAAAACAAATCAACTAAAAAAGTTGATTTGTTTTTCCTTATCCTTCATATGATTTGTAAAAATCGATAGCCTTCTGGATATAAGGCTGTTCTTCTGGTGGTACCTCTTCTTCATGATAAATGGCGGAAACTGGACATACTGCTTCACATGCACCACAGTCAATACAAATATCGGGATCAATATAGAATTGATCTTCTCCCTTTGCGATACAATCAACAGGACAAACATCTACACAATCTCCTGCTTGTTCATGCATACATGGTGAAGTTATAACGAAAGGCATGGAATCTCCCCTCCCCTTTACTTAAATAATATTAAGATCTAATGTTTAGTAGTACTTCATTCATTCGATTTATATTTTCGCGGATTTTTACAGCACTTAAGTAATCAATTTTATCATGATAACTTTCAGGCTGTTCTCTTTGCTCATCAATGGACATATGCTGATATTCATCAATGCCCCCTGTTGATGCTTGATAGTCCTCCATTAAGCTAGCTTCCAATTGTTGAACCATATTGTTTATTCTATCAAGACTTTGTGTCATCGAGCTGGCTGTGTTGATGATTTCTTCGTTTGATTTTGGAAAGTTATCCATTTTGTTCTTCTGTTCTTGTAAATCATTCTTCACTTGCTGAAGCAAAGGATCTTTGTCAGCATCTACTTTCATATGATCAAGTATTTGTAACGTGTCGCCTATCAATATTTGCAATCTCTTGGAGGCGTTTTCCATGGAAATCCCACCTTTAAGCATTGTATCTATAAAATGGACATAATATCGGCTTTCTATACATCTTACGAGAGTTCTCGCTATTTTCTAGGCGAAATGCGAGTAATCTTTTTAAAATGGCGATGAAAGGATCGCAAATTATTGTAACCCACAGTTTATGGCATTTTGCAAATCGGCAGCTGCCGATTTTTTAACTGATAACACGCCTGTGATATTTGATACTGGGTCAAGTATTCGGTAAAGGTCATATTTGTTATATGAACAAACAGCTTGGAAAGATAAGCATAATCATATTGGAGATGCTTTGCTACGACTTTCAATGTGCAATCCTGACTGTAGTGGCTGTCTACATAAAGCAATATTCTATGAAAAACTTTCATTTATAGTGAGTATGCAACAGGCATTAAATTTGTGTTCTCTACTAAATTACCACATATATCATAAAGAAAACTTTTATGGCGATAAATAGACAAATTGGGTGTCACCTTTAAATAAATCCCTTAGAACCTTTTGAAAGAGGAGAAGATATCTTTTAACATTAGTATGTTAAAAAAGGAAAGATTATATGAAGTTTTGGGGATAAACAGTAAAAGCTCTAGCAAACCGAAATAGGACGGTTTGCTAGAACTTTTTTATGCAATCAATCAACAATCTCCAAGCCTAATAAAGCAGAAAATTGGATGGCTTGATAGGTAGAAACCTTACACCCTTTTAAATCTGGTGGAGATACAAGCAATGATTGGAAGGTAGAGGTACTAATATCAACACCGTTAAGGGAAGTTCTTTCAAAATTTGCTCCGTCCATTGTACATTTCTTAAATTCGATCTTTTTAAAGAGACAATCATAAAAATCAGCAGATTCAACAGGCGAGTCTTGGAATCTAACTTTCTCTAATTTGGAGCTTCCAAAAGCGGCTAGTCTCAATAAGGAATCAGTAAACTGCACATTTCTTAAACGGGAGTCTGTAAAATCTACCCCTAATAATTTGCAGTTAGTAAATTGGCATTTGTGAATGGAAGAACTAGTGAGCTTCGCATTAGAGAAATCACAGCTTTCAAAAATAACGTCTGTTAATTCCATGCCGGAAAAATCAGTATGCATAAACTTACAATTCTTCAGCACCATTTTCGATAACCGTACTTTATTTAATACTTCTTCTTCAAACATGGAGTGATGAACTTCGCATCCTTCTAACTCTAATTCTTCCTCGTACAATATATCGTGAAAATTCTTTGATGGTAGGTTCGCAGGTATCTTTGGTTCTTCTATTTTCATCTATACTACTCCTTTTCTGTTGCCTTCCTGTGTGATAACTACTATATGAAAAAATAACTTTAATTTAAAGACTGTATTTTTTGTTCTATTTATGTGCAGGTAGAAAATTATAGATTTTTAAGGTTCAGTTAAGGTATGGAAAACGAACAGTTAAGATAGAGCGGCTAGAATAATGGAAGAAAAGAAATGGAGGAGAAAGTCATGTTAGATTATATTATTGAAACAAGCAATTTAACGAAGAAATTTGGAAAGTTTTTAGCGGTTGATCAGGTGAATCTATTAGTACCAAAGGGAGGGATTTATGGATTTCTCGGTCCAAACGGAGCTGGAAAGTCGACGACGATTCGAATGCTGCTCGGACTTATTAAAGAAACAGAAGGAGAGGTGAAGGTATTTAATAAGTCGATAAAGGATGACCGCATCGCTATTCTAAGCCGCATTGGCTCCATGGTAGAAACTCCTTCCTATTATGGTCATTTAACTGCTTATGAAAATTTAGAAATAACGCGAAAAATTTTAGGTGCAGAAAAAAAGGAAATAGAGCGTGTTTTAGAAATTGTAAAATTAACAGAAGTTCGTAACAAAGCAGTAAAAAAGTTTTCCTTGGGCATGAAACAACGGTTAGGAATAGCTCAAGCTCTGTTAGGAAAACCAGAACTACTAATTCTTGATGAGCCGACAAATGGATTGGATCCCTCTGGCATTATCGAAATTCGTGAATTAATTAAAAGTTTGCCAAAGGATTATGGCATTACGATTCTGATATCCAGCCATATTTTAAGCGAAATAGAATTAATGGCCACCCATGTTGGGATTATTAACAAAGGAAGATTACTATTTCAAGGTTCAATGAATGATTTAAGAGAGAAACAAAAAGCGGTCATTCAACTAGAGGCGGAGCCGAGGGCAGAGGTAGAAGCTTATTTAAAAAATGCTGAGATACCTTTCAAAGCAGATAAGCGTTATTTATACCTTGAACCAAACTATCAGCCGGCGAAAGTAAATCGAGAGCTGATTATGAATGGGTATGATGTCCATCAATTAATGATGAAAAAGAACTCCTTAGAGGAAATATTTCTATCTATTACAGGGAAGGAGTCAGTGTTATGAAACTAACAACCTTGATTTTGTTAGAGAGCTACAAACAGAAAAAAGGCTGGTTGTGGTTATTTTTGCTAGTTATTCCTACTGGAACGACATTAGCGATGTTCTTAGATATTAATGAGCGTTATAACTATTTACTCGATACAGCAAGTCCAGGTTATAATTCATGGGATATCCTTTTGTTGGAAAATCATAGTGTTCTTGGCTGGGGCATGTTTTTACCGATGTTTATCGGCATCATTTACTCCTTAATCTTTCAAGTCGAAGACAGCCAAAATAATTGGAAGCAAATTCTTAGCTTACCTATCAAACGGGAAGCTGTATATTTTTCTAAGTTTTTAGCAGGCCTTTTGTGTTGTATAGCTCTTATAATCCTAAATATGCTCGGACTTATTTTAGTAGGATATATGATGGATTTTCCTGAAGCGGTGGAATGGAGCAGTTATCTTTTTTATGCGGGGAAACAAATCGTGATGATATTAGCTGTTGCTAGTTTGCATAATTGGTTAAGCTCTTATTTTAAGAATACGATCATTCCTATTGCGATTGGATTTGCTGGAGTCATTGTATCCGGTATTGTCAAGTTTCAATATCCAGAAGCAGGAAAGTTCTTTCCCTATATGTATCCTTACGTTACAGATGGACTGGTCAATAAGGAATTAGCAGAGTTTTTGCCTTATTCTCTCGTTTTTACGTTGTTATTTTTATGTTTTGGAATATGGCAATTTAAAAGAAAAGATGTTCTGTAGGAGGGGAAAACAATGTTCACTTTATTAAAAGTAGAATTATATAAATTAAAGCGGTCAAAAATTTTATTAGCAACTACGATTTTTACTTTTCTTGCTCTTTATCAAGGCTGGGATTCTGCCAAATCTGGCCATGCAGAAGGAGAGGGGAATGTTTTTAAAGCCTTTTTATTTCAAGGAACTGCTACAGTCTACAGCTGGATTATTTTCCCGCTTATTATCACCCTTGTTCTCGTGATGATGTCAAGAATGGAGCATAGCAACAATAGTTGGAAGTACTATCTGACATTACCAGTAGACAGAGTGAAAGTATATTTAGCGAAGCTTGTTATTGGGGTGGAATTATTTTTTATAGCTTAGTTTTACTGTTTGCGGGAATGATTTTAGTAGCTAATTATCTGGGGTTAGAAGCAGTTCCATTGTTATGGTTAGCAAAAAGATTTGCTTTATTATTGCTTTCATCATTCGCGATAATCGGGATTGTTTTTTATTTAAGCTATCGTTTCACCCATTTTGCTGTACCTATAGCGATTGGAGCGGGACTTGCTTTTCCTGCCATGTTTGTTGCTAATTCTGAGAAGTTATGGATTTTTTATCCGTGGGATTATCCAATTGTTGCTTCGATGACTGGTGTATTTGAAGTATCTGGAAAAAATACAAGCATGCTTGTTATATCGATCAGTATCTTTCTTCTTACAATTATAATTGGACTTTTACGATTTCGGACAAAAGATGTACTATAGCAATATAGAAGTGGAAAAGAAAGGGATATAATATGTCATTAACGGGATTAACAGAAAAGAAAATACTATTAGTAGATGATGAGGTTGATATTTTAAATTTACTAGAAACCGTATTGCGAAAGGAAGGCTTTAAGCGAATCGAAAAAGCAACGACCGGTGAAAAGGGAATTAGGCTTAGTGAAACGTTTAATCCAGACATTATTATCCTCGATATTATGCTTCCCGATATGGAAGGCTATGAGGTATGTCAAAAGATGCGTAAGATAACCTTTGCGCCAATTATTTTTTTATCGGCAAAATCAGAGGAAATTGATAAATTGCTCGGACTTGGAATAGGTGGCGATGATTATGTTACAAAGCCTTTTAGCACAAAAGAATTAGTGTTTCGGGTTAAGGCTCAACTGCGCAGAAGTCAATATATGATTCAAAGTCAAAATATAGATGAACAAATTACGTTTGGGGATATCATCATTTCGCCGAATACTGGAGAAGTGAAAAAAGGGGAGAAATCAATAACGCTAAAAGCAAAAGAGCTGCAATTATTAGTTTATTTGGCCGAACATCCGAATCAGATTTTCAGCAAAAGTAAAATCTGTGAAGCTGTGTGGGGAGAAGATTTCATTGGTTTAGATAATACTATAATGGTCCATATTCGTCGCCTTCGCGAAAAAATTGAAGAGGATCCGAGTAATCCAAAATGGATAAAAACAGTTAAAGGACTAGGCTATAAGCTGCAAGTTAGAGGAAATGAAGGATGAAGTGGAAGATTACAACGCAGTTTCTCTTTTTATGATATTAAGTTTATTGCTTTCCATTTTTGCTTTTCTTTTGGTGAATGTATTTTTCTTCTATAGTAGCTATTTGGGAAAGGAACGTATATTCCCTTATCAGAACCCGACTTATTATACATTGGATTTTGCAGACAATATTCGATATGAAAATGATCAAGTTTCTATTGCAAAGAACAAGCTGGATGATCTCAAAGAGGGAAAAATTTGGATTCAAGTTTTAGATGAAAACGGAACGGAGATCTACAGTCAGTTTAAACCGGAAAAAGTACCTAGCCATTATACGCCTGCTGAAATAATCCGTTATCATAAATTTACGGGAGCACTGGAAAACTCTACTATATATGTTGGGATGCTAGAAAAAGGAAATCGAAGTTTGAGCTATATTATGGGGTATCCAGAGAAAGTTATTGGAAAGGCTTATATCAATTATCGGACAGAAACACTACTGCGAGATGTTTTGCTCATGATTGTCTCCATTGTAATTGTTGTAACGTTAATTGCTTTAATATTTGGCTACTTTTTTAGTAGACGGCTGGCAAAGCCGATTGTTCAGCTTATTGAGGGCATTCAAAAGCTTGCGAAAGGGGACTTTTGGAGAAGAAATCAGGTGAAGGGTGTTTATAAAACGGTATTTGAGAATTTAAATGAATTATCGGATACACTGCAATCTAATGAAGCAGAGCGCAGAAAATTAGAAAAGATGAGAGAAGAATGGATTACGAATATTACGCATGATATAAAAACACCACTTTCCTCGATTAAAGGTTATTCGGAACTGCTGCAAGACTACGAGCTAGATGCTAATGAAAAGAATCGATATGTGGATATTATCCTGAATAAATCAGTCTATATTGAGCATTTAATCGATGATTTGAATCTAACCTATAAATTAAAAAGCAATGTCTTTCTTTTGAAAAAGGCAGAAGCAAATTTGGTGGATATCATAAGGGAGTCCGTTATCCAAATTTTGAATCACCCTTTATACGAGGAAACCAATCTTGATTTTTCAACAGAAACCGAGCAAATTTTATTTAACTGCGATAAAACCTTGATACAACGTGCATTAATGAATTTAATCTATAATGCCATCGTTCATAATCCACCCGATACCTTTATTCAAGTATTTATTGGTCAAGAAAAAGAAACGATTAAAGTATGGATAGAGGATAATGGCAATGGCATTGAAGAAGGAGAACTAGAGGATTTATTTTCTCGCTACTATCGCGGAACAAATACAGGAGAAGCACATAAAGGAAGTGGCTTAGGATTAGCTATTGCTAAGCAGATTGTCGAAGCACATGGCGGAAAGATATTTGTAGATAGCAAGTTAGGGGAAGGAACAAGAATTACGCTTATTTTCTAGAAATATATTTTTAAATAATATAAATGGCAGAATGCTTTTAAAAGTTGTCAGTAATATTGTAGGTACTATCCGAAGCAACAACAATATGATTTTCTAAAAAGGCTCTCCATAAAGGGGGAGCCTCACAAAAACATATAGTTTATCCAAAAGTAGCTAGTGATAAAAACGCAATAATCCCTAACAGTACTAATAGTTGGAGGATTATTCCAACTATGCCCCATATTAAACCTGCTGTCGCAAAACCTCTCCCATTTTCGTCCGTTTTATTGATTTCATTTACTGCTTTTCTTGAAAAAATAATGCTGATAATTCCTAAAATAAGACCAATGAAGGGAATTAATACCGATAAAATACCCAATGTTACCGATATGATTGAATTAGTGTTTGTCTGATTGTTCATGACAGTCGTTTCTCCTTTCTTTTTTTTGCATACCTTCCAGCTCAAACTGCAGAAAATCTGTCAGCTAAGGATGGGATGTACACTTGAAGGTCGATAAATATAACTAACCATTAGTGGTTATAAGGGCATCACTAATAGAAGTTTTTTCTATACTGCGGTTGTTTGCTTTATCCTTATATAAAGTAATACGAATAACAGCATCTAAAGTTACAATGTATGTTTTTCATTCTTTATACAACGATTCACATAACTTCATTTATTCATGGAACACTAATCTGTGGAGGTGAAGAGAATGACAAACAGAAAAGCTGATCCATCGACAATTGGTTTAGGTTCTAACCAGCCAGAAGGTCAAGGAACAACTTCAAAGGAAACAGGAAAAACAAAGGAAGATTCTTCTAGAAAGAAACAAAAACGTTCTTAATACTTAATACAACGACTAAAGCAGGTGGAGGAAATGCCACCTGTATTTTATTGGATCTTGATGGAAGAAGGGTTTTATAAATCTCTATATAATTAATAATATATAATAAGGAAAGAATATTTAGATTATTTTAAATGTGGGGGGGAAATCATTTGAATACTTATCTAAGCAAAAGAAATAAAGGCTTTCTGTTTATTATCAGTGTTATTCTTTTTATTGGGATTATTGGCTATGGAGTATACTGGGCTTTTTATGATATGAATCGATTGCCAAAAGGAGAATATATTACAGAAGAAACTTCACCAGACGGGGCCTATACCTTAAAAGCTTATCGGACAAATGGTGGTGCAACTACTTCATATGCAATCCGCGGGGAACTTGTCTTTAATAAAAAGGGTAAGAAAAAGAACGTTTATTGGAATGAAGGGGAAGAAACAGCAAAAATTGTATGGAGCGATAAACATACAGTAGTAGTGAATGGGCATTCTCTTCATGTTCCAACAGATAAATTTGATTATCGAAATCAGTAAGGAGAACTTTAAGGAAGTGCCTCCTACTACTGCAAATTTGTTTTTGAAAACTGACCAAGTTAATTTTTACGACTCACTTCCTTATGATAGATCTAAAGATGGGTTTACTAATAAAGGCGGAAATTACTCGCTATGGGGAAATTCTGTTCTTTTACATACGGACAATATAACGTGAATGTGATTGTTTAAATAATACTAGTTGACATGTACAAATAAAGTATTATATAATTATCTCGAATTCAAGATAATTGAAAGGAAGATTATCATGGATAATAAGGAAGTAAGTAAATATGAAGAAGATTTATCATTAAAGGTATTCGTTGTGTTGTCGAGAGCATTGCAATCGATAAAGAAACGTGTAGAAGAAGATATAAAATGTCTCGGTTTAAACCCTACAGAATTTTCTGTGCTGGAATTGATTTATAGCAAAGGGGATCAGCCAATTCAAAAGATTGGTGAAAAAGTTTTGATTGCAAGCAGCAGCATTACCTATGTAGTAGATAAATTAGAGAATAAAAAATTAATCAGAAGAAAACCTTGTCCAAAAGACCGCCGCATAACCTATGTGGTGATAACAGAAGAGGGAACCGAGCTTATGGACAAAGTCTTTCCAAAGCATAGAGCAGCCATGAACGAGATATGTGGCGGGTTAGACAATAAAGAAAAAGAAATACTGATTGAACAGCTCAAAAAATTAGGGCTTCATGCACAAGAGATGTGATTTTTTTTGAGGTTATATCTCGAATTAATAATATTTTAATTCGTAGTAATGAGCGAAAATAGAGAATTTCTATAAATGATTTTTCTACTTATATCAAATAGTAACTAAATAAAGCTTGCTAGAAAATTGGAATAGGAGTGAACGGCAATGACGAAGAGCACAAGTGGAATTCACCATATTACGGCAATCGTAGGCCACCCGCAAGAGAATGTTGACTTTTATGCAGGTGTATTGGGATTGCGTTTAGTGAAACAGACGGTCAATTTTGATGATCCAGGGACATATCATTTATATTTTGGAGATGAAGGCGGCAATCCAGGCACGATTATTACTTTCTTTCCATGGACAGGAGCGCGTAAAGGAGTGATTGGAGACGGGCAAGTCGGTGTAACGTCTTATGTTGTGCCTATAGGAGCTCTTTCATTTTGGGAAAAAAGGTTAGCAAAATTTAATATTTCTTTCACAAAAACAGAGCGTTTTGGAGAGGAATACTTAGCTTTTTCTGATCCCCATGGCTTACTGCTAGAAATAGTAGAAAGAGCAGAAGGGAAAAATAATAGCTGGCAGTTTGGTGAAGTGACACCTGAAAATGCTATTAAAGGATTTGGCGGTGCAACGCTTTTATCGAAACAACCTGCACAAACAGCAGAACTTTTAGAAAAAGTGATGGGATTTAAAAAAGTTGGCGAAGAAGGAGAATATGTACGTTTCCGTTCCTTTAGCGATATTGGAAATGTCATCGATTTAAAATTAACTACAGGCAGAAGTGGGGAAATGGGTGTTGGAACTGTTCATCATATTGCTTTTAGAGCAGTGGATGATCTTGACCAATTAGACTGGCAGAAACACGTCTCGCAAAATGGATACCATGTAACAGCTGTTAAGGATCGAAATTATTTTAATGCCATTTATTTTAGAGAGCATGGTGAAATACTCTTTGAAATTGCGACAGATCCGCCAGGATTTGCAATTGATGAATCTAAAGAAACACTAGGAGAGACATTAATGCTGCCAAGTCAATATGAACAATATAGAGAACAGCTTAATAGCAGATTAATACCAATTGATGTTAGAAATCTCGACTAATTTGTAAAGGATGATTTGATGCATTCCATTGATCCGAAAACCATTTCAGAAAGAGAGAATTATAAATTTCTAATTGGAAGCATAATTCCTAGACCTATTGCCTTTGTTACTAGCTTGTCGGAAGAGGGTGTCTTAAATGGGGCTCCTTTCAGCTACTTTAATATTGTATCATCTAATCCGCCAATGATATCGTTATCCATTCAGCGTTCCAATGGGAAACCAAAAGATACGGCAAGGAACATTTTAAACAAAAAGGAATTTGTCATTCATATTGTAGATGAACAAAATGTTGATAAAATTAATCAAACGGCAGCAAGTCTTGCATCAAGTGAAAGTGAGATTGAATTAGCAGGATTAACACCGATAGATAGCAGCGCCATCTCTGTACCGGGTATAAAGGAAGCTAAGATTCGTATGGAATGTGTATTGGAACATTCATTAGAGTTGGGAGGTACCGAGGCACTTCCTGGATGTGATTTTCTAATTGGAAGAGTGGTTCATTATCACATTGATCCTACCCTGTATGAAAATGGCAGAATTGATCCAAGAGGGTTAGCAGCTGTCAGCAGATTAGCAGGAAATGACTATGCAAAAATTGGTGACATGTTTACAAAAGTAAGACCACAATAGTTCCATGAAATGGAGAGGATAAGATGCAAAAAACAGCAGGAATTCATCATATTTCAGCAATGGTAAATGATGCACAAAGAAATATTGATTTTTATGCAGGTGTCCTTGGTCTACGATTGGTAAAAAAGACAATTAATTTTGATCGCCCAGAAGTGTATCATCTCTATTTTGGGAATGAAACAGGGGAACCAGGAACAATTATTACTTTCTTTCCATGGGAAAAACAGCTGAAAGGTAGAATTGGCCAAGGGCAAGTTGGTGTAACGAGCTATGTTATTCCACATGGTAGCAGTGCATTTTGGAAAAATCGTCTTCTTTCCTATGGTGTAGAAGTGGAAAATGCTTCGAGATTTAAAGAAAGATATTCGCAATTTGTCGATCCAGATGGTCTGCAAATCGAATTAGTGGAACGAAACGAAGGACCATTAAGTAATTGGCAGCTAGGTTCAATCCATCCTGATGTTGCTATTAAAGGTTTTGGCGGAGCAACATTACTTTCGGCACAACCGAACAAAACAGCAGAGGTATTAGAACATATATTGGGTCTTAAATGTGTAGGAGAAGATGCAGGGTATTTGCGTTTCATCGCCGATGCACAGATAGGAAATGTGATAGATATCAAATTGACCCCGTCTGTTCGTGGGCTCATGGGAGCAGGAACTGTCCACCATATTGCTTGGCGGGCAAAAGATGAGACAGAGCTTCAGCAATGGAGAACGCTGCTACAAGAAAAAGGGTATTATCCAACGGAAGTGAAAGATCGAAACTATTTTAAAGCCTTATATTTTCATGAAGAAGGCGGCATTCTTTTTGAGCTAGCTACTGATGGACCTGGATTTACGGTGGATCAGCCAGTAGAACAATTGGGAGAGAAGCTAATGCTCCCTGATTGGTTAGAAGAAAAGCGTGATGAGTTAACAGCTGCTTTGCCTAAAGTAGAGATTAGAATCTTAGAGGAGGAGAAGGGATGAAACATATTTTCAATAAGGGAAAAGATCCGAAGAAGCCCACGTTATTGATGTTACACGGAACAGGCGGAACAGAGTTAGATTTATTGCCACTAGCAGGGATGATCGATGATGAAGCTTCTGTGTTAAGTGTCCGCGGGAATATTTTAGAAAACGGCATGCCGCGTTTCTTTAAGCGTTTAGCAGAAGGTGTATTTGATGAAGAAGATTTAATTTTTCGTACAAAGGAATTAAATGAATTTCTGGATGAAGCAGCCCAAAAATATGAATTTGATAGAGAAAATATCGTAGCAATTGGCTATTCTAATGGTGCCAATATTGCTGCAAGCTTATTATTCCACTATCAGGATGCATTAAAAGCAGCTATTCTACATCATCCAATGGTACCGAGAAGAGGAATTACGCTCCCTGATTTAACCGGAAAAGGAGTATTTATTACTGCAGGAACCAATGATCCGATTTGTTCAAAAGAAGAATCAAATGAACTACAATCAATGCTTGTTAATGCTAATGCGAATGTCGAAATGCATTGGGAAAACAGAGGCCATCAGCTAACAGCTGAGGAAGTAGAAGCAGCTGCTAAATGGTATTCAGCTTTAACAAATAGTTAATTATTTAAAAGAGAAAAAGTAATCATAAATTTCCACAATTGGGGAATAAGAAGAACAGCTAACATTGAAAAGACTATTTCAGTGGAGGTGATTCTTATAAGATCAATAAAAAATTAAAGCAGGTGTACTTATGGGGTTTTTAAACAAATTATTTGGAAAATCAAAGGAGATGGAAAACATGGCAAATGTTAAAGTAGCAGTAATTTTTTATAGTATGGGTGGAACAAACTATCAATTAGCACAGTGGGCAGCAGAAGGAGCAAAAGAAGCTGGCGCAGAAGTGAAAGTAGTAAAAGTACAAGAATTAGCGCCACAATCTGTTATTGACAGCAATGAAGCTTGGAAAGCAACAGTGGATGCAACAAAAGATGTACCAGTTGCATCATCGGAAGATATTGAATGGGCAGATGCGATTATTTTCAGTGTTCCAACACGTTTTGGTACAATGCCTTCTCAAATGAAGCAATTCATTGATTTACAAGGCGGTCTATGGGCAAACGGAAAAACAGTTAACAAAGTAGTAAGTGCTATGACTTCAGCACAAAATCCACATGGTGGACAAGAAGCAACATTATTATCTTTATACACTTCTATGATGCATTGGGGCGCTATTATTGCTACACCAGGATACACAGATCCAGTTCTATTCGGAGCAGGTGGAAACCCTTATGGTACAAGTGTAACAGTTGGACAAGATGGAAAAATGATCGAAGACGTTCAAGGTGCAGTTAAACATCAAGCGAAACGTACTGTTACCGTTGCAGAGTGGGTTAAAAAAGGAAATCAATAATTTGTAAACATAGGAAAACCAGGAGTAGATAGCTTCTGGTTTTTTTGTATGCTGCTATTCCAAAGAGGCTTCCGGTGGCAGGGCATGAGGTAATTCCTTTTTTGAATGGAGCTTAAAATAACACTGATAATGACACTTGCTCCGCCAATGATTTGGGTCAATGTAACGGTTTCCTCTAGAAGAAAAATGAAAAAGACTATCCCAAGTACAGGAACAAGATTCATTAAGGAAACGGAAGCACTTGCAGACAGCTTTTTTAATCCATAATTATATAAAAGAAAGGCAGCCACAGAGCAGCCAATGCTAATGATTCATGATTTATACTTAATGGAAATATTGGAGATACATCGTGATATATTAGAAGACTCATTTGGAAAGAATCTGATTGATTTGCGAAGAAAATTCTCTATCTATCCTGATTTCAAAAAGCAAGGATACCTTTACTCCTATGGTGAAGGTATCTTTTTATTTTTAATTACAAAAATAAAAATTTATATTGACACAAATTGAAAATACCATTAAGATGAAAAAAGTAATTCCGACTATATTAATAGGGAAAGGGTGTTTTGGAGTGGCAACTTCAGCAAATGTTCAGTCGACTCAAAAGATAAAGAGTCAAAAAGAACAACCAAAAGGATTAAAGGCTCCACAGATGCCTTTAATCATTGGTGGACTCATTGTAACAGCGATTCTACTAGTCTATTTATTAATGACACAAAAAAGTATGCAGCCGATATTATTAGTTTTGGGCCTCTTACTAGGATATACATTATTTCATGCTCGTTTTGGTTTTACATCCGCATTTCGCAGACTTGCGTCAGTAGGAAATGGGCAGGCGTTACGTGCGCATATGCTGATGTTAGCAGTGGCGGTAACGCTATTTGCCCCAATTTTAGCATACGGCGTTTCCTTTTTTGGAACAGGAGCGACTGGCTATGTATCACCGGTTGGTGTTAGTCTTGTCGTTGGTGCCTTTATGTTTGGGATTGGCATGCAGCTTGGGGGCGGATGTGCTTCTGGTACCTTGTATGCAGTAGGCGGCGGACGTTCTGTTGCATTTGTAACATTACTATTCTTCATTATCGGTTCTACAATTGGTGCAGCTCATCTGTCGTTTTGGACAGAAGACTTACCATCTTTTGCCCCAATTTCATTAGCGACATCAACTGGTCTTGGCTATGGTGGTGCTTGGATTGTATCCATTATTCTATTTGGTGTAATTGCATGGATTACATTGGTTGTGGAAAGAAAAAGAAAAGCGCCAAAAATGGCTCCTCTTCCAACAACAACTGGCTGGAAACGTATTTTCCGCGGTTCATGGCCATTATTTGCGGCAGCGATCGTGTTAGCTGTTCTTAATGCTTTAACCTTAATGACACGCGGTACTCCATGGGGAATTACCTCTGCCTTTGCTTTATGGGGTTCAAAAGTGGCCCAATTTTTTGGTATGGATGTAGCAAGCTGGGGATTCTGGCAAGGGGCAAATGCTCAAGCTTTAGAAGCTTCTATTTTTGCAGATTCTACAACGATTCTAAACTTCGGTGTTATCCTTGGCGCCTTTTTGGCATCGGCAGCTGGCGGTCTTTTTAAATTTTCAAAAGTGACGCTTGGAAATGTGCTTGCTTCCATCATTGGCGGCTTACTAATGGGTTATGGCTCACGTTTAGCATTTGGATGTAACGTAGGTGCTTACTTTGGCGGGATTGCATCATTCAGTGTTCACGGTTATGTGTGGGGAATATTAGCATTAGCTGGGACATTTGTTGCCTTGTATCTTCGTCCATTATTTGGACTTTCTGTACCAAAGTCAAAAGATACATTTTGTTAAGAGAAAAAGCAGGTATCATTTAGCTGATGCCTGTTTTTTTGGGGTGTGAAAATACTTAACTTTTTAAAAAAAGCGTCTAAATAGAAGCTAATAATTTATTGGAATTTGCGCAATTCTTATGTTGGAATCTCACTTATTTCGGGAAGGTACAAATATTTTAGTATATAAGATGATATCTCTTTTTAATAATAGTATGTCTATATTCTGAGATTAGTTTAATTTAATTTTTCTTTCAAAAATTCCTGAAAAAATTTTCGCAAAAGTGTAGACAAAACAAAAAGATGCGTGTAAAATTATCTTTAATTAGAGATAATTTATTTCAAAGTATTTTTGATAGGAATATCTCTAATAAGTTTGCCTTAATATTCAATAAGATTGAGGGAAACTAATTTTTTTAATAAATATCTTGAATTCAAAGTAAATAATAAGAGGAAAATGGGAGGAATTTTAAAATGGCAAAATGGACAGTAGATCAATCACATTCTAGCGTAGGATTTGAAGTAAAACATATGATGGTATCAAAGGTGAAGGGTCAATTCGATTCTTATACAGCAGACGTAGAAGCGGCAGATTTAGCAGATTTAACAACTGCTAGCATTGCATTTAAATTTGATGTAGCAAGCATTAACACACATAGCGAAGATCGTGATAATCACTTGAAATCAGCAGATTTCTTCGATACAGAAAAATACCCAACAATTGATTTTAAATCAACATCGATTACAAAAGATGGCGATGACTATAAAGTAACTGGTGATTTAACTATTAAGGATGTTACAAAGCCAGTAACATTTGACGTAGAATATGGTGGGAAAGGTACAAACCCATGGGGCGTAGAAGTTTACGGTTTCGAAGGAGAAGCAAAAATCAACCGTGAAGACTTCGGACTTACTTGGAACGCAGTATTAGAATCAGGCGGCGTGCTAGTAGGAAAAGACATCAAAATCAAAGTAGAATTAGAAGTAAACCCAGCATAAGGAAACAGAGGGAGGACGGTTCTTATGTATCCTATTGGATGCGGAAGAACTGTCCTATTTAGATAAAAAACTGTTTGGGAAGAAACTTAATTTTTTCTATATAAAGAGAATAATGGGACTGCTGACATGAAGAGGATGAAAGCTGAAAAACCGTCAGCAAGAGGGAAAAATGGTGTTCATGAAGAGGATGAAAGCCGAAAAACCGTCAGTAAGAGGGAAAAGTGGTGTTCATGAAGAGGATGAAAGCCAAAAGCTCGTCAGTAAGAGGGAAAAGTGGTGTTCATGAAGAGGATGAAAGCCAAAAGCTCGTCAGGAAGAGGGAAAATGGTGTTCATGAAGAGGATGAAAGCCAAAAGCTCGTCAGGAAGAGGGAAAAATGGTGTTCATAAACACCTAAATTCAAAAGCTCACCAACCACTGTATTCCATCCAAACTTCATACATAGCCACACTCTAAAAATGGCAAGCTATAAACTAAATGAGCATATAAAATCCTTATTTATAATAACACCAACAAGCAGAATAATTGCCATAAAACACCATCACCCTTAATATAGCAATCAAGACAAGTCATTTCGAAGCAGTAAGTTAGTTTTCCGAAAATACCTTATGTAGTTGGTCTAAATAAGAAAAAAAGCATAAGGGACTTGTACAAAAAGGAGGAGTTAACGCAAATATGGACAACAAAAAGGAAGGTTCATCCAAAAAAAATGCACAATTTAATATCTTGCGGAATGATCCAACAAAAGGTGATGGCGGCTATGGAGTAGGATCTATCTCTTTAGAGAATGTTACGCCAATCATTATTGATCGAGAAAGCCAGGAAGTATTTATTGATATAGGCGCTATGCATGGCAGAAGTAAAGTGGAACAAAAAGTATTTTTTAAGAATGTGACAAAAGAAGAAGTACTAGATTTGGATCCGCATAAATATTGGGTTATTTGGATTGCGTTGGACAGAAATGAAGAGGGTGCTTATTATTCTGGTGCTGGTGCTTGCGAAATCTTGGTAGCAAAGAAAATGAAAGAAGGAAGTAGAAAACGTTTTGGCTACAAGGCGATGCCAGAGCACGTAAATAGCCTTGATAGAGCTATCAAACGAAGATTTGCGTTAAATAATATGGATTACGATTCCAAGCAGTCGTTAAAAAAGTTCCTTGTTGATTTTAACAATGAATATTGGGAGAGATCGCCTGAGGAATTAAAGAATAGTTTAAATAATGATGAATAGAAGAAAGGTGAAGAAATTGAAAAAATACGGATTAGATCCAAGCAAAGGATTAGAGTTTGGTATCTATACATTAGGGGATCATTTACCAAACCCACTAACAGGGGAACGAATTTCTGCAGAAGAACGTGTACACGAGATTATCGAATACGCAAAATTAGCAGATCAAGCAGGACTTGATTTCTTTAGTGTTGGAGAGAGTCATCAGGAATATTTTGTTACACAAGCGCACTCAGTGGTGTTATCAGCTATTGCACAAGCTACGAAAAATATTAAAATAGCTAGCTCGTCTACTATTATAAGTACATCAGATCCAGTCCGGGTATATGAGGATTTTGCAACAATTGATTTAATTTCTAAAGGCCGTGCTGAAATTATTGCTGGTCGTGCTTCAAGAGTTGGTTTATTTGAATTGTTAGGTTACGATCTTCGTAATTATGAAGAATTGTTTGAAGAGAAATTTGAATTATTAATGAAAATTAATGAAGAGGAAGTAGTGAACTGGAGTGGAGAATTCCGTGCACCGTTAAGAAATGCGAGAGTGTTACCACGACCTAAAGATAGTTTTATTCCGATTTGGCGTGCAGTTGGAGGGACACCAGCAAGTGCAATCAGAGCTGGAATGGTAGGAGCTCCAATGTTTATGGCACATTTAGGTGGTCCAGCATCTGTATTCAAACGAACAGTAGATGCTTATCGTGAAGCAGCTCGTAACAGCGGATTTGATCCAGCTGAATTACCAGTAGCTACAGCAGGCTTCTTTTATGCAGCAGAATCATCCCAGCAAGCTTTAAAAGATATGTACCCACATATTAATGAAGGCATGAAAAAAACAAATGGGGCAGGATTTCCAAAACAGCATTTTGCCCAAGGGGTAGATCCGCATAATATTATGAACATCGGAAGTCCACAGCAAATCATAGAAAAAATTCTTTATCAACATGAAATGTTTAATCATCAACGCTATATTGCCCAAATTGATTTTGGTGGTATGCCGTTTAAAAATGTTATGAAAAATGTGGAGATCATTGGTACGGAAATTTTGCCGGCTATTAGAAAATACACAAAAAAATCGGAGGCATAAGGTTATGAAAATTGTTGGATTATCCGGATCAAAGGTCGGATCTAAAACGAGAACAGCGATGGATTACACAATGAAAGCTATTGCGGATAATTATCCCGATATTGAGATAACGTTACTCGATTTGGCGGATTATGATATCCAATTTAGTGATGGGAGAAACTATTTAGAATATGAAGGGGACACTGGGGTTGTTACCAAGACATTGATGGAAGCAGATGCGATTATTATAGGCACACCAGTTTTCCAAGCATCTATTCCTGCTACATTGAAAAATATTTTTGATTTGTTGCCGCAAAATGCGTTTCGCGATAAAGTAGTTAGTATAATTGTAACGGCAGGTTCATCTAAACATTATTTAATTGCTGAACAGCAGTTAAAACCGATTTTGGCTTATATGAAAGCACAGATCGTCCAAACATATGTATTTATTGAGGAAAAGGATTTTCAGCGCAAAGAAATTACAGATGATGATGTGTTATTCCGCATTGAACGATTAGTGGAAGATACAATAGTATTAACAGAGACATATACGGAAATACGAGCGAAAAAGGAAGCCCAATACGATTTTTAATAAGTGAAAATATTTGTAGGATATTTTTTATATATTTTAGTCTAATTAGTATTTATAATTGAGGAAGAAAAATGAAGGAATTAGAAGGAATCGTTGTCATTCAACGAGATATCGGTTCAGATGTATTAGTTATTAATAATGTCCCTGTATCACAGTATTATATGGGCTGCAATGGGGAAGAAATTAAGCTTACTATTGTTTGTGCAAAGGGGAAAACTTATACATTTGAAGGAACAGCTGATATTTTTTACTTTGAAGGCAAGCAACATTACTACAGAGGAACGAAATATGTAGATGACTTTTTTATCGATGATATCGATATTAGAGAGTTATTAGAGCAGCATGAAAATGAATTTGTCAAAATAATCGTTTCAAGTTGAATTCTAAAAAAAGCTAGTACTTTTCGTTGAAGAGTACTAGCTTTTCTGTTCTTA
This sequence comes from Niallia circulans, assembly GCF_003726095.1. NCBI lineage: Bacteria > Bacillati > Bacillota > Bacilli > Caryophanales > Bacillaceae > Niallia > Niallia circulans. The sequence goes on from NZ_CP026031.1 coordinate 4,997,019, forward strand.
AGAAAGGAAAAATCATTATCTATTATATATAAACGAAATAAAAATTTTCTTTCTCTATGTTTTTCTAGACATTTCCTTACTCACCAGTTTTAAATTTATGCTATCATCAACATAATAGACTAGATAAGACATGGAGGGGCATATGAAACGAACCTTGCTATATAGCTTTTTCCTTCTCTCTTTTCTGATAGCGGTTGCATATTCCTTGTATTTTTATAAGCAAGCTCATACTTTTGATAAGAAAATGAAAGAAGTTCTTTCTGATGAGGTATCTCTACCAACCTATCATTTTGCTTTTATTGGCGAGGAAATGGATCATGATTATTGGCGCTTAGTAGGAGCTGGAGCAAAAAAAGCTGCAGCGGAAAATGATGTTTTTGTTGAATACGAGGGTCCAAAGCGATCCAATCCCGAGGAACAATTAAAACTTCTAGATATGGCCATACAGGCTAAAGTGGATGGAATAATTGTGCAAGCGCTTAATGATTCGTTTACGCCTCTAATTAACAAGGCAGTAAAAGAAGGTATTCCTGTTATTACGATTGATACAGATGCACCAGATAGTTTGCGTCTTGCTTATATTGGCACAGATAATTATGAAGCTGGTCGATTGGCAGGACAAACATTGGTAAAGGATACTGCGGGAAAAGCGAAGATAGGGATTATTACAGGCGGAGTGGATAATGCTTATAAACAGCATCAATTAAGAGTACAGGGATTTAAAGAGGCAATCGAAAAGATAGAAGGAATCAAGATTATTGCGATAGATGAATCTAATCTCACAAGAGTTCAAGCAGAAGAAAAGGCCTATAAGATGCTAAAAAAGCATAAAGATATCACTGCTTTTTATGGAACAAGTTCGTTAGATGGTATTGGAATTGCAGCAGCAGCAAGATCATTAAATAGACAAAATGATTTATATGTCATTTCTTTTGATTCGTTAGAAGAGAATCTTGATTTATTACATAAAGAAGAGATAAATGCCATTGTTGAACAGCAGCCATACGAAATGGGACAAAAAAGTATTGAATTAATGATGCATCTGGTCAAACAGAAGTCTGTTCCTCAGATGCATCATATGAATGCTGCTATTATTCATTCGAAAGATTTAGATAGTATGGTAGAAAAAATGGGGAATGGCCATGATTAAAATTCGTACGAAGCTGCTTATATATTTTGGGGTCATTCTATTGTTATTATTACTATTATTTTGGATTCGAGAAACTAGCAATCAACAAGTAAAGAAATTATACGATGAGAATATGGCCTCTTTCTTCTTACTGAATGAAATGACGAAAGAAACGAATCAGGCCTATCAATCGCTGCAAATCTATGTTCATGAACCATTACCGGAGAATTTAGCCTTGTACAAGGTGGAAATAGAAAAGATAAGCAGGGTGGAACAACAATTTAGAGCAATGGAAAAAGAGGGAATACCGAAGAAAAATCTATTAAATATGATAAATAATTTTCGGAAACAAACAGAAAAAACAGTGCAAGGGATTGAAAACGAAGATATTCAGCAATATTCCACTTCTCTAAAAGAAGTAGAAAAAATATCAGCCTACATTCATGAAAAAGCACTTGATTTAATTGATGAAAAACTGACAAAATACCAAGCAGCCTCTTATTTTTTAGATGAAAAAATTACCCAAACAAAAAATATGGGAACCGCTATTCTTCTATCTATTATTCTCTTGAGTATTTTATTTGCATTATGGTTTTCGAATGGAATCACAATAACTATTGGTCGCTTAACAAAGGAAGCAGAAGAAATTTCTGCTGGCAGATACAATAGGGAAGATATTGTCGTTTCACAAAAGGATGAGCTTTGGTTTTTAACGAAAACATTTAATGAGATGAAAAAAAATATTTTAGAGTCTGTTAAACAAATAGAAGAAAAGGCAAAATTGGCTCAGTTGCTTAAAGAGATGGAATTGAAGAGTTTACAAAATCAAATCAATCCCCATTTTCTTTTTAATACACTTAATACTATCTCTAAAACCGCTTATATTGAGGGAGCTGACAAGACGAGTGATTTAATCTCATCGGTTTCGGCATTGCTTCGCTACAATATAGGCAGTCTTGACCGCCAAACATTGTTGAAAGATGAAGTTGCAATTGTGAAGGAATACTTTTTTATTCAAAAAACGCGTTTTGGTGGGAGAGTGGAATTTACAGAGGATATTGATCCAGAGTGCTTATCGACACCCATTCCTTGTCTAACCTTACAGCCAATTATTGAAAATGCATTTATTCATGGGATTGAAAGGATGGCCAAAGGGGCGAAAATTACATTATCTATTTATGAAAAAGAGGAAAAAGTCTTGATTGAAGTGATAGATAATGGAGTGGGCATGGATCAAGATACCATTGATCGATTGCTGGACGTGAGCGAGGAGACAGATCAGGAAGTTGCCAATAAAGGAGCAGGGCATTCAACTGGTATTGGCATGCGGAATGTCATAAAAAGACTGCGACTATTCGATAAGGACAGCCAAGTAAAGATACACTCCATCGTTGGCGAAGGAACAACAGTGTTGATTAGCTTGAATAAATTAGGAAAGGAGGATACTTTATGCTAAAAGTAATGTTAGTAGATGATGAACCGATTGAAAGAGAAGGATTGAAGCTTATGCTTAGCCGTAATCGTTCTAATTTTGAAATTACTGCAGAAGCGGAAAATGGGAAAGATGCAGTAGAGTTGGCTATTGCTCATAAGCCAGATTTAGTTTTTATGGATATAAAGATGCCAGAGTTGGATGGGATCGAAGCGATTAAACGAATATATGCCTCTGCTCCTATGATTAAATATATTATGGTTTCTGCTTTTGATACATTTGATTATGCCCGAGAAGCAATGAAATTTGGGATAAAGGAATATTTACTTAAACCAAGCAAGGTCTCAGAGGTTTTAGCTGCTTTTGATGGAATGGCAGCAGAAATTGAAAAAGAAAAACGAGAAGTAAGGAATAGGCAGGAAATTCATCATCGACTGGAGAGGGTTAGTTCTGTTATCGAAAATGAATTTATCGTTTCCTTAATAATGGATTATGTGCATGAATTTAATCAGGAGGAATGGGATGAATGGCTTGATCTTGAACAGAAAAAAGGATTTGTTACCGTTTTTTCCTTTGAATCAGAAGACCAGCATCCAAGCAAAGCAGTAAAAGGCCATTGGTATCGCATCCTCAAACAAGCTTTACAGGCATATGATCTCCCTTGTATTGTTGGACCATTAACAGGCTTTCAAGTACCTATACTTGTACTCTTGGATGAAAATATACCACCAGATAAAGAGAGAAGAGACTATTTTGCTCGAAAGATTATCCACGATGTACAAAAACAGCTTGAACAATGTCTTTTATATGCAGGGGTAGGTACAATTGTTTCAAATATTCATCAGTTTTCTGATTCTTATAAAGAAGCAATCTATGCGTTGGAGCTTGTTCACAGCCATCCAAGTGCAGCATATATGACCTATAATGATCGCGTTAAGCAAAAACGGAAACAATTAATTCCCTTTGATGTGGAGAAAGAACTACTAGATGCAGTGAAAAAGGGAGAGAGCCAAAAAGGGTTACAAATGTTTGAAACCTATTTTCAATCTATTCAACAGGCTTCCGACTTCCAGCTAAGAATGATACACAAAGCAATGGAGAGCTTCTTTATCGTCTTAACTCGTTCGCTGAAAGAACTAGGCTTTGAAGAGGAAATTGAAACGAGCTTAGGACAATTTGATCACTCAATGCAAATTAAAGAAGCAGCTAAATCACAATTATTGAGTATTATGAAGCGGTTAGGAGAATGGCGGTCAAAGGGGATACACTCCTTACTATTAGAAGCAAAAGAGTACATCGATAAATATTATGATCGAGCTATTTCTCTCGAGGAAGTTGCGGATCAAATTGGCATCAGTTCTTATTATTTAAGTAAATTATTCAAAGAGCGATTTCAAGTTACCTTTATTGACTATATAACAAATACACGATTGGAAAAGGCAAAGGAACTTCTATTAGTTCCCAATGTATCACTAAAAGAAATAGCTTTAACTATTGGTTACAAGGACCCAAACTATTTTAGCAGAGTATTTAAAAAAGAAGTGGGAATGAGTCCAAGTGAATATCGAACAAAATATCAACAGTGAAACAGCGATTATGGGTCGCTGTTTTTTTCCGTTTTGGAAGATTGGTCTAGACTGCTTATAATGATTTTTAACTAAGCGCAAAGAAACATTTTACAAGAAAGTCTAGCTATTAACAAAAAAGTGAAGATGAAATCGCTATCAAGAATACGCTTTCGTGATAATTTATTTATATGAACGGAATAGAGTATAGGAATTATTAAATAAAAATGAAAACGGAATCATACTGATGCTAGAAAGGGAGGAGATAGTAACGTTGATAGTTACTAGATAGTGCTTTGTGATAATCATTAGCAGATAAGAAAGACGGACAGTATCACAAGAGGAGGGAAGAAAGAGAGTATGTCTCTTTCGAATATATGGTAAATAAAAATAGCTATCTTTATATCGGATTAATTACAATGGTTGCAACACTTGGAGGCTTGTTATTTGGGTATGATACAGCAGTAATCTCCGGCGCAGAAGGTTCACTTCAAGCCTATTTTACTGAGGGATTAGGACTTAGTTCACTTATCCATGGACTAACTGTCTCAAGTGCTTTAATTGGTTGTATTATTGGAGGCTTTATATCTGGATACTTCGCTACCAATTTTGGGAGAAAATATTCGCTTATTATTGCCGCTGTATTATTTCTAGTATCCGCTCTTGGATCTGCATTTCCTGAATTTTTATTTTTCACAAGAGGGGAACCAAGCTATGCGCTGCTCATTACCTTTAATATCTATCGAATTATTGGAGGAATTGGCGTAGGTTTAGCTTCAGCCATCTCCCCTATGTATATCGGCGAAATGGCACCGCCCAAAATAAGAGGCACTTTAGTTTCTTTAAATCAATTTGCTATTATTTTTGGAATGCTTGTTGTCTATTTTGTTAACTGGGGCATTGCTAAAGGACAAACACTAGAGTGGGTAAATGATATCGGTTGGCGCTATATGTTCCTGTCAGAAGCAATCCCAGCAATTTTATTCATGGTTCTATTATTTACAGTGCCAGAAACACCACGCTATCTTGTATCAAAGAACGAAGATGAAAAAGCGATGAATATCCTTTCAAGAATATATGAGAAAACAATGGCGAAAGCGACAATGTTTGAAATTAAAGCATCCTTTAAGGAAAGTAATAAGAAAGCAAAACTATTTACATTTGGTAAAAAAATTGTTGTCGTTGGAATTTTACTATCAGTCTTCCAGCAATTCGTTGGAATTAATGTTGCTTTATATTATGCACCGCGTATTTTTGAAAGCATGGGCGCAGCAAGAGATGCTTCGATGTTCCAAACTATTATTATGGGCTTAGTAAATGTTGTTTTCACCCTTATTGCAATCTTCACAGTCGATAAATTTGGACGCAAACCATTATTAATTATTGGCTCTGTCGGGATGACAATTGGGATGTTTGGGGTAGCAGCAATGGCTTTCTCAAACAAAATCGGAATTGCTACATTAATTTTTATTATTATCTATACAGCATCCTTTATGATGTCTTGGGGACCAGTTGTCTGGGTATTAATTTCAGAAATCTTCCCGAATAGAATAAGAGCACAAGCTGTCGCAATTGCCGTAGCAGCACAATGGGCAGCGAACTACTTTATTTCTTCTACTTATCCTGCAATGATGGAGGTAAGTGGCGGTTTAACCTATTCTTTTTATGGAATCATGAGTTTACTATCAGCATTGTTCATCTGGAAGTTTGTCCCGGAAACAAAAGGTCGATCATTAGAAGAATTAGAGAAGATCCTAGTTAACTCTCAGAAAAAAGATGAAGATGTAGCGTAAGATGAAGTGGTAAAAGCAGAGGAGACCATCCTCTGCTTTTTAGTATTTTGAGAAGTGGATGGTTTGGCTGAAAAGAGAGCAGTTTTGGCTGATAAATCAGTAGTTTGGCTGAAAAGGGAGCAGTTTTGGCTGATAAAATAGTAGTTTGGCTGAAAAGGGAGCAGCTTTGGCTGATAAATCAGTAGTTTGGCTGAAAAGGGAGCAGTTTTGGCTGATAAAATAGTAGTTTGGCTGAAAAGAGAGCAGTTTTGGCTGATAAATCAGTAGTTTGGCTGAAAAGGGAGCAGTTTTGGCTGAAAAAATAGTAGTTTGGCTGAAAAGAGGGCAGTTTTGGCTGATAAATCAGTAGTTTGGCTGAAAAGGGAGCAGTTTTGGCTGAAAAAATAGTAGTTTGGCTGAAAAGGGGGCAGTTTTGGCTGATAAATCAGTAGTTTGGCTGAAAAGAGAGCGGAATTGGCTGATAAAATAGTAGTTTGGCTGAAAAGAAAGCAGTTTTGGCTGATAAATCAGTAGTTTGGCTGAAAAGGGAGCAGTTTTGGCTGATAAATCAGTAGTTTGGCTGAAAAGGGAGCAGTTTTGGCTGATAAATCAGTAGTTTGGCTGAAAAGGGAGCAGTTTTGGCTGAAAAAATAGTAGTTTGGCTGAAAAGGGAGCAGTTTTGGCTGAAAAAATAGTAGTTTGGCTGAAAAGAGAGCAGTTTTGGCTGAAAAAATAGTAGTTTGGCTGAAAAGAGGGCAGTTTTGGTTGATAAAATTAAGTCTTATCTCAAAAAGGCAGCCATAATTGGCTAATTCAATCAGCAATCATAAAAAAGGTCTAAAAAATTTATTTTGTAAGCAAATTGTATCAAAGGTGATGCATATGCTATGATTAATTGGAATATAAATGAAGCGGAGGTTTTCCTTGTGACAGCATCTATGAGACTAAGATTCCCACATTTCATCGTTAACTAAATACGTTTGGATAGTCTTCTTTTGAGAAGAAGTGGGATTGGTCTGTCTGTTTATGGAAGCCTAATAATGGTTAATAAAGAGGGGAGATACCAAGTCTTCGCTCTTTTTTACTGCTCTAATAGATAGACTTATTCACATGACAAAAAAATTAGAATGTGAGGTTTATAAATGAGTACAGTTAATAATAAAGAAAATTGGTATCGGAATATTGTATTATTTCTTAGCAGCCAGACGATATCTTTGTTTGGATCATCGCTTGTGCAATATGCTATTATGTGGCATATAACGTTAACTACTGAATCCGGTTTAATGATGACATTATATATCCTTTGTGGATTTCTTCCCACGTTTCTTTTGTCGCCAGTGGCTGGAGTATGGGCCGATCGCTATAATCGGAAACTCTTGATTATGATATCTGATGGATTAATTGCATTTGCGACATTAATATTGGCACTGCTCTTTTTAATGGGATATGATTCCATTTGGCTACTCTTTGTGATGGCAGCAGTTCGAGCGTTTGGAACAGGTGTTCAAACGCCATCTGTTGGGGCGATTTTGCCACAAATAGTGCCAAAAGATAAGCTGACAAAAGTGAATGGTGTTAATGGGAGTATTCAGGCAGTAATTATGTTTGTATCTCCGATGGTTAGTGCTACTTTATTGACGATGGGATCCATCGAAGCGATTTTTTCATTGATGTTATCACGGCAGCTATTGCTATTTTTACTTTGCTTGCCTTTTTAAAGATTCCTGCACATCAAAAGGCATCGCTAGAACAAGCGACTAGTTATTTTAGTGATTTTAAAGAAGGACTGAAATATGTTCATCATCATGCCTTTTTGAAAAAATTCTTTATTTATTTTTCCATCTTTTTTGTGCTGATGGCACCAGCAGCATTCTTAACTCCTTTGCAGGTTACTCGCAGTTTTGGAGATGATGTCTGGCGGCTTACAGCCATTGAAATAGCTTTTTCGATTGGAATGATGGTAGGCGGAGGAGTCATTGCCGCATGGGGTGGATTTGAGAATAAAGTGAAAACAATGACCCTAGCAAGCATTATTATGGGAGTTTGTACTTTTGCACTCGGGATGATTCCATTCTTTTGGATCTATTTAGTATTCATGGCACTATTCGGAGTGGCAATGCCTATATTTAATACACCAACCACGGTCTTATTGCAGGAAAAAATAGAAGAAGGGTTTTTAGGAAGAGTTTTCGGTGTAATGGGAATGATTTCTACCTCTATGATGCCAATTGGCATGTTAATATTTGGACCGCTTGCCGATTTTATTAAAGTCGAATGGTTATTATTAGGAACAGGGGCTTTTATTATGATCCTGTCGATTTTTTTAGGAAAAGACAAAGCATTAATCGAAGCTGGAAAACCTTCTATTGAAGGAGTTTGATTCAACTGCTAGGCTTGGTGAGCGCATATTATGTTTGCGTAGCTAAGTCTTTTTTTCTTTTAAAAGGTGGAAGAATTTAAAAGTTCTCTTACGAGGAATGAAATTCGATAGTGTTTCTTGTATAATGGATAAATGTATCGGGAAATGCAACGTTCAAAAACGAAACGCTTAATTGATATTTAAGCGTCAACGAGGGATAGGTATGAAAAGAAGAAGGAAAACTACAACAAATACAATTATTGTCTTAATATTAGTTATATATTTTGGCTATTTATTTGCTTCTACTACAATTAAGCAAAATAAAGAACAAAGATTATTGAAATATTTACCGGAAATTGCCACTCAACTGAAAAAAATGAATTAAATGCAGAAGAGCTAGCACCCGTTGTGCTTGCTATCATGGATCAAGAAAGTCGCGGAAAAGGAAATGATCCCATGCAGTCCTCTGAATCAGCGGGGCTGAAGAGAAATGCAATTGAAGACCCAGCCGAGAGCATTAAGCAAGGAGTATTTCATTTTGCAGAAGTGTACAAGTATGGGCAAAAGCAAGGAGTAGATATTGAAGCAATCATTCAAAGCTATAATATGGGACCTGGTTATATTGATTTCATTGTCAGCAATAATCAAGTCGAACATAGTGAAGAATCAGCCAAAACATACTCTGAATATATGGTTGAACGGTCACCAGACATTTATACATGTAATAATGACAAATTGAATTTTAGATATCCATATTGCTATGGAGATTTTACTTATGCAGATAAAGTGACATCTAAGGTCGATGAGATGAGCAATATAATTGAAAAATATGCTCGTAAATTATAGGAGGAATAAAGAAAAATGAAGCTTTACGATTCTGTACTTGAATTAATTGGCAATACACCAACTGTACGATTGAATAAAATACCTAATACTACTGGAGCAGAGGTTTTTATCAAATTAGAATCTTTCAATCCAGGCGGAAGTGTGAAGGATCGTGCGGCTCTAAATATGATTGAACGTGCCGAAAAAGAGGGAAAGCTTATCCCAGGAAGAAGCACTATTATTGAGCCGACCTCAGGTAATACAGGGATAGGAATTGCTATGGTTGCTGCCGTAAAGGGATACCGTTGTATCATTACAATGCCAGATAATGCAACAAAAGAACGTGTCCAAATATTAAAGGCATATGGAGCAGAGGTATATTTAACTCCAGGTAACAGACGAATGCAAGGGGCAATTGATGAAGCCAATCGTTTAGCTACAGATATTGCTGACAGCTTTATTCCCATGCAATTTGAAAATGCAGCAAATGCCGATGCTCATCGAGGTACTACCGCTGTTGAAATTTTTGAAGCGTTTGAAGGAAAGCTAGATGCACTTGTTTTGACTGCTGGTACTGGGGGAACAGTTACTGGCGTTGGAGAAGAATTAAAGAAAATGATTCCAGACATAAAAATATATGTAGTGGAGCCATTTGGTTCACCAGTATTATCAGGAGGTAAACCAGGTCCTCATAAAATTCCAGGGACAGGCCCAGGATTTATACCGAAAATCTTAAACAGAGACATTTTTGATAAAGTCTTATTAATAAAAGATCATGATGCGGAAGTCATGGCGAGACGTCTAGCAGCGGAAGAAGGGATCTTTGTAGGTGCATCGGGTGCATCTAGCGCGCATTTTGCTGTGCAAATAGCAAGTGAACTACCATCATCTGCTAAAGTGTTATGCATCGCACCTGATACTGGAGAACGTTATTTATCTTCAGATTTATTTTCATAAAAGTATGGAGACATTGGAATAAGCTGTTCCTATTGGGAGAAAAAATTTCAAATGACATTAACTGGCCAGATCATTTATGATTTGGTCTTTTTTCTCCAATTAGCATAATAATGTTTTGATTTTATAATACATCTTTAACTCTGTTTTGAATCGTGTGTATAATAATACATACAAACAAATTTTTATACGTAATTAAGGGAATGGAGCTAATGAAATTGATTTGTGAGTCCGGCCAATTAACAGATTACTTATCTGAACAAAAGAAAGTTAATTATTCTAATCCAATTATTAAAGAACAAAGAAAGGAGCTTTTTAATTCAGCTCAAACAGAAATCGAAAAAACTAAAGTAGCCTTTGAATTCGTCCGTGATGAAATATCTCACTCTTGGGATATTCAAGGCAAACGAGTGACTTGTAAGGCATCCGATGTTTTGAAGTACAAAGAAGGAATTTGTTATGCAAAAGCTAATCTATTAGCAGCTTTATTACGTTCTCAGCATATTCCAACAGGTTTCTGTTATCAGCGATTGATGTTGTTTGACTCTCCTGAAAAAGGATATTGTCTACATGCTTTAAATGCCGTTTATTTAAAATCTCTAAATAAATGGATACGATTAGATGCTCGTGGAAACAAAGCTGGCATTGATGCACAATTTTCCTTAGAGGAAGAAAAGTTAGCTTTTACAGTTAATGAAAAAATGGATGAAAAGGACTATCCCGTTATTTATGTTCAGCCAAATACCAAAACAATAAATGTGTTAAAGGGTCATAATGATGCATTAGAAATGTACAAACATCATTTGCCTGATAGCATTTAGTGCAGGTGTTTAATGGTTTACAAGGAGATGAGAAAGAGGAAAATGCATTGCTGTAGGGAGATGATTATCATGCAACATTCAAGTGTGATATTCATAAAAATCCCTTTGACTGTCCAGATAAATTAATTTTATTCAATGAAAAGGATCATGACTACGGATTGATCATACATGATGGTGGTACTTCAAGTATTGGAATTGAATTTAGTCCGTGGTGTAGGTCAAAATTAGCATAGGTTGTGCAGATTTACCTACGTATTGGCCAAGTATCGGTTGGAAGAATGAGAATTAGGACAGCTGAAAATTGCATAAGGTGAAACTTTTTATTCCATATAAGCGTACAATTTATAAACAAATTATTAGGGAGGGAAAGTATTGGGAATTTTACTCGAATTGTTAAATTTTGCTGTTTATATACCTTTTTTTAAGGTCGATGAAGAAGATGTATGCAGAAATGTAAAACATCTAAAAAAACATCAATGGTTCCAAAATTACCTTAATGTTGAAGAGTATCGTGGGCTTATAATTCATGATAAGGATGTCCGACAATGTATTGGGAAATTCAAAAGTAGTAAACTTCATAATCATTCTTATCAAAATAAGTGTCAAGAAAAATTATACAAAGCTCTACTGAAAAATGGGAATATTGTCTAAAGCAGTTGCAGGAAAAAAGGCTGTCAAGATAGTTTTGGCAGCCTCCTTCTTTTCTTCAAAGTGGCAAATATTCCTTTTCATATACAGATTGCACTTGTAGTAAAACTTGGCCAGCATGCTGTTTAAATTTGAATTCTGCAGGCTTTCCTTTTCTAAAATAAAGCCCAGCGTCATGCGGGGATTTTTCTAATCCAGCAAACAACCGATCTGCCCCTACACTAGGATGTGGGCCAAATAAACGGATGAATGGCTGTATAATAAGTGGCAGGCCTCCATTTCTTCCTTTGCGCATTGTATTGTTATTGCCTGGATCTATACTGACAATTGTGACACCCTCTCGCTTTAATTCTTGCGCAAAAGCATATGTCCACAAAGTGATTGCCAGCTTCGTCGATGCATAGGGACCAATCAATTTCTGAAATTTGGGCGGGTTTGCCAATTCCTCTGGTACGAAAGATTTTTTAAAATGAAATGCATCTGAACTAGTTTGTATAACAATAGAAGGCTTTCCTTTTTTTAAAAGATCAAGTAGTTCCATCGTAATGATAAAGGGAACAACAGTCTGAATTTCGTAATGTAGCTCACGCCCTTGTGGGGAAAAGATGAGCTTCGAAAAACTGCCTCCAGCATTATTGAAGAGAGCATCAAGCTTTGTTTCTTCCTCTTTTATTAGCTTCAAAGCAGACTTTAATTGCTTAAAATCAGCTATATCAGCATGATAAACACGGATTTCTCCTGTCTGGATTTTTTGCTGTAGCATTTGTTCTTCTTTGGGAAATTCAGAGCGAATTAAAGCTGCAATTTCCCATCCATTCTCAATTAATTTCTTAGTCAGCTCAAGTCCTATTCCGCTGTTCGCCCCCGTAACAAGAGCTATTTTTCTTTCTGATATAATCATTTTATTACCTCCTATTGGTGAATGAAGGAAGTATAGAACATGGAGTTAACTCCATGTCAATAAAAAGAATTCTCCTTGACCTGGAGTTAACTTCATATCTTATAATGACTTTATAAGAAGGAGGACGAACGAATGTATACCATTAAGAAGGCAAGTGCTCTTACTAGACTAAGCATTGATACAATCAGATATTATGAAAAAGTTGGTTTGCTCCCAAACATTAAACGGCTGCCGAATAAGCATCGGGTCTTTACACAAGCTGATATTGATAGGCTTCAAATGATCACTTGTATGAAAAAGGCAAATCTTAGTTTAGAAGAAGTGAAATTATATCTTGATATTGCGGAAACAAGTAAGATGACTCCTGAAATGATAGCAGGTATGCTTCGGCAAAAAGAAAAAGTAAAAAATCAGATGGCTCAATTACAGACTGTTTTGGATTTTATCGATGAAAAATTAGCCGAAGGAACATGGTTAAAAAGAAAAGTATAAAAACGTATATCATTAATTTAAGGATATTTCTTAAATCAAATAGATTTTGGTATTTCACAACTAAAGTGGAAGGGTTAGTGACATAACTAATAGGAAATTTAATATTCCTATACCCCTGTAATGATATTTAAATCAATATTATTACAGGGGTATAGGTCAGGTACATTAATTACTTTGAAATAATATCTTACTTAATCAGAGTGTGCGACAGCCTTGACTTCAATCAACTGCTCCGGAAACGCCAGATAAGTCACGCCGATGAGGCTGCCGGCTGGTCTGTGTTTTTCCAGGTATTCTTTGAACAGACTGATGACTGGCTCAGTGTGCTCCTGCGGGTTTGTTAGAAAGATTTCCACATAAGCGAGGTTGGACTTCGTGATACCAAATTCATTCAAAACTCGATCGAGGTTTTCTAATGTTTGGCGAGTTTGTGCCTCAATATTATCCTTGCCAACGAACATACCATCCTTATCGTGCGAAAATTGACCTGAAATGTAGATAGTACCGTTGACACTATATCCTTGGGTAATACCGTGGTCCCATAGGTTGTGATTGTAGGTTTTAATAGTAGTCATTTTTTTCTCTCCTTTCTCTCGAATTAAGGTAAAGTATAAAATGAATATAAAGAAAAAAATAGTACGCACTATTTAGATAGCTACTATCAGAAAGGAAAGTGTCAATGTGAGTATGGCTGATTATAAAGAAAAGGGTAATATCCAAGAGACACCTTTTGGATATACACTGTCAGTTATTGGAGGTAAATGGAAAATGCTAATTCTTTATCTCCTTTCAGAAAGTCAACCTGTTCGCTTTAATGATATGAAAAGAAGAATAGGAACAATTACCTTTAAAACATTAAGTTCACAGCTTAAAGATTTGGAAGCAGATGGGATGGTTATACGAAAGGAATATCCTCAAATTCCTCCTAAAGTGGAATACAGTCTAACACATAAAGCAGAATCGATATTGCCTATTTTAGAACAGTTATGTGAATGGGGAGAAAAAAACCGCAATATTTAAATTTTTTTGTAAGATAATAAGAACTTATTTGGATCAATATGAGCTAAATTTAGTCTCTTGCATTAGAAAACAGAAAACAGTTACCTAATGGTAGCTGTTTTCGTAGTGTTCCTGGCATGTTCACTAGCAGGAGGTGAAAGTCTGCTTTGGACGGTTGGGTTATGAAAACCATTAGTCAAAGGCAAAGATATCCGTGATGACACGGAATTAAAAGGAACCATGGTCGTCACGGCAATGCTGCTCCCTACTCGTTTGCCGCTATTGTGATAGGTAAATATAATAAAAAAATAGGGATATAAAGTTACTACACAATTAATATTTTTCGAGGAATTGAAACTCATCTTGAAAAATATTAGTTTTTTATCTGCAAATTACGTTCTTTAAAAATTTGTTTAGCAACAAAAATAGCATTAAGAACTTTTGGAAAACCTGTATAAGGAACACAATGAGTAATGGCCTCGATCACTTCTATAGGGGTGAGTCCCACATTCAGTGCAGCATTAATATGGATGTTAAGTTGTGGTTCACACCCTCCTTGAGTAGCAAGTGACGCAATGGTTATAAGTTGACGTTGTTTTAAATTTAATCCCTCTCGAGTATAAATTTCTCCAAAAGCGAATTCAACAACATATTTACCGAGGTCGGGAGCAATATCTTTTAGAGAATTTATAACTCGCTCTCCGCCTTCTCCGTCTATTTCCATTAGTTTTTCCCAACCTCTTTGATAACGGTCATTTGACATTTGATTATCCTCCTTAGTGTTTAAAATCAATAACATAAAATAATTTACACTTTAGACTGCACTCTAAAGCAAGGCTTTTTTTATGCTATAATTAAATTTATGGATAAAAAATATTTTACAATTCGAAATATATCAAATATGACGGAGCTATCCGTACACACCTTACGTTATTACGAAAAAATTGGTCTGCTTAACAATGTAAAACGGGATGTAAATGGTTATCGCCAATATACTAAGTCAGATATTTCTTGGATAAACTTCCTAATTCGTTTAAAAGTAACAGGGATGCCAGTGTCTGAGATGAAAAAGTTTTCTGATCTGCGGAGTAAAGGGGATTCTACGATAAGTTTACGTCGGAAGTTATTAGAAGATCATCAAAAAAGTATCCAGGAACAAATAAAAGACTTACAAAATAATCTTCATAAGATTGAGGAGAAAATCAACTATTATAAGGAATTGGAGTAAATAAAATAATGGTATTCAATTTGCGATTGCTCCTAAAGAAATGATGCAAGGAAATAGAGAATCTACTTTTCCTTCTCTCTCAGGAAGGAAGCTTTTCAATTACTGGCTAAAGGTTTTAGCAAGTTATACAAATATCTTAGGGCAATCTTCATAAATGGTGAACACCTTTTTTGTTACTACTCAATGGAAATGTGGTATTCATTTAGAGGATGAAAGCCCTCCTTTCACTTTACTTTAGCTTATGTAGTCGAGCTAGATCTACGCCACCACAATTGATTATTTAGGATGAAATAATCAATTAGAAAGCTAGAAGGAACAGTATTTGGGCTGGAATTTGCTCTTCAAAAAAAAGGAGTGCTTCCCATTTAAAATGGAAGCACTCCCATATAGTAACCAATAATATTAAAAAGTAAGCACCAAAGAAAAGAACCGATTGCGGCAAATAACATGTATTTTGATAAATTCATGCCAGAAATGCCTGAAAAATAAGAAGTTAATCTTCTGACACCTGGGATGAAATTAGCAATGACTATTGTCCAAGGGCCATATTTATCAAACCAATTTTCCACGCGTTCTAATTTGCTAGGGGTAAGCTTGATCCACTTTCCGTGTGTAAGCAGAAATGGTTTGCCAATTTTCTTGCCTAGTGCGTAATTGATGACCATGGCACTAAGGGCACCAATAAAGCAAATGATATCTGCAGTAAGAAAATTCATTATGGAAATGGAAGAAAGATAGCCTACAAAGGTTAGCAATGCTTCATCTGGAACAGGAATCCCTAACCCGCTTAATGCAAAAAGCGCAAAAATGGCAATGTAGCCGAATTGGGAAATGAAATGTATGGATGTACTCATCTATATTACTCCGTTCTTTATTTCTCGTTAACTAGCTAATTTGGAAGAAATCCACAGTATATAGTAGTTAAGTAAAATGCACCTATTCTATGACAAAAAAAGTAAAGAAATAATGCGACTTTCCTATCATACAGGGAAATAAAGAAAAATGGGAGTGAAAAGTTTTAAGAAGTTCATTTTAAGATCACTTTATGAAGAGTTGCTAACGATGTAAATAATAATAATGCAAACAAGAATCAATGATTGTGTCCAGATTACTTTTTGGCTGAGTCCCGCTCTTTTTTCTAGGAAAAAGATATAACCGTTTATGAGAGCAAATCCTAGAATAAGAGTAGGTACAGAAAAGGAGTGCTCGGAGGACAAGAGGGCATTGGCAATAACCAGAGAGATAATCAGCATGCCGATGGAACCCCATACTAATTCGATATACAGACTTCTTTTATTCTCCATAATTTTGACACCTCCTTATGAAAAAGTCACCATTATTTACATTATTAAGCATATCATAAGTATGTTGGTACAAAGAAAGAAATTACACTCGAATGATTTGACTTTGAATCATATTTGGATTACTTTAATGACAAATAGAAAAGTAGTCAATGGGAAAATGAAGCATGCTAGAAAAATATAAGGAGGTTTTTTGAGGATGAGAACAACGATTGAAAAAGCACTTTCCTTAGGTTTAGGTTTAGCGATTGCAGGTAAAGAACAAGTAGAAAAAACAGTTGAAGAGTTGGTGAAAAAAGGAGAGGTAAGCAAAAATGAATCAAAAGATTTAATCAATCATTTGATTCAAAAGGGAGAGGAAATGAAAGGTCAGCTTGAAGCAGTGGCAAAAGAAAAGGTAAATGCTGCTTATGGGGAATTAAAGCTGGCTACTTTAGAGGATGTAAAGAAATTAGAAAAAAGAATAGAGGCATTAGAAAGAAAAAATCTCGACGAATAAAGTAGGTTTGTAAATGGGTGTAAGTAAACGTATTAGACAGATGAAAAGATATCGCAAAATAACGTCTATTCTCGCTCGTAACGGAATAGGCTTTTTTTCCAATAAGATCGGATTGGAGGAGAAGTTTTTCTTTCATAAAGAACATCCTCCTAAAAGCACTGGAAGACGCATCCGCTTAATACTCGAAGAACTTGGAACTACCTTTATTAAACTTGGGCAAATTGCCAGTACTCGTCCTGACTTAATCCCACCAGAAATAATTAATGAATTAAAAGAACTGCAAGATCAAGTACCTCCCTTTACCTATGGAGAAGCCGTTCAGATTTTAGAAGAAGAATTAGGTGATTCTGTCGATCATCTGTTCAAACATTTTTCTGAAACTCCTTTGGCGGCAGCATCCATTGGGCAAGTGCATAAAGCAATCCTTAAAGACGGGACACAAGTTGCTGTCAAAATACAACGTCCTAATATTCATGCTATCATCGAAACAGATTTAGAAATTATCGCCGATTTGGCCCGAATTGCGGAGAATACATGGGGTTGGGCAAAGCAGTATGGGCTTCGCGAAATTGTTGATGAACTAGCAAAAGGTCTACTGGTTGAATTAGACTATGGAATCGAAGCAAGAAATATGGAGCGTTTTCTAGAACAGAATAAATCGATAGGATATGTTGTCATCCCGTCGGTTTACTGGGATTATTCCACAAAAAAGGTATTGACGATGGATTATATAGAGGGAATAAAGCTATCTGACCATAAGCGATTAGATGAAGCTGGAATTGATCGAGAACTGCTTGCCGAAAGATTAGCCTATACGATTTTTTATCAAATTCTAGAGGTTGGTCATTTTCATGCTGATCCTCATCCAGGAAATGTACTTGCACTACAGGATGGGCGCATCGTTTTATTAGATTTTGGAATGGTAGGACAACTTTCCTCTTATACGAAAAAGAGTTTTGCTTCCTTCGTTGTTGCACTTCGTAATAAAAGCACGAAAGGAATCATCCGCGCGATTTCTGATTTGGGCATGATTCCCGAAAATGTTGATATAAAAAAATTAACAGCTGATGTGGAAGAACTGCGCGATAAATATTATGATATTCCGCTGAAAGACGTAAGTGTGGGTGAAGCAATTAATGATTTATTTATTATTGCCTTCCGTCATAATATAAGAATTCCTTCCGAATTAACCCTTTTAGGAAAGTCGCTCATGACGATGGAGGGAGTTGTCGTTGCACTAGATCCTACTTTTAGTGTATTTGATGTGGCGGAGCCATTTGGAAGAAAGCTATTTCTTGATAAGCTAAAGCCATGGAAAATAGTGAAAAATATAGTAGATGAAATACCAGAATATTTTGCTTCTCTGAAAGATATTCCGATTACCGCTAAACAGTTAATGGGAATTCTTCGCAAGGGAAAGGTGCAGGTAGAGTTTACCTCCCCACAGTTGGATTTGTTAATCAAAAAGATTGATCGATTCAGTAATCAAATCGCGTTTAGTATAGTGCTGCTGGCATTAAGTATCGTGATGGTCGGTCTCATTATTGGTGTCGCACTTAGCGGAGTACAAACCGTTCTCTGGAAATTTCCAATTATTGAAATTGGCTTTTCCATTGCCATGTTGATGGTTGCATGGCTTATTTACTCGATTTTTCGGTCTGGCAGGTTTTAGGATAATGAAAATGAAAAGTGTCAAAGACTCCCTATTCGAGTTTTTGACACTTTTTTCGGTCATGTTTTTTTTTTATGGTCTTTTTGTAAACTTGTTGCTTTAGATATTAAGGGGAGTGTGTTTGGAAATCTTTTGGAATAATATTCCTTCGCGCTTTGTTGTGTTAGAATAAGGATGTATGTTCGGTTGTGTAGAAGGGGGATAACTTTAAAATGTTAAAGAATAGAGAAGATGTAATAAAGCTAATCCAAAGCGATGAAAAAATGATGGAGATTATAAAGGTTGCGGGTTCCTTGAATTTGCCTGATTGGTGGATATGTGCAGGATTTGTACGTTCAAAAATCTGGGACACATTGCACGGGTTTATTGAAAGAACTGAGACGCCAGACGTAGATGTTATTTATTTTGATAACACAAAAATTGATGAGAATTTTGAAAAGGAATTAGAGAATAAGTTGAAAAGCATAATGCCTAATATACCTTGGTCTGTTAAAAATGAAGCAAGAATGCACGTCATTAATAATCTTCCTCCTTATTCTTCTTCTGAAGATGCTATTTCAAAGTTTCCAGAAACTGCAACTGCCATCGGAGTAAAGATAGACAAGGATAATAAACTGGTTCTTACTTCTCCTTGTGGAATTGATGATGTCATTAATTTAGAACTGAAACCGACTCCCTATTTTATCGAAACAAAAGAACTTGCTGCAATTTACGAGGAGCGAATTATCAAAAAGAATTGGAAGGCTATTTGGCCTAAAATTAAAGTCCAAACATATTAAAAAACTGATTAGGAAATATGGCGTTTTATTTTTTTATACCTCCCGCAAAAAAAATTTACAGTGATTGTGTTTGAGTTCTGGCAAGCACTGAGAAACATTTGATTAATCCGTTCCTTCTCTTCAATTTTCTTGTTTTGTTGAAGAAAGCTAAACCAATAAAGGTAGTTGTTCAGATATTTAGTCGCCATCCCTTGAAACCTTTCCATCCAATCCTTTAACCGTTTTTGATAGTTGGTTTACATTATTCAGGTGGTGGATACCTTTTTGAACATATCCTTCTTTTCTAAGATTAATAGGGCTCGTGTTTCAATGTCTTTATCAGAGCGAATTTCTTATAGTATGTAGTATTAGTGCATAGCAAAGAAGCCGGTTCATTATCATTCCCTATAACCGCATTTATTTCCTCCGCTCGCACTCGGCCTTGAGATATAACCTGCAATTACGGTTTTGAGCTACCACAACTGCAATTTTAAGGTTACTAATCCGTCTCTTCCTCCACATGTTTCTTTGGTTTTCTGTCTAAGGCTTACATTCTTTTAAAGACTCCTTAAAAAAGGATTCATCACTTTCCGCAATTCCTTTCAACATTAGAAATCCTTGGGATGTGTAGCTATATCAAGTGAAGTAGTAGATTTTTCTATTTTGATCCTAACCGTCATCGTTACTCCAAATCTAGTCTTTTAATCGGTGGTTATTCCTAAAATTAACCGCACTAGGAATCTAATTCTACAGTAAATCGCGGAAATATTTGGATGTTTGTAGCTTCTTCTGGAAATGGTATAGATAAACAATCAACTAAAACAGGAGGAGTTTGCAGATGAAGGCTGTTACATTTCAAGGAACGAAGGATGTACAAGTAAAGGAAGTGGCAAATGCGAAGCTTCAAAAAAAGGATGATATCGTCGTTCGTATTACATCTACGGCTATTTGCGGATCTGATTTACATATTTATCAAGGAGCGTTACCAGCTGAAAAAGACTATGTTATAGGACATGAACCAATGGGAATTGTTGAAGAAGTAGGACCTGAAGTAACAAGAGTAAAAAAAGGAGATCGTGTGGTACTGCCATTTAACATTGCTTGCGGACATTGTTACTATTGTGAGCACGATATGGAAAGTCAATGTGATAATGCTAATCCCAATAAGGATATTGCAGATACGGGAGCATATTTTGGCTTTACAGAACGGTATGGGGATTATCAAGGTGGACAAGCCGAATTGTTAAGAGTTCCATACGGGAATTTTGTCCCTTTTGTTATCCCGGAGTCCTGTGAATTAGAGGATGAAGCCTTGTTATTTATGTCCGACGTCCTTCCAACGGCATATTGGAGTGTCGAAAATTCAGGCGTAAAAGATGGTGATACGGTCGTCGTTTTAGGTTGTGGACCTGTTGGATTAATGACTCAAAAATTTGCTTGGATGAAGGGTGCGAAGCGCGTTATAGCAGTTGATAATATTCCATATCGCTTAAACCACGCTCAAAAAATGAACCAAGTAGAAATTGTCAATTTTGATAATCATGGAGATACAGGCAACTATATAAAGGAACTGACTTCAGGTGGAGCAGATGTCGTAATCGATTGTGTAGGAATGGACGGAAAGAAATCGCCTATGGAAGCAATAGGTCAAAAGTTGAAGATTCAGGGCGGAACAATCAGTGCTATCGAAATTGGCATGAATGCTGTGCGCAAGTTTGGTACCATGCATTTAACAGGTGTTTATGGATCTAAATATAATATGTTCCCATTAGGAAATATTTTTGAACGAAATATTACTGTGAAAACAGGACAAGCACCAGTAATACACTATATGCCTATGTTATTTGATTGGATTACTACAGGCAAAATTGATCCAACGGAGATTATTACCCATCGCATTGCATTAGATGATGCGAGCAATGCGTATCAAATGTTCAATGATCACCAAGATGAAGTAATCAAAGTTGTCCTTAAACCTTAATAGTTCGAAAAAGCCATCGAAGGAAGAAGACCGATTGCTTTTCACTTTTTTATCAAACCCGTCCGAACATATGGCAATTTATCGACGATTTGACGCTATCCATATGTTTCTACTATCTAACCCTTTATAATAAAAGTGTAAACTAGCTAACACAGAGAGGGACGTTTTCGATGAGAAAATACTCCAAGATGATTAAGCCTTTTGATATTATTATGGTTGTTCTCCTCTTAATCATTTCATTTGTCCCAATGGCCGTATTTGCGATGAACCAAGGGAAGGAAGAAGAAGGGAATAAAGTCATGGCCGTTATTACACAGGACGGGAAAGTCATTCGTGAAGTAGAACTAACAGGTCATACGGAAAATGAACAATTTATGATAAAAGGAAAAGGAAAACAATATAATTTAATCGAAGTGGAAAATGAACAAATCAGAATTAAAGAAGATAATAGTCCAGACCAAATTGGAGTCAAAATGGGATGGAAAGGCATACCGGGCCAAACAATTATTTGTTTGCCCCATAAAGTTTTAATTGAAATAGTAGCAGAGAAACCAGAAAAGACGAATGAGGATGGATTGATTTTGTCCCATTAGTTAATTGATTTGTGTGGAAAGCGATGTTCAATCATCGCTTTCTTTTTGTTTTTGTGATGTTGGTGGTTTGGCTGATAAGGGAAGGAGTTTGGCTGATAAGGGAAGGAGTTTGGCTGATAAGGGAAGGAGTTTGGCTGATAAGGGAAGGAGTTTGGCTGATAAGGGAAGAAGTTTGGCTGATAAGGGAAGAAGTTTGGCTGATAAGGGAAGGAGTTTGGCTGATAAGGGAAGGAGTTTGGCTGATAAAGGAAGGAGTTTGGCTGATAAGGGAAGAAGTTTGGCTGATAAGGGGAGGAGTTTGGCTGATAAGGGAAGAAGTTTGGCTGATAAGGGAAGGAGTTTGGCTGATAAGGGAAGAAGTTTGGCTGATATCCGCAAAATTAGCCTTTAATATATTCTCTTATAGCAAAGGAAAAAAGGGAACTGATCCAAAAAATAATAAAAAACCGATTTCACACTCTGATATTCCAAGGAGAATCGGCTCTTTTTAATAAAAATGTTTATTTTTCGTCGTCTTCCATAAAAGGCTTATTAACGTAATAATACATAACCCCCATAAAACCAACCCCGCCAATTAAATTCCCTATTGTTACGGGCACTAAGTTGCGAATAATGGCTGGGATAGTGACAGCTGGATTCTGATCTAGTACATAAGAAATAGAGAATGTTGCCATATTGGCAATGCTATGTTCATAACCTGAGATAAAAAAGCAGAAAACGAATAAAATCATTACCGTTATTTTAGCGATATCTTCCTTTAAAGCCATTGGGATAAAGAATGCTAAACACACAAGCCAGTTACATAAAATTCCTCGAAAGAAAAGTTCACTTATGGGTGCTTGCAATTTAGTTTCTGCAGCGTGAAGCAAAAAGTCATTGACACTAGGTGACTTAAATAGCCCTGTTAGTAAGATGAAAACAGCAAAGAAAATTGCTCCGACTATATTTCCTGCATAGCTAGTTCCCCAAACTTTAAAGACATCGGTCCACTTGATTTTTTTTCTTAGTGCAGCATAAGTATAGTAAAAGGTGTTTCCTGTAAATAAATCTCCGCCACCATAAGCGATAAGAATAATAGCTGCACCGAATACTAATGCTGCCATAGGATACGCAAAAGGAGATTCTACTGCATAGAAGAAGTTCCCTGTCTTAAATGCAACAATTACTCCAAATCCAATAAACATACTGGCGACAACGGCACGCATAAAAAAGCGAAACTTACTGCGTTTATAAATTTTTAATTTTTTTAAGGCTAATTTTTCTACTTCATAAAGAGATGCGCCTTCCATATTCTAATCCTCCTGAAAAAAAGGTTTTCTTTGTTTTCACTGTAATAATGTTTCTTACCCTATTATTATCATGTTGATTCCTTAAGAGGTCAATAAAATTATGTGAAAAAAATCACAATAATAATATATATTCGAAATTTGTTCACATTTCTACTGAAAAGTTAACGATCTTATTATATTCCCAAATAGACTAAATTAAAAATATTCATAAAATATGCAATATTTTTCTGAAAATACTGTTAATTAAGACTGAGCTATGTATTGGAAAATAGAATAAAACGCGTAATATCAGCTTGGAATAATTTGTCGAAGAATTCATGTTATATTTTCTTACAAATGTATAGACTTTATATTTATTCAATCATAAAATAGAAGATGGAAACTAACAAGGGAGTGAAGAGCTCATGACTTCAGCATATCGCATTTCGATGCTTGTAAACGATCAGCCGGGAGTTCTGGCTCGTATATCCAGCTTATTTGGAACGCATCATGTTAATATTGAAGATATCAAAACGAAAAAATATAAACGAGAAGCAACGACTAGAATACAAATTTCTAGTTCGGCAGAAGAGAAGCAAGTACAAAACCTTATCCTAGGATTACAGGGATTAATGGATGTTGTAGAGGTGGATGCAGATGCTATTCATCAATCGGCTTTTCAGCAACGACTGCTTCAACGTACAAATACTATTCAAACCCTAAGAGAGCAAAAAACACTAAGCAAAAAAGTATCTTACTGGCTAGTTGCCTGTAGCTTGTTCTTAACATTATTCGGTACGAATATTCCTGCCTCCCTGTATTCGCTTTACCGTGTAGAATGGGGACTTACATCGGGAATGATTACCCTTGTATTTGCTATTTATGCTTTTACGGTTATTCCAGCAATTGTGATTGCGGGGCAATTATCCGACCAGATTGGAAAAAAGAAAGTACTTATCCCGGGAATTTTCTTTTCCCTTATAGGAACTCTTTGCTTCACCGTAGCGAATGGTCTGGGAATGCTGCTTATTGGTCGCTTATTCCAAGGATTATCTGTTGGTATTTTAAATGGGGTAGCAGTAGCTGCTTTAACGGAGCTTGATGAGAATAAAAATACAAAAAAGACTGCGTTAATATGTGCTCTTGCTGTTACGCTTGGGAATGCATTCGGCCCAATTCTCTCCGGATTACTTGGTGATTTTGCTCCAATCCCATTGAGATTATCCTATTATGTACATTTATTATTTATCATTCCATGCTTTATCTTCCTATTTTTCTTAAATGAAAATATTAAACCTGGTTTAAAGCCTGTTCAATTGAAGAAGCCATTTGTTCCAAAAGAGATTATGAAACCATTCTTACTAGCATCATTTACTTCTTTTGTAGCATGGTCGATTATTAGTATGTTTATGTCGTTAATTCCGTCTAATCTGTCTAGCTTTACAACGGTAACTAGTTTAACAATATCAGGCGTAGTTGTAGCACTTGGATTAATCGCTGCTGCTTTTAATCAAATTTTATTAAAACAATTATCACTAATGAAATTAATGACAATTGGATATGTGTTTCTTGCATTGGGTCTTATCTTTCTAGTTATTACGATTGATACGAAATCACTGACCTTACTGTTGATTTCTGCTGTATTGATTGGTGGAGGAAATGGACCAGCTTATGCAGGAAGTCTGGCACTAGTTAATGAAGTAGCTCCAAGTAAAACGAAAGGAAATATTGTATCTACTTTCTTTGTCATTACTTATCTTGGTGTGAGCCTGCCGGTTATTGGTCTTGGCTATTTATCTCAGTCTTTCGGGGTAGCGGGGGCTGTAACGACTTATGTACTCATTATGGGAGTACTGTTAGTAGGAATTGCAGGCTTTGCATGGAAAGAGGGGAAATCCATTTTTCCTAAATGAAATATTCTAAATTAAAAGGCCGGATTTACTTTTAAAAAGTAAACTGGTCTATTGTCATCCCTATCAATTAAAAGTAAAAGAATTGTAAAGGAATAAAAAAGTATTAATAATTATCTCGATGTTGAATAGAATGTTGATGTAGAAGATTTGGCAAGGGAATCTGCTATGATATATCATAGAAACGAATTGGATGGCCCCATAGACAGAGACGATCTAGGAGGCTAGCTTGAAGGTTTGAAAAGATAGGTAGATTCCCTTAACCAATGAAAACTATATGCAGTAGATTGGTGCAAGAAATAGAAACGGAAAGAAATAATAAAAAATTTGTCGAAAAAAAGGTTGCATTTTTTACATGATGGTTATATAATAAAAAACGTGTTAAGGACATGTTAAAAAACAGTAAAGAAAACTTAATAAATGCGGGTGTAGTTTAATGGTAAAACCTCAGCCTTCCAAGCTGATGTCGTGGGTTCGATTCCCATCACCCGCTCCATACATAACTCACAACGCAGTGTTTCGTTTCATTAAGAACGAAGCATTGCGTTTTTTATATTTTACGAAGAAAATAGTTGGAAGAGGCGTTTTATAAAAAACGCTTCTCCCAACTATATTATTCCACAATGGAAAATGTGGCTTCTCCTCCATGAACTTGTAGAAACATTTTAAGTAGAGATTCTACCATTTGTTTGGCTTTTTCATTTGCAATAGAGGGTGGGAGATAAATGATTTGAATGGCATTTTTCGTAGATGATTGGACAGGGGCTCTGTCTGAATCGACAAAGGGGCTTCCAAATGGACCAAGTTCATCTTCTGATACAATCAAATTTTCAATCGAATTTATTCTTCCGTTAAAGCCAGCGTATTGTTCGCTTTCTTTTCCGATACGTATGTTTATTTTTCCTTGAAGATTGGCACAATCATAAATACCGATCGGAATACCATATTGAAGGGAAAAGAAGTTATTAATATCAATACTACTATTAATTGGTTCTAAGTAATTCTGTTTTTTGATGCGTCTCAGCAGGCTTTCGGCTGAATGACGATAACGATTTGGATCTTTGCCTGTCTTTTTAAAGATTTCCCGCCATTCTTTTATAGAAGGGATATCCGTTACATTACTATCTTCTAAATCAAAAAAAATAGACTCTTGAAAAAGTCGCATCCGCCCTTTAATCATTTGCGGGGTGTCCATTACTTGCATGCCTTGATAATGAATGAAGCCAATCTTAAAATTGGGTATACGTTCTTTAATCTCTTTTGCGATTGAAATATCCAATATATACACCTCCAATATAATAGTTGTCTATGTTATTCTATATTTTAGCGTAATCTTTATAAAAAACCAATGAAAAGGAAGGAGGGGGCCCTATGGATTACCGTGAATTCAAGAAAGATATCATTGCATATAGTAAAACGATCGGGATCGATAAAATAGGCTTTACGAGTGCGAGCACCTTTGAAGAAATGAAAGTACGACTAATAACCCAGCAGGAGTTAAACTATCAATCTGGTTTTGAAGAGAAGGATATTGAGAAGCGGGTAAATCCCTCCCTTCTATTACATCAGCCAAAGTCCATTATTTCGATTGCATTAGCTTATCCTTCTAAAATGAAGGAAAGAGTAGTTAGCAAAAAAGGGGAGCGCAGAGGGATTTTTTGTCGTGCTTCCTGGGGAACAGATTACCATGTTGTTTTAAAAGATCGCTTGCAAAAGCTTGAAGATTATATAAAAGAACGAATTCCAGATGCTTTGTGTAAGTCAATGGTTGATACCGGGGAATTAGTGGATCGTGCAGTTGCCCAGCGAGCGGGAATTGGTTGGTCTGGAAAAAACTGTGCAATCATTACTCCTGAATTTGGTTCGTATGTTTATTTAGGCGAGATGATTACCAATCTTCCAATCGAGCCTGATACACCGATGGAGGATCAATGTGGAACTTGTAATAAATGCATTGATGTATGTCCAACAGGTGCCCTTGTTCAAGGTGGACAATTAAATGCACAAAGATGTATAGCATTTCAAACACAGACAAAGGGCTTTTTAGCGGAAGAATTCAGAGAAAAGCTTGGGAATCGAATTTATGGCTGTGATACATGTCAAACGGTTTGTCCAAAAAATAAGGGCATTGATTTTCATAATCATCCAGAAATGGAACCAGACCCTGAAATCGCAAAACCATTGCTTCAACCACTTCTTTTTATCAGTAATAAAGAATTTAAAGAAAAATATGGTCATATTTCTGGTTCATGGCGTGGGAAGAAGCCGATCCAGCGTAATGCGATTATTGCACTTGCCCATTTTAAAGAAGAAGGTGCAATCGGTGATTTAATTACAGTCATGAACAAAGATCCAAGACCAGTAATAAGAGGAACAGCCGCTTGGGCACTTGGGAAAATCGGCGGCGATGAATCAAAGACAGCCCTAGAATCAGCCAAACAACAAGAATCTGATCATGAAGTATTAAAAGAAATGGACGATGCATTACAGCGGTTGGCAAAATAATTAATAGGAATGAATGCTGAAATTTTTCGGAGGAAGAGGAAAAGTGGTGTTCAGCAGTTGGATGAAAGCCGAAATCCCGTGGAGGAAGGGGAAAAGTGGTGTTCATAAGTCGAATGAAAGCCGAAATCCCGTGGAGCAAGAGGAAAAGTGGTGTTCAGCAGTTGGATGAACGCTAAAAATCCACAGAGCAAGCAGAAAACAGGCGTTCATTAGAAAAATACTCTTTATCATTTTAACGAATTAATACGAGAAGAAAAAAGAAGGCTAGCAATGCCTTCTTTTTTTTGTATACTTCTACTCCGCTTTAACATAGTTATTAATGAAGGGAGTAGATGGAATGAGACAACAATTAATGGAGTTAATCGAGAAAAGGATTCAGCAATGCGTTACAAAGGATAGGGAAGCAATAGTGGATGAAAAATTAGAGAGAAAAAGAAATAGCATGTATAAAAGAAAGGCTGAAATTGTTCATGTAAAGGCAAAAGGGAAAATTGAAGATATGGAAAAAAAGGCGGATGAGACAGAAGAATTAGTGTATTCTGTTCATCTTCAATATTTTATCAAGCAAGGCGAGCTTTTTTTGATTGAAGAAGAGGTGGAAAATAGAAAAGCTGTTATTTACAAGGGGGTAATAATTGAAGATACAGAGGTTCTCCCAGCTTATCCAGAAGACTATCGAGAGGTGCCATTAGCGGAAGAATGGCGAGAAACGAAAGAAAGAGAAAGCCGCTATAAGTATGATCGTTTAAAGGCTGTTCAATATGCAGAAAAATGGTGGAATAGCTATAATCCGAAATACCATCAATTTGAAGTAGATTGCACCAATTATATATCTCAGTGTGTCCATGAAGGCGGGGCACCAATGAGAGGCTATCCTAATCGAAATAAAGGCTGGTGGATGCAAAATAATAATTGGAGTTATAGCTGGGCCGTAGCAAATGCGTTCCCAAGATACTTGGAAACCTCTACTGCTGGCTTGCGGGCAAAGCGGGTGGATAGTGCCATGGAGTTAAAGCTTGGAGATGTCATTTGCTATGATTTTGAAGGAGATGGGAAATATAATCATACAACGATTGTTACGGGAAAAGATGCGAATGGCGAGCCATTAGTAAATGCGCATACGTATAATAGTCGCATGCGTTACTGGAAATATGAAGATTCGACAGCTTATACACCGAATATTAAATACAAATTTTTTACGATTATTGATGGATAAAAAAGAGATTTATCTCTTTCGCATTTCCTTTTCACAAAGTGTATAATGGAACGGAAAGTAATAGTTAGAGGTGACAAACTTGGCAATACATATTGTTTTATACCAACCACAAATTCCTTCCAATACAGGCAATATAGCCAGAACATGTGCGGGAACAGACACGGTGCTTCATTTAATTCGACCATTTGGATTTTCTATGGAGGATAAAGCGTTAAAGAGAGCCGGCTTAGATTATTGGGAGTTTGTTAAGATTTATTATTATGACTCTTTAGAGGAATTTTACGATAAAAATGAAGGTGGAGCTTTTTACTATGTGACGAAGGCAGGGGAAACTCCATATGACTCCTTCGATTACAGTGCGATAAATAAAGAGCATTATTTTATTTTCGGAAGTGAAACAACAGGTCTCCCTGAAGAAGTCATTCAGAATAATGTAAATAAAACGTTACGAATTCCAATGACGGACGATATTCTTTCCTACAACCTTTCGAATACAGTAGCTGTCCTTATTTATGAGGCTTTAAGACAGCAAAACTTCGCTCATTTAAAATAAAATGAAACCAGAAAATTGGATAAATCGAAACAAGTATACGAAGATTCTACGTATACTTGTTTATTTTTTTGAAATACAGTGAAAAAAGCAGCTAGTTTAGCAAGCTAATTCTTTTGGTCTAAAAGATTATTGGTATATTATATTATAGTTACTATCAGTAATTTTGGGAGACAATAAGAAAAAACAAAGGAGAAGATCTCATGAATCAAACAATCGAAACCATACTCAATCATCATTCTGTTAGAAAATTTACAGATGAGGAGTTAACACAAGAGCAAATTCGTCTCCTTGTTGAAGCTGCGCAAAGTGCTTCTACCTCTAGCTTTGTACAAGCATATAGTATTATTGGGGTAAAGGATAAGGAGAAAAAGAAAAAACTAGCAGTCCTAGCCGGAAATCAGCAATACGTAGAGAATAATGGTCATTTATTTATTTTCTGTGCTGATTTATATCGTCATACAGTTGCTGCTGAAATGGAAGGAAAGAAGGAAGCCGCTCAGGACTCCATTGAAAGCACGGAAAAGTTTATGGTAAGCCTTATTGATGCTGCGCTTGCTTCGCAAAATATGGCCATTGCTGCAGAATCATTAGGACTTGGTATTTGTTATATAGGTGGTATTCGCAATAATTTAGTGGAAGTAAGTCAGCTATTGAAAACGCCTGATTATGTTCTGCCGTTATTTGCTTTAGTAGTAGGTCATCCAGACCAACAAACAGAGAAAAAGCCTAGAGCTCCTTTTCATCATATTTATCATGAAGATCAATATGAGCAAGATGAAGCACAATATAAAAAAGGTCTACAGGAATATAATGAAGAAATCAAAGCTTATTATCAGGAAAGAACAAATGGAGCAAGATCGGATACATGGACTGCGCAAATGGCTGCTAATTTTGAGCAAAAATCACGTATGTATATGAAGGAATTTGTGCAGCAGAAGAAGTTTGATTTGAAATAAGTAAAAAAACAGTGTCGAGGAATACTGAAGGGTTTCGTTTTAAGATGCAAATCGATAAAATGACAGAAATGACGTGTGAATTTGACACGTCATTTTTCTCGCTTTAAAAATGATTAATGAACTTTTTATAAATAGTGGCATTAAGTTGTTCTTTATAACGTACTTGTTTCATTATTAGCTTCGTCAAAATTTATTTCTAAAAGTTCTCCAGCATGAACCAAACCTGAACCAAAGCCGTACATTAGTACTTTGTCCCCGTTCATTACTTTTCCTTCTCGAATACCTAGGTCAAGTGCTAAAGGGATGGAAGCAGCAGAAGTATTGCCAAATTTGGTTAAGCTATATAATGTTTTTTCCATCGGATACCCCAATTTATCACAAATAGGTTCGATTAGCCTTAAATTAGCACTATGAGGTATAAACCAATTTATTTTATCCATACTGATATGTGTTTTATCTAAAATTTTCTTAACATTGTTTGGCACATTCCTAACAACCCATCGAAAAACTTCTCTACCATTTTGAACAAGATACTCTGTATCTATTAATTCAATATCATTTACTTTTTTTGTCAAGCCAGGACGATATACAAATTGTGCTCCGCTTCCATCACTTCCTAAATGAAATCCAATGAAACTGCTTGTTTTCTCGTCTCTTTCCACTAAAACAGCTCCTGCACCATCTCCAAATAATATACAGGTACTTCTATCGTTGTAATCCGTAATCTTTGATAATGTATCCGCACCTATAACAAGTATCTTTTTGTGTAGTCCGGATGCGATATATCCGTGTGCGGTGTGTAAGGCATAAACAAATCCTGCGCAAGCTGCACTTAAATCAATGGTACCTGTATTGGATATTTCTAATTTATTCTGTATAATGCTTGCTACAGAGGGAAATGGAAAATCAGGTGTACTTGTTGCTACAATAATCATATCTACATCATTAACTTTTTTATTGTACCTTTGCATTAAATCTTTAACAGCAGAGATACATAAATCGCTAGTGAATTCATCAGAACGAGCTATTCGGCGTTCTTCTATTCCAGTCCTTTGAATAATCCATTCATTATTTGTATCAACCATTTGCTCAAGTTCTAAATTAGTTAATCTTCGTTTAGGTACATAAGTACCGATAGCTGTTATTCTCGCTCCGACCATTTGATCCACCTCATATTTTATTATTAGTTAGTATTAGTACCTAGTGCTAATTATAAAGGTATATTTTTACAAGTCAATTTTTCTTTTTTGATGGTTTTAACTTCTAATACAAGAGCGTAAGAAATTAGTGATTATAAGATAGCGGTCCCCCTACGAAAGAAAAGGTTTTTCCTCCAATTAGTTCGCTTCACTAAAAAAACTATTCCCTCTTTTAAGCATGTTCGTATTCGCTGGTGCATAGATTATATTAATCGTCTCTGATAAAGTGACAGGGGAGGTCCATATGAGTATATTAAAGAAAATCGAGATGCATAGACAAGAAGAAGAGTTGTTGAAGTGGGAAGGGACATTTGAAGAGTACCTAGAAATATTGAAGGAAAAGCCATGGGTTGGTCAATCCGCGCATTCAAGGGTTTATAACATGATTAAAGATGCAGGTATTGATGAAGTAAATGGAAAAAAACAATATAAATTTTTCTCTGATCAGCTCTTTGGTTTAGAAGAGCCGTTAGAAAGATTAGTAGAGGAATATTTCCATCCAGCTGCTAAGCGTTTAGATGTAAGGAAACGTATTCTATTACTAATGGGTCCAGTCAGCGGTGGGAAATCGACATTGGTAACCATGTTAAAAAGAGGCTTAGAAGCATATACGTACACGGATCGTGGAGCGGTATATGCGATTAAAGGCTGCCCAATGCATGAAGATCCACTTCATATGATCCCACATAGTCTAAGAAAAGATTTTTATGATGAATATGGAATCCGCATTGAAGGAAACTTATCACCACTTAATATGATGAGACTTCAGGAAGAATATAATGGAAAAATCGAAGATGTAATCGTCGAAAGAGTATTTTTCTCAGAAGATAAGCGAACTGGAATAGGAACCTTTAGTCCATCTGATCCGAAGTCCCAAGATATTGCTGACTTAACGGGAAGTATTGATTTCTCGACAATTGCTGAATATGGATCTGAATCAGATCCAAGAGCCTATCGCTTCGATGGCGAGCTGAATAAGGCAAACCGAGGGATGATGGAGTTCCAGGAGATGTTAAAATGCGATGAGAAATTCTTATGGCATTTATTATCCTTAACACAAGAAGGAAACTTTAAAGCGGGAAGGTTTGCTCTCATTTCTGCTGATGAGTTGATTGTGGCCCATACAAATGAAACGGAATATCGCTCCTTTATTTCCAATAAAAAAAATGAAGCACTGCATTCCCGGATTATTGTCATGCCAGTTCCATATAATTTAAAAGCATCAGAAGAGGAAAGAATCTATGAGAAAATGATTCGCGAAAGTGATGTTGCCGATGTTCATATTGCCCCACACACTTTAAAGATAGCCGCTATCTTTACGATTTTAACTAGATTAAAGGAGCCGAAAAAAGGTGATATTGATTTAGTGAAAAAAATGCGTCTATATGATGGCGAAAGTGTAGAAGGCTTCAGTTCGGCTGATTTGAAGGAACTGCAAAATGAATATGGCGATGAAGGAATGAGTGGCATTGATCCCCGTTATGTGATTAATCGGATTTCTTCTACCATTATTCGCAAAGATGTCACAAGCATCAATGCATTAGATGTGCTTTTATCTATAAAAGAAGGCTTGGATCAGCATTCTTCTATTACGAATGAATTAAAAGAAAAGTATTTAAATTGCATTTCCTTAGCACGGAAGGAATATGATGAAATTGCGAAGAAAGAAGTACAAAAGGCATTTGTTTATTCGTATGAAGAGTCAGCGAAAACGTTAATGGATAACTATTTAGATAATGTAGAAGCCTATTGCAATAAAAATAAGCTTCGTGACCCATTAACGGGCGAGCCGATCAATCCAGATGAAAAACTAATGCGTTCGATTGAAGAGCAAATTGGTATTTCCGAAAATGCAAAGAAATCTTTCCGTGAAGAAATCTTGATTCGCATTTCTGCCTATGCAAGAAAAGGAAAAAGATTTGATTATAACTCTCATGATCGCTTACGGGAAGCTATCCAGAAGAAGTTATTCGCAGATCTGAAAGATGTTGTAAAAATTACTACATCTACTAAGACACCAGATGAACAGCAATTGAAGAAAGTAAATGAAGTGGTTGCACGCCTTATCGATGAACACGGCTATAATTCCACTTCAGCAAATGAGTTGCTGCGTTATGTAGGAAGCTTATTAAATCGTTAATTAAATTGGTCAAGGAGGAACAGGCTAAAAGACGTCTGTTCCTCTTTTCGCCTAAAGATAAAGAAAAGTGAATAATTGGAGCATATCTAAAGCTTTTTCTAAAAAAAGTAAAATTATCGAAATTATTAGTAAATTATTTAAGACAACTGCATATGATAGAGTAATCACTTTATTTAGATAGAGTGATACCCAAATTAGTGTATGCGCAAAGGACTTCATATGTGCACAAAACGTAGAAAAAATTTTTAGGAGGGGTAAAATGACCGAAAAGCAAAATAAACATCAGTTTGTAATATCCCAAGAAAATTGGTCCCTCCATCGCAAAGGCCACGATGATCAACAGCGACATCAGGAAAAGGTGCAGGAGGCCATTAAAAATAACCTCCCTGATTTAATTACAGAAGAAAACATCGTCATGTCAAATGGGCGAGAAGTTGTAAAAATTCCGATTCGTTCATTAGATGAATACAAGATTCGATATAATTACGATAAAAACAAACATATTGGGCAAGGGAATGGAGACAGTCAAGTTGGCGATGTGGTCGCACGCGATGGTTCTGGAAATCAAAAAGGCCCAGGAAAAGGGCAAGGAGCAGGAGATCAAGCAGGAGAAGATTATTTTGAAGCAGAGGTCTCTTTAATGGAATTAGAAGAAGCTCTATTTAAGCAATTAGAATTACCGAATTTAAAACGAAAAGAACAAGATCAAATTGTTGTGGAAAATATTGAATTTAATGATATTAGAAAAGTAGGCTTAATGGGTAATATTGATAAGAAAAAAACAATGATCTCAGCATTTAAGCGCAATGCCATGTCTGGGAAACCAGCATTTCACCCGATTTATCCCGAGGATTTAAAATTCAAGACGTGGAACGAAGTACAAAAACCAGAGTCCAAAGCAGTTGTCCTTGCGATGATGGATACGAGCGGCTCGATGGGGTTATGGGAAAAGTATATGGCAAGAAGCTTTTTCTTCTGGATGACGAGATTTCTTCGCACCAAATATGAAACAGTAGAAATAGAATTTATTGCCCATCACACGGAAGCAAAAGTTGTGTCGGAAGAAGATTTCTTTTCTAAAGGAGAAAGCGGTGGCACGATTTGTTCTTCTGTTTATCGCAAAGCATTAGAATTGATTAATGATAAGTATGATCCAGGCAGATTTAATATTTATCCCTTCCATTTTTCAGACGGAGACAATTTAACGTCCGATAATGCTCGATGTGTCAAGCTAGTAGAAGAGCTGATGGAAGTATCCAATATGTTTGGCTATGGGGAAGTTAACCAATACAATCGACACAGTACGCTCATGTCTGCCTACAAAAATATTCAAGATGAAAGATTCCGCTACTACTTACTAAGACAAAAAGCCGATGTGTTCAATGCTATGGCAAGTTTCTTCCGGAAAGAGGAGGAGGGACAGATGTACGCATAAAAAATAGAAGCACAACTCATCAAATGGGTTGTGTTTTTTTGATAGGACAAGTGTGATGGAATAGGACGTCTATGTTATAATACTTTTTTCTTAAGAGCACTCTCTCATTTGGCCATTATTAGACTCTTTTTGACAAAATGGTACTTATGTAGGCCTAACAAGTCTAAATGTATACAAAATTTAATGACTGATACAAGTCTTTACTTTTACAAAGATTAAAACTTAGAGAGACCATCACTTTGTGAAGAATGACTAGTAAGAAAGAGTAAAAAGGAATATTTTTGTGTTTTCTTATTTAAGCTTGTTTGCATCTTCTTCAACAGTACTTCTATTTTTTAATGTTTTTTTTAAATTCAGAGACACCGATAAATAGCATCCAAATACTCAAAGGAATAAAGGCTATGACAAAAAGTCTATCGGTAATCATATCCATCATAAATAAAATCAGAATAAAAATTGTTAATATAGTAGCAAGAGAAAATCTATTCATTTTCATCCCCAATTCTTAAGTAGATTGTTTACCGTTTGGTAATTGATATTATACAATACTAGCAAATATTAAAAAAGAGTAGGTTTTACTCCGATATTAAATTAATTCTAGAGAAAGAAGTGGAAAAATGACGAGTCATTATTTTATTGCTACCATGCGAGCTATTCCTGAATTTCATGAAGGAGACAATAACTACTCTTTTCTAAGTGGTGAAGCATATAAAGAGGTATTACCTTTTACATTACCATATGTTTATGAAGTGGATGAAGATGATAGAGAGTTAATAATCTTTCTTGATGACTTTATGCAATTAGGGGATGTTGTGGAACACTATATTTATGAAGAAGGACGAAATGGTATAACGCTCTCTGAAAATTTTCCAGAAGAAGCAAGAACCATTAATCTTTGGAAGAAAACGTATAAGGATCAATATGGTGCATATCAATTGGATCCTAAAAGATGGCGGGAAGATCTTTCAAGCCGAACCATTGCTTCTAAAAGAAGTGTCACTACATTTGTGAAAATATAGCTAAGAAGTTACTTATTTGAATGGCAGAGAAACTTTCCATGCATCCTCAAATAAACTGTATACGATTAAATATGGTTGCGATTGAATATCTTATCATTTGCCTGCCTTTTTCTTCCTCTTTTCAAGAAAAGTTAAAATCGTTGTTTTCATAGAAGCATAGGAACCAATGGCTGAATAGCCGTAAAACCAGCCCATAAACAAACCAGCAACAAGACTATGTCTATGACTAATAAAGACAGAAATCAATAATCCCAAAGCTAGGGCGATGGTCGGAACATATTTTTTCGGTATCTTTATCATCATTTTCAGTAATTGTGTCATAATCATCACTACAGGGACTGCGATGACAGCATCCCAGAAGTTTGTTTGTATAGTTGGGAAATCCATTACATCCACCACCTTTACGGTTTAGTATTCCATTTACCTTTGTAACTAATACATAATTCAAAAGTATCGAATAAACCGCTCAAGGAAGCGCATATTAATGCTGAGGTGGTATTTAATGGAGAAAAATAAAATGGAGAAACGATTTTTAAATGGATTACTTATCGGGAATTTATTGATCCTGCTGCCGATTTTATATAGAAAACCCCCAATTAGAGATTGGATTATTGTGTTTGTGTATAATGCTATTACCAATGGTTTGCTTGATATGCTTTTAACATCTCATAAAGTAATTAGATATCCAGTTCGCTTTCTGCCGAAGATATTTAATATACATATATTATTTGATTTCTTAATTTATCCGACATTTACTGTTTTCTATAATCAATTAACGAAGAGAGATAAGCCCTTTGCTATTTTCTATAAATTGATTTTTTTTACTCTTCCCTTTTTTATTATTGAATTATGGGCTGAAAATAAGACAAAATTAATTGAATGGAATAAGTGGTGGAAATGGTACTATTCTTTTCTAAGCATAATTCTTAAGTCATTAATAACAAGATTCGTTATCGAAATGTTAAGGAAAATGAACTTTTTGACAAAATGAGCTAATTTGCTTTCTCTAAAGTTTATGTATTTACAAACAAGGGGAAAATATTGGAGACAGACTAAATCTTTCTATCCCATTTTAAAAGAAAACATAGTTATTTCCTTCTTTTTATTGTAAAATGGCGAAGTAGAATAGTGTAACGTAGATTGTTTCATTCAATAATAGTAATTACATACTGTACGTGATTAGGATAGAAGTTAATCCTAAGAAAGGAAAGCAAATGACAAAAATCGTAAATATCATTCTGTTAATTAATGTCATTGGAATTGTTCTTTATGCAGCAGGAGTGCTTGATACGGATATCTTCCGTGTGGAGTTTTTATCCTCTGGTGTAATTATGCTTCTTTTTGGTTTAAGAGATGTTGTTAGAGGAGCGAAAAGAAAAAGACGTTAGGAATTTGGCCGTTTATGAAATGGAATGTTGCTTAAAAAGGGTAGGAAGGGAGCAAAAGATGAAGCCTATTTATCGATGGATCTATATATTTCTAGGGACAGTTTTTTTGGTTTTAGGAATAATTGGAGCCTTTTTGCCTTTGCTGCCAACTACACCTTTTTTATTATTAACATCCTTTTTCTATACACGGGGTTCTGAGCGTATTAATAAATGGTTTCGTTCTACAACGTTTTATCGTGACTATGTGAAAGGATTTCGTAAAGGCGAATTGACGAAAAAGCAGAAAATCAAAATCATTATCACGTGCTATATCTGCTTAGCTGTCAGTGCTATCCTTGTAGATCATTTCTATACTCGAATCATGCTGGGCTGTATTGCGATTGTTCAAGCCATTTCAATGTTTATCATAAAGACGAAAAAAGAGGAACCGGAAGTAATCATAAAAGAATAAGAAAAAAAACAGTGGATGACCTTTTTTAAGGAATCCTTTTTTTGTACTTATAGGTTAATAGTTGAAAAAAATACTTGTTTAATAGTAAAATAGGATTCTAGTAATTTCCAATTAATAGCCTCAAGATAATTCCCCAGTTATACTAACATTTCCTATTGGAGGTAAAGATGAATAAAATTTCACAAGCAGAAGCAGTTAAATTAAAAAGTGTCCTTTCTAAGCGAATTCATGAACTAGAGGAGGAAATGGATAGAGTTGCATTTGTACAAGTTGAAGCAGGCAAGCCTATTCCGAAGCAAAAACGAACAATCCTTGATGTAGAGAAAGAGCTAGAAGAAGTACGAGCTGATTATCGATTGCTTGATAAATTAATGTATTGTGCCAATATCGAAAACGAAATTAGCTTTGAAAATACGAATATCACCATTGTGGAAGCAATTGAACTGGCGACACAGCTCCGCGCAAAGGCACGAAAATATAAAGAGTTTGCGGCAGCGGAAAAGGAAGAATACGTCTATTCTTATAGTGAAACAGTTCAACTAATGAAGGTAGCGACCTTTGAACCAGAGGAATATCGTATAAAAAGCTTAGAATGTGAACGAAAAGCAAACCGTTTATCCAATTTAATTAACAGCAAAAACTATCAAATTGAGCTAGAATTTGATGAGGAAAAATATTTTTAATTTTTTTAGCATGCTTAACGGGCAGGCATCAAAATTGCTGCTCCCGCCTTGAAAAAGTGCGGAAGGAACGCCACTTACTTATCCATTTTTGCCTTGAATAGGTGAGACTCCTATTCAAGGATAGAAGGATTTCTCTTTTTGTGTACAAAGGTACGTTTACATGGTGCTGGCTAAACCAATGACCACTAACCCATTACTCGTTTACCCTTTACTTTTTACCAATTATTGCAATGGTGGTTGCGGACCATTTAGTCCTCTAATCCTTCTATGACGAAGCCGATCAAAGAATAGATTTTATTCTTTGGTTGGCTTTATTTTTGTTTATCATTAAAATGATTAGAAAGGAGGGAGTCTAATGCCAAATATATGGGAGCCCGAATACACCATAACAAAGGAGCAAGCTTCTCAATTAGTGGAGGAACAGTTTCCAATCAGTGTGTATTCTATTAGAGAAATAGGGGAAGGGTTTGATAATACAATCCTTCTCGTTAACGATTGTTATACTTTTCGCTTCCCAAGAAGAGAAATAGCGGTGAAACTTTTAACAAGTGAATGGGAGCTATTGCGGATTATTGCAGATCAGCTGCCTATCCCCATACCTAAGCCGGTTTATATAGGGTCAGCGAGCAGGGTCTTTCCGCGAATTTTTATAGGATATGAGCATTTACCAGGAAATACTCCAGAAGGTTTAACGAATAAGGAAAGAATTCAGATGGCAAAGCCATTAGCACGCTTCTTGAAAAAATTGCATTCTTTCTCCACCGAGCAATTCAAGCTTGTTCCATACGATGAATTTGATCGACTTCATATTGATAAAAGAAAATCCCGCTTAATCGATTCGATTAAGAAGCTGCGTATGCATGAAGATATAGCTTTATTCCATTTAGTAGAAGACTATGCAAAAAAATTAACCCATATAGCAGTCCCAACTGTTCATGTCCTTACACATGGTGATCTCCATATTCGCAATATGCTTATTAATGAAAAAAAGGAACTAACGGGAATTATTGATTGGGGAGATACGCATATTGGTCATCCTGCCGTGGATTTATCGATTGCCTACAGTCTGTGCCCTTCTGAAGGGAGAAAACAATTTTTTACTAACTATGGCGAAGTAGATGATACTACGTTGAAACTCGCTCAGTTTAAAGCAATATTTACGATAGTAACCTTGCTTATCTACAGTATAGATAAAAAAGATTGGGAACTTTATCAAGAGGGGAAAATTAGCTTATCTTTCGCTTTAATGGGAGAAAACTAATTTTTTTCCCTTTTTTAAAATAACCGGACGAACATTAATGGTTACGCCCGGTTAAAAAAATTATTTGAACCCTAGAACTGGATGTGGGACATATGGTTCTTCTAAGCTAGCGATTTCTTCGTGTGACAATTGTAAAGAAAGTGCAGCAACCGCATCTTCTAGATGATGCAGTTTCGTTGCACCAATAATTGGAGCAGTAACAGGCTCTTTTTGTAAAACCCATGCAAGGGCAACTTGGGCACGAGGCACACCGCGTTTTTCTGCTATTGCTTTCACTCGCTCGACTACTTGACGGTCTGCTACTTCTGTTTGGGAGTATAATGTTCTTGCAAAGGCATCCGTTTCTTTACGCGTACTTGTGTCTTCCCAATCTCTAGTTAAGCGGCCGCGTGCCATCGGGCTCCAAGGGATAACTCCAATACCTTCTTCTTTACAGAGGGGCAGCATTTCTCGTTCTTCTTCTCGGTAGAGCAGATTTAAGTAATTTTGCATGGAAACAAAACGAGTCCAGCCATTTTTCTCTGCTACATGATTTGCTTTTAAAAATTGCCATGCAAACATGGAGGATGCACCAATGTAGCGGGCTTTGCCAGCTTTGACAACATCATGTAATGCTTCCATTGTTTCTTCAATAGGTGTTTCATAATCCCATCTATGTATTTGGTAGAGGTCAACATAGTCGGTGCCAAGCCTTTTTAAACTATTATCAATTTCACTCATAATTGCTTTGCGGGAAAGACCAGCTCCATTAGCACCTGGACGCATTCTTCCATGTACCTTTGTAGCAAGAACAACTTCATCACGATTGGCAAAATCACGCAATGCCCGTCCTACTATCTCTTCACTTGATCCATCAGAGTAGACGTTAGCAGTATCAAAAAAGTTAATGCCAAGCTCCAATGCTTTTTTGATAAAGGGACGACTATCATTTTCTGTTAATGTCCATGCATGTCCGCCACGATCGGGTTCTCCATAACTCATACAACCAAGACAAAGACGAGAGACTTCTAAACCAGTAGATCCTAATTTAACATAATCCATTTGCTACTCCTCCTTTTGTTTTATTATAAAAGAGTGGCTATTCATTATGCGAGAGAAATGAATTAGGTCTTAAATAAAGAATCCATGTTAATCTTTTTTAAAGAGTAATATAAAAATAATTGGAGAAGCAGCTGGAGTTTAAGGGATTTTGATAAAGGAATGATTTATTCTTCCATATTATTCAATAGGTATGATATATTAACAAAAAAACATGGAACAGAGTGATGATATGTTAAAGGAATTTTTATTAGATACTTCCGAGAAAAATAATATCAAAAAACAAATTTATAAATACATTCATTTACATAAAAGAGCCTCTAAGAACGAGATGTTACAAGTATTTCATTTACCTCAAACAACTTTAACAAGAATTATCTATGAATTACATGATAAAGGATATATATACAATGATGGAAAAGGAGAACCAACAGGAGGAAGGCCACCTACCTATTATGCGGTTCTGCCAGATGCTGCATATGTGATTGGGATTGATATATCTAGGACACATGTAACTTGTATTCTTACTAATATTGCCTTTGAAGAATTAGGAAAGATACAAACAAAGCTTGAGACTACAGATACACCAGATAGATTAGTTCCTAAATTGATTTCGGATTTAAGGAAGTTATTAGAGATGCATAAGATTGAGGAAGAGTACTTACTCGGAATAGGGATAGGTTCTGTTGGCCCGCTGGATAGGGAAAAAGGAATTATTCTTAATCCTGATAGTTTTGCAGCTAGTGCATGGAATAATGTACGAATTGTAGATATTCTAAAACAGGAATTTCCTGTGCCAATCACTTTAAACAATGGTGCAAATACAGCAGCATATGCAGAATACTACTTAAACAGTTTGTTAGATGATTCTATTTTGTATTGTATCAATGGATATGGTGTTCGAACTGGATTTTTAGAAAGAGGAATAATCGGCAATAATCATGAAGGTGATTCGAGTGCAGCTGGGCATATCGTTATTGATATTAATGGAAGACAATGTATTTGTGGAAAAAAAGGATGCTTAGCCACTTATACAACCTATGAAGCACTATTGGAAAAAATAATGGAGAAAAAGGAAGTTTCTTTTCCAAAAAAGGAAATCAATGCTTTTGAATATATTATAGAAGCAATAGAAAAGAATGATCCATTAGTAAAAGAGTTAGTTTTAGAATCAGCCTATTACTATGGTATTGGGATAAGTAATATGGTTAATATATTGCATCCTACAAAAGTGTTTTTGCATGGAAAATTAATATATCAATATCCTTCTTATTATCAAGAAGTAGTAAAAACGATTAAAAATAATGTATATCAAAAAGATACTATTATTATTCAAAAAAGCACTATAGGAGAAAAATCCGTTGCTTTAGGCGGTGCAATCGAGCTTTATAATACTTATTTTAATATGCATAACTAATTACATCCATTAGTTAATTTGTTCTGCATATTACGAGGTGGGATGAGGAGAATATTCTTCATCCTTATTTCTATTTTGGTAATAATCAAAGATAAAGAGATAACTTTCATCCATTTTGAAAAAAAGTTGTGATAATATAATTACATATAGTTTTAGGAATACTAGAACTTAAAAAGGTGGATAAAGGGGTTATCTAATGAAACTCGAAAGTTTGATAAATGAA
This sequence comes from Niallia circulans, assembly GCF_003726095.1. NCBI lineage: Bacteria > Bacillati > Bacillota > Bacilli > Caryophanales > Bacillaceae > Niallia > Niallia circulans. Next base: position 5,039,610 of record NZ_CP026031.1, read on the forward strand.
CGATATAATTCTTTTAGCGACGGAGAAATGGAAATAGCAAAATATATCTTACAAAATAAAGAAATCATCCATACGTTAAGCATTAACCAGCTTGCAAATAACAGTTTGTCATCTAAATCATCGGTCCTGCGATTTGCTCAAAAGCTAGGTTTTTCCGGATTTACCGAGCTGAAAAATTTCATGAAATGGGGGAATTTTTTTTCAGATAATCCTGTTGTTAATAGTAGTCTAGGCGAACAAATCGTAAATAGTGTTACTACTACAATTGAACATTTAAAAAATATGAATATGGACGAAATGTTTCAAGCAATTGATAGCAGTGAACATATTTATATTATTGGCACAGGCTGGGCACAACAGAACCAAGCCTCTGAATTACAAAGAATGTTCTTAGGTGTGGGGAAAGAGATGCAGGTGCTTCCTTTTGGGCATACAAGCCTTTATCAAGTAATGATCGAAAGAATGTGTGATAAAGACTTACTTATAGTCTTTTCCGGATCGGGCAATAATCCGATTCTAAAGGAAGCATTGACTACCCCTATTCTAAAGAATGTCAAAATAGTTGGGATTACTGCCAACTCCAATAATTGGTTAGCCAATCATTCGACATTTAATATTTATGCCTATATAGATTCACCAACAAGTATGAAAAATATTTATTCTTTATATAGTCCAATTCATGCCATTATTGAAATGTTAGTCTATAGTTATGCCGAATACCTGAATAGAAAAACATAATTACTGTTTAGTTATGATCAAGAGATTAAACTTCAAATAAATTACGATTCCAGTCATAAATATAATAAAGCTATTTTTATGGCTTCGTCCTTATTCAAACCTAGTCCTTATAAAAAGGCTAGGTTTTTTTGTATATAAAAGGAAGAATCACATCGAAGATATAGTTTGGATATCTAGAATATTCCCAAACTATGAAGCGCTTTCCCAAGATTGCTAGAAATGATCCACAAATAGCAGGAATAAATTATAATTCGTTTAGAAGGCGCTTTCGTAAATGAAAAGAATTAAACATTATTATTTCATTGTATAAAGGATAAACAAGAAACAAGGTATTAGAGCGAGTAATTAGTAATCTAGAAGGATAGTTACAGGCAAGATTCTAGAAGAGCAAAGAAAGGGAGACGCAGAATGAGTTTACCAAAGGACTTTTTATGGGGTGGAGCCATTGCCGCTAACCAGGCTGAAGGTGCTTATCAAGAAGGCGGAAAAGGACGAGCGTTAGTAGATATTTTGCCTGCAGGAAAAGAACGCTGGGAGGCATTATATAATCCTAAAAAAGCTTTAGAAACAAAATATGACTATTATCCAAGTCATAGGGCAATTAATTTCTATCATACGTATAAAGAGGATATAAAGTTATTTGCTGAAATGGGATTTAAAGTCTTTCGCACATCTATTTCCTGGCCGCGGATTTTTCCAAATGGGGATGAACTGGAGCCCAATCAGGAAGGACTTAAATTTTACGATGATCTCTTTTCTGAATGCCATAAGTATGGAATGGAACCACTTGTTACAATAAACCATTTTGATACACCGCTATATTTGGTTGAAAAGTATGGTGGCTGGAGAAACCGTAAACTCATTGAATATTATGAACGATATGCAAAGGTAGTTTTCGAGCGTTATAAAGATAAAGTGAGATATTGGTTAACATTTAATGAGATTAATATGCTTCTTCATATTCCGTTTTTTGGTGGAGGATTAATAATCGATGATGATGAAAATGCTGATCAAATAAAATTTCAAGCAGCACATCACCAGCTTGTTGCCTCCAGTTTGGCAACGAAAGCAGCAAGAGAAATAAATGGCAGCAATTTTAAGATTGGATGCATGTTAGCTGCTGGTGAAATTTATCCATACTCTTGTCATCCTCATGATCTATTGAAATCAGTGAAAGAAAATCAAAAACAATATTTCTTTATTGATGTTCAGTCACGCGGTGCTTATCCGTCTTATACTAAACGGATGTTTCGTGAATTAGGTGTGAATTTGCAGATGGAAGCAGATGATGAGCGATTACTGAAAGAATATACAGTTGATTTTATTTCGTTTTCTTATTATTCGTCGCGCTTAACGAGTGCAGATCCTGCTATCAATGCAGGTAATAAATCTGGTAATGCGTTTGGTTCCCTACGAAATCCGTATCTTGAAGTATCTGAGTGGGGATGGCAAATTGATCCAATCGGGTTACGAGTAACGATGAATAACTTGTATGATCGTTATCAGAAGCCACTATTCATTGTAGAAAATGGATTAGGTGCGGTAGATAAACTGGAGAATGAAACGATTGAAGATGACTACCGAATTGATTATATGAGAGAACATCTTAAACAAATGATGGAAGCGGTTGATGACGGAGTAGACTTGTTAGGCTACACCTCTTGGGGATGTATAGATCTTGTTAGTGCAGGATCTGGTGAAATGAAAAAACGCTATGGTTTCATTTATGTAGATCTAGATAACGAAGGAAATGGGACAGGCAAACGATATAAGAAAAAGTCATTTGATTGGTATAAAAAAGTAATTGAGACAAATGGGGAAGAATTGTAATTCCAGTTAAAAAACCAAGCGTTCCAGCATTGATGAGATTATTGGAAAGCGCTAATAGTTTTACTGGTTAATATTTATGCCTATTAGTGGGGTTGGATATCTCTAGTTTTAGAAAAATTAGAAAGAGGGCTCAAAGATGAAATATGAACAATTGGCGAAAGATATTATTAAAAACGTCGGTGGAAGAGAGAATGTCAACAGTGTTGTCCATTGTGTAACGCGATTACGGTTTAAATTAAAAGATGAAAGTAAAGCGAATACAGACATACTAAAGAACATGGAAGATGTTATCACTGTTATGAAAAGCGGCGGGCAATATCAGGTAGTAATTGGAAATCATGTACCTGAGGTATATAAAGCGGTTGTAGAAGTTGGGAATTTTCAATCTAATTCATCTTTAGTAGAAGAAGATTCAGGAGAGAAGCAAGGACTTTTTAATAAATTTATAGATTTGATTTCTGGTATTTTTGCTCCGACGCTAGGTGTATTAGCAGCAACTGGTATGATAAAAGGGGTAAATGCTTTATTTGTAGCATTGGGCTGGTATGCAAATACATCAGGGACATACCATATTCTTAATGCCGTTGGGGATTCCTTATTTTACTTCTTCCCTATTTTCTTAGGATATACAGCAATGAAGAAATTTGGTGGTAATCCTTTTATTGGAATGGCAATCGGAGCTGCATTAGTTTATCCGACATTATCCGGATTGACTGCAGGTGATCCGCTGTACACCTTATTTGCAGGAACACTTTTTGAATCGCCAATTCATATAACATTTCTTGGAATACCGGTCATTTTAATGTCTTATTCTTCTTCTGTAATTCCTATAATAATTGCAACCTATGTTGGATCAAAGCTAGAAAAGTGGTTCGCGCAAGTAATTCCAGCAGTTGTTAAAACTTTCTTAGTACCTTTCCTTACGTTGTTAATTAGTGTACCATTAACATTTATTTTTATTGGCCCAATTGCAACTTGGTTAGGTAAGCTATTAGGAGAATTGACTCTGTGGGTCTATGATTTAAGCCCGATTATTACAGGTATTGTAGTTGGTGGTTTGTGGCAAGTATTTGTTATGTTTGGCTTGCATTGGGGATTAATTCCGATTGCTTACAATAATATTGCAGTACATGGCAGTGATTATATCTTAGCATTTAATTCAGCAACATCTTTAGCAACAGCTGGGGTTGTGTTAGGTGTTTTAGTCCGTACAAAGCAAAAAAAATATAAAACATTAAGTATTCCAGCTTTTATCTCCGCGATATTTGGTGTTTCCGAGCCTGCTATTTATGGAATTACCCTGCCGTTAAAAAGACCATTTATTATTACCCTTATTACTTCTGCTATAGGTGGATGTATTATGGGAATTATGGGAACAAAGGCATATACAATGGGAGGACTTGGTATTTTTGGTTTGCCGACCAAAATTAACCCCACTGATGGCTTCGATATGGGATTCTGGGGAGCAGTCCTCGCGATGACATCCAATTTAATAGTAGGGTTTATTCTAACATACTTATTTGGCATCGATAAGAATAAAGAAAAAGAAGAATTAGCAAAACAAGAACAAGCTGCAAAGGAAAAAGAAAGTCCAAACAATCCGCAAGGTACTGCTAGTAATGAAGAAATATATAGCCCTCTTAAGGGAGAAGTAAGAATGTTAGCAGATGTAGAGGATGCAGCATTTTCTTCGGGGACACTTGGAAAAGGGGTTGCCATTAATCCCGCAGAAGGAAAATTAATATCGCCGGTGGGCGGAACAGTTACGGCCCTCTTTCCTACGAAACATGCTATCGGGATTACAACAGACGCAGGAGCGGAAATTTTAATTCATATAGGAATGGATACGGTACAATTAGGAGGGAATTACTTCACAGCTTATGTTAAAGATGGAGATCGAGTAGAAAAGGGGCAATTATTAATAGAATTTGATATGGATAAAATCCAAGAATCAGGTTATTCATTAATTACGCCAGTTGTTGTTACTAACTATGATCAGTACAGAGATATAATAGTTGCAGCCGGACACAAGATTAATTTTGGCGGAACCTTAATGGCGCTAGAAGCCTAATATAACATGGAAAAGGAAGGTATATCCTTCCTTTTTTTTATTACTAAACAGTGAGCAGCGCACAACATTTTTTGTATTTTTTACCACTTCCGCAAAAACATAAACTATTACGGTCTGGGAGAGGATGACCTTCTCTTATCAATTGCTGTTTCCATTGGCTTTTAATGGTCCTAGTTAATCTATTCATCCGGTCAGATGAATATTGGTAGATGATCTTAAAACTTTCGCAAAAGTAATCATAATTAGCATCTTCTGTCCAATTACGATTTCGGGGACATCCTCCATGGCAGAATGATAAGAACTCACAATCAAGGCATCTTTCAGCTAAATCCTCTTTCTTAGTTAGGAATGTATTATAGATAGGGCTTGATAAGATATCAGTTAGGCTATCTTCTCCGATGTTTCCTAACCGAAGATCTTCTGTGATATAAAAATCACATGGATAGGCATCGCCATTTGATTCTAGTATTAGTGTTTTGGGACAAGTTTTTCGATGTGTGCATAAGGCAGCCTGCTGATGCAAGGATACACTTAAATATTCATCAAAAAAACGAATAGAAGTTTCAGGGCTACCATCATTGAACCAAACATCGAAGACATCACATAAGAATTTTCCATATTCTTTTGGAGTAATTAAAAATTTTCCAGGTGCATCTATATCTTGAGATTGAAAATCCATACAAGGAATGAACTGAATATAACGGAAATCCTCTTCCTTATAAAAAGCCATTAATTCTTGACCTTTTAAGACATTATCTTCATGGACAACCGTTAGAATATTAAACTCCACACCTGCTGCTTTTAAATGAGAAATCCCGCGCATTACTTGCGCAAAACTGCCTTGTCCCCCTCTATTTGGCCGTCTTTTATTGTGTATTTCTTTAGGACCATCAATACTTACCCCAATTAGAAAATTATATTCCTTAAAGAAATCAGCCCATTCTTTTGTAATAAGGGTCGCATTTGTCTGCAAGGAGTTACTAATAATTGACCCATTTTTGCCATATTTCTTTTGTAACTCAATTACTTTCTCAAAAAAGGGAAGCCCTGCTAATAAAGGTTCACCACCTTGCCACACAAAAGTCATAAATCCATTGCTATAGGAGGAATACTCCTTTATAAATTTTTCTAAAACGTCTAAATCGAATGTTTGAATTGTACTCTTATTTTCACACTTACTGTAATAGCAATAATCACAAGCCAGGTTGCAAGCCTCTGATACCGTTTTTAAAAGTACAGTAGTTAAGGGTGCTGCTATTGGAGAATGAATCATATTAAACTACCCACCTTATCCATGTATTATCTATTTATTACAGCATAAAGCATTGGATTTATATATGATTAAAGTCACAGTGAAAATATACCAAATAGAAATTAGTCTTTATTGTCCCAAAATGATGGATAATTTCCCAACCTGCCTGAAACCGACCAAAAATAGGGAATGCAATTATATAATAAATTTATGTTATTCATAAAATAGTAATTACACAGAGAGGAGAAGAAATAATAAAATGCGAGCAGTTATGATAATGTTTGATACTTTATCTCGAAATTTTCTTCCGAATTATAATAACAATTGGGTGCATGCTCCCAATTTTAAGCGATTACAGGATAAAACAGTAACATTTGATCATTTTTATGGTGGCAGTATGCCTTGTATGCCAGCAAGAAGAGAACTGCATACAGGGAATTATAACTTCCTGCATCGTCAATGGGGTCCCCTCGAGTCGTTTGATCGTTCTGTATTTGAAGAATTGCAGAAAAATGATGTGTATACACATTTAGTAACAGATCACTCTCATTATTTTGAGGATGGAGGTGCTACTTATCATAATCGCTATTCTACCTGGGAAGGATTTCGCGGGCAGGAAGGCGATAGATGGATTGCAAGAGGGGAAGCACTCCCAAACGAAAACAACCATAAATTAAATAAGCAAGGATTGTCTGTGATCCAGCATTTTGCAAACAGAACAAGACAACAAGAGGAAGAAGAGATGTCAAGTGTTCAAACAATTGCAGCTGGTTTAGACTTCTTACACACACATAAGGAAAAAGATAATTGGTTCTTACAGATTGAATGCTTCGATCCACATGAACCGTTCTATGTACCAGAGAAATATAGAAAAATTTATGATTGTGAAGATAAAAAAGATATCCCATATTGGCCAGCCTATCAGCAATTAAAAGAAGGAGATTATGAAGAAAAAGATATAGAAGACATGCAAAAAGAGTATGCTGCTTTAATTAGTATGTGTGACTATCACCTCGGTAAAGTACTAGATTATATGGATGAACATGATATGTGGAAAGATACGATGCTTATTGTCAATACAGATCATGGATTCTTATTAGGAGAACATAATTGGGTTGGTAAGAATATTGCTCCCTTATATGAAGAAATTATTCATATTCCATTTTTTATTCATGTACCTAAAATTACTATAGGTGGAACTAGATGTTCGGCGTTATCGCAAACGATCGATATTCCTGTGACTTTGATGGATTATTTTCATGTTCCCTATGATAATAAACTCCTGCTAGGGAATTCGCTCCTGCCGATTCTTGAAAAAGAGAAAGAAGAAAATCATAAGTCCATTTTGTTTGGCACTCATGGTTCTTATGTAAATATTCATGATGGAAGATATACTTATATGAGAGCTTCCAGTCAGGAAGAAAATGGTCCCTTATATAATCATACTTTAGCAGTCACCGCGATAAGGGGGTTCTTAGATCAAGAGGCAATAAATAAAGCGGAATTAAAACCAGGAACAAGATTTACAAACTATTCCCCTTACTTAAAAATTCCAGTGAAGAGTTATTATAATTCTTATAAGACTGGCAGCTTATTATTTGATATCCAAAATGACCCGAAACAAGAAAAGCCTATAGTTGATAAAGAATTGGAAAAGGAAATGAGTCATAAATTAGTAGATCTAATGCGGAAGAGCGATGCACCAGAAGAGCAATATATACGTTTAGGATTAGATAGAAGATAATTATCATAAGCGAGAACTCCATGGTTATGAATATATAACCATGGAGTTCTCACAGAGTAAGAAGCAAATTTCTGGATAGTTCATTACTAAAAAGTTTTATGAATTTTTAATGTTTATTGCTTAATTTGCACACTTTTATCCAAAATGGATAAAAGTGTGCTATAATGAAAGAAAGAACAGAAAACTCATTCGTTCTATTCTGAAATAGACGGAGGGAGATTATATGAAGTTGAAAGTATCGTTGTTTCAAATATTTTGGGTGTTCTGCAAGATGAGCCCTGTTACCTTTGGCGGTGGCTATGCGATGATCCCCATTATAGAGAAAGAAATAGTAGTCCGAAAAAAATGGATGAAAATGGGAGAGATATCAGATACGTTAGCACTTGCGGGAACAGCACCTGGAGCTATTGCAGTAAATGCGTCTATATTTATTGGATATCGCCTAGGCGGAATTCTAGGAGCATTGGTTGCTATGCTAGGCGCCCTTCTTCCAACATTTCTGATTGTATTAATTCTAGGCAGTCTATATTTATATTTTCAAGACAATGTCTTTGTAAATGCAGCATTTAAGGGGATTAGTGGAGCAGTAGTGGCGCTTATCGGTTATGCGGCAATAAAGATAGGAAAGACGTCCATTATTGATAAATCAACCGCCGTATTATCAATTGTGATGATAGTAAGTATGATTATATTTAATCTTCATCCTATCGTGGTTATCCTACTAGGTGCTTTACTAGGAATCATGATTGCAAAAGTTAAAGAGAAACTAGGAATGGCTGTGAAGCTGGAAAAAGAGGAGAGTCAAGTTCACGAAGCAGATCAAGCAAGTTAGGGGGAGGATAGCATGCTCGTTCAACTATTTTTATTTTTTTTATTAATCGGAACTGTTTCTTTCGGCGGCGGCTATGCAATGATCCCTGTTATTGAGCAGGGGGTATCTGCTAGAGGCTGGATAAGTACGAATGAATTTACTGATATAATGGCGATTGCCGGCATGTCTCCAGGTCCAATTGCAACAAATAGTGCCACATTAGTTGGCTATCAGCTAGCAGGAGTTCCTGGAGGAATTATTTCTTCTTTAGCAATGACGATTCCTTCCCTGGTCATCATCCTGTTAATGGCTATTTGTTTTACAAAAGTAAATGAATATAAATTAGTAAAACAGAGTTTTTATGGACTAAGACCAATTGTTACTAGTTTAATTGTTTATGCTGCTTGGAAATTTGCTTATTCGAATCATGTTATTTCTTTAAATGTTAATATGGAAATGATTTCTCTTTTGCTTATATGTTTGGTCTCTCTCTATTTTTTATGGAGATGGAAGGCTCATCCTTTATTTGTTCTATTAGGTGCTGGCATCGCAGGGATTTTTGTTTTTTAGGAAGGAGACAAGTATGGATAAGGAATTACAAAGCAAATCATGTTGTTCTGCAAGTAGAGAGTCAATGGACTTTATAAATTTCGGAAGAGAAGATGCTACTTTCACAAAAAATAGTTCTTACTCCCGCAAAAATATGCTTCTTCTTCAAGGAGGAGAATTCTTAATGGGAACAGAGGATCAAGATGGTTTTCCCTTAGATGGAGAAGGACCAATCAGGAAAGTTAAGATAAGCCCCTTTTATATGGATAAATATGCAGTTACTAATGAGGAATTTGCACGTTTTATAGAAGAAACAAATTATAAAACAGATGCAGAAAAATTTGGCTGGTCCTTTGTATTTCATTTGCTGTTAGCAAAGGAAGATGCTGCTATATATACAAGAGCTCCCAGAAATACACCTTGGTGGCGTGTAGTAGAAGGAGCATATTGGAAAAAGCCAGAAGGTCCCAATTCTTCGATAGAAGATCGTTGGAATCACCCTGTTGTTCATATATCTTGGAATGATGCCATGGCTTATTGTAAGTGGGCTGGCAAAAGGCTGCCAACAGAGGCTGAATGGGAGTATGCAGCCCGCGGAGGATTAGAACAGAATAAATATCCATGGGGGAATGAGCTAAATCCGAACGGGAAGCATATGTGTAATATTTGGCAAGGGGAGTTTCCTACAGTGAATACCATAGAAGATGGTTATTTAGGGACAGCGCCAGTAGACAGTTTTGAAGAGAATGGATATGGTTTCTACAATATGGCGGGAAATGTCTGGGAATGGTGTTCAGACTGGTTTCATCCCACATACCATCAGAAAGATTCCCTGCAAGATCCAAAAGGACCTCCAAATGGTAACACAAAATCGCTGCGTGGCGGATCCTACTTATGCCATGATTCCTATTGTAATCGCTATCGAGTGGCAGCAAGGACAAGCAACACGATAGATAGCTCGAGTGGCAATTTAGGTTTTCGATGTGCCGCAGATGTGGATGAAGTAGAAGTAAATCAAAACAGAAAATGAGTATTTAGCAAAGATGATATAGATGGAATTAGAATTAGAATTAGAATTAGAATTAGACTCTACATTAATGTACAATCATAATATCTATAAGTTTAGGAAATACGAAAATTAAGGTTGTGAATGAATGATAGAGTTTTTTGCTATTTTTGGTTTTTATTTACTACCAGTTTATTGCATTATTTTCTGTTTAAATCTAGTATCCTTATTAAAGAAAATACAAGAGGAAGATAGCACTACTAAAAATACAATATGGTTTACCATTTCTTTTATTTTTATCATAATGACCGTTGCCTCCCTTATAGCTGTTAATTAAAAGAGGATGGAAGTAATGATGGGGAAAGGCTTAGTCTTTTAATCGTTTGATTAAAGATAAGCGTAAAATCAAAAAGCTAGAACGAGATTCCAGCTATTGAATATATCAGTAATGTGAATAAAGAACGGTATGAAAACCAATATAAAATGGGACTTTCTTTATAAAGGGAGTCCTTTTTTGTATTAGAATAGATGACATTAGAATTTAAAGATTATAATCAATTCTGTTTGAAATGAGAAAGCGATTAATAAGTTTTTATTAATACACTGATTGTTTTAAATTCTTTCATTTTATTAATCTGCTATAATGTATGGAAAATGTTTAATAGGGGCGAAAGGATAAATTACTGATGGGTGAACTATATGAATATATTGAAATAAATCAGAAAAAAACAATAAAATTTTTCTCATTCAAAGCCAAAGATACAGAAAGAATTATACCTATGCATTGGCACGATAGTCCTGAACTAATTTATTGTGTAGAAGGAAAGCTAAAAGTCTGGTATGAAGGGAAAATTGTTACCCTAGGAAAGGGAGATTTGCTATTAATCAATTCTAATACCCCACATTCTACCCAAAGTATAACTCATAATCATGTATGCATTATTCAGTTTCCTGGAAATTTTCTTGAAGAAGAAAATAAATCGATTCATTTAAGCACTTGCGAAAACAAATATGATGCGCAAGTAATAGACTATACTAGGAAAATAATAACTGAAATTATAGAATACCATGTATCGACGAACGAATATGACTACTTATTGGAACAGAGTAAAATACTTCATTTAAAATATTTATTGGTAACAAATTTTTCCTCTGGAGCTAATGGGAAATGTGAAGATAATAATCGAAAACAATTAAAATTGAAGCAACTTGAAATTGTAATAAGGCATCTAAAAAATAACTATAAAGATAATCCTAGCTTAAAGGAAATTGCCAATGCTTGTGGATATTCTGAAGCGTATCTCTCTCGATTATTTCATACAATAACAGGACAGACTTTCATAGATTTTAAAAGAAATCTTTGTTTAGAAAAAGCAATTGAGCTTATGAATACAACAGATAAAACCATTACACAAATTGCCTATGAATCAGGTTTTTCAAATGTAAAATCATTTAGAAACTATTTTCGATCAACTATGAATATTAATCCCAAATACTATAAAAGGTCAAAAAATGACCCTTAATTAGTAAGAAAATGCAACGTAATGTAAACGTATTCCTGTTATCCTTGTTTGTGTGGTTAGCGTAAATTACGCGTGTTTTTGATAATTAATAAACAGAAATGAGGGGGAGAAATGAGTAATAAAAATTATAAAAATATTGCTCAAGAAGTAATACGTGGTATTGGTGGGACTGACAACATTATTTCGATGGCTCATTGTGCTACTAGGCTAAGATTAATTGTAAAAGATAGGGATATAATTGATGATGAATTGATTGAAAATATTGATTTTGCTAAAGGTTTCTTCTTTACTTCTGGTCAATATCAAATTATTTTTGGAACGGGTACAGTAAATCATGTTTATGATGCGATGTTACAAGAAGGCGTATCTGGAACAACAAAGTCTGAATTGAAAGAGATTGCTTCAGATAAAGATGATAATATCTTTTTAAGAATGATACGTTTGTTCGGCGATGTATTCGTGCCAATTATACCGGCATTGGTAGCTACTGGGTTATTTATGGGAGTAAGAGGATTGATTTTACAACCTGATATCCTCGCAGTATTTGGTTTAACGCCAGATCATATTTCAGATAATTTTATTAAGTTTACTCAAATATTAACAGATACTGCTTTTGCATTTCTTCCTGTATTAGTTTGTTGGTCTGCTTTCAAAGTATTTGGAGGTTCGCAATTATTAGGAATTCTGTTAGGGTTAATGCTTGTACATCCAAGTTTGCCCACATCATGGGATGTTGCACAAAATGTAGCAGAGCCTTTAAAATTTTTCGGAATTATAAAAGTTGCAGGCTATCAAGGCTCTGTTCTTCCTGCATTTATTGTTGGGGCTTTGGGAGCAAAGGTGGAAGGATTTATTAGAAAAAGAGTGCCAAGTGCTCTCGATTTAATTTTATCTCCGTTCTTCACTTTATTAATTATGATAGTTTTAGCGTTTTTCTTAATTGGTCCTGTTTTTCATGAAGTAGAATTATTATTATTACATGCAGTAACATATGTTTTAGAATTACCATTTGGTATTGGTGGTTTAATTTATGGTGGGATTAATCAAGTAATCGTTATAACAGGATTGCACCATCCTCTTAATTTAATTGAAATCCAAATGCTTGCTGATACAGGAAAAAATTTGGTTAACCCGATAAGTACTGCTTCGATCTGTGCTCAAGCAGGAGCTGCATTTGCAGTCGCGGTCAAATCAAAAAATGTGAAAACTAAGGCTATTGCATATCCCTCCACTATGTCTGCATTACTAGGAATTACTGAGCCAGCTATTTTTGGTGTTACATTAAGATACGGGAAGCCTTTTATTATGGGATTAATAGGGGGTGCTGCTGGTGGATTTGTAGCTGGGTTAATGCACTTATCAGCCACAGAATGTCTATCACAGCTATTCCAGGGACTTTGCTATTTCTGAATAGTCAAATTTTTGGATATTTATTAGTATCCCTAATCGGGTTTGGTGTGGCATTTATTCTTACCTATCTTTTTGGATATAAAGACAACCAACAAACAAAGTAATAAGGAGGGAGTATCGATGCAAAAAAATGAAGTTATGGCTCTAATCGATTCTCTTTCCGTTGAGGAAAAAATCGGTCAACTTGTGCAATTAACTGGAGATTTTTTTACTAATGAAACGGAAGAAACGATAACTGGTCCGATAAAAAAATTAGGATTAAATGAAAATTATAATATTTATCATACAGGATCAATCTTAAATATTACTAATGCTCATGAAATAATTAAAATTCAAGAGAAATATTTAGAAAACTCAAGCCATAAAATTCCTTTGCTTTTTATGGCAGATATTATTTATGGATTTAGAACTATCTTTCCCATTCCATTGGCACAAACTTGTAGTTGGAACTTTGATTTAATAGAAGAAGCAGCTTCCATTAGTGCTAAGGAATCCTATGAAGAAGGATTACACGTTACATTTTCTCCTATGGTTGATATTGTAAGAGATCCAAGATGGGGCCGTGTTATGGAATCTCCTGGAGAAGATACGCTTATGGCCGAATTATTTGCAGAAAGAGTAATAAAAGGACTTCAAGGTAATTCCGAGCAAAAAATACCGAAAGATAAAATTGCTGGATGTGTTAAACACTTTGCAGCATATGGAGCCCCTATAGCAGGGCGTGAGTATAATGCAGTAGATATGTCTGAGCATACATTGCGGGAGGTATATTTACCGGGTTACTTATCGGCAGTAAAAGCAAAAGTGAAGCTTGTTATGACGGCATTTAATACTTTAAATGGCGTACCTTCAACCGGTAACGAGTGGTTAAATAAGATGATATTAAGAGATGAATTTAAATTCGCGGGAGTACTTATTTCAGATTATGCAGCTGTTGAGGAATTAATTACTCATGGCTATGCTAATGGACCGAAAGAAGCAGCGCAGCTAGCATTAAAAGCAACAGTTGATATTGATATGAAAACATCGGTTTTTGCTAATGAATTAGGTGCAATTGTTAACAACAATGAGCAAATGATGGATTTACTAAATAAAGCAGTTTATAGGATTTTATCCTTAAAAAATGATCTGGGCTTATTCGAAGATCCATATAGAGGATTAAAAGAAAGATCAGCAGAAAACTCTAGTATCTTATGTTCTGAGCATAAAAAGACTGCTTTAATGTTAAGTGAGGAATCGATTGTTTTATTAAAGAATAATGGCGTCTTGCCATTAGAAAAGGGCAAAAAGGCTGCAATCATTGGACCATATCACGATGAAAAATCAACGCTAGGTATGTGGGCTATCAAAGGTGACATAAATGACACTATTACATTGAAAGATGGGATAAATGAGATTGTAGGGAATAATAAGAATCCTTTTTGCAGAGGATCACATTTAATAGAGAAGGAAACGGCACACTTACTTGGAAAATTTGAAGATAAAATTCCAAATGAAAGAATAAGTAATGATGAATTAATAGAAGAAGCTGTTAACTTAGCAAAGGACTCTGAAATTGTAATACTAGCATTAGGTGAAAGTATTTTTCAGAGTGGTGAAGGTGGATCACGTACAGAGATTACATTACCTAAACCTCAACAAAAATTATTCGATGCTATAAAAAAATTAAATAAACAAATAATTACTATCATTTATAGTGGACGTCCGTTAATTTTAACCGATGTAGAAAAACACTCAGATGCTCTTATACAGGCTTGGTTTCCAGGTATTATGGGAGGAAAGGCCTTAGCGAATATTCTCTATGGGATAAGTAATCCATCAGGAAAGCTGTCGATGTCTTTCCCAAGGAGTGTTGGACAAATACCAATCTATTATAATGAGTTAAACACAGGGAGACCAGATCTGCCAGAAAATGCTTTTTATCGCTTTGCTTCACGATATATTGATGAATCTAATAAACCATTATTCTCTTTTGGCTATGGATTATCTTATACAACTTATCAGTATAACTCTGTCTCACTTAATAAAAAGTTAATAAGGCAAAATAGCAATGATGAATTAATTGTAACAGTTGAGGTTGAAAATACTGGGGATTATGACGGTTATGAGATTGTGCAGCTTTACATAAGAGACCAGTTTGGCAGTACTGCTAGACCAGTAAAGGTACTAAAAGACTTCAAAAAGGTATGTATTAAAAAAGGCGAAGTGAAAACTATCTCATTTACTATTACAGAGGAGCAATTGAAAATTTATCGAAGTGATTTAAGCTTTGCTAGCGAGCCAGGTCAATTTGATGTTTATATCGGTTCTAGTAGTGAAGATTTACCTTTAAAAGAAAGCTTTGACTTAATTCAAACGAGTTAAATGAATTTATATAGAAATGCAATGACTCTAAGGCTGGAATATAACCAGCTTTAACTAATGAGAAAAGTGAATTTGAAGTACTCAAATTCACCTTTCCTTATTTTTATATATAAATTCACTGCCATTAAGAAAGAACCATTTCGTTATCTATTTTAAAATTTCACTACTAAAACTAAAGGTAATCTTATAGATGAGAAATAGCTTTTTCTTATGTGCTATATAGTCTTGCCAATGTTTAAAAGACTCGTTATTATTTACTGTGGAGCTTAATGCTGCACATGGAATAAAGGAGCTAGTGTCATGATTATTCAATTCATTCGCTATAGATAGAAATAGGTATAGACAAGGATAAAATCCAACTCAAATTTTCAAAAAAATTTGATGAGGGTTTATTTGTCTATGCCTTTTCATTTATCTAAAAACGAATGAATGAGGTGACTTCTTTGTTAAAAGAAAATAAAAGAATAAAGAGTGCGAAATATGTGAGTAATTTTGAAAACATTTTTGCTTGTCCAATATGTAGATCGTCTATGCAGGTTATCGATTTTAAAAGTTTAATCTGCTTAAATCACCATACATTTGATTTTGCAAGGCAAGGATATCTGAACTTGATGACTCACTCAGTAAATACTAAGTACAGCAAAGCTCTTTTTGAAGCAAGAAGAAAACTTATTACCAAAGGTGAATTTTTTACACTATTAAGCCATGCAATTGCAAAGTTTATTACGGAACATCTTGTTAAGACAAAAGAAACAATTTCTATTCTTGATACGGGATGTGGCGAGGGTTCACATCTTTCTAATATTTGTGAAATTATTCGTTCCAACTTTTTCAAAAATGTATTAGGAGTAGGAATAGATATTTCTAAAGAAGGAATTATGGTAGCTTCTAAGAACTATTCTGATAAGATTTGGGCTGTGGCTGACCTCGCGAACACACCATTTAAATTTAAACAATTTGATGTTATCCTGAATATCCTATCACCCTTAAATTATGCTGAATTTGATAGATTGTTGAAACCAAATGGTATAGTAATCAAAATTGTACCTCAAAATAGTTACTTAAAAGAGTTGAGAGAACATCTTTTTCAAAAAAACGAAAAACAGTTTTACTCTAATGCAGAGACTATGGAGAGATTTAAGAAGAGTTTTCAATTTATAGAATGTTCAAGATTAACCTATACCATGAACCTTAATAAATCCTCAATTGAATGGTTGGTTCAAATGACTCCGTTGACTTGGTCAACAACAGAGGAACAAATAAAATCTTTTTTAATTAAGGATTCGGCTCAAATAACTGTTGATTTGGATATATTAATTGGTAAAAATACAATTTAGGAAAAAGACTATTAGGATGGCCTTGTGAGGGGTCAGCCCTAATAGTCTTTTCTGCAATTATTGGCTGTTTTCAAAATAAAAAGAAAGACTTTTTATTTTGGTGCTAACGGGCAGGTTGAACCATCTAACTTTATATTTTATACCATTTATAGTCCTATAAACATTAACATAGGTTCCTTATACTATATTTAAGGTTAAGAAGGATTAACGCTCAATATAAAAGTTAAAGCTTATTTTCATTAAAAAGAAGGAGTCTCTTATGTAACTAACTGGGAGTTTAGTTCAATACCAATTAATTCAATTTCTATCCAGCTATAATAACAAAATATTTTCCCCTTAAAATTTTCTGCAAAAACAGGCTCAATTCTTATTCCTTTTGATACTTTATGCCCCACTTATACATTTCATAATAAACGGGAAGTAGATCTTTCCCTTTTTCTGTAATTGTATATTCAACACGTGGGGGGATTTCATTATATTGTTTCCTTGTGATTAAACCGTCCTTTTCTAGCTCTCTTAACGTCGCAGATAGCATAGTATTTGTGATTTTTGGGATAGCTCGATTAAGCTGACCAAAACGAGCATTTTTTAATGCAATAATTTCAAATAGTACTTGATTCTTCCACTTGCCCTGAAAGACATTGAAGACAGGATCAAGCGGGTTAAAATTAGGATTGCAGTTTTCTTGATTATTTAATTTTTGGGCCATTAATTCTTGTAAATTTGGTATGTCCATTGTTTTTTACCTCCTTAGTATTGTCCACCGTACTTAGTAAGTAATTTTTACGTACTTGAAATGAATATCATTCGGTACGATAATCATACTAGTATAAATAATATACCGTTAATTAGGGGGATTCAATCATGAAAACATTGTTAATTACAGGAGGTACTAGTGGCATTGGCAAAGGACTGGCGGAGTATTATTTAACAACTGGGAATAGGGTCATTATTGTAAGCAGAAATAAAGGTGATCTGCCTAATGCTACTTATCTTCAAGCAGATCTGAGTCTTGCTTCGGAAAATTATCGTATCATCGAGAAAATCCAAAGATCCTATGGCGCAATCGATGGATTAATTCTTTGTGCTGTCCTACAAAGAGCTCGCAAAGACGCTTTAATCACACAAGAAGGTTTAGAATTCACCTTTGCATTGCAGTATTTAAGTCGGTATATTCTTTCAAATCAGTTAGCATTTAATAATGACTCTTTTATTTTAAATATTGCTACCCCCGGCATCAACGGCACCGTCAACTTTGACAATTTAGAACATCGATACAAGTTCAATACCGTGAAAGCCAACATCAATGCCAACCGGCTAAATGACTTGTTAGGAGCAGGATTCAAACGCAAGGGTGTTCGTTATATTCTATATAATCCAATGGCTGTAAGAACTAGTGGGGCTAGATCAGTCTTTGCGAATCCATTGATGAGAATATTCTTAAGAGTAGTTCATCGTCTAATAGGACATGAGGTTGATGAAATCGTAAATAGTATTGTTAACGTTTTACAGGAATCAAGCTCGCAGAGTTTCTCAGCTTATAAACTTTCAAAAACTGTTGATGTATCCATGAAAACATTTGATTCACAAAAGGCTAAACAGTTAGAAGAGATTACTAAACAGGTACTTTTAAATGTGTAGTAATTATGAACAATCTAATCAAAAATATGTAATAGAACCAAGAAAATGGAGAATTGATGATTCGAGGTATTAATGGTGATAAATTCATGCTTATGTTCAATAACGGGATGGATGGGGCTATCCCGTTTTCTTATTGTGCTAACGGGCAGGTTAGTGGAATAATATTGGCATAAACACTATCTAAAAGCCTTGTTTTTTTGAAGGAAGTAAGTACTATTTGTTGAATAAGAGATATAGAGTGTTCTGGAATTTAGTAGGTTATGTTTAATGAAGTATCGCACGTTCCTTGTTCAATAAGTTGAAAATCCAATGGAAATTAATACTTTTTTCTATTTCGACTAACAGGAAGTTAAAAATATTGGGAGTGGAGTTATGAATACAACCAATTCAATATTAAACCAACTTAAAGTAATTGGTGTACATAGTATAATAAGTGACGAACAAATTATTTTGGAAATATTAGATGATAACTTGAAACAAAAAGAAAAAATGGATTGTCTTATAAATAATCTCCTAATTAATACGAGAATCAGTAATCTTAAAAAAGTGTTACTAGAATGTCCTAAAATTCATTTAGAACATCTAAATAGAACAATGGAAAAGATGAAGATTAAAGGGGAAAGAGTTATATATATAAAATCCTTAGAAGAACCTATAAATATTGGAGATATAGATTACGAATTATGGTCAATTAATGATGAGAAATCACTTACTTTTCTATCTGAAATAATGGATAGAAACATGTTGGATATACATAAATTTATAGGGAGTATGAGGACTGAATTACCTTCACAAGTTCAGAAAATGTTTACCATTTATAAAGTTAACAATGAACCTGTAGGAGTAGTATTTCCTCATCTTGAACCAGACAAGGACAAAGAAGGACGTATTTTTTGGATAGGTATTCATCCGAAATTTCGAGGAAAAGGGCTGGGCAAGAACCTACACTTAATAGGCTTGTATAGGCTGCAAAATGATTTTAAGGCAAAGTCATATGTAGGAGCTACGCAAATTAACAATTACTCTATGAGAAAAATAATGATATACAATGGGTGTGTTGAAAACAAAAATACAGTTATTTCATTAGAGTATTCTAGTGAATAGTCTTATGAACACAATTAAGGTTACAGGGATATGAATCCAAGACCTATGAATGTTTTTTTATTTATTAAGGCACTAAAGTGGCAGCATTCCTGTAATAATGAAAAAAATAGGTTATGGAAGAAACGTGGAATTTACTTTAATAAGCAGGCGTTATTAAATTGTTTGGAGAAGTAATATATATCAAACTTAAAGTGGTGATATAGTGAGTTTTAAAAGTGAATTAAAAAATTTTGAACAATTGGTTAGTTTCATTAATTTGATTCCCAGAAAACAATCAACCTTATTAATTGGAATAGATGGGTGTGGGGGTTCAGGAAAAAGTACACTCGCACATAAACTGAAGGATGAATGTTCTGATGTAACTGTTGTGCATATGGATGATTTTTATTTACCATCCAAACAACTACAAGAAACAATTCCAGAAAATAAAGCCATTGGTGCAGACTTTGATTGGAAACGTGTACTTAATCAAGTTCTTGAACCTATTAGTCAAAACAAGGAGGGGAGTTATCAGCGGTATGATTGGAAAACAGATGACTTAGCAGAGTGGCATACTGTTCCAATCGGAGGAGTTGTCATAATAGAAGGTGTTTATTCCATTCGCAATGAATTAGCAAGTAAGTACGATTTCACAATTTGGGTGGAATGTCCACGAGAAAAAAGGCTTTCACGAGGGCTTGAAAGAGACGGCGAAGAGGCTCGAGATATGTGGGAAAACAATTGGATGATTTCAGAAGATTTATATGTTGAAACACAAAAACCTTTTGAAAGAGCTGACCTTATTGTTAATGGGACTAAATAATAATCTTGTTCAAATAACAGGGGCTTTCCTTTAATTAAGGTAAAGCCTGTTCTTATGGTTAATAAACAGGGTTGCAATCCTTGAATAAGGGTAGTACCTGTCTTATGTCACAATCGGGGCAGGTTAGCACTATAAGAAATAAGAAAAGAAGTGACTTAAACGCCACTCCAATGTTATTATTTCTTCCTTGGGATTTTAAAGCCATTCTCTATTTTTTCAAAACCAATTTTAGGATAGTATTCCATCGCAATAGGTGAAGACAGAAGAAGTAAGGCAACTTCATCGCCATTATGTTCTTTAAGTAATCTTACAAGTTCTTTGCCTATGCCCCTGTTTTGATAATTCTTATTTACAGCTAGATCAGATAGATAACAGCAATAACAATAATCAGTAATAGCTCTGGCAACTCCTATAAGTTGATTATTATACCAAGCAGTAATCAATACATTAGAATTATCAATCATTTGTTGAAGTCTATTCAAATCATCAGAGGGTCTTTTAATACCAGATGTTTTGAATACTTCTGAGAGTTCTTCGGCTTTAATTGATTCATTTACTTTATAAGAAATTTGATTCATAGATTCCATTAGTCTCCCTCCATATGTAATTAAATTAATTCTATTAACATTTCTAAAATCCTTCTTTATCTAACGGGGGCATTAATCCAAGATGGAGGAATGCTTTTTTATCTATTCGGGCACTAACGGGGCAGGAACTATATAAACTAGAGGGAGGATGAATATGGAGAAGTTTGAGGTAAAGTACATTAACAATCTGTTGAATTTTGATTTGGTTAGCTTAGTAAAACAAAGCAAAGAAGATGGGTTTTGTTTTGTAGAAAGATTATTAAATGAATATCAAAATGGCAATAATACTTTCAACCATCTTGGTGAAGGCTTATTTGGGGTTTTTAATGAAGAAGGTTTACTTGTTGCTATTGGTGGGTTAAATAAAGACCCATTTTCAGGTGCTCAAAATATCGGTAGACTGAGAAGGCTTTATGTCTATAAAGAATATAGGCGAAATGGTATAGGAAGTCTTTTGGTAAAAAGGATAATAGAAGAAGCGAAAAGACATTATAAAATTTTGGTTCTTTATACAGATACCGAGCAAGCTGATAGATTTTATTCTTCTATCGGATTTACAAGGGGAAATCTTTATCCAAATTCAAGTCACTTTATGGAGTTTAAAAGTTAATGCGTTATGGGACTAACGGGGGCATTTCTTACATAGAAAATCTTAAAAGAAGTATATTTTAATACAAGAAGTAGCATTTGGCTAAAGAGATATCTAGAGGAAAGAAAAGATAATGAGGAGGCTTTATTTGTTACTCTCCGTGCCCCACACCGAATGGGTGTTGCACAAATGAGATATGTCATTAAACAGATTTCGTTAAGAGCAAAAATTAGTAAGTGTATACATCCGCACCAATTAAGGCATAGTTATGCAACCACCTTAAATAATAATGGAGCACCATTAGAAGTTATTCAAAACTTGATGGGGCATGAGAAAAGTGAAACAACAAGGATTTACGCTTATCTAAGTGGACAATTAAGACGAGAATTATATAAGAAATATTTCTGAAAGAACTGCAGGGAAAATTGCAGTTCTTTATTTTTTATCAGAGCCATATTGCAAGAATAAATGTTGTATGCACAATCAGGTGCAGGATAGTGCAACAAGACATTGTAACAAGGACATTAAAATTCTGAATAATAAATGAAGATAACTAAATGCATAAATTTAACTAATGTAAGAGGAGTCCATATGAAAATATTTAACACAACTAAAGAAGATATAGAATTAGTAGAAGTAGCAACACAGAAGATAACAATGCTTTATGAAGACGATAAACATCATGTGGGAACTGCCATTCGTACGAAAACAGGGGAGATTATTTCGGCAGTACACATTGAAGCGTATATTGGACGAGTGACGGTTTGTGCGGAAGCTATTGCAATCGGTAGTGCTATATCAAATGGACAAAAGGATTTTGATACAATCGTTGCAGTCAGACATCCCTATTCTGATGAAGTAGATAGACGTATAAAGGTAGTAAGTCCTTGTGGTATGTGTAGGGAGCTGATTTCTGACTATGCACCAGAATGTTTTGTCCTTCTAGAAATAAATGGCGAGTTAATTAAAACTGCAATTAGTGAACTCATCCCACTTAAGTATTCCCGAAATTAAAAGGTATTTTTAAAGATTAAGTTTCGAGTTAAATAAAATGGGGTTATAGTAATGCTTTGCATCTTCAGGAACTATGGAAGCATTCCTTGAAACTAGCCTATGGAAGAAACGGGTCAGTTTACTTTAAGTACAATATTTCACAAACTAATTAATCCCTTGATTATTCACACTCAACTATTACCTATAAAGATAGTTTTAACCGATTCAAATACCGGCTGATTTGCTTCCGTTCTTCATAGATTAGTAATACCTGCTAGCTCCATAAATTTTGAGAGAGCACTAGTCCTATACGAATCACGACGCATTATAAACACAGTAGGAACTGTTCTATGTGGATCCGGTAATGGATGGCAGTTAAGTTTGTCCTGCATACGTGATTCGACCATAGATATTGGTAATACGGTTACTCCTAACCCGTTTTCAACGCATTTAAGGACACCCTCCAAAGTGCCATATTCCATTACTCTCATAGGAGCAAAATCATTGTCCGCTAGCCATTTTTGCCAAATTGCTAAATAAGTGCAATGTGCGAATGACGAAAGCAGTGGTTTATGTAAAATTGATTCTATATGAAATGTTTCCGTAGAGTAGCTTGTAATTAGAACTAGGAATTCTTCAAGTACAGGGTACTCAATAATTTCTGGATGAAGAATTGGCCCATCAACAAATGCGCCGTCTATCTTGTAATTGAGAATAGCATTAACCTGATCTACAGTAGGTGCCATATATAAGCTTAGTTCTACTTGTGGAAATTCCTTGTGATATCGAGAGAAAATAATTGGTAATCGTGTAGTAGCTGTTGATTCCATAGCTCCGATGTGCAAAGAACCTCGTGGAGTAGAGGAAAGTTTGACTGCTTCAATAGCCTCCTCAAAATCGAAAAGCAACTTATTTACATATGGTAATAATTCACGACCTGCAGGGGTTAAGGATATCTTCTTATGATATCGGTATAGTAGGGGAACTCCTAACTCCTGTTCAAGACGCTGTATTCTTGCAGTAACATTTGACTGTACATAATTTAATTTCTCAGCAGCCTTAGTGATACTTTGTTCAATAGCTACTGCCTTAAACACTTCTAAAGATTTAATATCCAAAGTGAATTTCTCCTTTAGCATCACAAATTATGATTAACTATCCTCTTTTTTTTGATTTTACATGATGCATTGGAGTATGTAAACTTAGTTTGTAAGAGATTAACGTTAAGACTAAGTAATAGAGTAACTTATTATTCATTAATAAGGAGGAAAATGGAGAAAAAGGAAATTTAGCTAAGTAGGATAATACAACAGTTGTCGATAACGAGGAGGTAAGCTCTTGATTTCAAAGGTAAATATACAGGATAAATTTTTAAAAATAAATGATTACTGGAATCCTAGAATAGGTTGTGAGTTAAACGATTCATACATAAAAATGGTAAAGATTAGGGGTGAATTTATTTGGCATCACCACGATCATGAGGATGAGATGTTCTTCGTATGGCGAGGAAAGCTGGTAATACGTTTGAGAAACGGTGAAATAGTTCTTAATGAAGGAGAATTTATTGTTATACCTAAAGGAATAGAACATCAGCCAATTGCAGAAGAGGAAGTCCATTTGTTATTAATCGAACCAAAAACCACGCTAAACACAGGAAATGTGGTTAATCAACGAACTGTGTTGAATCCTCAAGAAATTTAATAAATGTTGAAAGTTTAAAAGTAGGATTGGTTAAAATGAATCGAATCAAAATATGGTATATAGAATTCAAAAGGTGGGGGTTAATATTAATTATCAAACTATTAATTTGAATGAAAAATTTTCTAAGTTCAACGAACGCTGGTCTCCAAAGGTCATTGGTGAAATGAATGACTATCAATTCAAAGTGGTCAAGATAGAAGGGGATTTTGTGTGGCATGATCATCAAGATACCGACGAGGTGTTTATCGTTCTCACTGGTGAAATGTTTATTGATTTTCGCGATGGTCAAGTTAAGGTGTCTCAAGGAGAGATGTTTATAGTGCCAAAGGGGACCGAACATAAACCTTTCGCTACACAAGAGTGTCATATCATGCTAGTAGAGCCAAGGGGAATTGTAAATACTGGCGATACTAAATCAGCATTAACCGCAGTTAATGATATCTGGATCTAATCTAATGATAAAATATAAACAATTATCAAATGTTATAGTAAGTGTGGATAGAATTATTAATACTATTTCGACTGTTTAAATTAGAACTTGCATAGATATTCAAAAAGAGTTATTAATTAAGTATCAGACGAATTACTGAAGTGGATAATGAAACAAAGAATGTTTTTAGTCAGTGGAAATGACCTTTATTTTGTCCAATTAATCAAATTACTAAAGACAGTCTGGTGTAATAAATTCAGAAAAATTATACAAATTATATATTTCTGAAAATATCAACTTGACAACTTGATATTACTGATATATTATAGCCTATAATTAAATAATAAATAAGCAAAGATTGGAAATAGTAGAAGGTTGATAAACTCCTTCAGAGAGCCGATGGTTGGTGCGAATCGGTAGTTATACCCTTTGAACTCATCCAAGAGCTACTCTCTGAACCATATAAGTTAGGGGATGTCGGATTTCTTCCGTTATAAAGATAGGTGGTGATCGCCGCCGAAAATGAGTGGGTTACTTTTGTATTATATTAACCAATTAGAGTGGTACCGCGAGCAATGCCTCGTCTCTATATTTTTATATAGAGGCGGGGCTTTTTTATATTTTATTAAATAAGGAGTGTGTCACATGTCAAGAAAAATTTGGGTATTTGATACAACATTAAGAGATGGAGAACAAGTTCCTGGTGCAAAATTGAATGTATACGAAAAATTGGAAGTCGCCAAGCAATTAAAGAAACTCAAAGTTGATATGATTGAGGCTGGATTTCCTTCTTCATCAATAGGTGATTTTAACGCGGTTAAAGAAATTGCTAAAAGGATAGGAAATACAGATGATGTGATAATTACGGCGTTAGCAAGAGCAGTAAAATCCGATATTGATGATGTATATAATAGTGTTAAATATGCAAAAAATCCACTAATCCATATTGTATTAGGTACTTCGGATATTCATGTAGAAAAGAAATTTGGAAAATCGAAAAATCAAATATTGGATATAGGAGTGGATGCTGTGAAGTATGCGAAAACACTCCTGCCAGAAGTGCAATATTCAACAGAGGATGCGTCAAGAGCTGATTTTGAATATTTATGGAAAACTATAGAAGCTGTTGTAAAAGCAGGAGCCACAATTATAAATATACCTGATACAGTTGGTTATGCTGAGCCCCAAGAGTTCGGTGAATTAATCTATAAGATAAATGATCGCTTGAAGAATTTGAATGATAATGTGCTTCTAAGTGTTCATTGCCACAATGATTTAGGAATGGCTACAGCTAATACATTGGCAGCAATTAAAAACGGTGCTGAAAAAGTAGAATGTACTATTAATGGAATCGGAGAACGTGCAGGAAATGCATCATTAGAGGAAGTAGTTATGGCTGTTCATACACGTTCTGAGATATATCAAGCATTTACGAATATTAATACAAAGGAAATTATGAATACGTCGAGGATAGTAAGTGGATTCATGGGACTTGATGTACAAGTAAACAAAGCAATTACAGGGGAAAATGCTTTTGCACATTCTTCAGGTATTCACCAGGATGGATTAATCAAGTCAAGAAATACTTATGAAATAATTGATCCCGTCACTGTGGGTCTTGATGACATGGAGCTTATTCTAACAGCACGTTCTGGACGCCATGCGATTAAAACTGCTTTTGAAAAATTAGGTATGAATCAATTCTCGAATTCAGAGTTCGAGGAAATCTTTGTAGACTTTCTTAAATTAGCCGATGCGAAAAAAGAAGTATATAATCATGATCTATATGTAATGATTGAAAATTATTACAAAAAAGTAAAGGGGAATAATCAGGACATCAGCCATTACAGTAACAATTTTTATGAGTTAATAGATCTGCAAGTGATCAGTAATACAAAATTTCCTTCTGCTAGTGTGGAGTTAAAGAAGGCTGATCAAATCATTAAGGGAACTGCGATAGGTTCTGGTCCGATTGATGCTTTATATTCTGCAATTATGAATGTATGTGATTTAGATATGAAGTTGATTCAATACGATATTAGAAGTGTTTCAAGGGGAAAAGAAGCATTAGGAAAAGTGAAAATTCAAGTTGAATTTAAAGGGGAAGTATATATTGCCAAAGCATCAGATACAGACATTTTAAAAGCAAGTGCTTATGCGTATATTAATGCCATAAATAGTATTGTGGTCGATCATTTACTTCCAGTAAAATAAAAACCTAACATGATTTGAAAAGTTAGGAGCTTATCAATGAAGGGAAAATATAGTACAACAAATATTAATTCCAGAATGTAAAAAAACAGCAGAAGAAAATACAATAATTGTAAGAGGAGGAAATTCCAAGTGAATTATTATCATTTTACAATTCTAGAAAAAAATAAATTAATTCTCGGTACAATTGATGTAAGATGAAATAATAATGGATGTATATGGACAAAGATTTTATTGTTTCATCTTAACAAAAAAGGTGCTGGTTTAGTTTACAGAAAAGTTAATTTTATTTAAATACTTGTTATTTTTAGAATCAATTTACTAATGAAAGAACTGATAAAAAGGGATATTCTCATTTAAGAGAGCAGTAGTCCAATAAGGGTTAATGCTCTACTTTTCTTTTTCTGCACTAACTAGGCAGCATTTCCTGTGATAAGGGATGAAACAAGGATAGTTTAGGAGGAATGCATTTAAACAATCGGGGGCGATAGTTAAATAAGGATAAATTAGTACTACTGAGGGAAAAATAGGAATGTCTTTAAAAAGGACATTCCTTAACTTATTCAGGTTAAACATATTTTTATAAATAAAACAAACGTTCGTATAATACATATTAACGCTCAATAATTTCAAATGATAGGCGTCTAAATCCTTGATACATAAGGGTTAGACGTTTTCTTTATTATACCATAATTAAGATTAAGAAGGATTAATGCTTTTTTATTAAGTTATTAAACAAAAGGGAATTAGTGGAAGACGGAAAAATATAACTTGAAATACCATTTTATTCTATTTGGTATATAATTAACTTGTATTTTATATATAGGAGGAAATTTATGACTACATCTAGTGACTACATTCGCTATATTCGTGGAAAAGTGGGACAAGATTTAATATTTCTTAATTTTGCTGGAGGTATTGTTTATAACGAACGAAATGAGATTCTCTTACAAAAAAGGGGAGATGGAAATGAGTGGGGTTTTCCAGGCGGTGCTATGGAACTAGGAGAATCTCTTGAAGCAACAACAAAACGAGAAATTCTTGAGGAGACAGGATTAAATGTTAAGGTTGAACATCTTATTGGTGTCTACTCTAAATATTCTGCTGAGTTTCCGAACGGAGATAAAGCTCAGACTATTACTCACTTTTTTCAATGTAAGCCAATTGATGGGGAACTTACTGCAGATGGTATTGAGACATTGGATTTGAAGTACTTTCCAATAAATAAAATACCGAAATTATTCACTAAGCAACACGAAGATGCCTTAGAAGATTGGCTTTGCAAAAGAAAAGGTGTATTTAAATAAGTTCAACTTCAAAATAATTATACATAGTCTTTAACCGAGGCTTTCTATAATAGATACTACGAGTACAATCCTAAGTAATCTAATAGTTTCTCGTTCAATGGCTTCACCCATAGAAACATATAATTGCCTTCCACCGGGAGATTATCAAGAGGGTTTCAGGCACTTTGGGCGAAGTGTATGTGACGTTAAATTAAATGAGTTTCTATAATTCGTTGGAGTTTTATTTGTATTGCTTTTAAAAAGACTAATAGAGTGTTATCAATTTAATGACTACAGCTACTAAAGAATTTGGAATTGTGGGGTTTAAAATACTAAATGATTTAAATCTATTTTCCGATAGTTGTATCATACTTTAGCAACTTTTGTTGGCTATACATTTTTTCAAAAAGAATTCCTGTTAAATAGTAAAACACGAGTCCGAAACAAATATGAATAAGTGTGAATTTAGGACCAAATGAAGTAAATTCATACACTAGAACTGGCAATTTCACTGTTGACCAAGCCCCTAAAAAAAACACTATATAGCGGATGCTAGCTCCTTTTCTCAATAAAAGTACTGCGATTGGAAAGGCTATATAAAGAGGTCCAGCAGCTACTGTTGCTAATAATAAGGTGAAGAGGACACCAATTATACCTGATTTTTCCCCCATATATCTAACGAGTGTTTCTTTCTTTACCCATTGGTCCAATAATCCCACTAATATAAATACTGGAGGAAGTAGAATTAACATATCCAAAATATTTTTACCAGTTAACTGAACTGTTTTTGCAGCAATCGTTTGATTCATAAATGCTATAAGCAGAAGCCCTAATAATAAAATGAGAAAGAAGCGATATCTTTTTAGCTTTTTCATGTCATCACCACCCAAATAATTAATGCAAATAGAAGAGACATTATTATGGCAGAAATATTTCGGGCATAAGCAAAACTTTGACCAAAAGTTTTTTGCTCCATAAATAAACTTGCCAGTCCTACAGACATTAATGTCGACATTAATACAGCAACTTGTGGAAGAGCAGCGCCATTTTGAACTAATGTATGTCCAAGAGGAAAAACGATAAAGCTTGGGACTATAGCAATTGATCCAATGATTGTTGAGTAAAGGATACCAAGTAAACCGGAATTTTCCCCAATAATGGAAGAAATAAGAGACGGTGTCAATAAAGAAAGTGCCAGCCCAACGAAGAGCATAATGGCTAATAAATCCGGTAAAACATTGCGAAACATTTTCCATGAGCTTAATAAGGCTACCTTTGTTTTATATTTGTCTTTTATAAAAGACAGGCTCAGATAAATAGCAGCTATCGTATATAAAACAATTCCATTAACCATTATTTTCGCAATTCCATTTTTTGTATTTTTCCAGGAAAAATGATAAATTTTTAATTTTTTCTTGAATATCAATTTGAAATTCTTCTAATTTTCTTTTTCCAAGTGTAGTGATTTTATACATCCTTACCGGTTTATCTTGATCAGAAACATCTAAATAAGAATCAATGGCACCTTCTTCCTCCAATTTTTTTAGTGTGCGATATAGTATGGCGCTATCAATTGGATTGATGGGAAGCTCTTCCTTACATTTTTGCAACAGTTTTCCACCATAATTATCTCCCTCCATTAAAAACAGCAAAAGAAATGCACCAGTATGTCTCCCTGTATGTTTCATAAAAGATTGAGCCCCCTAATTTTAATGTAATGAACTTTTTATCAATATATTACTGTTATTAACAGTATAGTGTTATTGTCGGTTATATGTCAATCTTTTTATAATGAAAATTAAATGTGAGTCTTACATTTTAACTAGACTTATATTTAGGAAAAGAAGGTGCTACGGCATCTCTTTTTATGGAATTAAAGAGCGGGTTTGCTAAAAAAGGAAAATAAACGATATCGGTAGAATAAGTATACTGGATATAAATCTTAACTTTTAAATATTAATAAGAGGAGAATAACTAAAAAAATGAAAAAATTGGGGACTCTATACTTTTTCTGTGGAAAAATGGGAGCTGGAAAATCAACTAAATCAAAGCAATTGGCGATAGATAAACATGCGGTACTGTTGTCTGAGGATGAGTGGCTTTCATCTCTTTATCCCAATCAAATTGCATCATTTGAGGACTATCTAAAATTCTCAGCGCAGCTCAAGCCATTGGTGAAAAAGCATGTCCAAAACATATTAAGTGTTGGTACAGATGTAGTAATGGATTTTCCAGCAAACACTCAAAAACTGCGAAAGTGGTTTTTTGATATGGCGTCAGAGGTCAATGCAAGCCATCAACTAATTTTCCTTAATCTAAATAACGAGCAATGCTTACGTCAAATCGCACAAAGGCGTAATGAACAACCAGAAAGATCAACTTTTGACACAGAAGCGGTGTTTATTCATGTTACTAAATTTTTTGAAGCACCAGAGGCATCTGAGGGTTTAAATATTTTAGAATATAGCGGAAAAGAATAACAAGGAGTTCAATGATTCATGTATGTAGAGTGCTTTTTTGGGGGAGGTGTTCTAACTTTTTGAATATTGAAGTAAAATAATAGAAAATAGATGGCTGAGGTGAAGATGCTTGAGTTTACCAACATTATCAGTATTTTTCGGAGCAGGTGCAGAAATAGGTTATGGTTTACCTTCTGGAGGGAAGTTTGCATTAGAAATATTTAGAGTTTCAAATGAAAAAGATAAAGAAACATTTAGAAGCCAGATTCAAAGCCTAGACTCTAGGTCACAGATTGCTACTCAATGGCTTCCAGATAACTATGCGAGTAAGAGATTAAATGTTTTTGGAAAAGGAGAGTTTGAAGGCCTTATTGCCTCAAGTTTAGAAAATAGAAGAAGCAACATTTTGGATTATCTGGATCATTTTGATGAAAACGTTTCCGATCTGTTAAATAAATGGAAGTTTAATGAAACAATAATACGTGATAAGTTTACAAACGAAACAGGCGAACAAATTGGTGATATGAGATATAATCAAGCAATTCGGTTAAATGAGAAGCTTGCTTCCAGTGTATTGTTGTTTGAATCTGACTATTTTTCAGCATTCTTAAGATTATTAGAAAAATATCCAACAGATCGTTATTTGAAAAGAATTGTAAGGGCTTTTTTGGAATTATTGGTTGGAGCAATTGGTCAAAGTCTTGTTTCGCAGCTAAACGAAGAATTGTTTACTGCAGCACCTGATGAATTAAACGTATTTGATGATTTGTCAGGGGTTTTTTCTTTGAATTATCAAGGTGTTGGACAAACTGGAATGGAAATTGTAATTGAAGAAACCTCTATTGATTTAAAGGAAGATACAGACGGACTTACAGTGTTTAGAGAACTTGGTAGAAGCATATTAGAAGAAATTTATTGCCAAGCAATGGATTACCAAGCTTTAATAGATAGTCATTTTAGATATCTGTATAATCCGAAAGCGCAATGGGCTAAATTTAGTCGGATTGCTATATTCCTTCATACTGTTCAAAGATATATTACTAACAAAGTCCATGTTGATGAAACAAGAATTTCAGATGGTCCCGGATATTATCACGACTTAATAAATTTAAGAAATTATTTTCATATTAAAGCTGTGGGAACTACCAATTATAACAATTTTGTACAACAGGTATTAGCAGGGACAGAATTAGCAGAAACACCTGTGTATCATTTAAATGGAAGTGTAAATGAATACTATGATCCATACAAAAATGAAATTTTAACAGAACCTTCTTCCGAGGAGAGACAAGGAAGAATTCTTGTACCATTTATGTTTACTCAAAGTGGAGTTAAACCTTTGACTTCTGTCAGTATGTCAAGAAAGTATGTTAATCTTTATGATCATTTTGTTGAATCAGACATAGTATGTGTGATTGGTTATGGTTTTAACGGAGATGATGGCCATATAAATGGAATGTTCAGAAGCTTGGTAGAGATAGAAAATAAAAGTTTAGTCATTTTACACTATAAAAGCGATAATCGTACGCAGCAGCAACTTTTAAGGTATTATCAACAAAAATTACGTTTAAGTTCTTCTGGGAACTTAAGAGTCGTTTTGGTAGATAATAACCGTATATTTAATGGAGATATTTGGTACAACGCCCTATTATAGAGGGTTTCTTTTGACCGAAAAGCTATTGCAATGTGTGTAATAAAGAAGTTGAACTTAAACGTTATAAAATAATAAAATCAGGCAATTGTTTAAAACAAGCTGGAGGAGTTAAGGCGAAAAATGTAAATAACGGTTCTAGTGTTAAGGAAAAGTAGGGGAGAAAGCTTCAAGTTTTACAAGATAATTAAATTTGCGGCGAAAAGCTATTAATAGCCTTTTATCGGCTAGCACGATTATAAATCCCCTACTAAACACGACAGTAACTATGATTACGCACTTACTAACACAGAATTTTGTTAGGTTAAAAGTCTTTCAAAAAGTTTAAAGCTGTTAATCACGAAAAAATCAACAATATCTCTTTAGAAAAGGAAATGGTATTTCGTGTTCTTACTATCGATACTCCCCAAGAGAAGCAGCCCATATTTAACCCAAGATTATATAATAAATTTATGTAATGATGGAAAAGATTATATCTTTTAATTCAGCAGCAATTTCTGATGGATCTGTGTTCAATTCATCTTCAGCTAACCACCATTCAATAGTTCCTAGAATAGTTGATATGATAGCCCTTCTTTTCAAAATACTAACAACGCGGAGATCAAATAAATCGGAAGTTTCAATAAAGGAAGATATAGATGACTTGAGTTCGTGTTGGAATAGTTGATACCCTTCATTCCTCAATAAGGGTTCAATAAAATTGTAATTTTCCTTTAAGTAATCAAAAGCTAAAGTAAGTGAGTTAATAGTCATTTCTTGATTATGAAGACAGTATTGGTCCATTTGATTTATATAGATTTTAATGGTTTTTTCTAGTAATTCATATTTATCCTGATAATGAAGGTAAAAAGTGCCTCTGTTAATATCAGCTAATGTTGTAATTTGATTTACTGTGATTTTATCAAACGGTTTCTCATTAAGTAATAAGAAAAAAGTGTCTATTATTAGCTTTTGCGTTCTCCTTTTTCTTCTTTCCATCTCCACACCTCAACAATTTTAGTATGATGTTCATTAATCAACATATCATGGCTTTTGATGATTGTTTCCTGTAATACAAATGATACTATTAAATCAACAACTGTTCAATTAACGAACTGGAGGGGGATTTAATGAATATCTTAGTTATTGGGCGTGGGGTGATTTCTACTCAATATGCTTGGATCTTTAAAGAAAATGGAAATAATATTGACTTTTATATTAGACCAGAATCAATAGATAAGTATACGCCAATGCTGAACTTACAGCTAGACGATCGGAGGAAACGGAAGTCTAAAAAGATTAATGTATCGTGG
Source organism: Niallia circulans (assembly GCF_003726095.1). Taxonomy (NCBI): domain Bacteria; kingdom Bacillati; phylum Bacillota; class Bacilli; order Caryophanales; family Bacillaceae; genus Niallia; species Niallia circulans. The sequence goes on from NZ_CP026031.1 coordinate 5,072,991, forward strand.
GAAACTAACTTAATATATGAAATTCCACAAAATCATAACTATGACTTGATTTTTGTGAGCGTCAATATTGAACAAATCAGTTCTGTTGTAAAAACATTGAATAATAAGGTGAATAACGCTACTGTACTGTTTTTTAATAACTTTTGGGAGGATCCAATCAAGCAGACAGAAATATTACCACAAACTCAAATTATATTCGGGTTTCCTGGTGCTGGCGGGGGAACAGTAGGGACAAACACAATTAATGGTGCGTTTTCTTCTATTATTATGATAGGTGATATAGGGAAGGCTTCGAAAGAACGAGTTCAGCAAGTATACACATTATTTGAGCAAGCAGAATTCAGCCTTAAAAGGCAGACTAACTTTAAAAAGTTCTTATTGAACCACTTCCTCTTAAATGTAGCTGTTGAAATAGAAGTTTTAAAAGAAGGGAGTTTTATAGGATTGATGGATTCTATCGATGCTTTAGGAAACATTTCCATCAATCTTAGACAGCTAAAGCCTATAATGAAGGAGCGAGGAATGAGTTATGATGCTTTAAATACTTTACTTTCAACGATATCACCAAAAATTATAGGGATTATAATGTCCAAGTTTATCTTTAAAAGTGGAAGTACAGCACGATCTTTAATGGAAGGAAATAATATTATAACTGGACGCAGTGCCAAATTAATTCTTGATGAAGCAAGAAGAAAAAATATACATGTAAATACACTCGAAAATATTAGTAAACTCCTAACCTAATGATATAAGCTTTTTTTACTTATAATAGGAAAGTGTTATAGTGTTGCAGTATTTTAACAAAGTTATAGAGAAGGGAAAATAGGAATAGGCAATGTCCAAGATAAATACGCAGTCAAAAATAAAGCGAATATTCGTGTGAATATAATAGAATTAGACTTTTACTGTTTTAAACCATAATTTAGGTTGAGAAGGATTAACGCTTAAACTGGCAGTTAATGCTTATTTCATTTCAAAAGAAGGAGTCCCTTGTAACTATAAGGGCAGGATAACGTAATAAAGATTAACTAGAATGTTATAAAAAATGGCCCACAAAAACACCTTCAATAAAGAAAGTTTTTTATTATAGTCTGTAAACCACTATTATGAAACAGGAAAGTCTAAATCTGATTTATCTAGTCCAAAAAAGTCTTTAAAGCCAGTTTTTCCCCGGTTAGTAATAACAATTTCGCGAGAATTTGCTTTAGTTTCTATCCAAACCATTTCGATAGATTAAGAAAGATTAACGCTTAGTTTAAGAGTTAACGCTTCTTTTTGTTAAAAAAGGTATTTCTAATATCACTATCAGGGCAGGATAATTGAATAACAAGCGAAAAGTTTAGACAATGAAAATAGCCGAGTTTATCTCGACTAATTTTTAATAGTATCATCTGAAATAATTTTTAATATATTGTTTTTCTCTTTTTGTAATTTTAGAAAATATATCAGATACACCAAACTATAAAGTTAAAATAATAATAAGAATCATCTAATCTAAAGTAGCTCCGTGTTTTTAGGTAATGCTGTATTACATTATGTAATTATATCTTGATAGTGCGTTCAAGTATTCCTAAACCTTATTCTGAAGGTATTGACTAAGATGACTAATCCCTTTAGATCTCTATGAAATGATATTATCTTGATATGAAACTTGTTCTGGTTGTACAATTTCATATTCACCTTCTGCATACTCTTGCTCCGCATAATGGCTTCCCCATTGACAGAGCTCCTGCAAGATAGGTTTAAGAGATTCTCCAAGTTCAGTGGATGAATATTCAACCTTCGGCGGTACTTGATTATACATCTTTCTGCTCACAAGTCCACTGGCTTCAAGCTCTCTAAGTGTTTGAATCAGCATTTTCTGAGTTATATTTGGGATAATGCGCTTTAATTCACTCGTTCTCTTTGGTCCATTCATTAAAAAGTATAATACAAGGCCTTTCCATTTTCCGCCAATAACTTCCTTTGTCACTTCAAACCCACAACTAAATTTTTTCATGTCTAAAGCTCTCCATTCCACATTTATTACTTTTTAGTTACTATATCACAAAAAAGTGGGTACTTCCGATAATGTGCTTACTGAAGGATACTATATCTTGTAAGTTGTTCTTCAAGTACTTAAGGTACTAGACATAAAATAAAATTAATTCTAAAGGAGTGTTAAGTATGGGTAAATTTGAAGGTAAAATAGCGCTTGTAACGGGTGGAACTAGTGGGATTGGTCTTGCTACAGCACAAAAATTTGTAAACGAAGGTGCATATGTTTATATCACGGGACGTAGACAAAACGAACTTGATAAAGCTGTTAACCAAATTGGCAAGAACGTAACCGGTGTTCAAGGTGATATTTCTAAGCTTGAAGACTTAGACAAACTATATGACATTATAAAGCAGGAAAAAGGTAAGTTGGACATTCTTTTTGCTAATGCAGGCATCGGCAACTTCCTTCCATTAGGTGAAATTACTGAAGAGCAGGTTGATAGAACGTTCGACATTAACGTTAAAGGAACCATCTTTACTGTTCAAAAAGCGTTATCACTATTCCCGGACAAAGTAGGTTCTATTATTGTAACAGGCTCTACTGCTGGATCAATTGGCAACCCAGCGTTTAGTGTATATGGAGCATCTAAAGCAGCATTAAGAGCACTAGTTCGCAACTGGATTCTTGACCTAAAAGGTACTGAAATCCGTGTAAATGTGGTTAGTCCAGGAGCTATTCTTACACCTGCATACGATGAACTTTTTGGTGATGCACTTGAAGAAGTAATGGAAAATAGCAAAAATACTGTTCCATCTGGAAAAGTTGGAACACCTGAAGAAGTAGCAAACGCTGTAACTTTCCTTGCTTCAGACGAAAGCAGTTACTTGACGGGAGTTGAATTGTTCGTAGATGGCGGGCTAGCACAGGTATAATTTCACTGTGCAGAGATTACAAATAGTCCCTAAAAAAGGGTTAATGGGGATTTCCTTGCAACAGCTGCTTTTGGTATGAAGGTCCAAGATGGTACATATTATGATGCAGCTACTATCCATAATCTCTAGCTACATTGCACGAAGAATTTGCCTCAATACTTACAACAGTTAAATTGCTAAACGAGTTTTTTTAATACGCTTACGGCACTAAGCGGCTTTCCAGTACTAAATAAAGAAATTCTTTTATCATAAATGTAGGAGAATAATTCAGTAGGATCAGTTACAGAGTTAAACAATCTTTTACCATTAACTCTACATAAAAAGTAAATTATTGTATAATATATTTTGGAATGAAAAAACACAATTCGGTTGGTAGTCCGAATGCATTAAAAAATTTAATGTCAGTAGCCTTCCCCTCCTCGGGATGTCCATCGTTCTAGTATAAATGGAGGAGGGACCTATAATGAAACTAACCATTTATTATGATGGTCAATTTTATATAGGGCTTATAGAAATTGTGTCTGAAAATAAACTTAAAGCCTGCCGATATATTTTCGGTAAAGAACCAAAAGATCAGGAAGTATTAGATTTTGTGAACAGAAAATTATTAAGGGTTATTGAATCTAATCAACAAATAGGGATACCTATTTGTCAGAAATCACAAAAGAAAATTAATCCTAAAAGAATTCAAAGAAAAGTCTCAAAAGAATTAAAGCAATGCTCTGTTTCTTCTAAAGCACAAGAAGCCATCAAGGCTGAATATGAACAACGGAAGAAAGCAAAATCAGCTAAAAATAAACAGCTAAGAGAAGAAAAAAAGACGTATATTAGAAATTGCAAGGTTCAAAAGGCTAAAAATAAACATAAAGGCAGGTAACATAATTTCTATTTTTTGCAGACAACTAATGTTGTCTGTTTTTATTTATCATCATTCACTTAAATAGAATTAATTGCTTTATCTTACTAAAAAACAAGGATGTTTTATCAAACTATCAGGGCATGGAACAGAAGAAGGAATATACAAGACTATATAGAATAAGTAAGTTATTGGAAAAGGAAGAGATAGAACTATTATTCCAAAGCAGGGGTGAATAAGATTAACCAATTTATAATGGTAAAAGAGAAGAAAATAGAACTTTTACATATAGGCAGTAAAGGAATTCCTATTGTTATACTTACAGGAATGGGTTGTTCGTTTTATGAGTGGTATCAAGTAACAAAATCATTAGCGAAATCAAACAGAGTCATTATGTTTCATAGACCAGGACTCGGGCTTAGTCCATTAAGTGAAGAGATACGTAATACGAACGCAGTTATAGATGAATTAAGTCAATTGTTGATCGGATTAAATATTTTTGAGCCCGTTATTTTAGTTGGACATTCTTATGGTGGTTTATGTGCACAGCATTATGCCAAGGTTTTTCCAGAAAAAATTGCCGGAATCGTATTGATTGATTCCACTTCTGTTGACTTAAAAGAATTAGATGAATTAGAGTTACCAGTGCTAGATGAGACTGGTACGGATGAGGTCTGGTTAGAGAAGTGCCATTCTTACTCGCTAATGAAACCAGCTGAACTAAAAGAAATAGTAAAACCTACTCTTACGGATAAACAAAAAAATCTACCACTTCATCTCCAAGAGCATGTCCTTGACTTTCAGACAAGTCCTGCCTTATATAAAACGATGTACCTGGAAATGTGTAATTGGAAGAAGGATGGAGAACGAATAAAGAGGTTGGGGGTTTTTCCTAATTTGCCTCTAATAGTTATTGGACGAGATAAAGAATATAACATTCAATTGGGAATTGCGGAGGGACTGCCCGAGTGGGAGATGAGAAAATTAGAAGATAAGTGGGCAGAGCTTATTATGAAACAGGCCCTACTTAGTAAAGATAGTGAATTAATTTTTGCTGAGAATTCTAGTCATTCTATTTATCTTGATCGTCCAGACGTAGTAATAACAGCAATTAAAAGTTTGATTAAAATTAGAAATGGATTATAAGGGGTTAAACAATGCAACTGTTTAAAATCAATATCAAGAAACAATACTGGCTAGGATCAACTGATTCAGAAGAGGATCTATGCTCTCATGGAGAAATATATTTAAAGGTTAATGACACCGTTATTACTCAATCCGGAATAGATGAAGAATGGGGGATTAGTGAATCAGCATTAGCTTTGTTACGAACATTAGATAATGATTATCTTTGTGCTCCCGAGGATGATGAAGGGTTAATTCTCCATGGATGTGGTTTAATATTGATGACGAGTTGTCCTATTTCCATTCATTGGACAGTAAAACATTGTGGGGATGACGTATTTCTTTCAGATTTTGTTAAGTTTACTAGTACCGACAATCAATCAGGCAGCATCTACTATCCCGATTTAAATGTTAAGCTTAGTAGAAACGAATATACATTTCAAGTTTGTCAATTTGCAATAGAGGCAAGGGATTTCTTTCGTTCTTCAAAAGAGAAACGAATTGCTGATGACTTTGATAAAAATATGTATGATGAGTTTTGGAGTGAATATAATCAATTGTTAAATAGCAATTTACCAGACTAAACGTAAAACGATGTTATAATCATCTATTAAAAGTGATTGGAAAATAAGACGTATTGGAGGAACTAAAAATGAATGGGATTGCTAAAACTCCTAAACTACCTTACTATGCGGTTATCTTTTCTTCCCAGCGAACGGAAGGTGACAAAGGCTACGGAAAAATGGCGGAAAAAATGGTAGAGTTAGCTTCACAGCAGGAAGGTTTCTTAGGTGTAGAAAGTGCACGTGATGAGGGACTGGGCATTACTGTTTCCTATTGGGATTCCTTAGAGGCAATAAAGAATTGGAAGGAAAATTCCGTCCATCTTGCTGCGCAGAAATTGGGAAAAAAAGAGTGGTACCAGAGCTTTGCGCTAAGAGTGTGCAAAGTAGAAAGAGATAACTTCTTCGAAATGTAATAAAGCTAGTCTCTTTAGGCTAACCATAAAAGCAGAAGAGCATCTTTGCGGAAAATGATTCTTTGATTATAGGAAAAAATTTTGAAGATAAGTTTGAACTAAGCTATGGAAAAAATGCGGCAATTTTTTTCTTAGCAGCGTCTATTACCAGGATAAATGGTTTTGACGCTTTTTTTCTTTGCTTAAAGCTTTTTTAGTCAATATCCTACAAGAACAACTAATAAAAGTATGCTAAGCTATTTAAACAGAAGACAAGGGGGAACAGTATCAGATGAGAAGGGAAGAAAGAAAAATTTGTTTTGATGAAGATTTGCAAATTGAAGCCTATCGATTTCACGGGATTATGCAAAAGTTTCCTAATCACTTTCATGAATACTACGTTATTGGCTTTATCGAGAGTGGTCAAAGAAAATTGACATGTAGAAACAAAGATTATGTTATTAATAGTGGAGATCTTATCTTTTTTAATCCATTTGATAATCATGCTTGTGAACAAATGGATGATGAGCCCTTAGATTATCGTTGTTTAAATATTACACCAGAAGTAATGCGAAAAGTGGTAGAAGAAATCACTGGTAAAGACTATCTGCCTTCCTTTAAAGATCCAGTCGTCTTCCGTAGTGAACATGCAGAATTATTACAGCGACTGCATCAAATGATCATGGCTGAGTTAGGAGATTTGGAGAAAGAAGAAACTTTTTATTTCTTAATGGAGCAATTGATTGAAGAATATAGTGCCATAGAGAAAAACATTAAATTGGATAAGATGACCAAGGAAATATCAAAAGTTTGTGAATTTATTGAAAGGCATTATGTTGATCCGATTTCTCTTGATGATTTGGTGGCGGTATGCAATATGAATAAATATACCTTATTACGTTCATTTGCGCGAATTCGCGGTATTACTCCTTATCGATATTTACAGACAGTGCGTATCAACAAAGCAAAGAAGCTATTAGAACAAGGGATGAAACCAACCGATGTAGCTGCTCAGACTGGTTTTGTGGATCAAAGCCATTTCAGTCATTATTTTATGGATTTTATTGGATTAACGCCTGGACAATACCGAAATATTTATATAGATAGTGTAAATTAAATTGTTTCAACTAGAAGGAAAGAGTGGCGAATAAGATGAATTTTGGACATATTTCAGCAATTATCACGATAATGATTTGGGGGACAACATACATATCTACAAAAATATTATTAACTGATTTTACTCCCATTGAGGTATTATTCTTTCGTTTTGTCATTGGAATTGTAGCCTTGAGCATCATTTATCCATATCGACTAAAAATGAAAGATAGAAAGCATCATTATTTATTTTTACTTGCGGGGTTATGTGGGGTAACACTTTATTACCTCTTAGAAAATATTGCTTTGACCTTTACTACTGCTTCTAATGTAGGAGTAATAAGTGCGATGGTGCCATTTTTTACTGCTATTCTCACTTATTATTATTTGAAAAGTGAACCTTTGCGATTAAATTTCTTCATTGGTTTTATTCTAGCTTTAATAGGAATTTTTCTCATCAGTTTTAATGGCACTGCTAATTTTAAAGTAAATCCATTAGGTGATCTACTAGCTGTTGCAGCAACTCTAATATGGGCAATCTATTCCGTTATTACGAAGAAAATTAGTAGTTATGGATATAATACGATTCAAGCTACAAGGCGGATTTTTTTATACGGTATTTTATTTATGATCCCTGTTTTATGTTTATTTGACTTTAAACTAGGAATCGAACGTTTTACCCAACCGATCTACTTATTTAATATCATTTTTCTAGGATTAGGCGCATCTGCAGTTTGCTTTGTTTCTTGGAATTTAGCCATTAAGAAATTAGGGGCAATTAAAGCAAGTGTATATATCTATCTTGTTCCTGTAATTACCGTTATCACGGCTATGATAGTCTTAAAAGAGCCTTTAACTTGGATGGCAGCTCTTGGTACATTGTTGACCCTAACTGGCCTTTTCGTTTCCGAATCTAAAATAATTACTAAGAAAAAAAAGGATTTGGTAAGTAGTTATTAGATGGAGGGATACTTATAGCAATGAGGGAGATTGCTTTTTTATAAGAGTGGTTCTTTATAAAATGAGACTGTTAAAATGATCTAATTTTTTCATGGAATGTAAAGTGTTGGCTAAGTGAAGGATATAGATAATATGCTTTTTGACAGATTGCTAGTTTGTATCTCAAGCTAGGAATGGCACATTCAACATTAAGGAAATAGTTCATATTGCTGTTCATATACACAGATTAATTTCATAATCAGCTTAAATGGTTTTATCTCCTGCCATATTGAATAGCTAGATTTAGGGTTTTATAAAGGACTCTTCCTTTTTTAAAGCAGGGTCCTTTATTATGATATTACAAATGTAGATGTTATAAACTAGAGAGAACTGTAGATTTATGGACGAATTCATTATAATGCAAATTATCTCTTTGTAACCTTTTAAGGTTATAATAAACATATTTTATTTTGTTAAATAATAACTAGTATCTAGTAAATTATAGATGTCAGCTTTAGGGTATGGGCTATCAAGTATGATAGAAATCCAGTGTTCCTTATTCATATGGTATGCCGGTAAGATTCCCTCTTCTTTCTGAAGTAGATTTTTTAATTCTGGTTCACATTTTACATTTAAGACATCTACTACTTCTTCTCCTGATAATCCTAGTTTGTTTTTAGGAACATTCATCATTAACCCATACCATTTTCCCTGATTATCATGTCTTAACACAGCATAATTTTGGAATTTTTTCCATGGATACTCTGGATTTGTACCATACTTTTCTTTTACATAAGAAAAAATTTCTTTTCTGGATTGTCATAAAGTTTAGCTCCTTTCTTTATTACTCTTTTAGTAGTATAAACTGATAGATAGGGGATGTCCTTGATTATGTTGCTTTTTTCGCTCATGGGGTGGATCGTGCACTAATCTCACAGATGTTTTACCTCATTCATTCCAAGCATTGTATGAAAATTAACAAATATCTTGATAACGGAAAGCTTATCAGAACTATCCAAATTAAAACGTACTTTTACGCTTAGCAATTTTTGTTTATATATTGTTTAGGAGTGATACCTGTAACCTGCTTGAATATTCTTGTGAAATAACTTTGGTCATGAAAGTTTAATAATGTTGAGATTTCTGTTAAGGAATAATTGGAATAGCTTAATAAGTTTTTTGCTTCGTCTATCTTAGTTTTTTGGATAAATGCCTTTATAGAAATTCCAACTTCCTTTTTAAAAAGGTTAGAGAGATAGTTTGGATTTAATCCAGTTAAATTAGCAAGTTCAGAAAGGGTTATATTTTCATAAAGATGGTTAAAAATATAAGTTTGACAAATATTAATGGGTTTCGAGTACTTATATTTTTTTGAATTCTCTACTCGCTCTGCAAAATCTATGAGAGCATTTTCGATAAGTTGGTCCACTGCTCTGCTGTTAGATAATTCTTCAAGTTTGATTATATAGGAATCACTAAGACTATAGGCAATTTCTTGGTACAGGCCTCCTTCCACTGCAGCTCTTGTTGCAAGGGTAATAAGAGATATTGCAATATTTTTTTGACTTCTTAAATAACTAGTTTTGGAAAGAATCCCTTTTTTGCCTTGTTTGTTGATAGCATGAAAACTTTCTAATAATCCTGTTTTTTTTCCTATTTTAATATAATTTAAGAATTTCTTTTCGAGAGAAATATCTGTATGCACATTTTTATTTTGACGGCTCTCAATAATTTGGTTATCTATAGGCTCAATATTTAAATTTTCCTTTTCTATTTCTTTATTAGTTTGCACAATATCTAATATATTCAATTGTTTTTGATAAATCATATAATAGATCATCATACTGAATTTTATAAATTTTAGATTGCTTAGTATAGGAAGATTAGAGTAATAATGGAGCATTTCTTCTTTCGCCACTCTAATATCCATATCTCTTAAACTACTAGTGATGGTTTCATCAGTCATTCGGAAATTGATTACAGGACCGACAATGATATTTCCCTCAAAACGGTTATTAGAATAAATGCTTAGTGATACGTATTTTTCTAAAAAAGCTGTCTCCTTTAGGATGGGGATAGCTTTTTGTTTTTCCATTTTAGAAAATAGCTCAATAATAATGTCCACATTAGATTGGTATATGGGATTATGATGAAAATTGGAATCTACTGCTTTATGGATAAGCTCCCCTACAGAGTTGAAAAAATAAGTAGGGATTTTAAACATACTGTAAGCTAGATGGCAAATATATTCTAAATCAGTTATTTGTTTAATAGATTGCATGAATAGTACCTCCAGACAAAATGAAATTAAAATAAATATGTGAATTTCACTATTATTCTGTAAAAAACACCATAATTTCTTAGGATGAGAATTTATACTCATATTTAGAAATCGATTTCAAAATATTTATCTATAAGTGATAACGTTATCAAAGATTATTTTCCTATTTAAAAAGTCTAGAGGGAAATAATCTAATCATTTATTTTATAAATAAAATAAATGTAATCGGATTCAAAAGTCAAGAAAGTATTAATCTGCAAAATTTTTCATTCGTAATCTCTATAAAAAAATATTTTTGAGGTGAATGGTATGCGTCCTTTTGGGATAAAAGACAAATTTGGATACTTGTTTGGTGATTTTGGAAACGATTTCTTTTTTGCTCTAGTTGGTTCATTTTTGATGGTTTATTATACAGATGTTTTTCATTTAAATCCGGCTGCTGTAGGGGGCTTATTCCTAATAGCGCGTTTATGGGATGCTATTGCGGACATTACATGGGGACGGTTTATAGATACTAGAAAAGCAGGGAAGCATGGAAAATTCAAGCCGTGGATTTATAGAATGTCATTTCCTCTTGTTATTTCAGGTATTTTAATGTTTATTCATATTCCAGGTATGTCTAATGGTTTTTATACTGCATATGCCTATGTAACATATATTTTATGGGGAACATTATACAGTACGGTTAACATTCCATACGGATCAATGGCTTCCGTTATCACAGCCGATCCAGTAGAACGAACAACTTTGTCAACTTGGAGATCTCTCGGAGCGGCACTTGCTCAATTGATAGTTGGGGTTGCAGGACCTTTGATATTATTCGTTGATAATAAAGCGGATGCAAATCAATTTTTAGTAGGAGCAATAATTTTTGGTATTCTTTCTATATCCAGTTATATGGCATGCTACAAGCTAAGTATCGAACGAGTAGTAAGGAACGAGGATGAACAGCCGAATATTAATTTAGCAAAAACATTAAAGGGAATTTCTAAAAATAGACCGTTAATTGTGTTTTTAATTGGTTCACTATTATTCTTAATAAATTTAATGTTAATTGGTTCTGTAAATACGTATTTATTTAAGGATTATTTTGGCGATGCAAAGCTACTAAGTGTATTCAGTATGGTTCAATCAGCAACAATTTTTATCGGCATGCCAATGGCTAAGCCATTGGTAGCAAGATTCGGTAAGAAAGAAGTTGCATCTGCGGGATTTTTACTTTCTACACTTGCCTATTTAGTGTTATATTTCTTGCCTAATGTAACAGCAACAATATTCATTTGTATTTTATCAGTCGGATTATTTGGTTATGCTCTTTTTAACTTAATAAGCTGGGCATTTATCACAGATTTGGTTGATTACCATGAGTATCTAACAGGATTACGGGAGGATGCAACCATATACTCTATTTATTCTTTTTCTCGTAAAGTTGGCCAGGCGGTTGCAGGAGGCATTGGTGGAGTGGCAATAGCTGCAGCTGGCTATAATCCTACTCTTCAAGTTCAAACACAAGAAACCCTAGATGGCATTCATAGGCTTGCTACATTAATACCTGCGCTTGGTCTTTTATTAGTATTTATTTGTTTCGCTTTTCTTTATCCACTTAATAAAAAGCGGACAACACAACTTGTAAGCGATTTAGAAAGGAAAAGAAGTGAAAAAAATTCAAGTAAGCCTGCTTGAAAATACGGGCAGGGGTAGTTCAAGTTACTTTGATTTTTAAGAGGGATTTGTATTTCTATAGTTTAGAAGAAGGAAGGCGATTTATACATGTTATATCCAATTATCTCGGAAACACGAAATGTCATAGATTTAAATGGCATCTGGAATTTTAAGCTAGATTTAGGTGCTGGATTTCAAGAAGAGTGGCATAAAGCTGAACTTAACAACCCTATTAGTATGGCTGTGCCAGGATCATACAATGATATGGGGGTAAAAGCAGCTATTCGTGATCATGTTGGCTGGGTATGGTATGAGCGCGAATTAACTGTACCTAATATATTGATGGAAGAAAGAATTGTGTTGCGATTTGGTTCTGCTACGCATTTAGCAAATGTGTATGTAAATGGTGTACTTGTTATTCAACATAAAGGCGGCTTTTTACCATTTGAAGCAGAAATTAATAGCTATCTTCAAAAAGGTAAGAATCGATTGACAGTTGCAGTTAATAACATTGTAGATGAAACTACCTTACCAGTTGGGTTTGTGACAAAAAAAGAGACTGCACTAGATAGACATATAATCCGAAATCAGCCTAATTTTGATTTTTTCAACTATGCAGGTCTACATCGGCCAGTAAAAATATATACTACACCGAAAACGTACGTCAGAGATATAACAATTCTAACGGAATTAGATGGAAAGGTTCACTATTCAATTGATATGGCTGGCTCATCCAATATTATCGCAAAGGTAATAGATGAATCAGGTAAGGTTGTGGGTTCCTCAGAAGGGATTTCGAATACCATTTTAATCCCAAACGTAAAGCTTTGGGAACCATTAAATGCATACTTATATAAACTCAGAATCGAATTGCAAGATCAAAATGAAATACTGGATGTTTATGAGCAGCCATTTGGAGTAAGAACAGTCGAGATAAAAGATGGAAAGTTCCTTATTAATAATAAGCCATTCTATTTTAAAGGCTATGGTAAACATGAGGATACTCCCATTCATGGCCGAGGGTTTGATGAGGCTTCTAATGTATTAGATTTCAATCTCATGAAGTGGTCTGGAGCTAACTCTTTTCGCACAGCTCATTATCCATATTCAGAGGAAGTTATGCGTCTTGCAGATAAAGAAGGATTTGTTGTTATAGATGAAGTACCAGCAGTAGGGCTGCATCTAAATATGATGGTACTACATAGTGGCGGAAACCTTCGGAATACTTGGAAAGAATTAAAAACGTTCGAACATCATAAACAGGTGATTAAAGAGTTAATTGAAAGAGACAAGAATCATCCTTCCGTTGTAATGTGGAATATCGCTAATGAACCTGCATCAGAGGAAGAGGGCGCATATGAATACTTCAAGCCATTGGTTGATCTAACAAGAGATCTTGATCCACAGAAACGTCCGATAACTATTGTGACTCAAATTGAGTCTACCCCTAAAAAAGACAAAGTGGCAGAATTGGTTGATATACTTGCCTTTAATCGTTATTACGGCTGGTATGTAGATGGTGGGGATTTACTGTCGGCAAAAGAAAAGTTACGTGCTGAATTAAATGGGTGGCTTGAAAGATGTCCTAATACACCTTTTATGATGACAGAATATGGGGCAGATACAGTTGCCGGATTACATGATGTTGAACCAATTATGTTTACAGAAGAATATCAGATAGAATTCTATCGCGCGAACCATGAGGTGTTTGATGAGTTTGCTCAGTTCATTGGAGAGCAGGTTTGGAACTTTGCGGATTTTGCAACGACTCAAGGGATTATTCGTGTTCAAGGAAATAAGAAGGGAATTTTCACGCGTGATCGCAAGCCGAAGTCTATTGCACATGAATTAAGAAGGCGCTGGACAGCTATTCCTAATTTTCATTATAAGGACTAATGTTTACTGTTTTGGTTTGTATGTCACTTTAGAATCTATTTATTTTAAAGGAGATAGGTTATGTATTTAGTTATAGATATTGGAGGAACATTTGTTAAGTATGCACTTATGAATTCAGCAGCACAGATTATAAAAAAAGCAAAAATGACTACACCCAAAACAAATTTAATAGATTTTGAAAATGTGCTTTTTACTCTTATTGAAGAGCACGATTTATCGGCTATAAAAGGAATTGCGATCAGTTGTCCAGGAACCATCGATACTGATACTGGAATCGTTTATTATGGTGGTTCCTTTCCTTTTTTGCACGAGGTAAATTTAAAAAGAAGAATAGAAGAGAAATATGGAATAAAAGTTTCAATAGAAAATGATGCAAAGTGTGCTGCTTTAGCTGAGTTGTGGCTTGGAAGTGTAAAGGACTATAAAGACTCGGTCGTACTTGTGCTCGGAAGCGGCATAGGAGGCGGAATTATTATCGATGGAAAGGTTCATCGCGGTGTGCACTTATCTGCTGGGGAAATAAGTTATGTCATGAATGGGCTAAATCTGCAAACAAAAGAAGTAACTTATTTTGGGCTAATTTGTTCTGCGGTGGAAATGGTAAAAAGAATTGCTGTAATAAAGAAAATCGAAGATATAACAGATGGGGTAGCTGTGTTCAATTACATTAATAATAAGGATCCAGAAGCAGCAGCAATTTTTGATGAATACTGTCTCCACTTAGCTACACAAATATTAAACTTATCCTATATTTTGGATCCAGAGGTTGTCGCAATTGGTGGAGGGATCAGTGCTCAGCCAGTGTTGCTGCAAAGGATAAAGTGGGCTATTGAAGAAATAAAAAAAATGAATCCGTTTCATATGGCAACGCCGAAAGTTGTTGCCTGCAAATTTCAAAATGATGCCAATCTTTATGGTGCATTATATCAATTTTTCATCATTAATGAAGGGGAAAACGTATTATCTCCAAACAAATAATAAGATTGGTAGACTAACAATTGCAATCTAGTAAGAAAATGTGATGATAAGAATAAAAAACTATTTTTAAATGATGTATAGGATGAATGATTAACCAATATAAATATTAGTAAATTCTTTGCAATTGTACTAATAGGGGGTAACAAAAATGGAAATGAGTTTTCGCTGGTACGGGAAAAATGATTCCATACCATTAGAGTACATTCGACAGATTCCTGGCATGAAAGGAATTGTGACGGCAATCTATGATATTCCTGTAGGGGAAGTCTGGTCTTTAGAGAAAATAATAGAATTGAAGAATGCAGTGGAAAAAGTAGGACTGTATATCTCCGTCATCGAAAGCGTCCCTGTTCATGAAGATATAAAAATTGGACTGCCTACCCGTGATCAATATATTGAAAATTATAAAGAAACAATCCGGAATATAGGAAAGGCTGGAATCGAGGTAGTCTGCTATAATTTCATGCCAATATTTGATTGGACGCGTTCATCCCTAGACTATGTTCTGCCAGATGGTTCGACAGCATTAATTTTTGAAGAAGAAGTAGTTGAACAGATGGATCCTTTGATTGGAGAATTGTCACTGCCGGGCTGGGATTCGAGTTATAAGGAAGATGATTTATATAAGCTTTTTGATCATTATAAGAATGTTAAGGAAGAAAAATTATGGGAAAACCTTGAGTATTTTTTAAAAGCAATAATTCCAGTAGCTGAGGAAGCAAATGTAAAGATGGCGATTCATCCAGATGATCCCCCTTGGAATATTTTTGGGTTACCGCGGATTATTACAAATAAAGCTAATCTAGAACGCTTACTTTCTATTGTTGACAGCCCTTTTAACGGCTTAACGATGTGCAGCGGTTCTCTGGGGGCGGAACCAGCTAATGATTTCCCTCAAATGCTTCGATACTTTGGTAACAAGGGGCGAGTTCACTTTGTACATGCCCGAAATATTAAGTTGACAGGGAACAGATCATTTCAGGAATCTGCCCATATGACAGAGTATGGTTCTATTGATATGTATGAAGTAATACATGCATTAAAAGAGTTTAATTACTCAGGGCCGATTCGTCCAGATCATGGCAGAATGATCTGGGGAGAAACAGGGAAACCAGGCTATGGTTTATATGACCGTGCGCTAGGAGCTGCTTACCTCCTCGGATTATGGGAAGCGGAAAATAAAAATAGAAAGATTTAGGGGGAATTAAATGTGAATATTCCATTACAAGTCAATTTATCAAATAAAGTTGCTGTAGTAACAGGTGGTAATGGATTATTAGGTTCATACTTTTCGAAAGCGTTAGCAAGATGTGGGGCTAAAGTTGCTATTCTTGGTCGTAATCAGGATACCGCTGATCAGGTTGCGAGAGAGATTATAGAGGAAGGTGGAGAGGCATTAGGAGTAGCGGCAAATGTTCTCCAACGAGATTCACTGGAGAAGGCAAGAGAGTTAATAGAGAATAAGTTAGGAGCATGTGATATTCTCGTTAATAATGCGGGAGGAAATCATCCTCTTGGAACCACAGATGATGAATTTTTTGATAGGGAAAAAGCAAGAAATCATCCAGAATATAAGACGTTCTTTGATCTCGAATCAGAAGGTGTTGAATCTGTTTTTGAACTTAATTTTCTTGGAACATTTCTACCATCTCAAGTTTTCGCTAAAGCGATGACTGAGAGAGAGGGTGGGTGCATTATAAATATTTCATCGATGAATGCCTACACACCATTAACTAAAATACCGGCATATAGTGGGGCAAAGGCGGCGATAAACAATTTCACACAATGGTTATCTGTTTATTTTGCAAAAGCAGGTATTCGAGTTAATGCGATTGCACCGGGATTTTTTGTAACGAAGCAAAATGAATCTTTATTATATAAAGAAGATGGAAGCCCTTCGCCAAGAGCGGAAAATATATTGCATAATACGCCAATGGATCGATTCGGAGAACCCGAAGAGTTAGTTGGTGGATTATTATTTTTAGCCAGTGACAAAGCATCAAGCTTTATAACAGGCATGACACTGCCGATTGATGGAGGATTTTCTTCGTATTCTGGAGTTTGATATTCATTAAAGGTATTTTCTGGAAAGTAGTTATAAAACAAGTTGAAATATTTGACAAAAAAATCAATTTGTGCTATAATTCACAATAATAAACATTGCTGATATAATAAGATTCTCCTGGCCGGGGGGAATCTTTTTTTTTTGGGGTGTTAGCGATGAAGAATAATGAATCAAGTTTAACTTCTTTAGTTTCAGCATTTAGTCGAGCATATCATGTGAAAGAGGACTGCCCGATTATATTCAATGATTATATAGCGCAAGATTTCTTATCACCAGAAGAATATCAAGCCATTGCAGCAAATATGTCTAATGGCATTACTTTTTTTAGTTCTGAAATGGCTGAAAAATTTAAAGGTGATCAGGACGCAATATTAAAGTGGGTTACACAAATTCAACTATCACCAACACCACTTGCTAGAGCGGCCTACGCAGAAAATGTTGTACGGAACGAATGCCAGCACGGGGCGGAACAATATGTCATTATGGGTGCAGGTTTAGATACTTTTGCTTGGCGTCATGATACATTACCAAATGTTACTGTATATGAAGTTGACCACCCATCCACACAAAAATTTAAGATAGAACGGTTAGAGCAAGCAGGCTATGAAATTCCTTCCCATTTAAAGTTTGTAGCAATGGATTTCACGAAAGAGCTTTCGTTAGAAAAACTAGCTGCGGCAGGATTGGACCTGTCTAAGAAAACAGTTTTTAGTTTACTTGGGGTATCTTATTATTTAACAAAAGATGTGCTTCAACAGTTGCTGCATGCCTTCTTTAAAGACCTTTCAAAAGGAAGTTCAATTATTTTTGATTTTGCCGATGAGGGTTTGTTTACAGAACCTGGTATTTTTAATCGTGTGCAAAATATGGTCCAGATGGCACAAGCTGCCGGAGAACCAATGAAGTTTGCTGCTTCTCTTGCAGAATTAGAAGATTTACTTGCTAATGAGCAGTTATTAATTTATGAACATCTATCACCACAAGAAATTCAACAGCAGTTTTTTTCTGATCGGGATGATAACCTGCAAGCATTTGAAACCATTCACTATATACATGCAGTGAAAAATTAATAATGTTCTCATCTTACCAATCCTTATCCGGTCCTATTTATGACAATCGGGTAAGGATTTTTGTTTTTCTTTATAAAAGTTCTCTTTATAATTGAGAATAATTATCATTTGTTGTATAGTAGATAGTACGATACCGATAATGTAGAGGAGAATATAGCATGCAAATATACTGGACGAAAATAAATAAGATTGTTGAGGAAAACCCAGAGGTTAAAACTTACTTGCTTGACCGTCCGCAAGACTTTACATGGGAAGAAGGTTCCCACACACATTTCGCTTTGAGAGGTTTCAATGCCGGAGACAAACCAAATCGCAGTTTGATTCGTCATATGTCTATCTCTTCTTTACCACACGAAAATGTAATCGGCATAACAACGCGCATTAGAGAGCAATGCTCAGAATTTAAATCGATTTTAAGAAATCTTGAAGTAGGCAATGAAGTCGCAATCTTTAAAACACATTCAAACTTACCGCTTAAAAGAGAAAACAAAAATGTTTATCTGCTATCCTCAGGTGTTGGGCTGGCAACTTTTAGACCGATTGTACTGGATTATTTGGAACGCGCTGACAACGTCACTCACATTCATTCTTTGAATATTGATTCATCAAAAGCCTTTTTATTTACAGATATTTTTACATCTGTACCTGACAAAAAGTTTGAAGCCCAGTTTGTCGATAACCGTAATGATTATTATGAAGAAGTGAAAAATTTAGCTGCAGACAGGGATGGTCTATTCTATGTTGTTGGCAGTGACGACTTCTTGATGCAGAACATTGAAGTATTGCATGAACAGGGCATCAAGCCAGAACAGATTATGCTCGATAAACGTGAAGATCAGCTGCCTAAGTTTCTTGCTCAGTAAATTGGCTATGGATAGAAATCTACTTTAAATAGAAAAGGACTGGAAAGCCAGTCCTTTTCTATTTAAACCATCCTTTTTCCTTAAATCTAGTGATAGCTTCTATGCGGTTTTTTACTTCGAGTTTATCAAGTATCATGCTGATATAGTTTCTTACAGTGCCTGTTTTAATGGAGAGCTCTTGGGCGATTTCTTTTGTATTTTTGCCGTTCGCAACAAGCATCAGTACTTCTTTTTCCCGTTCAGTAAGAGGATTTTCTTCTTTGTAAACATCATCAACCAATTCTGGTGCGTAAATTCTTTTTCCTTCCATTACACTGCGGATGCTATTGGCTAAATCGTCGCTAGGACTGTCCTTGAGCAAATAGGCAGATACGCCAGCCTTCAATGCGCGCTGGAAATAACCAGATCTTGCAAAAGTAGTTAAGATAATGACTTTGCAAGGGTGGCTCATAAGTTCTTCCGCTGCTTCTAAACCCGTTTTAGCAGGCATTTCAATATCCATTATACAAATATCTGGATTCTTTTCCTTGACTAGCTGAATAGCTTCTTCTCCATTGTTTGCTTTGCCGACAACCGTGATATCGTCTTCTAAATCAAGCAATGAACCTAAAGCACCTAAAAGCAGGCGCTGGTCTTCGGCAATGACAATGCGGATCATATTAATTCCTCCTTTTCTATTATTTTTCCATCCCGTGGAACCGCAATTTTTACGATCGTTCCCTCCTCGGCACTAATTTCTAAAGTACCATTGATAAAATCTAATCTTTCTCTCATGCCCGCTAGTCCGTTTCCTTTGTGCATATTTTCTTCTTGAAAAGGAGTGCTTCCATTATCTTTAATTTCCATGACTGTTTCTTTTTTATTCTGGTTGATGCTTATAGAGCAAGCGGTGGCATTACTATGTCGAACCACATTAGTAACAGCCTCTTTTAGGCACATGCTGATAATATTTTCTGCAATCGATGAAATTCTTAGATTGGAAGCTATATCGCATGTCAGGCTTATCTCTGCCGCACCTAATATTTTTTGGACAAGAAGAAGCTCGTCTTTTAATCGTATGCCGCGCATTTCAGAGACCATTTTTCGGACTTCGTTCAGCGCTGATCGTGAAGTATGCTGAATATCTTTCAGTTCTATGCGGGCTTGTTCCGGATCTTTATAGATAAGTTTTCTTGCTAAATCACTTTTTAAGCCAATAAGAGATAGCTTTTGGCCGAGAGTATCATGAAGATCTCTGGCAATTCGCTGTCTTTCTTCGAGTTTAACTAAATGTGAAATACGTTTATTCGCATCTTCTAGTTGTTCCTGTAGCTGATCTTTCTCTTTGCGGTTCTGAATATTCAATGGCAATAGAATTACGCCGAACCAGATGATCAGTACAAAAGGCAGCTGCTTTATCAGCAAGGCATCGCCTATTATAATTTTGAAGTAAATGGCAAATGTAGTAACTGCCAAGTGGATAAAATAAAGGATAAAAAAAGGAATCCGCTTTTTAATATTGCCAATAAAGTAGGAAAGAAAAAAGGAAAAATACACATAGCTGTATGTATAAATAGCAAAGGTAGAGATTCCGATTAATAAGGACGGCCATAAATAGATTGTCCAGCCTTTTGACAGATAAGCAATTCTATAAAAAATAAAAAATAAAATGGTAAGGATGATGCCTGATATTACATCAACTGCAGAAGAGGCATGGAATATGAAATAAAATGGCAAAATGGTAAGCAATGTCCAAATATAAGGAGAGATCCCCGTGCTTTTTTTTAAAACCTCTAATCTTTTCATCATCAGTTTCTAACCTCGTTTTATTGACTGTTATTTATTCATTTTAACATAATGGAGCAGCAATTAATGGCCTAATTGCTGCTCAGATAGTTGCTTAATACAAACGGAATCTATAGTGGACCCGGCTGATAGAAGCTTTTATTTATGGCATTTCTGATCTTGCAGACATGGAAAGGGATTTCTTTTGCTTCTTCCATTCATAAAAGCTGATAAATTTTTTGTCTTTTTCATCCCATAAACGGAACTTTAAAGATCGAAGACTGCTTGCAAATGTTATCGTTGGAACATTTTGCAGAGGCTCTGTCTGTTTATGGACCTGCTCTAAATTGTAATTAGGAACCCTTGGACTTAAATGATGGACATGGTGGTAGCCGATATTGCCAGTCAGCCACTGCATCCATTTTGGAAGGTGATAGAAGGAGCTTCCTTCTACAGCAGCCTTTACATAATCCCAATTTTTATCTTCCTCAAAGTACGTGTCTTCAAAAGTATGCTGTACATAAAACAGCCAAACGCCAACAGAGCCGGATATAAGAAAAATCGGCAGCTGTACAAGCAAGAAAGATGACCAGCCAAGTGTACTGCCAAGAAGCACAGCCAATAATACAATCGCCATATTCGTTATATACGTATTTAGTCTTTCCTTCGATCTGGCTCCTTTACGGTTGAAGCGGTTTGCTAAAAGAAATTCATAAATTGGTCCTAGTATAAACATGATGAACGGATTACGGTACAAACGATATTGGATTTTTACCATTAAAGAGGCATTTTCGTACTCTTCTATCGTCATCATCCATAAATCGCCGACTCCTCGTTTATCCAGGTTACTGCTTGTTGCGTGGTGAATAGAATGGCTATGCTGCCATTTGCTATAGGGGAATAAGGTTAAGATACCAGTAATCGTTCCTAAAACCTTGTTAGCTTTACGGTTTTTAAAGAAAGAAAAGTGACAGCAATCGTGAAAAATGATAAAAATCCTTACTAAAAATCCTGCGGCGGCAATTGCGAACACAAGGGTTAACAGATAAGAAATACTTAAGCTTTTATATGCAGCAAACCAAAGTAAAACAAAGGGCAAAATAGTGTTGGTAAGCTGCAAGATGCTAATACTTACAGTGGATTTCTCAAATGGTGCTACAGCAGTTCTTAATTGTTTTAAGTTTTTTATATTCATTTTTAATTTCCCTTCTCTTAATGGATATCTATAGTATAAATATGTACCAATTAAATTGGCAGGCATACATGTCATGCTCGCTATATGACATTTGTCATATAGCGATTTTTCTCGCTTCAAAAAGTCCTGTAAACGAAAGAGGAAAGCATAAAGAGATAAATAAAATAAAATAAAATAAAAAATAAGGTTGCATAATTTTACACTTTGTAATAGAATATTTAAAAAATTGATTATAAAAAGCTTTGATAAGGACATGAGCTACTATTTCGGTTTCCAGAGAGGGAAGAATTGCTGAAAACTTCCTAACGCAGAATAAGTATCTTACCACCTTTGAGCCGTATTGGGGAATTTATAGTATCCAATACCGTAGATGCAAACGTTATTGTACCAAGCCATGAAAAACACTGTGTATTTTTCATGGGAATTTGGGTGGAACCACGGGTAAACGCACTCGTCCCTTTCATTAGGGATGAGTGCGTTTTTTGTTTTTACAATTTCATAATAGGCGATGAAAAGGACATGAATTATTTTTACTGTTATCAGAGAGGGAAGAATAGGTGTGAACTTCCTAGCAAAGGAAAATAATTTACCACCTTTGAGCTATATTGGTGAACGAGAAGTAGTCAATATCGTGTATGCAGCGTTACTGCACCAAGCCATAAGAAAACCACTGTGTTTTTTTATGGGAATTTGGGTGGAACCACGGGTGAAGACACTCGTCCCTTTCGTTAGGGACGAGTGTTTTTTTGTACCAAAAAATGATAAGGAGTGAACAAAATGATTAAGGTAGTATTAGCAGATGGGAGTATGAAGGAATATCCAAAAGGAAGCACAGTCGCGGAAATTGCGGAGTCTATTAGTGTGAGCTTAAAGAAGAAAGCAGTTGGAGCAAAGATCAATGACGAATGGTTTGTAGATATGAGCCATCAAATAGAAGAGGATGTTCATTTAGCAATCATTACAATAGATTCGGAAGAAGGTGTATCGATTATGCGCCATTCCAGTGCCCACGTCATGGCACAAGCGATCAAACGATTGTATCCCAATGTACAGTTAGCAATTGGACCAGTGGTTGAGGATGGTTTTTATTATGATATGAAGCTTGCTCACAGTTTAACTTCCTATGATTTGCAAGCCATTGAAAAAGAAATGAAGAAAATTATCAAGGAAAACCTTCCTTTTACTCGCAAAGAAGTATCGTTCGAGGAAGCGCAACAGCTTTTTGAAGAGAAAGAAGAGATATTTAAATTGGAGCTCTTAGAGACTATACCAAGCAATGAATCGATTTCCCTTTATCAGCAGGGAGAGTTTATTGATTTATGCCGTGGCACTCATCTTCCTTCGACTGGTTTTATTAAAGCTTTTAAATTAATGCGTGTATCTGGTGCCTACTGGAGAGGGGACAGTGAGAGGGAAGTATTGCAACGTGTGTACGGTGTTGCCTTTTCTAGTCATCAGCAATTAGCAGATTACTTAGAAATGATCGAAGAAGCAGCCAAACGAGACCATCGGAAGCTAGGAAAGCAATTAGAGCTGTTTATGTTCTCAGAAGAAGCGCCTGGCATGCCGTTTTATTTACCGAAAGGACAAATCATTCGCAATGAATTAGAGCAATTTTCGAGAGAGCTTCAAGGCGAGGCGGATTATGAAGAAGTAAGAACTCCTTTAATGATGAATGAGCGAATGTGGAAGCAATCAGGCCACTGGGATCATTATCATGAAAACATGTACTTTTCCGAAGTGGATGAACAAAAGTTTGCGTTAAAGCCAATGAATTGTCCAGGACATATGCTTATCTTCAAAAATAGTCTCTATTCCTATCGCGATTTGCCGATTCGCTTATCGGAATTTGGGCAGGTACATCGTCATGAATATAGTGGTGCACTAAACGGAATGTTACGTGTTCGTACATTTTGCCAGGATGATGCCCATCTGTTTGTAAGAGAAGATCAAATAGAAGCAGAGATTAAAAGCATTTTTCAGTTAATCGATAAAGTTTACCGTACTTTTGGATTTGCATACACTGTAGAGCTGTCTACTAGACCAGAAGATTCATTGGATGGGGATGACATTTGGGAATTAGCAGAGGGAGCATTAAGAAATGTTTTAGAACAGCTAAAAATAGATTATATTCTTAATGAAGGTGATGGCGCATTTTATGGTCCGAAAATTGATTTTCATATAAAGGATGCTTTAAAAAGAAGCCATCAATGTGCAACAATTCAGCTTGATTTTCAAATGCCAAAGCTCTTTAACTTAGCCTATATCAACGAAAACAATGAAAAAGTCTGTCCAGTTGTTATTCACCGTGCTATCTATGGGTCGCTTGATCGATTCTTTGGCATATTAATTGAACATTTTGCAGGTGGCTTTCCTGTTTGGCTTGCACCAGTGCAGGTGGAAATTATTCCGGTATCCAATGTTCATCTAGATTATTGTCTAGAAGTTCAAGCGGTTTTAAAAGAAGCAGGAGTAAGAGTAAAGATAGACGACAGCAATGAAAAGTTAGGGTATAAAATCCGGGCAGGACAAATGCAAAAGATTCCCTATTTGCTTGTATTAGGGGATAAAGAAAAGGAACAAAATGCTGTAAATGTGAGAAAATATGGAGAAGAGCAGTCAAAAGGTTTTTCTTTAGAAGCGTTTAAACAAATGATCGAAATGCAAATAATAGAAAGAAGCTTATAAAAATAGGGGATTCAATCGAATTTGATTGAATCCCCTTTATATTATAAGCTCCGCTTATACTGATATTTTTTCCATTGAAACCGGATAAAGCAACCAATACAAAAACCTAGTATGGCAATAATCGAAGAAAGCCCAACTATAATAGAAAAGATATAGCCAAGAACATTCCAATCTAAGAAAAAGGAAAGGGAACCTATTGCCAAGCATACTACAGCAATTATCTGGTTAAATTGCTGCTGATCCCAATCCTCTTGATGATATTCCTTCAGGGGTTTTTTTAGAAAGATACTCGCTGCTTTCATAATAGGATTCCATTGAAATAATAATCCACAGAGTCCTGCGATAAGTGGAATTAGCATGATCCAGTATTGCTGAAAAACTAAACTAAGTAATACAGATAGAAAAATAGTCCATTGATTTGTTCGGACTATTGGTACTGGAATTGTTTTAAGCAGATTAGTCATCAAAACCAACCTTTCTTATAAGAATTATGTATATTATACGCTCTTATAAGAAATTTGTTAAGTTAATAAGCTCTTATTTATTTTGCTTTTCGTCCTCTAAGAAACGCCAGAGTCTATATAGCTGTGAAACGGCCTTTTCTGGGTTGCTAATAAGATGGTTATATAGGGTCGGGTATTTCTGCAATTGAGTTAGCAGCTCTGCTTCTTCACTCGTCATACTATTATCCGATACTTTACTATGATAGCTAGCTCGAGTTTCCTTTGCTTCTGATCTACCTAGGAGGTAATCAGTGCTTACATCAAAATAATCTGCTAATTTTTGTAAGGTATCTGTATCAGGTTTTCGATTACCTGTTTCGTATCCTGAGATAGATACTTTTGTTACATTCATTGCATTCCCAAGCGTTTGTTGAGAAATGTTGGCAGATTTCCGCAATTGTCTCAATCTTTCTGGAAAATTCATCTAAACCAGCTCCTAATTTCGTTACTTCTATTATAAGTTAACGTTTAGCTAACAGTAAATAATGAATTTTTGTTAACAAATTCGGAATTATATATTGAAGTAAACCACTTGTTTACCGTATAATTTTAATAAGGAAAAAAATGAGAATGGGGAAGATGAGGTGTAAAAAATGCATCGGAATAAGCTGCGTATCATAAGAAAGCAATATGGCTATACCTATCAGATGATGGCTGATAAGTTAGGAATTACAAAGTCTTATTATTGGCAAATAGAAAATGGTAAACGAGGATTATCTTATGAGCAAGCAGTACAGATATCTAGTATTTTTTCCAAAACACCAGATGAGATTTTTCTTCCAGATTATATAAAGGTAAAAGACTGTTCGAGATAAGGGTGGTAGAATTTCAAGTGAATTAGGAGGCTTAAAGTGAAGGAGCAAATATACGTAACCGAGGAAAATCTTTTATTAATAAAAGAAGCATTGGATTTTAGTATACGAAATGCATCCAGAGGAATTCTATTCATTTTAGAAATGGTAAAGGAAAAAGTAACAACCAGTAATGACAGTAGTTTGAAGCTGGATGGAATGGAAATGGAGATTATTCTTGTTTCCTTAATCGAATATGGGATTAGTTTAATATCTTTTCATGCAGATAAAGGGAATTTATGCATGGAAGAAGCAATCAGAATTGATCAAATTAAGCAGTATTATCAAAGAAAAAATGGTCCGAAAATGATGTGCTAATCATTCTAAACACTCAATAGCTTAGATGGATTGGTTGATTTTCTTCTCATACTATGTAAGAGTAAAAGGACAAACATGAGAGGAAGATCAGAGTGGAAAAAAGAAAAGTTGGTTTCATTGGCTGTGGAAAAATGGCTCAAGCAATGGTAAATGGAATGCTGCAGTCTTCTTTTTTGAGTAGAGAAGATATTTTGGCTAGTACAAAGTCTGTGGAAAGCGCGCAAATGGTAAGGGAAACCTTTCATATAGAAACGACATTAGATAATAAAAAAGTAGCAAGCTTCGCAGATGTACTTATTGTTGCAGTAAAACCACATTTATATGGAGAGGTCTTACAAGAAATTCTCTCCTATGTGAAGAATGAAACAATCATTGTTACAGTGGCAGCTGGAATAGAGATGGCATACATAGAATCACAGTTATCAAAAAATGCAAAGGTTATCCGCTCCATGCCAAATACTCCTTCTCTTGTCGGCGAAGGGATGACGGTATTTTGTGCAAATGAAAGAGTTACAGAGCCAGAAATTGCTTTTATAATAGAAATGTTTGCAGCATTTGGGCAAGTAGAAGTTGTGGAAGAAAACTTAATGGACTATATTCCAGCGATTAGTGGTTCTTCTCCAGCCTATGTCTATATGTTTATTGAAGCATTGGCAGATGGCGGCGTTCGCAGTGGAATACCGAGAGAGA
Source organism: Niallia circulans (assembly GCF_003726095.1). Classification (NCBI taxonomy): domain Bacteria; kingdom Bacillati; phylum Bacillota; class Bacilli; order Caryophanales; family Bacillaceae; genus Niallia; species Niallia circulans. The sequence goes on from NZ_CP026031.1 coordinate 5,099,701, forward strand.
AAGCTTACAAGTTAGCTGCACAATCTGTTTTAGGAGCAGCAAAAATGGTCTTAGAAACAGGTAAGCATCCAGGAATATTGAAAGATGAAGTATGCACACCTGGTGGAGCGACAATTGAAGCAATTACTGCATTGGAACAAAATCAATTTAGAGGGACAATTTTGGCAGCAATGGAAAGCTGCGATCGCAAAAATCGCAGAATGAAGAAGGAAAATTAATAAGTAATAAAAGTAGAAATTAGGAAATGTTTCACTATTATATTCTTTTTTCCTTTTATATAATATAAAAGAAAAATTTCATAATGAAGAAGAATATAATTTAATTATATACATTTATCGAAATGTTATATTTATTGTAGCAATCAGACCAGTTTAATGGTCTGTTTTTTTGTGTGCAATCTTTTGGTTTTCCTAATAATTAGGATGAAAAGTTTATGATTAATTTTTATATGTCGGGAAAAATATCAAAACAGTCTTAAATGGTGTGGTTAAAGAAGCGGGAGGAATTTAGTGTTGGATAAATATAAAGCAATATTTATTACGAGGATGACACAACAGTTAAATGAATTATTAAATAAACAAGCAACAGAGACCATAAAAAATGAGGAAGTCTATCGGTTATTGCATACGATTAAAGGTACTTCTGGTACATTAGACTTGGATTTGTTATTCCATTTAGTTTCAGGGTTAATGGCAAAGGTGGAAGAGAGAGAAGGAGACTGGATTCAATCTGAATTAAAGAACTTTTTAAGCGAGTTACTTGATATTTGTGAGGAATACGAGCATTTTCACGAAGAGATTAATAAAATTCCTGATTTTAGAGATATTGACGTACCGCTTATTCAGCTAATTGATGATGATGTTTCTTTATTGATTTTTTTAAAGGAAATGCTGGAACGTAAAGGCTGGATGGTAATGGCAAATTCTAATGCGGAGAAGGCGATTGAGCAATTTTACAGAATGCAGCCAGATTGTATCATTATTGATATTAACCTGCCATTTAAAACTGGTTTAGATATCTTAGATGATATTCAGATGCATACAAAACACTCATTTGTTCCAAAGGTTATATGCAGTATTGATACTTCAAGAGAAAAGAGAATAGCTGCATATAAGAAGGGCGCAGATGATTATATGGAAAAGCCACTCGATATGGAAGAATTTCTGATTCGAATTGAGAGACATATCGAGCGAAAGAAAATCTTTGACCAGTCTGTATTAATTGATGAATTAACAGAAGTATATAATCGCAAGTTTTTAAAGGATTCGTATACTCGTTTTATTAGTGATACAGTTCGGACAAAAACTTCTGGTACGATTGCTATTGTAGATATTGATTATTTTAAACGAGTCAATGATACATATGGTCACGTTGCAGGGGATAAGGTATTAAAAGCTTTTGCCCAATTCTTGAAAATAAATATTCGAACTACAGATACTCTTTTTCGTTTTGGTGGAGAAGAGTTTGTCATTCTTTTTCAACGAGCGGGAGAATCTGAAGTTATCGATGTATTAAATAGAATGTTGAAGCGTTTTTCAGGAATAGAATTCGAAGAAAGTGGTGGCAAATTTTCTTTGACCTTTTCTGCTGGTGTATTTGAAGTCATTTCAAATGATATACCATTAAATAAAGCACTTGAGAAGGCAGATGAGGCGCTTTATTTAGCCAAGGAAGATGGACGTGCTTGCATTCGAAGCACCAATAAAAGAAAGGAAGCAGCGAATAAAAAATTATTAAATATTTCGATTGTTGATGATGATTCTTTCATTCGTTCCATTTTAAAAAATATATTAGATTCCATCGAGATAAATAACCTTACCATAAATGTCGCAGAATATGAAGATGGGATTCAATTTTTAGAATCCAAGCGATTACAAGAGAATGGGATGCATTTTCTCATCTTGGATGGAATGATGCCTGTAATGGATGGCCTAGAGCTCCTGCAAATTGTTAAAAAGACGTCTTATCAGCATAATGCTCATATTTTAATGTTGACTGGCAGAAAAAGTGAACAAGATATTGCGGAAGCATTACGGTTAGGTGCAGATGATTATGTTACAAAACCATTCAGTATTAAAGAGTTACAGGCAAGAATAACAAGGTTAATTATGAGGATGATTTAATTTGGAACAAGAGGTAAGAGTATTACAAATTGTTAGTATCATCTTATTTGCTACTTTATTATGCTTATTAACTTATTTAGTCATTAGGAAAGTAATAGAGAATAGACAAAATAACCATATTAATGAGCGAAAAAAGCAGCTGATTGGACCAATTTTTTCCTATCTTCGGGAGGGGAAGGAAAGAGTGAAGGATATAATGCAATCAAGAATAGACAAGCAGGCAATTGAACAGGTTCTCACTGATTTTTCTGAGAGAATAGAAGGGGAACAGGAGGAAGAACGGCTTCACGAACTTGCTGACTTTTACTTGAAAGATAAATATCGGAAAGAAATAAAGTCTAGATATTGGAGTAAACGGATGAATGTACTTTATAAAATAGAAGATTTTCATATGAAGGAAATGACACACCAGGTGATTAGTCGATTATCTAAAAGAAATTGTCATAAAGAAGAGAAAATCCAAATCTATCGGATTTTAGCAGCCTTTCAATATGATAACATTTGGAGCCTTATAAATAAGGATGAAGAGCTTACGGAAAAGAATTACCGTAGTATACTGCTCCGATTAAAACCTGAGAGTTTTAGGAAACTTATTCAACCTTTTTATTATTGTCGAGAAGCGTTACAATTAGCAACTTTAGACGTAATAAGCATGAAAAAGAAGGTAGAGTACATTCAGTTTTTAGAGGATGTTTTCGCAAAGTATGAGGAAGAGATTAGATTAAGGGCTTTGAAGGCAATAGCTGCAATAGGCTATGTGAGAAATATGGAAGATTACGTTCTCTTGGCAGAGTCTGAAGTTTGGCAGGAAAGAATGATGGTTGCCAAACTATTAGGATCTAGAAGTAGCCTCGATAAATATATTCCTTTGTTAGTAAAGCTTCTTCATGATTCTTCTTGGTGGGTGCGATCTCAAGCAGCTGAATCCATCCTAAGCTTTAAAAAAGGCAGAGAGATTTTATTAGAAGTCATTAACGAATCAGAGGATAAGTTTGCTCAGGATATGGCCAGGGAATGGTTAAATAAAGGAGTTTATTAGCATGGTTTATCAATGGTGGTCAATTGCTGTACAAATCTTTGCCTCGTTTATTGCTGTTTATATGATAATCATTATATTGTTTTATACTGTTATTCTTTTCATTTCCATGCTTCAGCTTCGAAAGGAATATAAATTAAATAGAGAAGATACATTTGATGATGTTTCAAATGAATGGTATACGAAACCTGTATCTATCATTGTTCCAGCTTATAATGAAGAAGCTGGAATCATTCCAAGTGTACGGTCCTTGTTGAGCATTAATTATCCTCAATTCGAAATTATTGTTGTCAATGATGGATCAATAGACCAAACACTGCAGAAAATGATGGAACAGTATGAGATGGTTCATATAGAAAAGGTTGTCAGGAAACAACTTACGACAAAGCCTATTAAAGGCATTTACCAATCAAAGCTGCTGCCAAAATTATATTTAATCGATAAAGAAAATGGCGGAAAAGCAGATGCTTTAAATGCAGGACTGAACTTTTCTCATTTTCCTTATATTTGTTCATTAGATGGAGATTCAGTCTTAGAAAGAGATGCTTTTTTAAAGGTAATGAAGCCTATTATGGATAGTGATGAAGAAGTGATAGCATCAAGTGGAAGTATACGCATTGCTAATGGATGTAAGATTAAGAACGGACAAGTCCTCGAGATAGGATTGTCTCGCCATCCCTTGGTTATTATGCAAATAATCGAATACTTAAGAGCTTTTTTGATGGGGAGAATTGGATTAAGTAGACATAATTTATTATTAATTATTTCTGGAGCTTTTGGTGTTTTTTCAAAAAAATGGGTCCTAAAGGCTGGAGGCTATCAAACAAATACAGTCGGCGAAGATATGGAACTCGTTGTACGAATCCATCGTTTATTAAAAGAGACAAAGGAAAAAAAGAAAATTGTTTATGTGCCAGACCCAGTCTGCTGGACAGAAGTTCCGGAAGAAATAAAGTATTTAAGAAGACAGCGAAGAAGGTGGCATCGTGGATTATATGAAAGTCTATGGAATCATAGAAAGCTAACGCTTAACCCGAAATATGGAAATATCGGGCTCATATCTTTTCCATACTTCTGGCTAATTGAGTTTTTTGGCCCCATCATTGAATTTTTAGGATATGTTTATACGATTATTGCCTTGTTTTTTGGAGGCGTATATTTAGAATTTGCTATCTTAATTCTATTACTTTCCTGTATTTATGGCTCTATTTTTTCAATGGCAGCAGTGTTATTAGAAGAATGGAGTTTACGAAAATATCCGAAGGTTTCCCATATCATTTCATTGTTCTTCTATTCGTTGACAGAATCTTTTTGGTACCGCCCGTTAACTGTTTTTTGGCGATGCGAGGGCATTTGGCAATTAATAAGAAGAGATAAGAGTTGGGGAGAAATGAGCCGTAAAGGAGTATCCGAATGAAATGGAATAAATCGATTATTTTCTTTTTACTTATTCTCTTTGTTGTAGGACTTTTAACAAGTCCTTTTTGGCTTTGGCAGTTAAAGCATTCAAAGGAATTAAATGTCTTAATTATGGATAAAACAGTGTCGGATTCCTCCTATCGGGAACATGCGGGATTGATATGGGTGTTGAATAATCAAAAATATGTGAAAACTAACCATGCTCCTTATAGCAAACAACGTGATTATGTCGGATTTAATCCCCTAAAGGAAAAACACAAGCAATTAACCCATTTGCCAAAAGATTTATCTTCCTATGATGTGATATATATGACAGATCAATATGGAATCGATAAGAAAGATGCTTCCAGAATAAATTCGAAGCATATGGAAGGCGGATTAGCGTTAGAAGATGTTGAAAGGGTAGAGTCAGCTTTGCTTCAAAACACCAATAAAACATTGATTGCTGAATTTAATACCTTTGCAGATCCAACTAGTGATCAAGCTCGTGAAAAAATAACAAATCTTCTCCAACTTTCATGGAGTGGCTGGATTGGCAGATATTTTTCTGACATGGAAAGTGAGGAAATTCCTATATGGGTCAAAGAAAGATATGAGCGCATCTATGATGACAAGTGGTCATTTAAAGGATCAGGGTTAATCTTGATTAATAGCGATGATCATCTCATTGTATTGTCAGATCAAGAACTTAATAGCGGAGCGGTTCAATTTTCGACTACCGATAAAGGAAAGGGTTTGTTCAATCAACCTATTATATCGAATTATGGTTATTGGTTTGATATTGTTGCTGCAAAGGATAAAACTGATATTCTTGCTACATATACACTCCCAGTAAATAAAAAAGGGAAAGCAGTCTTATCAGAATATGGCTTACCTAGGCAGTTTCCAGCAGTCATTCAATACAAGAATAAACAATACACATCTTATTATTTTGCGGGTGACTATGCAGATGAAGCAGAGGTACCAGCTATTTATAAAACAGTCGGGTTAGATATGTGGAAAAGTTCTATTACTTATCGCCACTCCTTTTATTGGAACAGTTATGTACCTATTATGAAAGGGATTTTAAAGAACGGTTTACATGCCGAAGATCATGCTAGTACGAATGCGGAAATAACAACTGTGAATCATTTGAAGATAAATACGAAAACAGATGATACGTATATTCAAGTGTTAAAAGATAATAAGTGGACAAATCTCCTTGTTAAAGGAGTTAATATGGGGATTGCAAAGCCAGGAAGTTTTCCAGGAGAAACGGCGATAACGAAGGATGAGTATTTTCGCTGGTTTAAAGATATTGGCGCCTTGCATGCCAATGCAATTAGGGTGTATACCTTGCATCCACCCGCTTTCTATCAAGCATTGTATGAGTATAATCAGTTGGCAGAGGAGCCTTTATATCTTTTTCATGGTGCATGGATTAATGAAGAGACTCTCCTAGACAAACAGGATGCTTACGCGAAGGAAGTGGATAATGATTTTGATCGAGAGTTGAAGAATATGATAGATATCATTCATGGGAATGCATCTATAGCTGCTGCCCCTGGCCATGCTTCCGGTGAGTATACATATGATATATCCAAATATGTATTGGGCATTATGATCGGAATCGAATGGGATCCAGAGGTAGTAAAGAATACAAACGAGAAACATAAACGCATAGCTTCTTATGATGGCACTTACTTTGAAACAAAAGATGCTTCTCCTTTTGAAAGTTGGCTTGCGCAGAAGATGGATGAAACGGTGAAATATGAGGTTGATAAATATGACTGGCAGCATACAATGAGCTTTACCAATTGGGTAACAACGGACTTGCTTAAACATCGTTATGAGCCGAATCCAAAAGAAGATATGGCTATCGTAAATCCCAATCATATAAAGACAACAGAGAATTTTCATGCAGGATTCCTTGCTTCCTACCATGTCTATCCGTATTATCCAGATTTCTTAAACTATGAGCCTGCGTATAAAAGCTATATAAATAAACAAGGGAAGCAAAGTAATTATGGAGCTTATTTACAGGAGTTAAGAGAAGCGCATGATATGCCAGTTCTAATTGCTGAATTTGGTGTACCTGCAGCGAGAGGAAAAACGCATGAGAATGTAAATGGAATGACACAAGGATTTCTTTCTGAACAAGAACAAGGAAATTTCGATAAAGAAATGTTTCAAATGATTGTCGATGAAAATTATGCAGGTGGGCTACTATTTGCTTGGCAGGATGAATGGTTCAAGCGAACATGGAATACGATGGATTATGATAATCCTGATAGAAGACCATATTGGTCCAATCTGCAAACAAATGAACAGCATTTTGGCTTACTTAGCTTTGATCCTGGAAAATATGAGTCACCCATTTATATAGATGGAAAGAAAAAGGACTGGGAAAAACTCGGCATTTCTCCTTTATATGAAGATAGAATGACACAAAAGGGAATAAAATCTATTTATGTAACTAGTGATGAACAGCAGGTCAATTTAAGAATTGATTATCAACAGCCAATAGACTTACAAACAGATACAACCTATCTATTGTTAAATACAATTGAGAAGCAAGGCCAACAAACGATTTCACTTAAAAACGAAACAATTAAATCAACATTTGGCGCTGACTTTCTTGTCAAAATAGCGAATGAACACAATTCGCAAATATTAGTGGATAGTTATTATGATTCTTTCCATTATCATTATGGATCTATCTTGCATATGATCAGGGAAGAAGCTTATGCAAAGAAAAAGGATAATGGAGTATTTCATCCTATTCGGCTGACCTTAAATAAGGAATTAGAGCTACCAGATACTAAAATACCATTTCAATCTTATATAACTGGACAACTTCTGTTTGGCAATGGAAATCCTGCTAGTAAAGAATTTAATAGCTTAACCGATATAAGCGTGAGCAAGGATAAAAAAACGATTGAAGTCCGGATACCTTGGGCCTTATTGAATATTAAAGATCCAAGCCGGAAGGAGATAATGGCTGATTTGTGGCAAAAGGGATTAGAGGAAAGTGTACAGGCTAAGGGAATCCAAATCGCAGCAGTAATGGAAAGAGAGAAGGAAATAATATCTTCCTTTCCCAAGCTTAATAGATATAATGAAATCCTAGCTGCTGATACTAAATGGTATACGTGGGAGGAATGGGAGATGCCAGCTTACCATGAACGCCTAAGGGCTTCATATTACCTCTTAAAGGATGCCTTTTCAGAAATAAATTTGGGGGATTAAAAGGTGAAAAGAATTTTATTAGCAGAAGATGAAGAAGTATTAAGAATGTTAATAGTTGATACATTGGAAGATGAGTATATTGTTGATGAAGCGCAAGATGGGGAAGAGGCATTGCAGTTAATTCATGAGAACCAATATGATTTACTGATCCTTGATTATATGATGCCAATTATTACAGGCTTAGAAGTCATTGAAAAAGTAAGAGCAGATAAAGAGAGAGAGCATCTTAAAATTATGATGCTCTCTGCCAAAAGCCAAGCGAGTGAGCAACATGAAATTAAGGGAGCAGGAGCAGATTACTTTATGGCAAAGCCATTTAGTCCGCTTGCTTTATTAGACACAGTGGGAGAAATATTGAATGAAGATTAAAGATTATTTTGGTAAAAGCATATCAAGACAGTTTGTAGCTTTACTGTTTTTTTTCAGTTTGCTTTTCCTTATTGGCTGTGCCTTTCTTGCACTTAGTCAAAAGCAATTGAATAATCGCTATGCAGAAGAAAGAGAAGTGATCCTTGAAAAAATATCCATCACTAGAGAGTTACAAGATAAGCTAGAAACTGCTCTTTCAGAAGCAAGAGGATACTTCGCGTTTAATAATCCTGAGATGCGATCATCCGCTTTAAAAATGGATGCTAAGACTAATAAACTGATTCAACGGCTAAAAGCTATTGCTACAACAGATGAAGATGCAGTGTTAGTAGAAGAATTAGTGAATTTTCATTCTTATTATTTTCAAGATATTCTCCCCAAAGCACTAAACTACTTTGATGAAGGAGAAGTCGACAAAGTGGTAAAAATCTCAGATGATGGGGGAACAGATCGAATAAATCATATAAAGGGTTCATTAAATAACTATTTACACTCGATGACAAATGAGCTGAATGATAAGGTAAATGAACTCAATAAAAATATCATCATTTTTCAAATCTGTTTTCTTGTTTATATTATTTTCATTATGATGGTTATTTATTTTATAGGACGGGCTGGATTTAACAAAATTGGCAAACCGTTAGCCGATTTATCAGTTGCGGCAAATGAAATTGCGAAAGGAAATGATGCACAGATAAAGGTAGACACGAAGCGAGCTGATGAGATAGGGAAACTTTCTGTTGCTTTTTATCAAATGTATCAAAGTGTTCAAGATAAAGAACAAAACTTATTGGCGCAAAATGAGGAATTACTTGCACAGCAGGATGAACTTCATGCACAACAAATAGAATTAGAAGAGGTCTTAGAGACAGTTAGAGCAAATAGGGAATCATTAAAGCGAAGAAATAAATTAATTAATAGTATTTCGAATTCATTAGATAAAAATGAAGTGTTAGAGAGTATTATTACCCATCTAGCAGCAATTCTACAGGCAGACAGAGGAATTATCTTACTATTAAAGGATCAAGCATATGCATCCTATGGAATTGGCGAAGAAGGAGCAGAGCAATTTAAAAATTATGTATGGCAAGGAGTGCTTGATCGACTAAAAAAGGAGAAAGACCCATTTATTATTACAAGAGAAATGGTATTGGCTGAAAAAGGCTATCACCTTGAAAAAGGATTTACACATGATCTGTATATTCCTGTCTATAATTCGGAGGATGAAATTGCTGCGGTAATGATGCTGAGTCGTTTTAGTGATCCTTTCTCGGTGTTTGATAAGGAAGAATTTATTGCGTTGGCAAAACAAATTAGTATTTCTTTAGATAAAATTGAATTATTTGAGCAAACAGAAAATGATCGTGTATTAAACTACGATATCTTAAATACCATTCAAGAGGGTATCCAGGTAGTATGTGGAATAGGTGAAATAATATTTGTGAATGAAAAGCTTGAAGAAATGATTGGGGACACGAAGGAAGCAATATTTTATCCTGGCTGTGGATGGGACGAATGGAAGCATCCATTAACAGCTCATTTTATGGATGAGGAAGGATTGCTCCAGTATATAGAAGCATCCATTAAGGAAAAACAGACGGATTCTTTTAGTGCTTTCATGAAAGATGGACGAGTAGTTAATATTTATGCGGAGGAACTTTTTAGAGGAAACACTAAGTTCGGAACAATCCTTGTTTATAGGGATATAACAAAAGAATATGAAGTGGATAGAATGAAGTCTGAGTTCGTAAGCACAGTAAGTCATGAGCTGCGAACACCGTTAGCAAGCATCCTTGGATTTACAGAATTAATGATTAATCGAGAGTTAAAAGTGGATAAGCAGAGGAAATACTTACAAACGATATATAGTGAAGCGAAGAGGCTCACTTCCTTAATAAATGATTTCTTAGACATTCAACGAATGGAAGCAGGAAAGCAAACCTATGAGAAGAAATACATTGATCTAATGCCAATAGTAGAGAGAGTCAAGGAAAAGCTATCTATTAATACTAGTTCCCATCGAATCGAAATAAACCAATTGATAGAGGAAACCATGATTATTGGTGATAAAGCGAAGATTGAACAAGTGCTGACGAATCTTTTAAGTAATGCTATTAAGTATTCCCCTGATGGAGGGACAATAGAGATTAATGTCTATAAAGAGAATAATCAGCTGCGAGTATCTTTTAAAGATGAAGGCTTAGGAATCCCAGAAGCAGAGATCAATAAATTATTTACGAAGTTTTATCGAGTCGATAATACGGACCGAAGAAAGATTGGTGGTACTGGCCTTGGACTTTCTATTGTTCAAGAAATTATGAATGCCCATGATGGCCAAGTGGTAGTAGAATCAGATTATGGGAAGGGAAGTACGTTTACACTTATTTTTCCCCTTGTCCATAAAATGGAGACTGCAGATGAAGCATCTAAAGAAAATAAGCAAACTTACTCGATCATGGTCATAGAAGATGATATTAGCTTGGGGGAATTAATCGTTCATGAATTGCAAGATAACGGCTTCCAAGTCGTGTATTATAAAAATGGTCAAGAGGCAATTCGAATGCTAGAAAAGAATCCGCCAGATGCATTGGTGCTTGATATCATGCTTGAAGATGAAAATTTTGATGGTTGGAACATCTTGAAGCATATCAAAAAATCAGAAAAACTCAGAAATATTCCGGTTATCGTATCATCTGCATTAGATGAGAAAGAAAAGGGATTATCATTAGGAGCGCTGGATTATCTCGTAAAACCATATCAAACTAGCCAACTTTCTAAAACCATTATGCAAACCTTATTAAAGATGGGGAAAGTGGGCCAAGTATTAGTACCAGAACAAGATAAAGAGTGAAAGAGTCGCTTTTAAAGGCAAGTGGAAGGAGAGGTAATAGCTACCTCTCCTTACTTTATAGGGGAGTTTTTAGATAATAAAGTTGTAAACACAGCCACACAGAAAATAGTTAAGAAAGAAGCTAAAAAAGTTGTCGGCCCAACTATTTTGTAGCCGCTGGCTAAAACGATCCCATCTATTAGAAAAATGATGAAGCCTACCTGAATAGAAAGGATCTTTGATAGGACTTGGGCAAGGAGATCAGTCCCTCCAGTGCTGGTCTCAAATCGAAGCATTACGCCAATCCCTATGCCGATAATCACTCCACCCAAAATCGCACTTAATACAAGCTTCAGTGAAAATAAATCACGTAAAAAAGATAGGAAATCAATAGAGATGGAGGAAGCAAGGAAGCCAATTATGCCATAAATAAAGTATTTTCTATTATAAAACCACACCACAATATATAATGGAATGCTTAAAAGAATCATAGACAGACCTGTGGGAATCTCGTAGTGATAGTGAAGAATAAGGCCGATTCCAATTATACCCCCATCTAACAGATGATGTGGGACTAAAAATCCATTTACCCCAATGCCTATTAATAAGCTCCCTACAATTATCGCCGCTATTTTTTCTATCACTAAACATCATCCTATCTATTCCTTGTCCACTCATCTTATACATATGTTTAAAAACGCGAACATAGAAGAACTTAATCGGACAAGCAGGATGAAAATTGATCGAGCAATTGGGATATGGAAGTTAGAAGTAAGATAGGTAAAAGTACTACTTTTGCTATTAAATTCTATAAACTGGTGATTTAGCGAAATAAAATAACAGAAGATTGCGAGCATTTATTTGCTGCAAGAAAAAGTGGTGTTCATAAAGAGAATGAAAGCCAGAAAGAGCTCGGCTGCAAGAAAAAAAGGTGTTCATAAAGAGAATGAAAGCCAGAAAGAGCTCGGCTGCAAGAAAAAAAGGTGTTCATAGAGGGAATGAAAGCCAGAAAGAGCTCGGCTGCAAGAAAAAGTGGTGTTCATAGAGGGAATGAAAGCCAGAAAGAGCTTGGCTGCAAGAAAAAGTGGTGTTCAATCAAAGAATGTGCACAAGCTCATCATAAAATACACACAAAAAGCTACGAACTATTTAAAGTAACTAAAAGTGGCTTTCTTTTCTTAGATATCAGTTCTCTTCCAGCACTTTTTAACTTTTAAAGGGTCCCTTTAAATAAGAAAAACATCTTTACCCAATTAGGTGAAGATGTTTCTTATGGCCATTTATTAAGCCGTATATGATAATTTTTTACTTAAAAAAAGAAATGCAGGATATAGTAACAAATTGCAGCGATACTTGCTGAAATTGGTAATGTAATAACCCATGTAATAATCATTCGTTGTGCTGTTCCCCATTTAACTCCTTTTAAGCGATGCGCAGAACCAACACCGAGAATAGAAGAAGAGATAACATGGGTTGTACTAACTGGAAGGTGAATTAAGGTCGATCCGAAAATGATCATTGCTCCTGATAAATCAGCTGCTACCCCATTTACTGGTCGAATTTTCATAATATTTCCACCAACGGTTTTGATAATTCTCCAGCCACCTACAGAAGTCCCTAGTCCCATTGCAGTAGCACAGGCAAATTGTACCCAAAATGGCACCTCACCAGTTGAAACATAATTATTAGCTAATAAAGCCATCGTAATAATCCCCATGGCTTTTTGAGCATCATTTGTACCATGTGTATAAGACTGCAATGCTGCTGTGAATATTTGGAAATAGCGAAAACGTCTATTTGTTTTTGTTAAATTTAAATCCCTAAAAAAGAATTTAAAAATGGAGTAAATAGTAAAACCAACAATAAAGGCGATGATAGGCGAAAGAATCAATGCCTCAATGATTTTAATAAACCCAGTATAATTAAGGGAGGAGAAACCAGAAGAAGCAATTGCTGCTCCAGCGATTGATCCAATAATTGCATGGGAAGAACTACTCGGTATTCCAAAATACCAAGTAACTAAATTCCAGATGATAGCAGAAATCAATGCTGCAAGGATAACGAGAGAACCATTTGTTAATTGAAAAGGATCTACGATTCCTTTTGTAATTGTCTTTGCCACACCAGTAAAGGTCATTGCACCAATAAAGTTCATACATGCTGCCATAATAATGGCGTGCTTTGGTTTTAGTGCTTTTGTTGATACTGCAGTAGCAATGGAATTGGCTGTATCATGAAAGCCATTAATAAAATCAAATGCTAAGGCAAAGACAACGATTAAAATTGTAAGTATTAATAATGTATTCATTGGAAAAAGACTCCTTATGCGTTCTTCATAATGATACTTTCAAGTGTGTTGGCAACACTTTGACAGTAATCAGCGATATCCTCAAGATTTTCATACACTTCTTTATATTGGATAATACGAATCGGATCTTTTTCTACAGAGAAAAGGTTTTTAATCGATTGTCGTAAAATGCCATCACATTTTGATTCGTGATCTTTAATTCTAATTGCATATTCTCTAATTTTAGGTAATTTTTTAGTTGTAAGTAAATCTACTGCTTTATCAATTTCTACTGCACAGTTTTTGATTTCTTCCACAAAACGCAGCATATATTCATCTGCACTAATGATATTGTACATTTCGAAAAGTGCAGAAGTACTCTCAAGACCATCTAAAACATCATCCATACTCATTGTAAGAGCTAGAATGTCTTCTCTTTCAATCGGCGTAATAAAGGCTTTATTTAATTCTGTGATAACTTCATGAACATATGTATCACCTTTTGTTTCAATTTCCTTCATTGTTTCAGAAAAAGTTTTTAAATCGCTAACATTTGTTAGCTTATAGTCAGCAAAAAAGTCTGCTCCTTCTTTTAAATTTGAAGCGATATTTTTTAACATAACAGCAAACTTATCTTGTTTTTTAAAAACCATTATGGTTACCTCCATTAATATATAACAAATTATGACTAAGCCTTACATATTTTATAGGAAAGTTGTCGAATAGCATAGTATTTTGAAAAGAAATTTACAAAAACTTAATATTTGGTTTACAAACTTTTAAGAAAACTACATTACTTTTTTACAATATTTTCATTAATTTAATAATTTTCTCCAGGAAATTGAGTGCTTTTTCATAGCTCTATCCTAATATTGTGTCCAATTCTATATATAATAAAGTAATAGCAAAATGTCCAAATAAGAAGGAGAGCCACTGTTAATGATGAAATTATTATTATTCGAGAAAGATATGGCTTATAGGAAGAGAACAGAATCCCATAAACAAGTTCTATATATTACAATGGACATTACAGGAACTAATAATACGATTATCGAGAAGAAAGGAGATTCCTTATTAGGAGGGGAAGATTAAGTCCAATCCACTCTGTGAATCAAAAAGTTTTAATATAGAAAAGAAGCGTAATAAGAACAACAGTCAATATAATGTCCATGTGAAGATGAGAATATGTGGCAGGAAAAGGGGAAAAAGTGGAGAAAAAAGTAGTCCTCATAACAGGAGCAAATAGTGGATTTGGGAAATGGATGACAATAGAATTTGCAAAAGCGAACTATACAGTTATAGCATCGATGAGAGATAGGAATAAAAGTAGGCAGTTGGTAGAAGAAGCAACAAAAATGGGGATAATCTCTAATATAGACATAGTTTCTTTAGATATTACTTCTGAGCAATCAGTAGAAAACTTAAGTTTATATGTACAGAGAATAGGCCAGATTGACTTACTGATAAATAATGCCGGCTATGCAGGAGCCGGTTTTTCAGAGGAGATATCAATCGAAGAATATCAACGTCAGCTGGATACGAATTTTTTTGGAGCGATTCGTGTAACGCAATGTGTTCTTCCGTTTATGAGAAAGCAGCGGAGAGGAATGATTATTAATATAAGCAGCATAAGTGGCGAAATTGGATTTCCAGGCTTATCCCCATATGTTTCCTCTAAATTTGCACTAGAAGGATGGAGTGAGGCCTTAAGATTGGAGTTAGCTCCATTTTCTATTCCAGTCGTTCTAGTAGAGCCTGGTTCTTTTCAAACAAATATTTGGACAACAGGGAAGCAAATTGCTGAAAAATCTACCTTGTCTTCTTCACCTTATTATTCGTATATGAAACAGCTCGATACATATTTACATAATAGCAGCAAAAAAAATGGAGATCCAAGGTTGGTAGCTGAAAAGGTAGTTTCTATTGCAAAGAAAAAACATCCAAGATTACGTTATGTAGTTGGAAAAGGAACAAAAGGTACAATCTTTTTCAAGCATATTGTGCCATGGAAGTGGTGGGAGAAAATCGTTCTATATATTTTAAAGTAAAAATATATTAGGAAGCAGGAAATTTTTTAAAAGGAATAATTCATATTTATAGAGAAGTATTCAAATAAGTGTTATTATATGGATAATTCTGATTTTTGGAGGTGTTTTGTTTGGTCAATAGCATCGAACAGAAAGTGACGCTACATAATGGAGTAGAAATACCACAATTAGGGATTGGTGTCTTTAAAGTAGAAGAGGGAGACACCGTATTCCAAACAGTAAAAACTGCTTTGGATCTTGGTTATCGTTCTATTGATACTGCTGCCATTTATAAGAATGAAGAAGGAGTAGGCAGAGCGATAAAAGAAAGCGCTATCCAAAGAGATGAGTTATTTGTTACTACTAAAGTATGGAATGATGATCAAGGATATGATTCCACTTTAAGAGCATTTGAAACGAGTTTGAAAAAATTAGACTTAGACTACCTAGATTTATATTTAATTCATTGGCCAGGAAAAGATAAATATGTGGAAACATGGAAAGCACTTGAGAAATTATATAAAGAAGGATTAGTTAGAGCTATTGGTGTAAGTAATTTTCATGAACATCATTTAGAACATTTACTTGCAAATGCAAATGAGAAGCCAACTGTTAACCAGATTGAATTACATCCAAGGCTTTCCCAAGAGAGCGTAAGAGAATATTGCAAGAAAAAAGATATCAAAGTGGAAGCATGGTCGCCGATTGCCAAAGGTCGGTTAGTAAATGAACCGACACTTAATTATATTGCGAAAAAGCATGAGAAAACCCCTGTTCAAGTTATTTTACGCTGGCATCTGCAACATGGAAATATTATAATTCCTAAGTCTGTTCATCCAGAAAGAATCAAAGAAAATGCAGAGATATTTGATTTTCAACTAAGCTTAGTGGAAATGGATCAAATCGATCGCTTAAATATGAATGAAAGACTTGGCAGTAATCCAGATGAATTATTATTTTAATTAAATTTAAAGACTATAAAACGGAACAAACAAAAGGTCTGCGCCTAATTAATTAGGCGTAGATTTTTTGTTAGGAAGCACTTAAATGAATCTTCTTAAAACAATGAATGTAATAGTTATGTTTAAAAGACTCAAAGGGTGGTAAATATAAGTACAAGCAGATAGTGAAAATAAACCGTACGGAAAAATCATTGCTGCAGCATGTTTTTCACTATCTCATTGAAAAATATCAACACTATAAGAAAAAGGAGTGTTAAATATGGGATTTTTATGGTCATTAATAATAGGTGGTATTATAGGATGGTTAGCAGGATTAATTACTGGTAAAGATATTCCTGGTGGAGTTATTGGTAATATTATTGCCGGTTTTGTTGGAGCTTGGTTAGGATCATTAATTTTAGGAGATTGGGGTCCATCCATTGCTGATTTCGCCATTATCCCGAGCATTATCGGTGCAGTCGTTTTAGTATTTATTCTAAGCCTGATTATGCGTGGTATGCGTAAAACAACATAAAGTATAGAGAAAAAAGGAAATGAGCTTTCTTAAGCCATTTCCTTTTTTTGTTGAAAACATGCCCTTTAACTTAGCAATTCTTCCCAATCTTCATTAGGGAATATCGGCGGATTGTCTAATGGCGGAGCAAAGACTGTAATTTGTTCCTGCGAGATAGGGTGGGTGAATTGAATTTTCGCCGCGTGAAGTGCTTGTCGATGGAACATTGGTTTCCCGCCATAAAGTTTGTCTCCGGCAAGGGGATGCTTAATGGAGCTTAAATGGACTCTAATCTGATGTGTTCTGCCCGTGTCTAAAGTGCAAGAGATAAGGGTTAAATCTTCAGACGGCAGCCGCTTGATTCGTTTAAAATGGGTGATTGCCTGTTGGCCTGTTTCTGAAATTCTTCGACGGCTGCTATGATGTCGATCTTTCCCAATCGGCTTATTAATCGTTCCTTTTTTCTGTGCTAAAAAACCCTCAATAAGAGCGATATACGTTCTTTTAATTTTTCTTTCTCTTAATAGATAATCAAGCATGTTAGCGACTAAATCGTGTTTGGCAAAAAGAATACACCCGGTAGTATCCCGATCCAATCTGTGGATATGCTTTAATTGTCTTTCTTCTCCACTTAATAATAGATGATAGGCCACACCATTTAATAAGGAAGAAGTATCTTCGGGAGAATGAGGATGGGTATCGATGGAATCAGGTTTGTTTACGACTAAAAGGAAATCATCTTCATAAAGAATAGAAAGATCCATATAAATTGGGATAATGTTGTTAGGTTGCTGCTGAAAGAGATTAATTTTTAAAATATCTTCCTGCTTAAGCATGGAATTCCATGGAACATTTTGGTTATTTAATTGAACTTTTTTCTCCATTTTAAATAGATGAATTTGCTTTTTTGAAGCAAGTAAAACCTGTGAAAAGAACTCCTCGATTGATAATCCTTCCCATTGCACAGGGATTTTAAGCAGTAGCCAGTCTCCTTTTCTTTCATATATCATACATAAAATCTCCTTTGTTTTTTATACGAATGAATGATAAAAGTGTCTTAAATATAACTTAGTTATCATATCATGGTTTTAATTACCACAGAAATGGTTTTTGGGGATATGTTAGACTATGGGTAACAGTTAGGTTGAGTAAATTTATAAGAAATAAAGAGGGTGTTTCATTTCATGAAAGTCGTATTTGCATCAACACCAACACAAGAGGAAAGAATTAATGAGTTGATTCAGACCTTTTATTCGAAGGTATTTCCTTTTTACTTTTCAGATGAGGAAATTAATCAATTCGAACGATTAAAGGTTTTAGCTATTACTCCAGAAAAAGCGCAGTTATTAAGCACATTAAAAACATCTTATCAAGTAATTGCCAGTCTTCAAACCCTTGTGAACATATTGGAGGATCCAGAGAATAAGCACAAATATAAACAAGTTTTTGCAAAAAATGTCCACATTCTCGAGGAATTGGATATATTCTTTCCCTTCCATTTAGATAATTTTAGATCAAGCAGTAACGGGGATTCCTGCAATCAAGTGAATTTTAGTATGTATGCAGAGGCAAATAATTCATACTTACTTTAATTTTTTCTAACTTCCTATTGCTTATTCTTTAGGAAAGGAAAAAGGCCATCGCAGTCAATAGAAAGACGATGGCCTTTTTTATACAAAATTTTTTAGCACCCTTATTTTTTCACACTGTATTCTTCGAGCCACTGTTTAAAGACTGCAGGTTCTTTGTAGCCATTAATTCTGCTTACTTCTTTTCCATTTTTGTATTGGACAATAGTAGGAGTTGACTCGATATTGTATTTATCCCAGCCTTCCTCAAATTCCAATAAATTATATTGATCAATCGATACATTTAATTCTTTTGCAAGTGGCATTAATTCAGGAGTAGTTTTTAAACAATATTGACATTCTGAACTAAAGAAATAGACGGTCACATCTTCCTCGTTTTTTAATTTTTCCTCGAGTTCATCAGGAAGGATGATATTTTGGTAATTAGGATTCTCTAATAATTCAACTGTAGCTGGCTCCAGATCTGCTTTCTTATAGATATTGCCTTCCACAGCTTTTTCTTTTTTCATATGAGATAAAAAAGCTACCCCAGCAAATAAAATAATAATAAAGACAAGGAAAAACAGGACTTTTTTCATTCATTCATCTCCTTTGTTTTTTTCCAAATAATAAGGCTGCAAGTAAAGATAATGATAAATCCAATTAGCGCCATAAAGGGGATCGTGATAAAACCTAACCAATTTATGTACTCACCTGTGCAAGAAACTGGTCCGCAGGCTGATGACGATTCAAAGATGCTAGCTAACTTTTGGATGGAATAGTGATAAATGGAAACACATGCGCCAATCCCAGAAAGAATCATGGTATAAAAGCTGATTTTGTAATCTTTTCGAATTACCGCAATTCCTAAAATAATCACAAACGGGTACATTAAAATACGCTGATACCAACACAAAGTACATGGAACAAATTCTCTAATTTCGGAAAAGTAGAGACTGCCAAACATGCTGAGGACAGCTGCAATCCATGCCAAATATAAAATGTTCTCCCGTGAATCCTTTTGCTTTGTTTTTTCCTCCATAAGATTCTCCTTTATTGTGTTTATTGATTCCTAAAATTGATAGAAATATTTTCACTATAAAAAAAGTATAAAGGTAATCGGAATTGATGTAAACAAACTAGAATTCCAAAAGGAGAGAGATTATATCTGAAAAAAATGGGGAAATGTAAAAATAGTAAATAAAATGTAGAGTATGGATTAAGAAGATCATACATAAGGGAGTAAAATAGTATGCCAAAATTGGATTTATCGAAATTTGAGAAAAAACTCATTATCCGAAACACAGAATTTCAGGATATTGATAAAATCATGAAGCTTCAAGCGGAGTGCTTTCCAGGCATGGATCCGTGGACAAAGGATCAATTAAGAAGCCATATTGAGATTTTTCAAGAAGGACAATTTGTTGCAGAATATGATGGGGAAATTATTGGATCATGCTCTAGCTTGATTATAAATTTTGACGAATATGATGCCCGCCATACATGGGATGAAGTGACAGATGGCGGATATATCACAAATCATAATCCCCATGGCTATAATCTTTATGGAATTGAGGTAATGGTAGATCCAGAATACCGAAGAATGAAAATAGGACACCGTCTTTATGAAGCGAGAAAAGAGTTAGTGCGTCAGCTGAATTTACAAAGTATTATCATTGGCGGTAGAATACCGAATTATTATAAATATGAAGACCAAATGACAGCAAGAGAATATGTTCAAGAAGTACTTCATCATAAAATATATGATCCAGTACTGTCCTTTCAATTATTAAATGGTTTTACGTTAATGCGGATTAATCCAAATTACTTACCAGATGATGCCCAATCGAAAAGCTATGCAACGATTATGGAATGGAACAATGTAGAATACATGCCAAAATCTAAACGTTTTTTCAAAAGCAGTTATCCTGTGCGGATTTGCGTTGTTCAATATAAGATGAGACAGATAAAGAGTTTTGAGGATTTTGCCAATCAGGTAGAGTATTATACAGATGTAGCATCCAATGGGGAATCAGATTTTGTTGTATTTCCTGAATTGCTTACATCGCAATTAATGTCGTTTATGGATGAACGTGTTCCAAGTACGGCTATTAGAAAGGTAACAGAATATACAGAGCAGTATATTGAGCTTTTCACTAATTTAGCAATTCGCTATAACATTAATATTATCGGTGGTTCTCATTTTGTGAAAGAAGATGATGAAGAAATTTATAATATTGCCTATCTTTTTAGACGTGATGGCACGATTGAGAAACAATATAAATTACATATAACGCCTAATGAGCGGAAATGGTGGGGGATAAGACGAGGAGATGCCGTCAGGGTTTTTGATACAGATTGTGGGAAAATTGCGATTCAAATTTGCTATGATATTGAATTTCCAGAACTAGCCCGGATTGCAACCGATATGGGGGCGAAAATTATTTTTACCCCGTTTTGTACAGAAGATCGCCAAGGTTATTTACGTGTCCGGTATTGTGCGCAAGCTCGAGCTGTAGAAAACCAAGTTTATACGGTGATTGCTGGGACTGTCGGTAATTTACCACAAACAGAAAATATGGATATTCAATATGCCCAATCGGCTATCTTCGCGCCATCTGATTTTGAATTTGCACGAGATGGGATTGTTGGGGAAACAAACCCAAATATAGAAATGGTTATGATCGGAGATGTAGATTTAGAAATACTAAGAAGACAACGACAAAGAGGAACAGTCCGCCAATTAAAAGATAGACGCTTTGACGTATACCGAATTGAATATAAGAAGTAATCAATTATAGATGTAATATGAAATGAACAGGTAAAACCACGACTGAAGAGTCGTGGTTTTACCTGTAGACAAACTAATCTCTTTGAATTATTAGGATGTTGCTTTCCGCTTCGGGGGTTCGCTTTCCGTGGGGCTCGCGCTGAGCCGCGGTCTGCTTACAGCCTGCAGGGTCTCAGACTGTCTCGCTAATCCCACAGGAGTCTCACCCCCTCCACTCCAATCAACACATAAAAATGTAATTCTTACTTCGCCAATATCTTTTTGTCGACAAACTCAAACCACGACTGAAGTGTCGTGGTTTTTTGGTGGGATTCTATCTATTACATGGTAGTTGTGTGAATCCATTCTTCTTCGGCTAAATCGTTGGCGTGATCGATGTAGCGTAATAAGGAATATAAATGTTTTTCTATGACAGAATAATCATGTTCAAAGTTGTAGGCATGCAGAAATTGTTCAATTTTTTTTGAGAGAAAGTTATCATGGGTTCTTACCATCAATATGAGAAGATTATCCCACTCTGATCGATGAGTATAGTATAGGGCTCGATCATAATCTGTTTTGTTCATCTTTATGCCTCCTTATGTGGGAAGGAGATGATTATATTATATGGATAAAGGTAAGAATGTTACCCACTAAAAGTTGGCTATATTGATTTAAAAGGGTTTTCTGTTTTTACCTGTATAATTCTTGTGGTTTCATGTGAGAATTAATTCAACGTAATATGAATAAGGACTCCTATATATCCACAATATAAAGAAAAAAGGGGTTATTATGAAAAGGCGACTTATTATTATTCTAACTGCAATCTCAGTCTTTCTTTGTGTAAATACAAAGGAGTCCTATGCGAAATCAGTTGTTGATACGAGTGAAGTGTATACATACGAAAACTTTCAAGATGATGTTTGGATTTTAAAAAGTAAATATAAGAAACAGCTCCAAGTCCATACGATTGGAAAATCAGAATTTGGTCGAAAAATTTATGCGATTCAAATAGGGACAGGAAAGAAAAGTATCCTTTTGTCAGGTGCACATCATGGAAGGGAATGGATTACTTCTTTATTAACGATGAAAATGGCAGAGGATATTGCAGGGACAATAAAGAATGGAGACAATTTTCTTGGTTCCTATTCGATTTGGATTGTACCAATGATCAATCCAGATGGAGTCACCATTCAACAGGGGAAAATCAACAAATTTCCGTTTTTCTCGAAAAGAAAAATAAAGAAGATGAATGGCGGTCTAAATGATTTTACGCGTTGGAAAAGTAATGGGCTAGGAGTGGATCTAAATCGACAATATCCTGCTGGATGGGAGTATATAAAGGATTCCAAAAAAGAACCTTTTTATAAAAATTATAAAGGGAAAGCTCCATTTGAAGCAAAAGAGGTACAAGCCATTGTCGAGTTAACAGAAAAAATAAAACCAACGATTGCGGTTGCTTACCATTCTTCTGGTCAGGAGATTTTTTGGCAATATAATAATGGAGTGAATGAGGACAGAGATCGGATGATTGCAGAAGTTCTCGCAAAAGAAACTGGGTACAAGCTTGGGGTTCCACCTAAAGACGCCGTAGGGGGTGGATTTACAGATTGGTTTATTACGACCTATCATTTACCCGCATATACAATTGAAATATGTCCATTGGTAGATGAGCGCCACCCTTCCTTGACAAACTTTTCTAAAGAATGGGCCAGAAATAAAACCATTCCCAGAACGCTGATTGAGGAAGCCAAAAAAATAGATGCGATACATAAAAAAATGCTGGGAGATTCATAATAAGAAAAAACATTGGAGGTAAATATGAAGACTAAATCTTTATCCGTTCTTATTGTTACCATATCAGTATTAGTTATGGCATTTATGTTTCCATCCCATCATTTAGCTGTCCAAGAGTTAGATTATAAGAAATTTGGGTCTGTTGCAATGGCTGTAGTAAAGGCAGATTATCCAGAAGAGTCTGTAACTGATTATAAATATTTAGGGCGCAAAAAAATATCTCCGCAAGAAGAACAAGATTCCTTTCAATTTCTTGTAAAAGAGGGTGGAAAGGAAAAAACAGTTATTGTTGCGGTGAATCATAATACAAAAAATGATAAATTCATCTCCTTAGTAGTAGAAGAAGCAAAGCCATAAAAAAGACCGAAATGGTCTTTTTTATGGCTTTTTCCGAGTTGGTTTGCTTTCAATTCTCAGTATTTTGCATTTGTTACTAGACAATTCTATTCCAATTTATACTATTGACATAATAAATTAATCTTGTTATCATTCTCCTATTGTTTTTAAAAAGAATAGATAGACCTTGTATAAATTCAAGAATATGGCTTGAAAGTTTCTACCAGCTACCAATAAATAGCTTGTCTACAAGGAATGGGAATTTTATAACATTTTTATTCCGTTTTGTAGAAAAGCTTTGACCAAATAAGGGTCAAAGTTTTTTTTATTATCTAATGGGAAAATAAAATGAATTAGTGGTAAAACTAATCTTAGAATCACTCCCTATCGATCTATAATTTAGCAAATAGGAGACTACAACATGAGAGACTTTTTTAAATTTGCAGAACGGAACACTTCTTATGCGCAGGAAACACTTGCAGGAATAACAACTTTCCTATCGATAGCATATATATTAGTTGTAAATCCAATTATCTTAAGCCAATCCGGAATGGATAGCGGGGCTGTATTCACAGCAACTGCGCTCACGGCGATCATCGGAACATTACTTATAGGTTTACTTGCTAACTTTCCAATCGCAATCGCACCTAGTATGGGCCTGAATTCGTTCTTCACTTTTTCTGTATGTATTGGAATGGGAATAGAATGGCAGGTCGCTTTAACGGGTGTTTTTGTTGCAGGCATCATTTTTATGCTATTAAGCTTAATGAAAATCCGCGAGAAGATTATTAATATCATTCCAGCGAGTTTAAAACATGCAATCGCTGCTGGAATTGGATTTTTCATTACGTTTATTGGGTTGAAAAATGGTGGAATTATTATTGGTAATCCAGATACATTTGTCTCGATTGGTGATTTTACTTCTCCTATGACCCTGCTGGCAATTATAGGTCTTGTCATTACAATTGTTATGTTAGTACGCGGCATTAACGGCGGGATTTTTTATGGCATGGTCATTACTACGATTGTGGGAATGATTTTTGGATTAATAGAAGTTCCTTCTTCGGTTGTTGGAGATATACCAAGCCTTAAACCAACATTTGGTGTTGTATTTTCTCATTTAGATGAGATTTTTACGCCAGAAATACTGACAGTTATCTTTACCTTTTTAATTGTTGCCTTCTTTGATACTGCAGGTGCATTAATTGCCTTAACTAGTCAAGCTGGAATGATGAAGGATAATAAGATTCCTAATATCGGTAAAGGGCTGCTTGCCGATTCTGCTGCCGGTGCCATTGGGGCTATTTTAGGCACATCGACACCTGCAACGAGTGTTGAATCTTCGGCAGGTATTGCTGTCGGAGGAAGAACAGGCTTTACGTCTGTCGTCATTGCAGCTTGTTTTGTAATCGCATTGTTCTTTTCACCACTTGTTGCCGTTATTTCAGTGGAAGTTACAGCTGCTGCATTAATTGTGGTAGGGGCATTAATGGCCATGGAAATTAGGAGAATAGACTGGACGAAGTTAGAAATTGTCATTCCATCCTTTTTAACAATTATTATGATGCCTCTTACTTCTAGTGTGGCAATCGGGATTGGATTAGGATTTGTTTTTTATCCAATATGTTTAGTATCACAAAAGCGTTATAAAGAAGTTCATCCAATTATGTATGTACTTTGCTTGTTATTTATTTTATACTTTGCTTTTATCGTGTGAAGCTTTAAGTAGGGAAGGATGATAAAATATCATACAGTATATGCATTGAAAGAAAAAGGATAGAAGAGTGGAAGGAATTCGCTCTATCTATCCTTTTTTTGTACGATATTCTTATTTCCCCACAGAACAGCAATATGATAGTTGTAAATGTTTACATTGGCGATAGTTAGTATTAATATTAACTAAAATTACTATTTTTAACAAATAAGCATATTGGTAACGGAGTAAGAACAGGGGGGAGAAAGATGGGGGATGTTTGGAAAACATGTTCTTCAGAAGTGAAGGATTTTGTCTTTCATCTAAACAAAAGTATGAAGGAAATTATAAAAGACAATTACCTTGGTTTTTATATACATGGTTCTTTGGCTATGGGAGGATTTAATCCTAAAAGCAGCGATGTGGATGCTTTGGTTATTACGCATCAGTCATTAGAAGTAGAAGATAAAAGAAAATTAGCGCGGTTCTTATTAGGTTATTCCAATTCTCCATATCCCATTGAAATAAGTTTTCTAAATACGGATCAATTACGGCATTGGCAGCATCCATCTGCATTTGACTTCCATTATAGTGAGTTTTGGAGAGAACGCTTCGAAAGAGATTTGTTAAATGGTACCTATCAGTATCTAAATAGTGACATTCATTCAGATGCCGATTTAGCAGCTCATTTAACGATTACTTATCAAAGAGGCATTTGTGTAGAAGGTAAACCTATAAAGGAAGTATTTCCTTTAGTTCCAAGCGCAGATTATATATCGTCCATACTAGGTGACTATTACGATTGTTTGGAAAATATCGAAAAAGACCCCATTTATTGTTCGTTAAATTTAATAAGAGTATTTTGGTTTCTTAAAGAAGGAGTCGTTTCCTCCAAGCAAGAAGCTGGTAATTGGGGGCTTAAAACATTTCCGAAGAATGTAAGGACCATCATTCGTAAAGTCGTCGATTCTTATAAAAATGGAAATGGTACTAAGACTTTTGAGAAAGACGAACTTATCTCATTAAGAGATTATATTGCCGATAAGGTTCAAAAACTATTAAGCTAACGGATGTTTATATGGGAGATTAACTGCTAATCAAGCATCTTCGATTATGTTATACAAAATGAAAATATCTTTGGATACATAGGAAAAGAATGGGGAACTTTAGCTATAAAAAAAACTATTAAGTTACGTTATTGATAAGTGCTAATTGGTAGCAGGATTATAATTTCCAATGGAGAATCTTACAAATAATCAATCTAGCAAAATAGATAAAATAAGTATGGCTTTTTTATAAAATAGAATGTTTACAGTAAAAGTGTGTTGAACTATGCTCAACACACTTTTAGCCAATACAGATTATGATGAAAATACTTTTTTGGCTGCATCCAGTGCAGAAGCTGCCTTAGGCCAACCAGTATAGAAGGCAAGGTGCGTAATTAACTCGATTATTTCATCTTCTTTGATTTTATTTTCCATCGCTAAATTGATATGAAATGGTAATTGTTCTATGTTACCTGCTGTAATTAAGGAAGAAAGCGTAATTAGACTTCTATCTCGCATCGATAAGTTTTTTCTCTTCCATAAATCACCGAAAAGCACACTTTCAGTATAGTCTACAAATGCAGGAGCTAAATCTCCTAGCGTACTTCTAATATTTGATTTTATTTCTTTCTTAGATAAATGATTTTCTTTTATTATGGTAGTAGCAGCGTTCCAATTAGTAACCATCTGTGCTTCTCCCATACCAAATGACCAATTTTCCAATGGAGTCTCATTAAGAATGATAAAAACATTTTCTTTAGTGACAATATTTTTTTCACTAAGATTATCAGTTAGTGTATGGTATAGATTCCTCTTTTGTTCAATAGTTCTGCCTATTCCGCATGTAATTTGAATATACAAAAGTTTTTTAGTTCTTTTGGCATTGATTAAATAGTGGGAATTGAAATGGAACTGTTCTTTTTTGTGTGAATCAAATACTTGAAAAAAATCATCATATGGGACATTAAATTCTTTGATTAGAGAATTCATTATTTGTGTACTAATAAATTTTAATTCCTTCTTATTATATTGCTCTTCAAGATAACTAATTTTAATAAATGGCATATTATATCCTCCTCTATCTTATTAATATCATTGTAGTTTATAACTCTTGATCTATATAATTGAATTAATTGAATAACATAATTCGATAATTTCGATGAAGAGGGAAGATAATGGATTTAAAAGAACTAATTACTTTTCAAACGATACTAAGACAAGGGACATTTTCAAAAGCTGCAGAATCACTGCATTATGCACAATCAACAATTACGAATCAAATTCAAAGATTAGAAAAGGAATTGGGAATTAGCCTTTTTTATAGAGGATGGGAGGCTGAGTTAACACCTGCTGGGAAAATATTTGCGGAAGAAGTTGATGATCTTATCAACCATTGGAAGTTTGTTACGGAGCAGGCAAAGGCAATACAAAAAGAAGAAGTTGGAACTATTAATATAGGGATTATTGACTCAATAACGAATATAGTACCAAGTATTCTAGCTCGATTTAGTAGGGAAAAGCCTAAAATCGTTTGCAACTTTGTTGTAGGAAATACAAATTCTTTAGCAGCAGCTCTGGAGAAAAACGAAATAGACTTTGCCATATGTGCAGAAATTGCTGGACAGTTTCCATACACATTTGAATCTTTATATGAAGAGAAGCTAGCATTTATAGTCTCCAATATACACCCTTTCGCTAATAAAAGTAGAATGTACAGCTTAGAAGAGCTGTGCGATTATCCAATTGTTACAGGAGGAAAGAACTGCATTTATCAGTTAAAGTTAGAAAAAGAATTACTAACTATTTCTAAAAAGCCCTTTTGCTATACAATTAGCCAATTATCGATAATCCCACAGTTTATTATATCAATAGATGGAGCAATAGGCGTAATTGTCTCTTCCATGCCTATTCCCGACAACTGTAAAAAATTAGATGTAGAGATTAACAATTCAGATATTAAGATAGGTATTATGAGAAATTTGAGGTATGATAACATGACTTCTTCCAAACAATTACTTTTAAACTACTTAATAGAAAGCCTTTCAAGAGTTAAATAAAGGGAGAGGTGCGTTTAAAGATAATCATTCACTTAATATGATGAGATAATTAGTATTTTTAAGGTATTTCTTTATCAACAAATAAAGAAATCCGTACATGATAAATAACTGTTCTTTATATATTCAAGGGATAATAATTGCAAATATGAACAAGGGACCATCTAATATTTGATGGTTTCTTTTAATGATCAAATTTGATTAGCTATTAAGATAGTTTTTAACTGAAGGTGGATTGTACGATTGAAATTGTTCTATGAAGACGCTGGCTCAGAATCATTCATAAGTAGAAGTTCTTGTTTATTTATTTGACTAAATAATGCAGCGCCTCTCATTCCGGAAATAGAGTTCGAGTATCTGTCATTATTACATTTTATAAAACTATTGTGCAATTTTAGATATTATACTATACTGGTACCAATAAAACCGAATGAGTTTCATTCGTATTGGTAGGAGGTCTGTTTTTGCATAATAGAATTATTGATGAAACAATTAGATTGATTCAAGTAAAAGGATTTAGTTTTACAGTGAGTGAGTTAGCTGCTAATTTAGGAACAAGCAAACGAACAATTTATCAATACTTTTCTTCAAAAGATCAGATTGTTGACGAGATTATCGAAAAACTTATTCATAGTATAAAGCAAAATGAACAAGAGATTGTTATGGATGAGAATACAAATGTGTTAGATAAGATTAAACTTATCCTTTGTAGTACTCCTGAAGAGTTCGGGATTATGGATATTCGCTTATTGTCCGATTTAAAAAAGCACCATTTTCAACAATGGGAGAAATTAGATATTTTCCTAAGAGAAGAATGGTCAACTGTTCTTACTTTGATGAAGCAAGGGATAAAACAAGGAAACCTTCGAGATATTAATCTAGATATCTTTATTGAGTTGTATCTAGGTGCTATAAATCAAATTTATGCTTCGCAAAGCTCATTAACAATTAAAGAAAAATTAGAAGCAGTTATGGATATATTGTTGAATGGCATTTCGAAATATAAGGAAGGTGATTAATATTACTTGGCTATATTTATGTTTGGCAATAGTATTTGAGGTTGCTGGTACAACAAGTATGAAATTATCTGAAGGCTTAACAAAGTTATTACCAAGTATTTTATTAATATTCTTCTATCTGAACAGTTTAGTATTTTTAACGTTGGCATTAAAGACGATCGAAATCTCTGTGGCTTATGCAATCTGGTCAGGAATAGGAATCCTAATTATTTCAATTATTGGAGTATATTATTTTAATGAGAGTTTAAGTCTTGTGAAAATTACTGCGATTTTTCTTATTATAATCGGCGTTGTAACTCTTAACTTTACTGTCGATCATAGTGAAGCATCTGATCACAAGTCTCAGATGAGCGAGAAGTTATACTAGTTATTCAAATTTTATGCTATTACCTGTAGGAATGAACTCTTATAATTGTTTATTGTAACTGTGACTACATTTGGTCTTATTTCAGCAGTAAAGAAATATTTAAATAAGAAAGGATTTTGTTAATGAAATATTTAAAGCCTTTTTTTCTCGTCACCGATATAGGCTTTATCATATATTGGATTATTACATATTTCAGTCTTATTCCTATAGAATGGGCCTTTAAGGATTATGATAATCCCATTATTATTGCTTGGAACTGGTCGTTTTTTCCTTTAGATATTTTCATCTCAGCAACAGGGCTCTATAGCTTATACTTATATAAGAAAACAAGTGCAAAATGGAAGCCGTATGCCTTAATTTCATTAGTGCTGACCTTTTGTTCGGGTTTGCAGGCTATTGCATTTTGGGGATTTAGTTTAGAGTTTGATATAAGCTGGTGGGCAGTAAATTTGTATTTAATGATTTACCCACTGTTTTTTATTCCCTTTTTTATTAATAGTGACAAATCAACTTCTAAAGAGTTGCCTTGTAAAGTAGATACAGTGTAATTAATACCTACACCAAGGGTCTATATCACATCAAGAACGTCAACAACTACCACCGAAGACTGAAAGGTTGGATACAGCTTTTTAACGGCGTGGCGACCACGTATCTGAACAACTATCTTGGTGGTTTCAATTGTTAGAGAGCAATCATCATCAGCAAAATGAAGTCACTAAGAACGATATAATAGTAAAAGGGAATTAAATTCCAAATGCAGAAACATATGATAAACTTAGATTATTTAAGCTTATTGTATAAAGGGCTTTTCTTTTATTCAACTATGGGTCAGTTTTTATCTCATTCTTGGGGAAGTTTTGTTTCTTTATTCTATATACTTAATTATCCTAAGAAAGTGCTGGTAACATTATTAAAGGTATGTACAAAGATGAAGCGGAGGATATCTATGAAAAACTCCCTAATAACTTAAATATCTTATTACTCCGTGCAACCCTTCCTAAGTCACAAGATACGTATAGGGATATAACTTCAGGCATCTTTGCACAAAAAACAGGAGCAACTGTAAATTTAGTACCTAATGTTTCTCATATGTTACATTGGGATAATCCAGAAGTTGTCATAAAAGAGATTAGAGAAAGATGGTAGTTAGGTTATTCAACGATTGGGTGCGTTAGTTCAATAAGACAATAAAATCAAATAGAAGTTCCATTTTTATGGAACTTCCGTTTTTTCTATTAATATCAACATTAAGCTTTAACAGAGCCTTAATTATAAATCTTTGATTTAAAACACTTTTATTATTGTGCTAAAAGATGCTTTCCTGAAAGAAGGAAAGCATCTTTTTATGGTTTTGAAAGCGCGTGACTATGCAGGGATTCCAGAGCTTCTAGCGAGGTAATAAAAAACCTCTTTTCACATGTAGGATAAAGTTGGTTTCCCGACCATTTTATCTCTTTTTTTATTGTATCGATTATCATTTGAACAGTTTTTGCGCTATCTGCATTATTATATAATCCAACTCGAGATTGAGTTGGTTCTTTCCATTCTAGGCACCTAGTTTCCATCGCTTATTTTAGAGTCTTTTTATTCCAGTTTATTAATTCTGAAAGTCAGTTCACTATATAAAGACGGAGTACTCAAGAAAATGTTGAACAAATTATGCAATTGTTCGTGGTATCCATATAGAGGGGCTTGGAGGAATAAAGTTATCTTTAAGCATAGACAGTTAGGCAGAGGGCCGAAACCATTCTTTTTAAAGGGATGGATTTCCATAAACTTTTGTTAACTGTGAGGGTTGTTGTCTTTTACATGCGGCAGAAAGAAACGATCTTTAAATCAGTAGTTATACTGTTATTATTCAGCTCATTTACATGATTAATGCTTACTATTTGAAAGAAGTGCATAGTTGGCGGAACAGGAATGATGTTATGGCAACTCGATCTCACGGTATATATAGCTTTGAACTGAGCATACTTAAATTAGAAAAAATTTTATTGAAAAGGAGATTTTCAATGGAGCCAAAACATTCAGTAGGCTTATCATCAACTGAAATTGCAGGTTTGTGGGGAACTTATATATCTGATAGCTTGTCCATCTGTCTTACAAAGCATTTCTTACATCATTCGAACTACACAGATGTTAACCCTCTAATTCAACTAACTTTAGATATATCTAAAAAACATATAGAAGAAATAGAAAGCATATTTAAAAGTGAAGGTTTTCCTATTCCAGCGGGATTTTCAGATGATGATCTTGACCTCACAGCACCATCTTTGTTTTTTGATTTATTTTCAGTAAGCTACATCTATGGTATGAGTCGGATGGGTTTAATGAACTATAGTATACTGCTATCTAATGTTGCAAGAGAAGATATTAGAACTTTTTTCTCTAATTGTTTGACTTCTTCATTAGACCTTTATAATAAATCAGTTGATCTGATGCTATCTAAAGGAATATATGATAGACCAACAATGATTCCATATCCTGATTCAGTCGAGTTTGTTACTAAAGAAGGCCTACTGTCTAAATTTATTGAACCAAAACGGCCACTAAATGTACTTGAAATTTCTGAAATGTTTTTTAACATTGAAAGGAACTATTTTGGTTTAATCTTACTCACAGGTTTTATTCAAGTTGTAAAAGATAAAAAGATAAAAAATTATTTAATTAAAGGAAAAGAGTTAGCTAAAAAACAAATACGCTTTCTGAATGATGCCTTAATTAAAGATGATTTACTTGGCACTATCATGATTAATACCGAAGTTTCAACTTCTACTATATCTCCATTTTCGGAAAAGTTAATTATGAACCTTGTAACCACGCTTAATACGCAAGGGTTGACCTATATTGGGCATGCATTATCTATCACATCACGAATTGACCTGTCTACTGAATATTTGAAATTAATTCCTGAAATTTTGAAGTTTGGAAAGGATGGGGCTGATATTTTAATGGACAGGGGATGGATGGAGGAACCACCACATGCCCCAAATAGAAAAGAATTAGGGGGATATTAAAACGAGGAGCGTTGTTGATCTCAGTTCAACAACGCTTTTGTGTTAATGTAAGCTGTATCATTTTTCTTTATTGGAATAACGGGGCATTTAGTACAAAATTTTTTATGATATTATAAGAAATAAATCTGCAAATTGAGGTAAGAGATGATTAATTCTGCTGAAGAATATTTGTTAGATTAAGAATTGGTGAACATGGATGGAAACCCGAGAGTTGCTATGGGGAATTTTAGTTGGATAGCGAAATTTAGAATCGTTACGAGGCAACAAATCGAAGCATTTAGCGCGTATACATTGCGAAGAGGATCCTCTCTTAGAGATCTGCATACTGCTATTCAACTATGACGGATCATTAATATATTTTGAAAGATAAATTGTGGAGGACAGAAAAAATGAATAAAACTGAGCGGCAGCTTGCAATCACGCTTGAATTACAGCGAAGCAAAACGCTGAGGGCAGAAGACTTAGCTTCTCAATTTGAGACAAGTGTCCGTACGATATATAGGGACATTCAAGCACTAAGTGAGGCTGGGGTTCCGATTTTAGGCGCTCCTGGTCTGGGTTATTCCTTAATGGAAGGATATTTTCTGCCCCCGGTTAGTTTTACAGCAGAAGAGGCAGTATCTCTGCTCATGGGAGCTGATTTTATTGAACAAAGGTTGGATACTGATTACGGTATTTATGCTAAGACTGCTAAAAGAAAAATCGAGGCTACTTTATCGGAATCAGTCCGCAACCAATCAACACTTGTTCGGGAAACCATGCGACTGCTTCATGTAGGTGAACCATCAACTGAAGATAGGGTAAGAACTTATCTTAATCAAGTTCGTGACGCAATATTGAAACAATGCAAAATCAGTTTTGTGTATATCAAAAATATGCCAGGAACGGATGGGAAGCGGAAAAATAAGCGTAAGGTTTCTCCATATGGATTAACACTAGTCCATGGAAATTGGATATTAATCGCACACTGTGATTTGAGACAAGATATACGTCATTTTCGCTTGTCACGGATGACTGAACTTTCTGTGTTGGAGGAACGATTTCTTTTGCCAAATAATTTTGACCTAAGCAGCTATCGGCCACCTGACAATCGAGATGAAAAAATCTTAATTAGGGCAACCCCAGAAATCGCCGACAAGATTATAGAGGCAGTTAATTTTTATATTGATACCTTTGAGGAGCGGGAGAAGGAGGTTATCTTTCAATTTCGTGTTCGATATCCGGAGGAAATATTGCATTTTTTACTTGGCTTTGGCGAAGATATCGAGGTGATTGAACCGAAATCTTTGCGTCACAAGATTCGAGAAGTAGCGAGAAAAATTTTAGAACACTACTGACATACAGCTGTCAGTAGTGTTTTTTTATACTATGAATATATCAAAATGATGAGGAGTTGCTAGAAGGATGAGTAGTACAAAGGAAGTTTTGAAGTCATTTGAATTTACAGTCGAAAAATATTTGGAAGAACTAAAAAAACTCAATATGGAGAAATTAAATAGAAAGTTGAACGAGGAAGATTGGTCCATTGGACAGATGTATGTACATTTAATTCAATCAGCTTTTATTCATCTGCATAATGCCGAGCAATGTTTAGATGGCAGCGAATCGACATTGAATCCAGCGATGGAAAAAACGGAGCAGGGGAAGGCAGTGTTTAAAATAGAACAATTTCCTGCCGTTCGTATTAAGGTCCCTGCTTCGCCGAATTATACTCCGCAACCACCCGAGAGCATGGAGTACCTGGTAGATGGGCTTCATAGGGTTGTAGAACGGATGAGGAATATGGAGTCAATTTTACATCAATCGGTCGTAAGTAATAAGATGCTTCATCCGGCATTTGGTGCATTAAACGCACAGGAGTGGTTTTTGTTGATTGTAATGCATTACAGACATCATTTCTTACAACTAGATCGGCTGAAAACGAGTTTAGCAGTTGAGGAATAGGGGATTGGGGCATGGCGGATAAATGAAAAAGCTTAAGTGATGGGAACTAACAAAGCGTTATGAAACATTGTAGCATTACATTATCTTCATTATTATTAATAATTTTAGGGTATGTTTCTTCTGAACTATTCTCCAACGCAATTTGTTAAAAGGTGTGGTTGCTAGCAGATGCAAGGACTGATAGTGTAAATCTTTTCCTTTATATTTTCGATTATAAAAAAAGAATTGTAAATATTTTTATAATAAATTATTCTTTATTACATCAATATTGATTAATAATTTATCGAAAGGAATGTATTGATATATTTGACGTCAATGTGTCAATACGAAAAGATAATTATGAATAATAATCCGATTTATAATCTTGAGGATTTAATAAAAAAAGAATATTCAAATATAGCATGCATTATTGTTAAAAAAGACGGAAGTTTGGTTTATGAAAAATATTTTGATGGATATACCAAAGAGGATGTATTGCATATAGCATCTGTAACAAAGAGTATAATATCAATTCTTATTGGTATCGCAATTGATAAAGGATATATTAAAAATATAGATCAAAAAGTATTAGAATTTTTTCCGGATTATACAATTAGGCGGGGCGAAAAGACAATACAAAATATAACAATACAAAATATGTTGACAATGACTGCTCCATATAAATATAAGTCAGAGCCTTATACAAAAATTTACAAAAGTGATGACTGGGTAAAAGCTGCATTGGATTTGCTAGGGGGAAAAGGCAGTATTGGAGAGTATAAATATTCTACCGTTGGCACACATATTTTATCAGGAGTTCTTACAAATGCAACTGGTCAATCTGTGCTTGATTTCGCTTCAGAAACCTTGTTTAAGCCGCTTGGCATCACAGCTCCCATTAATACGACTATACAAAATAAAGATGATTATTTCACTTTTCTTAAGGATAAATGTGTAACTGGTTGGATAGTAGATCCTACAGGCGTAAACACCGCTGGATGGGGCCTTACCTTAACACCACGGGATATGGGGAAAATTGGGGAGTTATATTTAAAGGGGGGTGTATTGAACGGAAAACAAATCCTTTCCTCTAAATGGATAGAGGAAAGCACAAAGGAGAAAAGCCGGTGGGGAGAGTTGTCCTATGGTTACTTGTGGTGGATACTTGATGATTGTTACGCTGCTTTAGGTGATGGTGGAAATGTAATTTTCATTAACCCTAAAAAGGAAATGGTAGTCACGATTGCATCCCGCTTTATGCCACGTGCCAAGGATAGAATTGAATTGATTAGAAAGTACATTATGCCATTGTTCGAATAGAGTCAAGCATTATATTTAAACGGCTGTTTCTTATATTAAAGATCAGCTGTCAATTTGGCAGCTGATTTTATTTTGCTAGGAACAGCATACATGTAATAAGTAGTATCTTCCTTATGGTAGAAAAGGGAAGGTTAGTAGAAAAAGAAAAGCTGAAAAATAGCACGACCACTTATAATGGTTGATATTTTTAACAAGAGTTATTTATAACCATTTTGTTCTTGATTCAAAGGTTTATGTCTTTGTGCAGAATCTATTTTATGACTTAAAAGGAACGCCGGTGATAGATTCATTTTTAGAATAAACATAATGAAATGATGATTATTAATACAGCAATATGTCTCATCAATAGGTTTTACTGTATTAATCTGCTATCAACAGTTAACGAGAGTCTTATTAATGTAGAGGGCTGTCCTAATGACATGGAATCATCAATGAAGCTTTCCAAAGATGGGACAGAACTAGTTAAAACTTTTATTGAATAATTATATGAGTCAGCCAGGCGATGACATTCAATAACATTAGAATTATTTTTGCAGAACTCAACAAATTGTTCACACTTAGAAGTAATTATGAAAAATGCAACAAGGGACTCAATAATAATTCTTTAGCATACATTTGTACACAAGAATGTACTTTTTGTAAGGAATGTACATTGCATATAAATTATGTATGACCTAACTGTGGAGGAGAATTCCAAACATATAGAACATTTAGTAATTATGGGTTGTGAAACCCAACATTGTATAGATAGTGCTTTCCGGACAGCAACTATAAGTGGTTTTGATGTAACGTTAGTAGGTGATGGACACTCTACTTTGGGCAATGAATGATGTAATAAATGAAGAACAAATCATCAAGCACCATAATACAACTCTTCATGGACATTACAATGTGGAACACTTTTCAGTTATTAGAAATTCAACGGATGACCTGTTTCAACCAATTCATGATTCATTTAGGTAAAATCTAGTAATTTATCTCAACTATACAAGAACCCTGATTTTAAAAGAAAATAGGTTTTTTTGTATAATTGTTATACATTTTTTTACGTTGTAGTCATTTTTTAATGGTACAAACAAACAGGGGATTTCCTTATATAATAGGAAGTCCTTTTCTTATGGTAGTTATTCTCTTTGTGTTGCAATCAGGCTCTTACAATGGAGGATGAATTTCTCCTCGTTATGATTATTGATAAATTCATTACTATAAATTTTAAAATTTGATCAATCCATTGACTGTGTGGTAGCCACATAGTTTATGCTATTGATATCAAAGGAGGAGAGTAGGATGCAATATTTAACAAGCGGGGAATTAGCTAAATTACTTAACATAACGAAATATTTGCTTCGGCATTATGAAGAACAACAATTAATACAGCCTGCATTTATTGATGGGAATGGTTATCATATGTATGGCGAATCAGAAGTATATGCTATGTCCCATCTTTTGCTGCTAAGAGAATTAGGTTTTTCTATAAAAGAAATAAAAAGTATTTTGGATAAGGAAATGAATTATGAAGAAGCTTTATCAGATGTGCTGTTAAAAGTAGAAAACGACATTAAGCATCTTAATAGACTAAAAGAAAATGTTCAAACAGTATTAGAGCTTAAGCAAAAAGAGACATATAAGTTAAATATAGAAGATAAAGAAGAACGGTGTTTTACTTTTCTAGATGATAAATTTGTAGATGATTCATACAATATTAAGTTAAAAAAGTTAGCAAACTGGAAAGATGGCTCTATAAAGATTTTGGATGAAATCTCTTATTTAATTCTGGAGGATGGAAGTAAGGTCAAAGTAATGTATGAATCAAGCAAGCTAGAAGGAGATTATCTCTTCTCAGCAGGAACCTATTATTGTAAGCGGATATGTATAGAAAATGAGCAAGAGTTGCTTCAAGAAATCGAGCATTTTTATGATGAGCTTGCTGGGAGAGATGCCAAATATGAAGATCCATTGTTATTAACCGAAGAAGTTCAGTTATCCGCTTTCTATAAGGAAGCAATGGTATATAGCTTAGAGGTAAGGCGAAATGCATAGTACGATGGTAAATCCAAAGAAAGATATACAGGATATAGCAGTTCTATTAATGGAAGGATTCGCAGGCAAATTTAAAACCTTAAATTTACCAAATAGAGAATATGAGTATTTATTGCACTGTCTCGCAGAACATATTCTAAAAAAACATAGTGAAAACTTGCTGATAATAAAGAATGAAAACATCCAAGGCATCTTATTAATGAAACCGAAAAAATGGTACTTAGGAGAATTTTCGAACCTTTTGTTCAAAGAGCTGAGTTTTAAATCATTTGTCAAAATACTCCTTTTTTTCGGGTCACTCAGTCACGAGAAGAAAGAGAACGAAATTCATATAGACTTTATCACTGTATCTAAAGAATATAGAGGGACGGGAATTGGAACGGAACTTATTGAATTGGTTAAAAACTCAGCGGATCAAAGTCAATTTGTAACATTGTATGTTTCTAAAAATAATAATGCTGCTAGAAAACTTTATGAAAGACTTGGGTTTCGAATAGTGAAAGAAGGAACAAGCATAGCAGGAAGGCACTTACATGGAATTAACCAATGGTATTTTATGGAGTGGAAGGGAATTGATAACAATGAAAAAGAGATTTAAATTACTTATTGGCATTGCGTTGATTCTGTTGGTGATTATTGGATGTTTCCTTTATGAAAATAGTTACGATATGCTGGAGAAAGAGGTGACGATCAAAACAGAGCAAGGAACGTTAGTTGGCTATCTTGCTCTTCCCAAAACAGAGAACAAGGGAGTAGTTATATTTGTTCATGGAGATGGTGCGCAAAATGCAACACAAGATGGTGGTTACAAGCCATTAATGGAACGTTTTGCAAAACATGGTTTTGCCTCTATTTCCTGGAATAAACTTGGTGTGGGAGGATCATCTGGAGATTGGTTAAATCAATCGATGGACGATCGAGCGAGAGAAGTAGAAGAAGTAATTGAATGGGCAAAAGGGCAGAAGACTTTTAATGCAGAGAAAATTATTATTTGGGGAGCCAGCCAGGCTGGCTGGGTAATTCCTAAAGTACTGAAGAATCGAGAAGATATTACTGCTTCTATATTAGTAGCTCCGGCAATTAATTGGGATAGACAAGGGCAATATTATACTATGATGAAAATGAAACGCGAGGATAGGACAAATCAGGAAATAAGCAGTGAACTAAATAAAGACATAGAGGAGTCTGAAATGATTAAAACTGGTATCTCTTATGAGGAATATAAGCAAAAAACAGGAGATAGCAGTATGTCCAAAGAAAGATATACGTTTGTACAAAAGAATATTTCGTCAGATGCAACAGAAGATCTTAAAAACATAAACTCCCTGATATTTTTAATATTAGCTGAGAAGGATGAAAACGTAGATTCTGAAGAAACTGAGAAGATTTACAGGGGTTTATTGTCAGAAAAACAATTAAATGTGAAAACAATACCTAAAGTAGGACATTCTATGATAAATCCAGCTTTGGCTAATTCAGAACTTCTGATAAACCTAAGTGCTATTATAGCTCCAAAAGATACATTGATTAGCACAGAGTATCTTGATTACTGTGAAAGTATTGTCCACCGCATTTTAAATTTGAAATAAGCTGCAAATCATTTCAATCCTAAGAAAAGACCACTGCAGTTCAGTTCAGTTCAGTGCTACGGGGTCTCAGCCTTTCCTCTATTTCCCGTAGGAGTCGAGTGTCTTCCGCTCCATTTCACTAATCTTATAAAATGGTGTGAGAAACAAAAATAGATTTTATTTATCATTTGTCTAATTCAACAAATGATTATTCAGCTTTAAGCATAGCCTTTTTAGTTTTGTCCCAGCCCCATCAGATGCTCCGTTACTCGATCCACAAAATACTGCCAACTTTTTCAAAATATCGCCTGCTAGTGAATTACACCATTAAAGATTATACAGAACTTTCATTTTTTTGTTAAACTTAAAATATTGAATTGGAGGTTAGATGAATATGAGTATGAATGTAACGGAATTTCAGGAATGGGTAAAGGATTATTATAAAAGTAGAGGCTGGTCTGAACTAGATATATTTATTCGAATTGGCTTTCTAGCAGAAGAAACAGGCGAGGTTGCACGGGCTATAAGAGCTCTTGAAATTGGTAGAGACAGGCCAGATGAAGCAAGAGGCTCTTATGAGGAAAATAAACAAGAGTTAACGGAAGAATTAGGCGATGTACTAGGTAATTTAATTGTAATTGCTAACAAGTACAACATTCCACTAGAAGAAGTGTTTCAGTCACATAAAAAGAAACTATCAGATCGTTATTCTAATGTTTAGGAAAATAAGTGTTTTTCCTTTATAAGGAGCATTTCTTAGACTATTTCTCTTTTTAATTGGTATGCTATTAATAGGAGCGGGGGTTTAATCCAAGAAGGATTTAAGCTCTTTTGATTTTCACTTTCTTCAAGTACTTTTATCGTCTGTAGTAAA
The DNA here is from genome assembly GCF_003726095.1 of Niallia circulans. Lineage (NCBI taxonomy): Bacteria > Bacillati > Bacillota > Bacilli > Caryophanales > Bacillaceae > Niallia > Niallia circulans. The sequence goes on from NZ_CP026031.1 coordinate 5,139,867, forward strand.
TGTCGAGAACCTTTTTATAGAACAATCGGGGAGTTTATTGAAGAAGGAATTTAAACTGTTGGTATTGAACTTAGAATATAAATATATAATGGCGTGATCCATATGATATTATACGATAAACCAATTAGAGCATATTTACACACCGAATTAAGTGCTATTGAGGAACATGGCGGTGATCTCGTTTATCGGTTGGAAAAGGAATGCTACGATTTATTGACAAAGATAGTCAATGAAAAATGAAGAATAGATACATAGAAGTAACGGGCATTCATTATCTTGCTATGGGGCAGTTAAGCTAAAGATTAAGTTTTAACTTGAATTCGAGAATCAGAAAAGATTGTTAACCATGTTAATTAAGTAAGGGAGATTTGTGTTAAAATAAGTGGAATCAGTCTGGGAAATGAGAGAGAAATCTCATGATTTTTAGTGCTAACAATTATCCGAAAAACAATTCTGAATATTCGGAACTGTAGGGACGGAAAGGAAACAAACATGAAAGACATTTTTACAATTGGGGAAGTATCGCGACTATTTCAGTTAAAAAGCAGTGCACTTCGTTATTATTGCGATATTGGCTTACTAACACCAACTTATGTAGACCCTGTAACTGGATATCGATACTTTTCCACAGCGCATTTTGAACGGCTCAATACAATTAAATATTTACAGACACTTGGACTATCACTGCAAGAAATACAAACCTTTGTCGATAATCGTGATCCGGTTTACTTAGTGAACCAACTACATGCTCAACGTGAAATTACACATCAAAAAATTAAAGAATTACAAGAAATTAAACAAAAAATAGATAATCGAATACAACAAATTGAAGATGCTCTTTCACAGCAGGATATTGGAGTCGTTAAAGAACAGATCTTCCCAATACGAGAAATGGTGGTGTTACGCCAAACTATTCCAAGTGGAGCCGATTTAGAACTCTTCATTCGCAATCTTGAAAATAGCTCTAAATTACAATCGGCCGTTTTTTTAGGGAAAATTGGTATGTCAATTGCGAAGCAAAAAATAGAAAAGGGGCAATTTGATTTTTATGATGCCATCTTTTTATTATTAGAAAATGAGGCTGTAGATGAAGCGGTACAAGAGGAAATTCCGGGAGGTCTATATGTTACATTGCGCTTTCAAGGAACACACGCTGCTGCCAGTACGTATTATGAACAGCTTTTACAGTATATAAAACAAAAACACTATGAAATCATAGGCGACTCTGTTGAAGTGACACATATTGATTATGGTTTATCGAATAATACAAACAAGTTTGTCACCGAAATCCAAATTCCTGTTATAACTTCTTGACCTTCAAGTTACTTGAAGGTTTATGATTATCGCAGAGGAGGTGATAACATGATTGGTACAATTGTGAATACCATCGCCATTATAATTGGTAGTGCAGTAGGTGGCTTTTTAAAAAAGGGAATTAAAGACGAATACCAATCAGCTTTATTTACAGCAATGGGATTTGCAGCTGTCGCACTTGGTATCACCGCTGTTGTACAAAATATGTCAAATAGTGAGTATCCTGTACTATTTATCGTAAGTTTAGCTATCGGAGGATTAGTAGGAACTATTCTCGAAATCGATGCACATTTCCAAAAGCTCGTTAATCGATTTTCGCAATCTGATTTAAGTAAAGGCTTATCAACTGGGATTTTACTTTTTTGTATGGGTACCCTGTCTATTTTAGGTCCTATAGAAAGTGCGTTACACAATAATTATACTTATTTATTTACCAATGCTACCTTAGATTTGGTGACATCGATGGCGTTAGCAGTGACATATGGTTTTGGGATAGCATTTACTGCGGGAGTATTATTTGTTTGGCAAATGTTAATTTACTTATGTGCCCAATACTTAGAATCATTTTTAACGAATGCGTTAATGACGGAAATATCAATTGTTGGAGGAATTTTAATTCTAGGTTCAGGTTTATCGATTTTAGAGATTAAGGAAACTAAATCGTTAAATATGCTGCCAGCGCTGTTTATACCTGTACTTTGGTTTGTTGGATTGGTCTTATTTAAATAAAAGAGGGCTATTAAGTTAACGTGCGCGGCTATGAATCCATACAGGTAGAAAATAACCAAGTTTTTTTAAAACTGAAACTTATATAATTTATTCGGATTACCATAATTTTAAAATGGGTTTATAGTTACTATGAGTTTTATATTAAGCTATTTTTGATTAAACTTTTTAAAATAGCTACTGTAAGGATTAAGGTCTAAGTGTAGAAGATAGTGTGATTTTTTCACATAAACTTAAGTGGCGGTAGTTAAACAAGCCGTTAGCATAAGAATATAAAAAACGGAACTCCTTTAGTTGGCAAGTTCCGTTTTTGTACATATAACAACATTAAATCTTAGTAAACATCCCTTCTCGTAAAGACAAGGAAGGAGATAATAATCCCGGCAAGTCCCCAAATAGATAGTACCATCAGGGAAAACGGCAGGGACATGCCTTCTATTGGCGGTATATTCCCTTGGAGATAATCTGTTAGACGCAAGTTTACCATGAAAAAGTATTTGGCTGATTCCCATGAAGAAGCGATCGAACTAATGATAGTACCAGAAATCAAGAATGCGAGCATAGCGCCCATTCCTGCTGCTGTACTTTTAATAAGGACAGAGAACATAAAGGAAAGTGTCCCTACGACAACAGACACAAACCAGCCGAGTCCAAAAATCATGAGAATGTATTGCCATTGTGGGACTAAATGGACATTGGCAGTATTTAATTCACCAGCCTCCACGGTAAATCCAGTTAGCACTGGTGCAGTCCATCCCGTATATCCAAAGAATAATCCGGAAATAAGATAAGAAAATAGCCCGAACATAAGTAAGATAAAGGAAACTGATAGAATAAGCGTAATATATTTGCTTAAAAGGATTTTCCAACGCCTTACTGGTCTTGTCAGCAACAGCTTAATGGTCCCTAAACTTTTTTCCGAAGAAACCATATCAGCTGAAATAATCATTACCATTAACGGTAGCAGCAGCTGGATGGAATTATCGAGAAACACGCGCAAAAAGGTGGGAGCACCTGGATCTTGCGGGTTGATGTTATGGTCGAGATAATACTGACTTTGGTCGATGCGAACTTTTAACTGGGAGCGGAATTCTTCGGAAATCCCGCTTGAACCGATTCTGTTTTGCATATCGACAATTGATTGCTGCAGGGTGACGCGCCAGTCTGTATCGCCAATTCTTTTTTTGACATTTTCCATTTCACGATGCTGTGCATAGGTAAACATCATGATCATTATTCCGATGATAATCGTCACAACCAATAAGCGTTTACTTTTCACGAGCTTTAGCATTTCATTATAGATGAGTTTATTCACCGACAGAATCACCTCCTGTTAGCTCTAAGAATAGATGCTCAAGCGAAGGGATTTGCCGATTCATTTCTTTTATAGCGACATTGGCTTCCATCAATGAACGACTCCACTTAGAAACTTCTTCTTCTATATAGGGGGTAATCACCATTTCTTCCTGGACTGTGACAGATGGAGCAAGTTTATTCAAGATTTCTATTCCCTTTTCTAACGGGGTAAATCGCCAAATTAATTTTTCCTTTTGCGTCAGTAAAGTATATACTGATTCAGTATGGATGATTTTACCGTCTAAAATAATGGATACACGATCACATAAGAGCTGAATCTCACTTAATAAATGGCTGGAGACTAATACACTTAGACCTTCTTCTTTTGCCAGAAAACGAATGAACTGCCTCATTTCTCTTATCCCAGAAGGGTCTAATCCATTGGTTGGTTCATCTAGTATCAAAACTTTCGGCCTGCTTAATAATGCCTGTCCAATTCCAAGACGCTGGCGCATTCCTAGGGAATAAGTTTTTACTTTGTCATGAATACGCTCCGTTAATCCTACTAACTCTACAACTTCTGTTATTCGCTTATCATCTGCATTTGTCAGCATTCGTGCGAAGTATTTTAAGTTTTCCCATCCGGTCAAATAAGGATAAAGCTCTGGATTTTCTACAATACAGCCTAAACGCTCCATTGCTTTGGAAAAATCCTTTTTTACATCATAGCCGCAAATGGATATTTGACCAGAGGTAGGTTTGATTAATCCAACAAGCATCCGGATGGTTGTTGTTTTCCCAGCACCATTTGGTCCGAGAAAACCGAATACTTCTCCGCTTTTTAATTCAAAGCTAATGCCTTTAATAATAGCCCGCTTTCCGATTTTTTTCGTTAAATGCGAAACTGATAACGTAATGTCACTCATTGTCATTTACCTCCCAGGAAATAAGGGATGCTACCCGTTCAGCCATAAGCTGATAGCCCTTTTTATTTGGATGGAAATGGTCAGAATATAAATATTGCTGAACATTCTGCTGGAAAATATCATAGGTTGGAACAAAAATAGTTTGCTTATATTTAGCACATATTTCAGCAGTCGCATTATTCCAAGTGCGGACTACTTGGGAAGTTAAAGCACTATTGTCTAAATCATTAAAAGGATTATATAAGCCCATTAAATAGATGGGGGCGTCTTTATTAATGGATCGAATCGATGAAAGTACCGCCTGCAATTGCTCGGAATAAGCTTTCATTAATTTACTTATAGAATCTTCATTGAGTTCAGATAAAGATTCTCCCCCTTGAAAAAGATCGTTCCCGCCAATGGTTATAAAGAGAAGGTCAGCATGAGTTATTTGTCTTTGTACTTCGTCTTCTTTTACTTGTTCGGCCAATTTATCAGTCGTTAATCCTTTGATCCCATAGTTGGTAATGGTGATTTCTTCCTCTGTTTTTTCTTCTAAGGCATCAGAAAGATAACCAACATAACCCTTACCCGTATCATCACCGGTTCCACGGGTAAGGGAATCACCTAGAGCTAAAAGACGTATGCCATCTTTCTCCATTTCTTTTATTTTCTCTTCACTAGCTATTTTAGCGCTGCTTTCAGGCTGATTGTTATAGTCGATTAATACCCAGCCTAAGCCAATTAGCCAGAGTAAACAAACAATGCTTGATCCGATTAAAATCGATAATGTTATGTTTTTCCGCAAATCATAACCTCCTATCAAATGAAATTTTTCACAAAAAAGAAGAGAAATAAACCTAGGAATGGTTTTGATTTTCTATTTTCTATTTTCCTGACTAAGTATGGAGTTATTTGGAAGGTTCCAAAGTTCCCATCGAAGGAAGATTGCGTAGAAAGAGGGTGCCTAAAAAATGCTTAGCTTTTTAGGCAATAACAAAGAGTAATATTAATGAATATCTTTTTTCTTGAACCTGCCTCCGCGAACTTCCGAGATGTTGGCAACGGCAAGAAAGGCAGCAGGGTCCAACTCTTCGATAATTGTTTTAAGTTTTGCTTCTTCGAGACGGTTAATGACACAAAAAATTACTTTTTTCGTGTCACCAGTATAGGCACCTTCGCCCTTTAGATATGTAACGCCACGCCCAAGCCTTGCCAATATCGTTTCTCCGATGATTTCTGAATGATCGCTAATAATCCAGACCGATTTTGATTCATCTAGACCAGCTATAACAATATCAATGACTTTAAAAGCGATAAAATAGGCAATTAATGAATACATGGCCCGATTCCATGAGAAAACAAATCCAGCACTAATAAAGATGAAGACGTTAAAAAACATAATGATTTCGCCAACAGAAAAGGGGCTTTTTTTACTGAAAAGGAGAGCTAATACCTCTGTTCCATCAAGGGAGCCGCCGAAACGGAGGACAATTCCCACGCCAATGCCGAGGATAATTCCGCCAAATACCGTTGCGAGAAGTAAATCCGATGTAAATACAGGTACATCATGTAATAATATCGTAGTAAGAGAAAGGACTGTGATGCCTAGCATAGTGGAAAGAGTAAAAGTCTTGCCAATTTGCTTGTAGCCGATGTAGAAGAAGGGAATATTGAGTAAAAAGATAAAATAGCCTAATTTCGCGCCAGATAAATGGGAGAGAATGATAGAAATTCCGACAATTCCTCCATCTAATATTTTATTAGGAACAAGAAATTCCTCGATTCCTATTCCCATTAAAATACTGCCGATAATAATGAAAAATATCCTCTTTGCTAAAACTCTTTTCGGCATAATCCTATGCTGTGGTTTTTCTAAGATAGCCTCTGTTTGAAAATGTGATGACTCCATCGTTAATCCCCCCAAATTCTATGTAATAATCCTGTATGGTGAAAATAGTGATAATTCTATTTTATCATAATAGTTTTGAAATATAGCTAATCAATGCTCTGCATTTAATAACATATTTTTATTTAAACCATCCTTTTCTTTTGAACAATATAAACATGCCCACTCCTATGCTCACCATAACAAATAATAGAAGGAAGTAGCCATATTTCCAGTGCAGCTCCGGCATATTTAAAAAATTCATTCCGTATAAGCCTGCTAAGAAACTTAGTGGCATAAAAATAGTTGTAATAACCGTAAGGATTTGCATAATTCGATTGGAATGATGAGAATTATAGGATAGATAACTATCCCTTATGTCTGTTGTTAATTCACGATTGGATTCAATTAGTTCACTGATTTTTAATAAATGGTCATAGATATCAGAATAATATTCTCTTTTCATTAAGAGAGCAGCCAGTTTTTCCGTATTAATCATTTGATGTAATAAATCTTTCATTGGGACGACTGTATGTCGCAAGGAAAGCAGCTGATGCCTAGTAGAAAATAATTCATCCAGCAATGCTTCCATCGTTTTATTAGTAGGATTTTCATCGATTTCTGCGAGAGAATCCTCAATTTGATAGACAATAGGAAAATAATTATCTACGAGGTGATCGAGTAGCTGATAAAGAATCGTGTATTGTGTCCATGCTGCAGTTTCCTCTTTTAGTAACATTTCTTTTACGGCATTGACTTCCACAGAGGCATGATGATGGAAAGTAACGATAAAGTTTTTGCCCAAAAAAATATTAAGCTCGTCCTTCTTCACTGTTTTAGGGTTTAAACAATGAGTGACAAAAAAGGTATAGGTTTCAAAATAATCAATTTTAGGCCTTTGTAAATTATGAAGACAATCTTCAATAGATAAGGGGTGAAAATTAAAAGGATGATGTAATTTTTCAATTTCCTCATCGATTGGCTGATCAAAGTCAACCCAAAACCATTCATAATCACCTGCAACTAGATCTTCAACGGAAAGATCAGTGAGTAGCTGCTTCTTTTTATTTATAGCGAGAGAATGAATCATATCAATAACTCCTTTATAGGTGGTGTTATTAACTAGGATAGTTCATTTTGTTAGTTTACTACAATTAAAAACCTTTTTATGCAGAAATATCGGCTGAATCGTTTGGGGTTGGTCATTTCAAATATTTCTTCCTTTAAGCTAGCAGGAAATGAAACTTGCTCATCACATCTGCTATAATAAGTAGCAAAGAAGGAATGCTAGAAAATAGGAAGTGTTAGGATGAAAATACTTGTAATCGAAGATAATGAGAGTGTTTGCTCCATGCTAGAAATGTTTTTCTTAAAAGAAGGCTATGAAGGAAAATTTATTCACAATGGAAAAGAAGCATTAGACTTTTTCCTAGAAAATCAAGACTGGGATATTATCATTATTGATTGGATGCTGCCAGGAATGGAAGGCGTTACGATTTGCCGTAAGATTAGAGAAGTTAGTTCTGTTCCGATTATTATGCTTACCGCAAAAGACAGCGAATCAGATCAAGTGCTCGGCCTGGAGATGGGAGCAGATGATTATGTAACAAAACCATTTAGTCCGTTGACGTTGATGGCTAGAATTAAAGCGGTAACGAGAAGATATCAAAAAGAAACAATGAACCAGGGTGATGATAAGTTTCTTACAACAGAGCATTTTAAAATAAGTAAGGAAACAAGAGAAGTCATCTACAATAATAAAGTAATGACTAATCTAACACCGAAAGAATTTGATCTACTTTATTATTTAATCAGTAATCCAAAACAAGTTTTCACAAGGGAACAGCTATTAGATCGAGTGTGGGGCTATCAGTTCTATGGGGATGAGAGAACGGTAGATGTCCATATCAAACGGTTAAGAAATAAGATTGGCACAAAGGAACAACCTTTTATCCATACTATTTGGGGTGTAGGTTATAAGTTTGATGAGTCAATGGTGAATGACTAAAGAAGAAAATTTATTTCCACTCTGCTTAAATCTGTTAAGGCTATTTGAATGAACAGCTAGAAGGAGAACATAGCGTTAACGAGAACCTTATGGAAAGCGAAATGTTTTAGGCTGGGGAAGCTTCAAGATTAAAATAAATACAAACCCAAACATCTCTGTACATTGTTTGGGTTTGTTTAAGTTGGTATTAAATGTTTTAGGACACAATCTCAGCCTCAGACGAAGGAGAGGGGATAGATTGTTGCACTGAAATATGCTTTGTTTGCTGTGCCGGGAAATCGGATATTTTTTTTACTTCGACGTATTTGATATGATGGTCCTCCATTTCTAAAATTTTAAAGGCGTAAGATTCGAACATAACCGTATCCCCTTCTGACGCTTCGTAATTAGAAGTGAGAATCCAGCCGCCTAATGTATCGATGACTTCATCGTTTATATCTATTTGCAGTAAAGCATTTACTTCATTTATTAGCACCTTAGCATCCAAGATATAATGATTTTCCTTTATGGTGCGCACAGTAGGGACTTCTTCCTGATCAAATTCATCCCATATATCGCCGACAATTTCCTCAATAATATCTTCCACCGTAACTAATCCAGATGTTCCACCATACTCATCCATTAAGATGGCCATATGAATACGATCTTTTTGCATTTTTAACAATAGATCTTGAATAGGATAGGTTTCAATTACACGGATGACAGGCCTTATATATGGTTTTAATGTTTTAGTCGTTAGATTTCTTGATTTAAGCAATTCTGTCATGATTTCTTTTACATTAATCATGCCGATAATATGATCTTTATCCCCATCTGTGATTGGATATCGAGTAAATTGTTCTTTTTGGATAAGGTTAAGCAACTCCTCTAATGTACTTGATTGTTCAAGAGAAGCAATTTCTGTTCGTGGAACCATAATTTCTTTAGCTATTCGATCATCAAAATCAAAAATATTATTTACATATTTAAACTCCGATTGGTTGATTTCACCGTTTTTATAACTTTCAGAGACAATAATCCGAAGTTCTTCTTCTGTATGCGCTAACTCATGCTCTGAAACAGCCTTTAATCCAAACATTCTTGTAATAATTCTAGAGGAGCCATTCAAGGTCCATATAAAGGGATAAAGCAGTTTATAAAATAGGATTAATGGTTTTGCTACCCATAAAGTAATTTGTTCTGCCTTATGAATCGCGAATGTTTTGGGAGCAAGTTCACCGACTACTACATGTAAAAAAGTAATGAAGGCGAATGCTAAAGAGAAGGATAAGACGGTTATTACTGTAGCAGGAACATGGATAATTTGTAGTAATGGTGCTAAAACGTGCTGGACTGTTTCTTCGCCAATCCAACCAATACCGAGCGCTGTAACAGTTATACCTAATTGGCAGGCAGATAAGTATTCATCGAGATTGCTAGTAACCTTTTTGGCGGAAAGGGCATTTTTACGACCTTCCTCTATAAGCTGATTAATCCTTGAACTACGAACTCTAATAATAGCAAACTCTGATGCTACAAAAAAAGCAGTCAAAGCAATTAAAATGGCTATTATAACCAAGTTAAATATGTCCAAATAAATTTCCTTATCTCGTTTACCGAGTAAGGAGTCACCTCCTGATTATTTCAGATTGAAATGAGTGAAATCTCTATCGAGTACAATCTCGTAATAAAGTTCTTTAATTTCCGCAGATAATCACAATTTTTCCAGATGCGAGAATGCTCAAGTGATTATATTTTATCAAAAGATTTAGGTTCATAAAGTAGGTCCGATGCGGAAGCTAGTATAATAATCGTTTGCATGAAAGAATTAATATGAAGTTCTTTATTTAGATAAACAATCCCATTATACCACCTCGCAATTGTTTAATTTTACTAATTATTATACGGTAAGCCAAACTATCAAGTCAAACTTGACAACGATTACTTTTTTAAATTTTCTGTCTATAATATAAATAGATAAGAAAAGCGGAATTTCATGTTAATTGTCTATTTATTTCCTAAGGTATAAAAGAGGAGGGAATAAAAGTGGTACGATGAATCGCTCTTTCACAAGAAACGACTCATCGTACGGCAAGAAGCTTATTTTTCTTCTGTTAAGTGAGCAGGTATTTTTTGAACATCAAAGGTGAAAATATGCTGTCGAATCATTTTATCAATCTTGAATAAGCAGCCATTGTATTCGATTGTTTCCCCTTTTTTTAAATTCGGATTTTGATATAAAATCCATCCACCAAGTGTATGAATATCTTCTCGATCGATTGATAGTGATAATACCTTATTTACCTCTGTTAAGGGAAGCTTGGAATCAAGAATATAGTGATGATCATTAATTTTTTGAATAAGAGGCGTTTCCTCTTCATCAAATTCATCTCTAATCTCACCAACAATTTCTTCTAAGATATCTTCTGCGGAAATTAGACCAGCTGTTCCACCAAACTCATCATGAAGAATAGCAATAGATGTTCTTTCCTTCTGCATCTTCAAGAAAACAGCTTGAATTGGAGTTGTTTCGATTATATGAATAATCGGCTGTGCATAGTCCGATAATGATTTATTTTCATAACCTTCATTTTTTAACCAGTCCGTTAGTAATTGTTTAATATGGATAAAGCCAATAATGCTATCTTTATCATCATTTTTGGTAAGTGGATACCTCGTATAGCGTTCTTTTTGAATGATATTTATTGCTTCATCAATGGATAAATGGTCTGATAAAGTAACCATTTCTGTTCTTGGAATCATAATTTCATTTGCTAGCCGGTTATCAAAAGCAAAAATACGATTAACATAGTTGTATTCAGATAAACTAATTTCTCCATTATTGTAACTTTCCTTTAGTACAATCTGCAGTTCTTCTTCTGACAAGGCGTCACTATTGGTTGTAGGATTGGTAATTCCCCATAACTTCGCCACTTGTCTTGATGATTTATTAAGAATCCATATAAAAGGATACATAATGTTATAAAACCAGATTAATGGTTTACTCACTAATAAAGAGACCTTCTCTGTAAGGATAATAGCAACAGACTTCGGAAAGAGCTCTCCAATCACTACATTAATATATGTAATAATAGAAAAAGATAAAACAAAGGCTAAACCTTGTGATAAAGCAGCTGGTACAGCCAACTCATTCATTAAAGGTTGAATCAATTTTAAAATAGTAGGTTGTCCCAACCAGCCTAATCCTAAAGAAGTAATAGTAATTCCTAATTGGCAAGCCGAAAGATAAGCATCAATATTCTCAATGATTTTTTTTACAGTACGCGCATTTTTATGTCCTTCTTCTACAAGCTGTTCAATCCTTGCAGGTCGCACACGAACAATAGAGAATTCTGTTGCTACAAAAAAAGCTGAAAAAGCAGTTAGTATGACAATTAATAGTAGTTGCATTCCAATCATAATTTCGTTCATCACCATTCTTTTGTTGTCAAAGAAGTATTAGTTTACAATTTTTTTATATCCTAAAGCTTCTATTTTCTTATATTATACCTTTTCTTTTATAAAATAAAATCTTGGAAGATAAAGAGAGGAAGAGGATTCAAGCGATTCTTTGTTAGTATTCCACTCTTAACGGGCAATAAAACGGCTTAAAATAGAAAATGTGTGTTAGTAAAACTTGCCCGTAAAGATAGTTAAGTGCAATAAACTTCCAGTAAGAGGAGAAATACGTCCTGCAGATAAAAATTTCTTTATCCACATGTATATGTGGAATAGAAATCTAATATTTGGCTGCCCATTCTCTGGCTAGCATGCTATAGGAATAAAGATCATGGAAATGGTCATAAAGAAATTCGCCATCTCTGATTATTCCTTCTTTTTTAAAGGAAAGCTTCTCAGGAATTGCTTGGCTTTTGCCATTTTTTACCCCGCATTGTATTTCGATTCTGTTTAGCTTTAAATAATAAAACGCATAATTTAAGATAGCGACAACACATTTTGTCATAATGCCATGCCCTTGTGCATCTTCAGCTAAAAAATAGCCGATGCTAGCTTTGCGACTTGCCCAATCAATTTGTTGTAATGTGACCATACCTACTAATTTACCATTAAAAAAAATACCTGCATTTAGTTCTGTTTGCTCTGTGAAAAGTTGATGCCAAATGGGAATGATGGTTTGATATTGATAAGGAGAAGTTATTTGATCCACCCATGGAAGCCATTTTCTTAAATAATTTCTATTTTTATTCACTAATTGAAATAGTTCATGAGAGTCCGTCCGCTCTAATAAACGTAATCTAATCTGTTGATCTACAAATATATTAAACAACATTGGTCATCCTTTCTAATTTTCTAAGAAGGAGATATCGTTGTATTTTATGCGTAGAAAAGAATTTGGCTCGCAAACTTTCCGATTCTTACATGAATCCACTAAAAATTAGGCATTTTACTAATTTTATTTCTGTAAAAATATTTATAAAAAAATTACAAATAAAGGCTTAAAAATGGGTAGAAATTACCGATATTAAAGACATAGAGAAAAAACTAAGTTATTATATGTGAAAGCGTTTTAAGAATATCTAAAAGTGTTGCTAAGGAAATGGCCCCTTATTATGGACGGCGGAAGAGAGGATGTTTCAAATGAAAAAGAAAGATAGTTTTAAAGTAAAATCGCTTATTGGATTTAATATGCTTATCCTTATAACTACATGTATTAGTGCTTTTAGCGGATTTTTTATTGCTAAAAACGAAAACTTGCAAGGCTTGTTTTCCTTCACTTATAGTGATTATTTAATCATAGTAGCTGCAGTAATTATTCTTACTATATTAAGCGCACTTGTTTTTAATGTGTTAATGATGGGGAAATTAAAAGCCTTATCCCGTCTTAATGACAAGGTACATAGGTTGGCACATGGTGATTTATCTGTTGAATTCAAAGATACTTCGAAAGATGAAATTGGCCAGCTGAATCGTTCTATTAGCCAATTGCAAGAAAAGTTTTCCTTTCTTGTTTCAAGCTTGAAAAATGTAAATGAAACAGGAATAAGTCAAGCAAGTGATGTATCTGTAATTGCTGAAGAAACATTGGCAAGTGCCGAAGAAATTGGTAGAGCAATGGCTGAAATTGCTGAGGGCGCTGTTAGCCAGGCTTCCGAATTAGAAGAAGTGAAAAGAGAAATAGATAGCTTAACCAATTCCATCGACAATATGGAAGGGAAAAATCAAATCATTAAGAAAGCAACTGAAAATGCTCAAGAAGCATCACATAATGGACAAAAGACCATTAATACTTTAAAAATTTGTAATGAAAATGCTAGCAAATCAACGAATGAGGTAAGTATTGGAATTAGTGGATTATATCAAAAGGTCTTAGATATCTCTAAAATTACTTCAACTATTAATAGAATAGCAGAACAAACAAACTTGCTTGCTTTAAATGCTAGTATTGAAGCTGCTAGAGCAGGTGAGCATGGAAAAGGTTTCTCGGTTGTTGCCAATGAAGTGCGTAATTTAGCTGAAGAGACCAATTCGGCTACTAAACAAATTCAAGATATGATTCAAAATATCGAGAAAGAAATGGAAAGCACGGTTATGTCCATTTATGAAACAACCAATCAAACCGCTGAATTAGATGTTGCCGTAAAGGATACGGAAAAAGAATTTACAGCGATTGCTAGAGCTGTAATTAATAGTATTGAAGCAGTGAAAGAAATGACAGTAGAGTTAAACCGAGTTGTAGAGCAAAATAATCATATTTCTAGCTCTATTGCAAAAGTATCAGAAGTATCAGAGTCAGTTGCGGCAGCAGTGGAACAAATTGCTTCTAGTACAGATGAACAAACTTCTGCTATTGGAAATGTCGCAAAAACAGCAGAAATAATGAAGAGCAGTAACGAGGAATTAAAGGATTCACTGACGAAATACAATCTAGCAAAATAATAAATAGGAAAGCCTTGTTTTCTATGGAGAACATAGGCTTTTTTTATGGTTATTTATCCTTTTTATTTACTAGTTCCTTTTTTAGGAAGTAAAGCAAATATTTAGTCAAATAAAATAGGGGATAAAAATTAATTTTAAATAACAAATAGTTTTAAATTGAAATTTGTATAAAGGAAGCTTATAATATAATAGATATGGTGTAAAATTACACATAACTAATAAGGGAATGAAGAAACTTTGACTAGAGAAGAAATTATTGAGAGTGTATCAGAAAAGATGAGATTAATACGCACAGAAGCGGGATATACCCAAGATAAAATGGCAGAGGTCATTGGCTTATCAAAAAAGACGTTAGTGCAAATTGAGAAAGGTAGGCTATATGCTGGCTGGTCGACTGTAGTAGCAGTTTGCGCACTCTTTAGAGAAACCGAAACAGTTCGCTTCTTATTTGGTAATGAACCTTTAGAGGTGTTGGAGACCGTTGCTCGTGATGGAATGGATTACCGAAAAGAGAAAACATTGGGCGGAAAAGTATGGTGGAGAGAAGTAGAAAAAAAGAACGGGTTTATTCTGCAGCAGAATATCATTAGTCAGCATTTTCGTATCATTGATGAAGATCATTTCCGGATTTTTTCTAGCTTTGATGAAAAAGAATCAAAAGATCGTTTTAAGGAACTTTTAGGGGAATAAGCACAGTGAAATGAGATATAGGCTGTTTTTAAATTAATCTTGAATACCTTACCAATTCAAGGCTAATTTAGGGACAGCCTATTTGTTTTGGAGAAAAAGGGATATCTCCGTTCCAGTTTTGCTTGCGAAGGGGTACAGAAGCATTCTCTATGCCCGAAAGAAAGAGAAGCAAAGAAAAAAAGGGAAAAGAGGACCGGTCTCTGTTACCGAAAGAAAGCAGAACAAAGAAAAATGGGAACAGAGAAGCACAGCCTCCCGCCTTGCAGATAAAGTTCCTTACACAAGTGAAAAGGAGGGGCATCAGCCTTTATAATGGAATTTCTTTCCGTCTGCAGACCGACGAAGAAACCATCGGATGTATGTTCTTAATTCAATGGATGAAAGCTAAAATGAACTCATCAACTAAAGGATGAGGGATAATAGATGAAGAAATTTGCAGAAATATTCAAAAATGCGAGCTTTACTAGACTTTTTATTGCCAATGTCACTTCTCAGATGGGCAGTGTTATTGGTTTAACGGCTTTTATGTTTTATATTCTCGATCGGTTTTCTGAGCAGCCTGCTTATGCAACAGTGACTGAATTAATGTTTTCTTTGCCAACTTTAGCTGTGTTTTTTTTAGTCGGAGTTGTAGCAGACCGAATGGACCGCCAAAAGATTGCCTATTATTGTGAGATGATCGCAGCTGCATTGTCACTATGTGTGCTAGGAGCTGTTCTTATTGGCTGGATGCCACTTATTTTTATGATGTTGTTTTTAAGAAGTGCCGTTCAAAAATTCTTTTTTCCAGCGGAACAAGGTATTCTTCAAGGCGTATTAAAAAAAGATGATTTTACAACAGCTGCAGGGTTAAATCAATTAGTGAATAGTATCTTCATGTTATTTGGTAATGCGATTGGAATATTTGTCTATTGGACACTAGGCATATATGGTGCAATCTTAGTGGATGTAGCAACCTTAACGATTAGTGGATTGCTTATTAAATCAATGAAGCTGGATGAAACTGTTCGAAAACCTAATGGCAGTCATACTTTAAAGGAATTAAATATTCGCTTTATATGGAGTGACTTTATGATTGGCTTAAAATACATTTTGACTAATAAGTTATTGATGGCATTAATATATGGATTTATTGCCTTTGGAGTGGTCAATGGTGGATTTAGCGTCATGCAGGTCTTTATTTTGAAATATAAACTAGCACCTGATAATTACGAACAAGTATCGATTTATTTTGGAATTGTCTTTGGAGCAGGGGTTATGATTGGAAGTTTCCTTTCCTCTCTTCTTGCACAGAAGGTTAAATTGTATAAGTTGATTATCACGGGCGCATTTTATATTGCCATAATGACTATTTTGGCATCTTATTCACCGAATATCTTAGTCTTCTTAACCATCTGTTTCTTCTTAGCGCTGGGGCTTCCGCTGATTAATATTGCAATAGGAGGCTGGATGCCGACGATTATTGAGCCGAAGATGATGGGAAGAGTTCAAGGGTGGATAACCCCGTTAATGATGCTGTCACAGTCTATTACATTAGGACTTATCTCTATTGGTTATCCTCAATGGTTTTCTATTGAAATAATATACTGGTTTGTCGGTGCTTGCTTCCTTGTAGTCGGTTTTTATTACAGCCTAGTATTACCTAAATTGGCAAAAGAAAAGGAGGCAAAAGACGCAATAGCTGGAAAAGAAGAAGTTCAATTAAATTATTAAAAATCTTTAATTTTCGGAATAATGGCAATTGACATTATAAAACCTACATGTTAATCTCAATTATATTGGAAAATAAATGTAGAGAAAGGAGGAGTTACCGATGAGAAGACTAAATAGACATGATGTATTTATAACTTCATATGTCGGTAACCTTCTGCTTTCTTTTTGATCATTTTAATGCGGATGTAGATGGTTGCCACTATAGGTAGCCTGTGTAGTTTTCTGTCATAAAAGAGATAGATCGCATGGTTGCGGTCTGTCTCTTTTTTTGTGGAAAAATGCTTAATTAGGTGATGGACATTTGTTTTCAAAAAATAAAGGAGGAGAAGGTAATGATTGTTATGATCAAAGAAGCAAGAAAGGCATTAAAGGACTTAGAAAGTGGCTAGTTGCAGATGAAGAGAGACAGGGGATGAGCGAATGTTTTCGATATTTTTTAAATTAAAATGGTTTTTTAAAGAACATTGGAAGAGTTATACAATAGCTATTATTCTTTTAATTTTTGTAGGGTTTATAGAAGTGTTACCGCCAAGAATCCTCGGGATGTTTATTGATGAACTAACAATTGGATCATTAACGAGCAATAAGACATTGGTCTATATACTTGGGGTAGCAGGGATCACCATAAGTACGTATATTATCACTTATTTTTGGATGTATAAGCTATTTGGTGGAGCCAATATTTTAGAATTGAAGTTAAGAAGTAAATTTATGAATCATCTATTTAAGATGACGCCAACTTTTTTTGAAAAAAATAAAACAGGCGACCTAATGGCCAGAGCGACCAATGATTTAAAGGCTGTTTCCGTTACAGCAGGATTTGGAATTTTGACATTGGTCGATTCTACGATTTTTATGCTGACGATTTTAATTACAATGGTGATTACCGTAAGCTGGAAATTAACATTGGCAGCAATTCTTCCACTGCCTATTATGGCCATTATCATGCAAATATATGGGGAAAGAATCCATAAACGCTTTATGGAAGCCCAGGACGCATTCGGTGATATGAATGATAGTGTTCTTCAGTCTATTTCAGGAGTTCGAGTAATCCGCGCTTATGTATTGGAAAAAGAAGAACAAAAACAATTTCATCATTTTACAGAAGATGTCTATAAGAAGAATTTACATGTCGCTAAAATAGATTCCTTATTTGATCCAACTGTGCGAATTCTTGTTGGTTTAAGCTATCTAATTGGACTCGGGTATGGTGCTTACTTAGTGTTTCAACAGCAGTTGACAATTGGGCAGCTTGTTACCTTCAATGTATATTTAGGAATGATTGTTTGGCCAATGTTTGCTGTTGGTGAATTAATGAATATTATGCAGCGAGGCAATGCTTCTTTAGATCGGGTCCAGGAAACATTAAGTTACAAAGCAGATGTAAGGAATCCGGAGAATGGAAAGAAAGAAGAAGTTCCTGAAATTATTCAATTCCAAGATGTGCAATTTCAATATCCATCGTCTAAACAAGAGAATCTCCGAGACATCTATTTAACCATAAGAAGAGGAGAAACAGTTGGGATTGTTGGGAAAACAGGTAGTGGAAAGACGACAATGATTAAACAGCTGCTTCGCGAATATCCGAAAGGAGAAGGGAAGCTGGTGATTAATGGGAATAGCATTGATTCCATTGATTTGCATACATTAAGAGGATGGATTGGTTATGTTCCCCAAGATCATGTCCTCTTTTCAAAAACAGTGAGAGAAAATATCTTATTTGGAAAAGAAGGTGCTGTGGAAGGAGAATTAGAAGAAGCAATTCGTCTTGCCTCTTTTGATCAGGATATCGAAATGCTTCCAGAGGGGTTAGAAACACTTGTAGGGGAAAAAGGAGTAGCTTTGTCAGGGGGACAAAAGCAACGGATATCGATTGCGAGAGCACTTATCCGTAAACCGGAAATTCTCATCTTAGATGATTCTTTATCAGCGGTAGATGCAAAAACAGAACAAAAAATTATCACGAATATAAAGCAAGAACGACAAGCAAAAACAACGATTATTTCGACTCATCGAATGACTGCTGTTCAGCATGCCGATCATATCATTGTGATGGAAGATGGCCATATTGCAGAACATGGAACACATGAGGAGTTAATGAAACAAAATGGCTGGTATAAGGAACAATATATAACGCAACAGACAAAAGTGGATGCAGATGAAGTGGAGGTGAAAGCATGACTACTGGTAAACGATTATTTCAATATGCATTGAAATTCAAAGGGATTATTATTGCTGCGTTAATCATGCTGACAATTGCTGTTATCGCCGATCTGGCTGGTCCATTTGTTGCAAAAAAGGTAATTGATGATCATATAACAGGGATTGAATCACAATGGTATCAAACAGAACCAACAAAAGAGGCAGTAAAATATAAGGGGAATTTCTACAAAAAAGCAGAATATCTTGATTCCGATAAAGAAAAGCTTGCAGAAGTAAGAATCCTCCAAGTGGGAAGACAATTTCTTTTTGTGGAAGGGAAGATTTCATTTGATGGAAGTCGCGAGTTTCATGACGGAACATTGACTATAAGGAAAGGGACAGATGCAAAAACATATCCTGCCACGCTGTTAACAAATGCGGAAGTATTTGATTTCTATAAACCCGAAATTACACCTATTTTAAAGCTGTTATCTTTTTATTTTGGATTAGTCATTATTTCTGCCATTTTCCAATATGGCCAGCACTATTTATTACAAAAATCAGCCAACCGAATTATTCAGAAAATGCGCGAGGATGTATTTGCCCAAATTCAGCGGCTGCCTATCAAATATTTCGATAATCTTCCTGCAGGTAAAGTAGTTGCTAGAGTAACAAACGATACAGAAGCAATTAGGGAACTATATGTAACAGTCCTATCTAACTTCTTCTCTAGTGGAATTAATATTATTGGAATTTATATTGCATTATTTATCTTAAATCCTCCGCTTGCGGCAATATGTTTAATTTTACTGCCGATTTTATATATATGGATGATCGGATATCGCAAATTTGCTTCCCGGTACAATCATGTTATTCGAGCGAAAATTAGTGATATTAATGGAATGGTTAATGAATCTATTCAAGGGATGCATATCATTCAGGCATTTAGCAAAGAAAAACAAACGAGAAAAGAATTTGAGAATTTAAATAACGAGCATTTTCGCTATCAAAATAAGATGCTGCGGTTAAACAGTCTTACTTCCCATAACTTAGTGAACGTGTTACGAAACATCGTATTTGTTATATTCATCTGGTATGTTGCTGGTCAGTCTTTATCAGTAACAGCTGCACTTTCTCTCGGAATGCTCTATGCCTTTGTTGATTATATAAACCGACTATTCCAGCCAGTACAAGGAATTGTCAATCAATTGGCCAATTTAGAACAAGCACTTGTTGCAGGGGAACGAGTATTTGAATTATTGGATGAAGATGGAATAGATGTGGAAGATGTTACGTTAGAAAGATATAAAGGAAATGTCACTTTTGATCAAGTTAACTTTGCCTATAAAGATAACGACTATGTGTTAAAAAATATTTCTTTTGAAGCAAAGCAAGGTGAAACAGTCGCTTTAGTTGGTCATACGGGATCAGGAAAAAGCTCGATTATGAACCTTTTATTCCGTTTTTATGATATTCAATCAGGAAAGATTAAGATAGATGGAAAAGATATTATGTCTTTTTCAAAGCAAGATCTTCGTAAATATATGGGAATTGTTCTCCAAGATCCTTTTCTATTTACAGGAACCATCGCGTCCAATGTCACCTTAAATGATCCTTCTATTTCACGAGAAACTGTGGAGAAAGCATTGAAGGATGTTGGCGCAGATAGAGTGTTAAAGCATTTAGAAAAGGGATATGATGAGCCAGTGATAGAAAAGGGAAGTACTTTATCTAGCGGACAAAGACAGCTGATTTCCTTTGCAAGAGCTCTGGCCTTTGATCCAGCAATCCTAATTCTAGACGAAGCAACAAGCAGTATTGATACAGAAACAGAACAAATAATTCAACATGCAATGGAAGTCCTAAAAGAAGGCAGAACGACTTTTATTATAGCCCATCGTTTATCAACGATTCGCAATGCGGATCAAATACTTGTCCTTGATCATGGAGAGATAGTAGAAAAAGGCAACCATGATGAATTAATGGCAAGAAAGGGAAAATATTATCAGATGTATCAGTTGCAGCAAGGGGAAAGTTTAGTAAGCTAGGAAAGTTTATCTTTATGGAGAAATAGGAACACCCGAGATTTGCCGAATTAGTTTTATATGGCAAGCCTCAGGTGTTTTTTTGCAGTCTACTTTAACTTAGTCTATTATTTTCCAAATGATAGTGCCAGTTTTTTAGTGAAGGGAAGACTCCCTTCACTTAGTATTCAACGTTTTTGATATTTCTATTTCTTTTTAAACATTGTTGTATTATCAAGACGGATTGAATCGAATTCCCCATAGTCTAAACAAAATGTATAAATTTTATTTGCTCCATTAATAGACATTTTGTTTGTTTTAATAGGCATAAAGTCTGTCCCTTCTGCGCATTCACTTCTTCCACATTTAAGTCCATTTTAATTTTGATAATAACCATGCCTCCATCTCATCTATCCGATTTAACCTCCAAAAAAGGGATTAGCCCACCTGATTGCTTTAAAACCTGTTTTTAGTAAAATTCATTTATCATTTATAAAACGTATCGTTTTATTGATTAATGGCAGTAATACAGTAAGATGGTCTTCTTCTTTAAATTCATGAAAAATATGCTGGAAGAAAGGAGAATGATAATTCTGCAATTTCTCAGAGAGAGTAATTGCCTTTTGATGCATTTGTGTAAAATGTGATTTTTCTTTTTCTCCAACGGTAAGCAGCAATTTATTTGTGTCTAGAGGGTTTAGCCTTTTTGGAAAAAAGTCTAGTTCTTTTAACAGCTGCTCTTCGTTCCAATGGATGGATGGGCTGCTTGCCAGATAATATTGAAACGAAGAAGGGGCCGTGAAGAGTGTAAAAAGAACAAAAAGTCCTCCGAGTGAATGACCAGCAATCATTTGCTTTTTTGTGTTTATCGGAATGTTCTGCTCTACTAATGGCTTTAATTTCTGTTCGATAAAGGAAAGAAATTGTTTGCCGCCACCAAGAGGCGGCCATTGTGAGCCAGTTGGATTTTTAGGAAGCTGTGTCTGGTCTGCATGAAAGGTAAAGTCGAAATATCTTTCCTCACTATAAGGCTCAGCAGTATCATAGCCTATACCAATGATAACAGCAGGATGTAATCCAGTTTTTTCACGTGTTCTAGTCTGCAAGCGTACCGCTTCTACATAACTACCAAAATTAGCGTTGCCGTCCAAAAGATAGAGGACAGGAAATCCATCTTCAGGAACGGGGATATTTGGGATATAGACAAAGATTTTATATTTTTTTGTCTCATCAATAGAATATGTCCAAATTTCTGTATTGGGAATATAAAAGCTTTCTTTCCATTTCATCAAGGATATCGCCACCTATTTCTTTCTATGCAATAATTTGGTAAAATAAGTGATAATGATTATCAATATTAATTAGGTGAATATATTGTACATATAAATTACGAAAATAACAAGAGAGGAAAATGAGATGATTTATAACTGGGAGAGTATCGAAATAAACTATGGCCGTATAGAACGATTATATGCCAAGAAGATAGAGCGAGTTTTATCGACTAGTTATCTATTTATTTATATTAATAGTGGTGAAGGGATGTTATCGATTGATATCGATAAGTTTCTTTTCAGTAAAGGGGATCTATTATTTATTCCAGCGGAAAGCACCTATCATCTTCAATTTAAAAATACTTGCTGTGTAGACTATTATTTGCTGCCATTTCAATTGTATCAGACGAAAGCTATAAATAGGGATACATATACAAAAGTAGCGCTAAAGAATGAGAACAGTATCATGAAATCATTTGTTTTTCAGTCAGCTGACACAATTCAGCCTATGATGGAGGACCTGTTCAAATTAGAACAAGACGAATCAATAAATAATCATTTTTTAAAAAAGGCAAAACGCTCGCTGATTTTCCATTATTTTGTGACCAATCAACCGCAAAAAATTCCGAAAAATACAATGATTGCGATAGAAGAAACCAAAAGATATATGGAGAAGCATTATGCTGATACCATTTCTACCGCTTTATTAGCAAAAAGAGCAGGGGTAAGCCCTAAATACTACTCCCAGCTTTTTAAAAAAGAGTATGGAATAGGTGTACAAGATTTTTTAACAGAAATCCGTATTCGCAGGGCAAAAGAATTACTCATCAAAACATCCAATAGTTTACGAGTGATTGCAGCAAGTGTTGGTTATGCTGATGAATTTTATCTAAGTAGAGTGTTCAAAAAAATCGTCGGGATTCCCCCAACGAATTATAGAAAGAAGCGAGAGGTGAAGATTGCTTCTTATGATTTTTCAACAACAGGTCATTTACTTGCACTTCAGATAATTCCCTACGCAGCTCCACTGCATCCTAAATGGACCAGTTATTATTATCAGCATTTTCGAGATGATATTCCTATTCATTTAAATACCTACAAGATTCATTCAGAATGGGAAAACAACATCCAAAAACTGTCTGCAGAGAAACCAGATAAAATAATCGCGAAGGATGACATATCAGCTGAAGAGAAGCAGGAACTCGAAAAAATAGCACCAGTCTATTATTATTCATTCAAAAATAGCAGTTGGAAAAGCCAATTGCTAGAAATAGCAACCTATATTAATTGCGAAATAGACGCAGAAAACTATTTAAAAAGATATGAAGATAAAGTAAAGGAAACAAGAAAGTTATGGAAGGAATCATTAGAGAGCGAAGTTGTTTTAGTAGTTAGCCTATTTAAAAATACATTAGTCCTCAATCGTTCTAGAACAGCTATTGATCTCGTGTATAAAGATTTAGGATTTACGTCAGCACAACCTGAAGAAGATATTCAATTAAGCGAAGCCATTACACTTTCTGACTTGGTAAGCTTAAATCCAACTTATTTATTTGTTAATATTCGCCAGGATATGGAGACAATTAGCGCTTGGGACAAACTGAAATGCTCAACAGAATGGAATCGTATAGCAGCAGTTAAAAATAAGAAAGTTGCTTTTATCCATTCAGATCCATGGAATGAGTATTCTGCAAGCTCCCACTTACGAGTTCTTGATAATCTCCGAGAGCTGATGATAGAGAAGGAAAAAGTACAAGCATATTAGCGGAAATTATCCATGTTATAATCGGAGCTTTTTTCAGTATAATTCTAATTGATAAAGGTTATCAATCTCAATTAGGATTATATAGAGAAAGGAAAGAGAGTATATGAAAAAGAATTTATTTTTTATTTTCCTAGCGGCTTTTTTATTATTAACAGCTTGTAGTCAAAAGGGAGAAAAAAATACATCTTCATCGATAAAAGATAGTAAAGGGGACGGACAAAGTACGACTCAAGAGGTTACCTATTTAGGGGAAAAATATGAAATTCCAGCTAAAGTAGAGACAATTGTAACAGCAAGCCAAGAAGCGATGGAAGATGCAGCGATGCTGGGTATTAAACCAGCAGGTGCCATTGCAACAGCTGGAAAATTCCCTGCTTATCTAGGCGACTCGATGTCGGAAGCAGAGCAAATTGGCGAAAAAATGCAGCCAAGTGTAGAAAAGCTCTTGCAGCTAAAACCAGATGTTATTCTGGGCACAAGTAAATTTCAACCAGAAGTGGCGGATAACTTAAATAAAGTGGCACCAATGATTCCTGTTTCTCACATTTCAACAAACTGGAAAGATAATTTATTATTACTAGGGCAATTGACAAATGAAACAAAAAAGGCAGAAACAATCATTGCGGATTATGAAAAAAACGTTACAGAGACAAAAGAAAGCATTCACGATAAGCTGGCAGGAAAAAAAGTTGTTATGCTGAGATTAAGAGGGGGCAGCTTATATATTTATCCTGAAACGGTATATTTTAACCCTGTTCTATATGCAGACCTTGGTTTAGAGGTTCCTGAAGAAGTAAAAAAAGCAAAAGCACAGGAAATGATTTCATTAGAGAAATTAGCGGAAATGAATCCAGATTACTTATTTATTCAGTTTGAGGAAACAGAAAACACCGATAGTCCAACAGCATTAGCTGATTTAGAGAATAATTCTATTTGGAAAAGCCTCGATGCTGTTAAAAATAATCAAGTGTATGAAAATGTAGTCGATCCATTGGCAGCTGGGGGAACTGCATGGAGTAAAACAACTTTTCTTAAAGCTTTTGCCGATTTATTTAAATAAGAGAGCGAACAAGGAAACGGAATTATCCCCACCTCATTTCTCCATCTTGGTGGGGGTCTTTTTTTGAAAGGAGGTTCATTCGATCAGGTGATGTCAAATTTGGATAAAGAGAAAGTAAGAGCATATGCGATTATATATAGTGCGCCTTTTTTATGTATTGCAGTTATTCTTTTATCTATTTCGTTAGGGACAATGAATATTTCATTAAAGGAAGTCTTTGATGCCTTTTTTTATTTTGATGCAGAAAATGTGGAGCATACCATTATCTTTTTGAAAGGAGGTTCATTCGATCAGGTGATGTCAAATTTGGATAAAGAGAAAGTAAGAGCATATGCGATTATATATAGTGCGCCTTTTTTATGTATTGCAGTTATTCTTTTATCTATTTCGTTAGGGACAATGAATATTTCATTAAAGGAAGTCTTTGATGCCTTTTTTTATTTTGATGCAGAAAATGTGGAGCATACCATTATCCGGACAGCCAGACTTCCTAGAGCAGTAGGAACTTTATTAATAGGCGGCCTTTTGGCAATGTCCGGAGCTATGATGCAGGGAATGACAAGGAATTATTTAGCATCGCCATCCATAATGGGAGTTTCGGATGGTGCTGCATTTATGATAACACTTGCTTTTGTATTTGTTCCAGGACTAAATTCCTTTCAAATGGTAGCTTTTTCTTTTATCGGATCTGCTTTAGGTGTTTTCTTAGTTTTAGGTTTAGCTTCCATTGTGAAGAATGGTTTTTCTCCTTTAAGACTTGCCATTATAGGCACCGTTTTTGGATCTTTTTTAAGCAGTTTATCTTCTGCCATTGCCTCCTATTTTCAAGTATCTCAAAATATGAGCTTCTGGTATAATGCCCGCTTGCACCAGCTTAATAATGATCTATTGCTTATTTGCTTTCCATTAGCCATTATTGGAATTGTTTTGGCATTATCGCTTTCCAAATCAATTGCTATTTTATCGTTAGGAAAAGAAATTGCTACATCACTTGGTCAGAAAACATTCATTATTCAGCTTTTAACGATGGCATCTGTTGTGATGATGACGGGGATCTCTGTTTCGCTAGCGGGCAAAATAGGATTCGTCGGTTTAATTATTCCCCATATTACAAGAATGATGGTTGGGGTTGACTATCGAAAAATAATTCCATGCTCTGGAATTATAGGGGCCATATTTCTCGTCATATGTGATACTCTCAGTCGATTCATTAATTACCCTTTTGAATCGCCAATTGGCATAGTAACAGCTTTCTTAGGTGTCCCTTTCTACTTGTATTTAATAAAGACAAAGGGAGGAGGGAATACTCAACGTGGATAAAGAAAGAAAAAGAACCTATCTATCGATGTATGTATTAATTGCTTTATGTCTCATCGTCATGTTCATTAGTTTATCCAAAGGAGAATATATTCTTTCTTTTCAAGAGATAGGAAGGAGTATTTTTCGTTATCATCCTGATGCTAATACGGATTTAGTTATATTTGAGTTCCGTCTGCCCAGAATTATTTTGGCCATTTTTGTTGGCTTCGGATTGGGGATTGCAGGTTCTATCCTGCAGAGTATAACGAAAAATGGTCTTGCGGATCCTGGAATATTAGGAATTAACAGTGGAGCCGGGGCTGCGATTGTTGCCTATATGTTTTTCTTTCAAGGAGTGCTTAATCTTAATAAGGATAGCTTATGGTTTGTGTTAAGTATGCCGCTTATTGGCTTAGTTGGTGGATTTATTGCTGCATTTGTCATTTTTTTATTAGCAAAAGATAGAGAAAGACTGGACTCGCAAAAACTTATTTTAACTGGAATAGCCATAAATTCTGGGTTTGGTTCTTTGGCCATGTATATGTCCTTAAAAATGAAAGCACAGGATTTTGAAATGGCGACAGTATGGCTGACTGGAAGTATTTATAATGCCAATTGGCTATTTATTCTTGCAATGCTACCATGGTTTTTACTAATCATTCCATTTATTATTCGAAAGGCGTACTCGCTTGATTTATTTCAATTGCAAGAAACAGTAATGATTGGTTTAGGAGTAAAAGTGGAAAAAGAAAAATGGCTCTTGCTATTATGTGCTGTTGGCATGATTGGAGCATGTGTGTCTGTTTCAGGAAGCATTGGTTTTATTGGACTAATGTCACCACATATGGCAAGACTGCTAGTTGGATTAAAAAATCGAAATTCCTTGATAGTTTGTGGGTTAATTGGCAGTCTCTTCATGTTAATAGCAGATTTAATCGGCAGAACAATTGTCGCACCTGCAGAAATTTCAGCGGGAATTATTTTAAGTATTATTGGTGCACCCTATTTTGTTTATTTATTAGTAAAAGCTAAAGTGTAGAGGTTGAGAAATGGATAGTTACAGAAATAGGAAAAGAAATATAAGGGGAACGGTAAGGGAGGTCCAGA
This sequence comes from Niallia circulans, assembly GCF_003726095.1. Classification (NCBI taxonomy): domain Bacteria; kingdom Bacillati; phylum Bacillota; class Bacilli; order Caryophanales; family Bacillaceae; genus Niallia; species Niallia circulans. The sequence goes on from NZ_CP026031.1 coordinate 5,166,952, forward strand.
TACAAACTCGAACTTTGAGTATCTACCTGCCACCTTCTTATAATAAATTATCAAGTAGTTTTCCAGTAATCTACGTTCATGATGGAGGAAATCTTTTTCATCCTATCTTACATGAATTAGAAGAATTATTCTCTTTAGATAGAGCAGAGGAAGTAATTCTTGTGGGAATTGAACCCAAAAAACGACTTCATGAGTATACGCCTTGGTATTCACCTAGTCTTAGTCCCACTTTTCCACCATTTAAGGGGGAAGGAAAGGCCTATTTATCCTTTGTGACGCAAACGATTAAGCCATATATCGATACAAGCTTTCATACTAAAGCAGATCGACAAAACACAGGTATGATAGGAGCCTCACTAGGAGGGCTCATTTCTTTATATGCTATGTATGAATTTACTGATTATTTTTCTAAATTTGGGCTCCTTTCCCCATCACTATGGTATCCGAACAGCCTTTCCTATGTGCAAAAAAATGAGATGCAGATGGAAAATAGTGTTTTTTTGTATGTTGGGGAGGAAGAGGGGAAAAGCAAGGTTAATATTCAAAGGTATATGGTTGAAAATGTTTCGCTGGTAAATGAAGTGTTTTTTAAAAAACTTCCAAAGGAACAGTATCAATTTATTCTGGGAGAAAATGCGGATCATAATAGAGAGCACTTTATTAAACAATTTCTCCATGCGATAAAGTGGTTATACCCTAAATAAAGCAAGCCCCCCTAAATTAGGAGGGCTCTAGCCATTATATTAAATTTTCAATTAGCCTTGAAATCCACCTAGTTGCTTTTCAGCCATTTGTACTAAGCGTTTTGTGAGTTCTCCACCAACAGATCCGTTAGCGCGAGAAGTTGTTTCTGCACCAAGGTTTACACCAAATTCAGATGCAATTTCGTATTTCATTTGGTCTAGAGCTTGAGATACTCCTGGTACTAAAAGTTGATTTGAAGAATTGTTGTTTGCCATTGTGTTCCAGCTCCTTCTAGTTGTTTTTTTGGTTGGGTTAACTGGAATTGCACCAGTCTGTAAGAAATATCTTACTACCACTAGGTATAACCCAATAATATGGAAAGTAGTAGTTGTTTATGTTTGCTCTCGCCTTGGTTGCTGCTTGTACTATTATTATGGTTGGATTTCATTATCTTATTCTAGAAAAAATCAAGGAAATTAATTCCTTTTATTCCTGCTGGATAGTTTCTAAATACAATAGAGAAACTAAACGTAAGAATAAATTCAACGCAAAAAAGGCTGATTTTTTTAGGGTAGAATATAGAGAGGTGAATTTGAAATGGGCTCCATTTGTCCTATCTGTAATGGCTTAGGAAATTTAGAAAGCGTTTGTTCTAATTGTGGAGATCGTGTAGAGGACAAAGGCAGAGTGATGGATTATTATGATGACTATAGTGCCTATATGCCGATTGATCAAATGAAGCTAGAAAACGGCTATCAGGATTTATCTGCACATTTATGTCCCCATCTTGTGCTTTGTCCACAATGTGGACAAGAAGAGGTATTGTTTATCCAGGAATAGAGGCTAACCATTAATAAAAGCTTACCATGCATCAGCAAGGTAAGCTTTAAATTTAACTTTTTTGTTAGCGAATACGAAGTTCTGTTTCTTTATCAAAGAAATGACCTTTATTCATATCAAGTGCTAATTTCACAGATTGACCAGCTTGAAGGTCTGCTCTAGAATCTAAGCGAGCAACAAATTCCTTGTCAGAAAGAGTAGAATATACAAGGCTTTCTGCACCTGTTAATTCAAACACTTCTACTTTTGCATCAAAACTTGTATTTTCTGAACTGTTTAAGAATACTAATTCATCGTGAATATCTTCTGGTCGGATACCAAAGATAACTTCTTTACCGATATAATTTTGTTCCCGTAATGTTTTTAATTTTCCTTCTGGAATAATGAAAGCATTATTACCGAGTACTAATTTATTGTCTACTACTTTTCCTTCAAAGAAGTTCATTGCTGGTGAACCAATGAATCCGCCAACGAAAACATTTTCAGGTTTTTCATATACTTCTTTTGGAGCACCAACTTGTTGGATAACTCCATCTTTCATAACAACAAGTCTTGAAGCCATTGTCATTGCTTCTGTTTGGTCATGCGTTACATAAATAGTAGTAGTTTGCAGTCTTTGGTGAAGCTTTGAAATTTCAGCACGCATCTGCACACGTAATTTAGCATCTAAGTTGGATAATGGCTCATCCATTAAGAATACTTTCGCATCACGAACAATGGCACGACCTAGTGCAACCCTTTGACGTTGTCCACCGGATAATGCTTTTGGTTTTCTTTTTAAATATTCTTCTAATCCTAAAATTCTTGCAGCGTTATTTACTCTTTCTTCAATTTCCGCTTTAGGGAATTTACGAAGCTTTAAACCAAATGCCATATTATCATAAACCGTCATATGTGGGTATAGAGCATAGTTTTGGAAAACCATTGCGATATCACGATCTTTAGGTGCAACATCGTTTACACGTAACTCATCAATATAGAAATCACCTTTTGAAATATCTTCAAGACCTGCAATCATCCGTAGAGTTGTAGACTTACCGCAACCAGAAGGACCAACAAATACGATAAATTCTTTATCCTGAATGTGTAAATTAAAATCTTTAACCGCTTCAACTTTTTCATCATAGATTTTATAAATATTTTTTAACACTAGCTCTGCCATTTTGTTCTCCCCCTACCAATTTGATAATTCTACTTTATCATTTTTGATACCGTTTTCAAATCGGCAAAATGCATGAAAAACGCTTACAGAGTTTTGAGCAAAATGCCTAAGAGCTTGTATAGCCAGTTTTCTATAAAACTTCCCAGTAAAAAAAGCCAATATTGGCTTTTTAAGCTACTTCCCGCTAGTGTAGAATAGGCAGGCAAGATAGGTGGTGATATAAGAATGATAATTCTTTAGGTTCAGACCTGTTTTTTCTGTAAACTTATCAAGTCGGTATTGTAAGGTATTGCGATGGATGAACAATTGTTTTGCAGTATTAGTGCTGTGTCCATTGTTTTCAATAAATGTTTTGATAGTAAGCAGTAGTTCCTTGTCTTCTTCAAAAATGGAAAACCATTCTTTAAATAAATCAAGTTCGTCTTCCTTCAGTCTGCTGATTAACAGGTTAGGCAGAATCGTTTCTAAGCTAAGAACGGTGGATTTCGGCATAAATGCCAAACCTTTTGAAAAAAAGTTTCGTTCTTGTCCAAAAATAACAGGAATAGAACTATTTAGTTTCAGCTCTTTTCCCATGTAAAAGCAAATGGAAAAAAAGAAATCAGATTGCAAAGCTTGAGCAAGAGCAGTGAAATCTTCCTCCTCTAAATATTGTGCATTTTGCTCTATTACAACCCCTTCATTGGAGCCATTCCAAATAATAAGGCTATTTTCATGAATAAAACCATCAAATGCCGATTCAATTAATTTTCTTTCAATGGAAGTAGTATCACCTTTAATATGAAACTGGATGAAACGTAATGTCTCCATATTTTTGAAAGAAGGCTGTTCTCCGTTAAAATATAGGTACTGATTCCAACTGTATTCTTCCTTTTTTAATGTTTCATCTGGTTGAAAAAAATCATAGCAAGCTTTTAATAATTCTAGCTGAGAGTCATCAATCTCCTGTTTTTGAATCCCAATCCAATCATCTTGAAAATCAACCTTAAACCAATAGTAATCGGAAAGCTGTGATGGAGATGGGGGCACTGCTTGCTCCAAGCTATGTTTATAATAGGCTAATAATTTATGCTTCAATGGATGGGTCCCTCCGAAATGTTTTCATAATTTTATTCTATACCGATTTATAGAAAAGGGGCAAGTGATGAAGATGGTTTGTGGTGAGGAAGTTTGGCTGAAAAGAGTGGCGTTTTGGCTGATAAAAAGGGAGTTTGGCTGAAAAGTATGGTGTTTTGGCTGATAAACAAGAAGTTTGGCTGAAAAGAGTGGTGTTTTGGCTGATAAAAAGGAAGTTTGGCTGAAAAGTATGGTGTTTTGGCTGATAAACAAGAAGTTTGGCTGAAAAGAGTGCAGATTTGGCTGATAAATCGGAAGTTTGGCTGAAAAGAGTGGTGTTTTGGCTGATAAAAAGGGAGTTTGGCTGAAAAGAGTGGTGTTTTGGCTGATAAAAAGGAAGTTTGGCTGAAAAGTATGGTGTTTTGGCTGATAAACAAGAAGTTTGGCTGAAAAGAGTGGCGTTTTGGCTGATAAAAAGGGAGTTTGGCTGAAAAGAGTGCAGATTTGGCTGATAAATCGGAAGTTTGGCTGAAAAGTATGGTGTTTTGGCTGATAAAAAAGGAAGTTTGGCTGAAAAGAGTGGTGTTTTGGCTGATAAAAAGGAAGTTTGGCTGAAAAGTATGGTGTTTTGGCTGATAAACAAGAAGTTTGGCTGAAAAGTATGGTGTTTTGGCTGATAAACAAGAAGTTTGGCTGAAAAGAGTGCAGATTTGGCTGATAAAATAAAAGTTTGGCTGAAAAGAGTGCAGATTTGGCTGATAAACCAAAAGTTTGGCTGAAAAGACCACAGATTTGGCTGATAAAATAAAAATCCGGCTGGAAAATCCTCCACATTAGCTGACAAAATCATAAAATCAATCGAATGAGAGCAAAAAAGCACCCCCTTTGCCAATAAAAACAAAAGGAGGGGATGCCTAAACAGTTTATTCGATTAGATGAGGGGGTTCTTCTTCCGGTAGTTCCCTTGCTTCCTCCATATTTGTGTTATTTTCTCTATTTATTACTGTTCCACCTGCTAACCCTTCATTTATGATTCGATCAATATCTAAATAAGCTTTTTCTTTTCCCTCGTATGGGAGATCTTTTTTAGCTTTTTTCATGATAATCCCTCCTAAGTTTTAGGATGGGTCATCTCCTGCGATTTATTCTGAAAGGGGAAATTAGTTAATGAATAAAAAAGCTTTATTAGCTGCTGGCATCGTTTTTCTTCAATTTCTTTTTCGTCAAATAACATCGGTTTGGCATTAACCTCGAAAAGATAATACTGGCCATTCTTATCGACACAGGCATCGATGGAAAACTCACCCGTAAAACCATATTTTTGGGTTAACAAGATTCCACAGTGATCAACTATTTTTTTGAAAAATAAGTCATGCTCTTTTTGTTGTACTTCCTGATAAGAAAGCAATTTTCCGCCGGAAGGTATATGGGTTGTGACATTCTGCTGGGTTGATTGTCTCACTCCCACTCCAGTAAGGACATAGCGATTTTCAAAGGTAACTAATAGGCGAAAATCATAGCGATTTCCATTATATAAGGCTCCGTCAATTTCTTCTTGGAGCAAGTACTCTCTTTGGAGCCAATCTTGCTGATACTGTTCCCAGACTTGATTTAAACTTGAGTAGTATTTGGTCTCCTCGGTTGTACTGACATGGATAGAATCGTTTTGTTTTAATCTGATACGGTAAATATTTTTCCCCTTAAAGCCTTCTACTGGTTTTAAGTAAATATTTTTATACGTAAGCAGAAAATCAGCAAAGTCTTCCTTCTGCTTTAAAAGAGTTGTTTTAGGCAAATGCTCTTTTAAGAAAGGGGAATCACGAAACAATTGATGAAGCTCCCATTTATTAATAAATGAAGCGTTAAAAAAGGGGATTCCTTGTTCTTTTAAAAAGGACACGGCAGTCTGAAAGGGTTCCTGCTTCTCTGTTTTTCGAAAAGGAACACGATTATAGACAATGTTTGGTAACGGAGTAATCGCTTTTATCCAACTGTTTCTGCTGGAACAAAATATATATCCCGTTAGTTTTTCTGTCTGTAAGTTTTCAGGAGGAAAGATAACGATAATTCCTCCCGCATGTTGTTGAAGTTTTTCCTGTAGCTGTTTAAAGAGCTCGCCATTTCCAATTAATTTATTATGTTTATTTCTTGCAATCATAATTCCGATTAATGGACCAACCTTATCTTCATGTGGGACAATTGGGAAAGCTGCATGGTTGGCAGCTGGCATTAAATTAGCTAAGCACATGTTAGATGCCCCAAAAAGGTAAGTATCCCGCGAGGCCGTATACCAACATTCTTTTTCGGAATCATAATAAATATTCATTGGTAGATATCCTCAAGATTTTTAATACTTTGATCCATTAGGAAGACTGCGTATTCGAGCGATTTTCTGCGAGTCTCTAAATCAAATTTTTTAAGAGAAGGATGCTTAAAAATACTTCTTCCCGGCTTTGCATTGGCTTCGAATAACCATACGCGTCCTTTTCGGTCCAATCCTAAATCAAAGCCGATTTCTCCTATATATCCTTCCATTTGTTTTTCCATGGCCTTACTTATTTGCAAGGACGCCTTCGATAGTTTATTGCTTATTTCTTCGCAATGAAGGTCTGTATTGGTTAATTCTTCGATTGCTTTAACCGTACCACCATTATTAAGATGAGTGGTAACACTGCCTGTGCCTGCAATTTTTGCGGCCATTGCCGTCATTTCCCATTGACCATCTTTATTTTTATTAGTATGCACACGGAAATCGACTGATTTTTTTTCTGAACGAATTAAGTGAATACCTTGTTGAACGATATAATGAGATAAATTCTGATTTTCGAATAAGTGATTCATTAATGCTTCCAAATGATCAAATTTCATTAAGCGATTACCCTGCTCCTCATCTTTAAAGCGAGTATAATAGCAGCCATCCTTTTTATCAAATAGTATTTGGTAGATTCCCTTACCAAGACTTCCATTTTTAGGTTTTATATAGACATTGCCGAAGTTGCTCAGCATTCTTTCAATGACAGAAAAATTAGTGAGTGCATGGGTTTCAGGCAAATAATCGGAAATACTGTCATCCTGAAGAAGTCGTTCATAAATATCGAGTTTGTTAAAGAAACCAGGATTATACCAGGATATAGAGTATTCTTTCTGTAATCGCGTTTTAACGGCCTGGATTCTGTGGAGATTTTCAATTCGGCGATTTGGGATACGGTCATAAACGACATTCGGAAAAGGAACTTCTACTGATTTCCAGCCATCTTCATAAAATAGTCCATTAATTGTTCCTGTTTCCCAATTAATATGCTGCTCTCCAAATAGGAAGGCAATGACTCCCACTGTTTTTTGCACAGAAAGAAGTTTAGAAAATAGAATCGAGCGATCCCCGATTGGGCGAACTTTAATTGTTGAAAAGCCAGAAGTGAATATGCCTACGAGTGGGCCGATATAGATGGTTTCGTCATCTGAAAATAAGTGCACATTTGAACTGTTGGAAGGCAGTAGTAATTCTTTAAAAAGATCGGAACTAATGCCTATGATATTTTTTGATTTTTTATGTTTTTTTATAGTGGCTTCTTTGCTGACGGTTCCAAATGCAATTATTTTCAAATTTTTATTTGCTTCAAAGTCTGTTGGTAAGTAAACAGTATTTTCGCTGTTAGAGATTATTTCGATAGGATATAGCTTCTTCATCTCGATTCCTCCTTTTATCATCAGCAAGTTTAGCAGCATAAAGGATTGGAGCTTGATAGAGCTTTTCACATAGATGTGGATATGCTGTCATGATTACTTTTCTCCCAGGCTTTGAATTTACATCAAGAATCCATAATGACCCATTTGGTGAAATGCCAATATCTACGCCAAGCTCAAATAGTGTAGAGAAGGAATTTTCTAAAATAGAAGGAAGGAGGGTAAGAATTTCCTCCATCTCTTGTTTAAGAAAGCCTTTTAATGGAAAGGGAGCGGTTTGAAACCAATCTTCAAAAGCGATAATCGACGCACCAGCACTTAAATTAGAAATAATTCTTCCTTTTTCGCCAATGCGGATTCCTTTTTCGATAACGTTCCATTCTTCCTTTGGATTTTTTTGCATAAAAGCGCGAATATCAAATGGCTGCTCTTCTTTGTTAGTAAGTGGAAGATGGGCCTGCATGATATAAGAATTTCTTTTTAACAGCTGGTTAAGCCATTTATTAAAAGTCACTTGATCCGAAAATATTTTTTCTATTGTTTTTTCTTTTTTATCTGTTCTAACTAAGATGTCTTTATTTTGCTTTTTAATAAAATATAGTCCATTTCCTTGAGAACCATTTATTGGTTTAATAATGACAGGATTTAAGTTCTGAAAATTTATTTGATTGGCTGATTGTAAGAGAAAAGTTTCAGGAATATATGCAGAAAGTTTTGACTCGCGTAATACTTGGTATAGCTTCCATTTATTTGGTAATCCATTGCCGAGAAAAGTAATTGTCGGTTGTTTTTTCAGCCACTGAATAATATTTTTGCATTGAATGGA